>NZ_VOBA01000001.1:0-631789 GCF_008369165.1 Dietzia sp. ANT_WB102
AAACCCGTCCTCCACCGCGAACTCCGTGCCCGCCGGCAGATCAGCAGTCTGCTCCACCGTCACCGACTCACCCGGCTGCACCTCCACATCCGAGTACACCGGAACATTCTCATCAGCATCCGTGACCACCGGATCACCCACGGTCACCGTCAACTCAGCCTCATCGACCGAACCATCCGGATACGTCACCGTCACCGGCACCGTCAGCTCAGTACCCGGCGCAGCACCCTCAGGAGCCGTCACCGTCACCGCACCAGTGTCCGGATCCACAACCACAGTCCACCCGGCCGGAGGAACAAACCCGTCCTCCACCGCGAACTCCGTGCCCGCCGGCAGATCAGCAGTCTGCTCCACCGTCACCGACTCACCCGGCTGCACCTCCACATCCGAGTACACCGGAACATTCTCATCAGCATCCGTGACCGGCGCAGCAGTCACATCAAACGTCGCCGTCGTCTCCTCCGACGAAGAATCCGCATACGTCACCGTCACCGGCACACCCACAGTGCCCAGATCAGTCCCGACCGGCGGCGTGTACGACACCACACCCGAAGTCGGATCAACCGACGCACCCGCAGGCGCACCGTCACCCAACTCAAAAACAGTGCCAGCCGGAACACTCACCGGACCATCACCATCAACGAATGACACCGGAGACGTCGCCTTAACACCAACAGGCGCAGACACCACCGCATACGACGGCGTGAACTCATCCGCATCCGTCTTCGACGGGCAATCCAGCGGCGTGTACTCCTGGGTCTGGGGTACTGCCACCAGATTTCCCGAAGCCTGAGTGCGGACAAGTTCGATGAGCCCAGGTGCTGTCGGAGCCGGGATGGTCAGGGAAGTGTCGGCGGTCGATGCAATCGGATAGGTCGTCCCCGACGCTCCACCGACACGGATCGAGTACGTGTAGGCACCGTTCGAGATCAACCCACTGAACTCAACGGTGATGTCGTCCGGAGCTGGGCATACGGGAGCTGGAACAGTCAGCGCCTCTTCACTGGCGGGAGCCAGCGCGAATGTCCAGAGATTGCCAATCGTTCGCCCGAACTGAGTAAGGGTGTGTCCTGTCTTGGTAATTGTTCCTGGGACCAGATAGCCGCCATTAGCATCCGATGCGAGGCTGTCCTTCACACCTTGAGCAAACGGACGACTAATGAAAGTTCTATACCCGCTCGGCGGGATGACCCACATGGTGAAACGGTCACTGTTCATGTTAAACGACACGTTGTGCCCGTTATGATCCCACCGGTCGGACCCGAGGAAGTTGATTTCGTAGTCACCATCGGAGTCGGTCGTGTCGCAGCGGACGATTGTGGTGCCCGTTGGTTGCGCACACACCGTTGCACCCGCGACGTCGTAATCAGCACCATCGCGCGTCTCGCGTCCGAGGACCTGCTCGACGCCGACCGCACCCCTGATCGACGCGCAGTTGGTGTTGTCGTAATTAATTCCCCCGATGCGCAAACGACAGTCTGACTGCTGACTGTCCGCCCCCATCGGCCCAGCTGCAGGTGGCGCCTGCATGAACTGGACCTGGTAGTTGTACACCGAGCGGGTCGCCGGATCAACGGTGCCCCAGGTAGTACTGCCACTGTTCGGGTCGATCTGGGCTTGGACGGCATTTCCGTGCCCCGGGAGCGAAGCCGGTACGTATGGCGTCCCTGTCACCGTCTGATCAGCAGCCTCGAACTGGACCAAGGATCCCCGGATGCCACCTGTAGTCGGCCGAAACCCATTCAACCCGCTGACGCAGTAGTCGCCGCCCGGACCCGACGTCACCGCGATCCATTCGGACCAGGGTCCGACCGCGGCTTCGGCGTTGGAGTCGCCCAGAGTGTAACGGAACTGGAACGATGCCCCGGGGAGCTTGGTGGCGCCGGTATCGCTTGCTGGAAGCGAGCCACCGGGACGCCCGTTAGCCTGAATCCACGTTGAGCCCGTGATCGATTCTTCTGTGAATTTACAAGTAGCACCGGACACTACCGGCGCAGCGTTGGCCGCCGGAACCATCGCAGAGTTGAACAGCACCGGCGTGAAGGTGGCCACTAGAAACATCACGAACGCCAGTGCGGGCACCCGTATCTGGAGACCTGGCGGGACCACGCCCGGCCTCTCCGTTGAGTCATTCGACCGCTGCACGGCCTCTCCCCTCAGTTGATGGGCGTGAGCGCCCGAATAATCCCTGCGAATGGCCAACCCACACGCGCGCAGGGATGGCCTCAGAGAATCTTCTAACAAATTAACCAGATTCCGCAAAAAACCTTGACGTTCCTTAGAGCGAGAGGCTCCGAGGCTGTTCACGACGTGCTTAGCTGGGCGAGATTTCGGGGTCGACGGACACAAGCTACGAGCAACCGCGCACCGTTGACAGCATGCTGTCAGTGCACACTCAGCTTTTCGTGAAGACTCTGACGACCTAGGTAGTACGCCGCCAGATCGACAACGGACCCCACACCCTGCGAAGGGTGTGGGGCCCGCTCTACCCCGTAAGCGGGGCGCATTCTTCCAGCAGCGTCAGCTGTCGAGCCGCTCGATGATCGTGACGTTGGCGGTGCCGCCGCCCTCGCACATGGTCTGCAGGCCGTAGCGGCCCCCGGTGCGCTCGAGCTCGTTGAGCATGGTGGCGAACAGCTTCGCGCCGGTGGCGCCCAGCGGGTGGCCCAGCGCGATGCCGCCACCATTGGGGTTGACGCGGGCCGGGTCGGCGCCGGTCTCCTTGAGCCACGCCAGGACGACCGGGGCAAAGGCCTCGTTGATCTCGACGACGTCGATGTCGTTGATCGACAGGCCGGTCTTCTCCAGCGCCCACTTGGTGGCCGGGATGGGTGCGGAGAGCATCATCACCGGGTCGTCGCCGCGAACAGTGAGGTGGTGGATGCGGGCGCGCGGCTTAAGACCGTACTTGTCCACGGCCTCGGCGGAGGCGAGCAGCCCGGCCGACGCTCCGTCGCAGATCTGCGAGGCGACGGCGGCGGTGAGTGAACCACCCTCTGCCAGCACGGGAAGGGAGGCCATCTTCTCGAGGGTGGTCTCACGGGGAGTCTCGTCTGCCTCGAGGCCGGCCATCGGGACGTACTCGTTCGCGAAGCGCCCCTCGGCGATCGCGGCACGTGCACGGGTGTGGGACTGCAGCGCCCACTCCTCCATCTGCTCGCGGGTGATGCCCCACTTGTCGGCCATCATCTGGGCGCCGTTGAACTGGGAGATCTCCTGCGAGCCGAAGCGCTCGACCCAGCCGGTGGAGCCCGTGAACGGGTCGTCGAAGCCGTACTCACGGCCGGCGAGCATGGCCGAAGAAATGGGCAGGGCGCTCATGTTCTGCACGCCACCAAAGAGGATCACGTCCTGGCTGCCGGACCAGATGGCCTGCGCGCCGAAGTGGATGGCCTGCTGGCTGGAGCCGCACTGGCGGTCCACGGTGGTGCCCGGGACGCCGAGGGGCATCCCGGCGGCGAGCCAAGAGGAGCGGGCGATGTTGCCGGCCTGGGGACCGATGGTGTCGACGCAGCCGAAGATGACGTCGTCGACGACCTCCGGGTCGATTCCCGTGCGCTCGACGACCGCCTTGATGACGTGCGCGCCCATGTCAGCCGGGTGCTGTCCGGACAGGCTGCCGCCGCGCTTGCCGACGGGGGTCCGCACGGCGTCGATCACGTAGGCCTCGCGGCCGGTCACGTTGGTCATGTGTCTCCTCGGGGTGGGTGAGATAGTCAGCCGACGGCCAGGCCGTCGAGCACGATGTTGAGGTACTGGTCGGCGACGGCGGCGTGGTCGGTGTCGTCGTCGGGTCGATACCACCGCACGGCGACCCATACGGTGTCGCGCAGGAATCGGTAGGTGAGTCGCACGTCGAGGTCGTCGCGGAACTCCCCGGACTTCATCCCCCTCGTCAGCACATCGCTCCACATCTCGCGGAACTCGGTATTGCGCTCACGGAGGTAGTCGAATCGGGGGTTGCCGCGCAGATGCTTCAGCTCGTCCTGATAGATGGCGACCTCGTCGCGGTTGCGGTGGATCGCCTCGAAGGACGCCCGGACCAGCTGTTCGAGGGTCTCGCGCGGGCCGAGGCCGGACTCCACAATGCGGCGGTAGTCATTGAAGAGGGAGTCGAGGAATCCGCGCAGGATCTCGTCGACGATCGCTTCCTTGGATGAGAAGTGATGGTAAAGGCTTCCCGAGAGGATGCCCGCCGCATCGGCGATGTCTCGGACGGTGGTCGCACGCAGGCCGCGTTCGGCGAAGAGCCCTGCCGCGATCGACAGGAGCTCCTCACGTCTGGTCGTGCTGGTCATAGCCACAGTCTACCAACCAAGCACTTGTTAGGTCGACGATCGGTCCTCCCCTACCTCTGGACGCGCGCCGCCGAGGGCCATCCGGCGCCACTAGACTCCGGCGCATGCGGACAACCCCACCCCTGACATCCCGACTCTCTCGAACCCGCGTGCTCGCGGCATCCGCCGCGCTTGGCCTGACGCTGGGCCTGGGAGCATGCACGGTCGGCGAGGGGAACGACGACGAGAGCGGCTCTACCCCAACGGCCACAGCATCCGAGTCGACCGATCCGGTGGAGTCCGCGGATCCGGGATCGGCCCCACCGTCCACGGCCGTCGAGCAGCTGGTCCTCACCGCCGAGGACGCCCCGGAGGTGGGCCTGCAGCCCGTGCCGGCGGACGAGATCGCCGGAGGCATGGACGCGCTCGGCGCGTTCACCTCGGACGTCCGCGTCGAGCCGGAACGGTGCGCGGACATCAGCAAGGACGGGATGGGCGCGCAGTCGGAGCCGGGGGCCATGGCGATCCAGGCCGGCCAGGTCGGCGAGACCTCGATCGCGGTGGCGGTGACCCGGGTGACCGACGGATTGTCCGAGCGTGTGCGGCAGGTCGAGGACTGCCCCGTCATGACGGTCGCGTTCCCCCTCCAGGGCGAGGAGATGGTCACCGAGACCCAGAACTCTTTGCTGGAGATCGACGCCCCGGAGGGGGTCGAGGACTTCGCCGTGGTCGTCCAGGACAACTCGATGGACATGATGGGGCAGACCATCCGGACCTCGAACGTGATGATCACGGGCGTTGTCCGGGGGCTCGGCATCTCCGTCACCGCGGCCGGCACCGACGGTCCGGTGTCTGACGAGGCCCGGAACACCGCTGTCCAGCTCTTCGCCGCGCAGGCCGAGAAGGTCCGCAACGCCTGACAGACGCGACTGCCCGCCCGGAGAACCGGGCGGGCAGTAAGCGGGGTGGGCCGTCCCTCAGGCGCGCTGCGAGGAGATGGAGATGACCTCGCCCGTGAGGTAGGTCGTGTAGTCGCTGGCGAGCATGGCGATGGTCGCGGCGACCTCCCACACATCGGCGGCCCGCCCGAATGCTTCCTTGGCGGCGAGCTCGTCGAGCAGTTCCGCCGAGGCCGACTTCTCGAGGAACTTGTGGCGAGCGATCGACGGCGCGATCGCGTTGATGCGCACCCCGAAGTCAGCACCCTCGATGGCCGAGCAGCGGGTCAGCGCCATGACTCCGGCCTTGGCCGCGGCGTAGTGGGCCTGCGCCCGCTGCGCGCGCCAGCCCAGCACGGAGGCGTTGTTGACGATTACGCCGTTGTGCGGGACGTCGCGGAAATAGCGCAGCGCGGCGCGGGTGGCCCGGAACGTGCCGTTCAGGGTGATGTCCAGGACGCGGTCCCAGTCCTCGTCGGTCATGTCGACGAGTTCGGTCTCGCCGCCGAGCCCCGCGTTGTTGATGAGAACGTCGATCCGGCCCAGCTTCTCAGCGGCACCGGAGATCAGTGCGTCGACATCGGCGGTAGACTGCACGTTGCAGGTCAGCGCCTCGATCTGCTGGTCGGGGAACTCGGCAGCGAGGGCGTCGCGCGCCTCGTTCATCCGACGCTCGTGGAAGTCGGAGACCAGAACGTCGGCGCCCTCGAGGGCCGCTCGCCGTGCGGCGGAGAAGCCGATGCCGGTTCCGGCTGCCGCGGTGACGACGACCTTCTTGCCCTTGAGCAACCCGTGGCCGGGAGTCTCCTCGGGGACGACGGCGAGGGGGGATGTGCGCTCGGTCATGACGGCCTGGCCTCTCGGGGTAGTCCGAGCACGCGCTCGGAGATGATGTTTCGCTGGATCTCGTTGGATCCGCCGTAGATGGTGTCGGAGCGGGTGAACAGGAAGAGCCGCTGCCACAGTGCCAGTTCGACATTCTCGGGGTCGTGGAGGTCGTTGGGGGCGCCCTCGGACGTCTGGGTGGGTCCGGTGAGGGACTCCGCCCCCTGCACTTCCATTGCCAGCTCTCCGAGGTCGCGGTGCCAGTTCGCCCACAGCAGCTTCGCCGCGGAGGCGTTGCCGCCGGAGGCGTCACGGTCGGCGAGGGTTCGCAGCGCGTGTGCCCGGATCACCTTCAAGCCGATCCACGCGCGGGTGATGCGTTCGCGCACGGCGGGCACCCGGGCGCTGCCGTTGTCGCGGGCCATTGCCACGATCTGGTCAAGTTCGCGGGCGAAGCCGACCTGCTGTCCGAGGGTGGAGACCCCGCGCTCGAACTCGAGCAGGGTCATGGCGACCTTCCAGCCCTCGCCCCGCTCCCCCACGATCATGCCGGCCTCGGTGACCGCGTCGTCGAAGAAGACCTCGTTGAACTCGCTCGTCCCGGTCAGCTGCTGGATCGGGCGGATCTCCACGCCGGGCTGGTCGAGCGGGACCAGGAGGAAGCTCAGCCCCTTGTGGCGGCTCGTGCCCTCTTCCGTGCGGGCCACCACGAAGGCCCATTGGCTGAGGTGTGCGAGCGAGGTCCACACCTTCTGACCGTTGAGGTGCCACTTGCCGTCCTCGCGCAGTTCGGCGGTCGTGGAGACGTTCGCCAGGTCGGAGCCGGCGCCGGGTTCGGAATATCCCTGCGCCCACAACTCGGTGACATCGATGATGCGGGGCAGGAAGCGGTCCTTCTGCTCCTGTGTGCCGTGGGCGATGAGCGTCGGGCCGAGGAGTGTCTCCCCGAGGTGGGACACCCGCGCCGGGGCGTCGGCCTTGGCGTATTCCTCGTGGAAGCGCACCTGCTGACTCAGCGACGCGCCGCGGCCTCCGTATTCAGTGGGCCACCCGACGCAGGTCCACCCGGCCGCCGCCATGTGGCGCTCCCAGGCGAGACGCTGGGGGAAGAACTCGTGTTCGCTCCCCGGGCCGCCGACGCCCTTGATCTCGGCGAACTCGCCGACGAGGTTGTCGTCCAGCCAGGTGCGGAACTCCGCGGCGAACTCGTCGTCGGACATCTCCGACGCAGGCCTGGTGCTCTCGGTCATACCGCCACACTACCAAGCACTTGCTTGGTTTGCCGGATCCGCCCTCCACCCCCACCCGAATCGGTTTGGATGACCCCCATGAACTCCTCCTCGAAGCCCCTTGCGGGCAAGGTCGCCTTCATCACCGGGGCCGCACGAGCCCAGGGTCGGGCCCACGCGATCCGCCTCGCCTCGGAAGGCGCCGACCTCGTCGTCTCCGACGTCTGCGCGCCGGTCTCCGGATCGGCCACGTACCCGGCGCCCACGCCGGACGACCTGGCCGAGACCGTCCGCCTGATCGAGGAGACCGGCCAGCGCGCGCTCTCGGCCGTCCTCGACGTCCGCGACCTCGGCGCTCTCCAGGAACTGGTCGCCCGCACGATCGACACCTTCGGGCGGCTAGACATCCTGGTCGCCAATGCCGCCGTGCTCACCTGGGGCCGACTGTGGGAGATGCCGGAGGACGACTGGGACACGGTCATCGGCGTCAACCTCAGCGGCACGTGGCGGACGGTCCGCGCGGTGGTGCCCGCGATGATCGAGGCGGGCAACGGCGGGTCGATCATCATCGTCAGCTCGTCCGCCGGGCTCAAGGCCACGCCCGGCAACGGGCACTACTCCGCCTCGAAGGCCGGCCTCGTCGCGCTGACCAATGCCCTCGCGCTGGAGGCGGGCGAGTTCGGCATCCGCGTCAACTCGATCCATCCGTACTCGGTCGACACGCCGATGATCGATCCGGAAGGGATGGCCGAACTCTTCGGCCGGTTCCCCTCGTTCCTCCACAGTTTCTCGCCGATGCCGCTGAAGAACGCACGTCTCGACGGCGCCAGCACCCTCAAGGACTTCATGCCGCCCGAGGAAGTCTCCGACGTCGTCTCCTATCTCGCCGGCGACGGCTCGCGGTCGATCTCCGGCGTCCAGCTCACGGTCGACCGGGGGGCGCTCAAATACTAGCGACGAGCACCGGGCAGATCTGACCAAGCACTTGCTAGGTAGGGTTGTGTGCGCCACACCCGCAGCCCCACCGAGGAGTCCGCGATGAACCCGACCGCCGAGAGCGCGCCCACCCAGGGCGCCCCCGTCGAGACCACGCCCGCCGCTCTGCGCCGCGCGGCCCGGACGTGGGCGGACCGCGAGGCGATCGCCGATGTCCAACCCGGCCAGGACACCCGCTGGACCTGGGCACAGCTGCTTGACGAGGTCCGCCTATTCGCGGCCGGCCTCATCGCACGCGGGGTCTCCCCCGGCGACCGCGTCGTGATCTGGGCGCCCAACACCCGCCACTGGGTCGTCGCAGCGCTGGGCGTGCAGTTCGCCGGCGGCACCGTCGTCCCCGCCAACACCCGCTACACCGGGAGCGAGACACTCGAGATCATCCAGCGCACGCACGCGGTGGCGGCCGTGGTCGCCGGGTCGTTCCTCGGGTCCGAGCGGATCGCGGACCTCGCCTCCGCCGCGAACACGGCAGCCGGCGACCCCGCGGGAGGGTCGGCGAACACCTCGCTCGCCGGGGTCACCGAGCTGCGGACCATCGTCCGCATCCCACTCGGCGGCGACGACACCGCGACGACCGGCGACGCCGCCGGTGTGGACGTCCTCGATTACGCCGACCTTCGCTCCCTGGCCACCGATGCCCTGCTCGCCGAGGCCGACGCCCGCGCGGACGCGGTGACGGGCGACGACGTCGCCGACATCCTCTTCACCTCCGGCACCACCGGCAAGAGCAAGGGCGTCGTGGCCCTGCACCGGCAGACCATCGCCGGCGCCCACGCCTGGGGCACCAACAACGGGCTCACGGAGGACGACCGCTACCTCATCGTCAACCCGTTCTTCCACAGCTTCGGCTACAAGGCGGGCTTCCTCGTCTGCGTCTTGCTCGGTTCGACGGTCATCCCGCTGTCCGTGTATTCGACGAGCGAGACAATGCGCCTGATCCAGTCCGAGCGCGCGACGGTCCTGCCGGGCGCGCCGACGATCTTCCAGACGCTGCTCGACGACCCGACCCGCGGCGAGTACGACCTGTCCTCCCTGCGCCTGGCCGTGACCGGCGCGTCGGTGGTGCCGGTGGTGTTGGTCGAGCGTATGCAGTCCGACCTCGGCCTGGACACGGTGATCACCGCGTACGGACAGACCGAGACCATGGGGTTCATCACCACGACCGGGGCGGACGACGACGACGTCACCGTCGCCACCACCTGCGGCCGCGCCTACCCCGGCATGGAGATCCGGATCGGGGAGCACGGCGAGATCCTCACCCGCGGCGAGATGGTCATGCAGGGCTACCTCGACGACCCGGAAAACACGGCCAAGACGATCGACCCGGAGGGGTGGCTGCACACCGGTGACGTCGGCGAGATCGACGAGCGCGGGAACCTCCGCATCACCGACCGGCTCAAGGACATGTACATCAACGGCGGGTTCAACGTGTACCCGGCGGAGATCGAGCAGACCCTCGCCCGCCTGGACGGCGTCGTCGAGGCGGCGGTGGTCGGCGTGCCGGACGAGCGGATGGGCGAGGTGGGCAAGGCCTTCATCGTCCGCCGCGCGGATTCCGAACTCACCGAGCAGCATGTCCTGGACTTCGCTTCCGAGCACCTGGCGAACTTCAAGCGGCCCCGGTCGGTCGAGTTCGTGGACTCGCTGCCCCGCAACGCCTCAGGCAAAGTCGTCAAGACCGAACTGCGATGAGCTCCCCCGGCGCCGTCGTGGTCACCGGCGCGTCGGGCGGGATCGGGTCCGCCGTCGCCCGCCGGCTGGCCGCCGAGTTCCCCGATGCCCCCGTCGTCCTCGGATACCGCTCGACCGAGCCGGTGGAACTGGCCGACGAGCTGGGCGCCGAGTCCGTCCGCCTGGCACCGGGCAGGGACGAGTCCGACGACGACGAAGTGGCCGCCACGATCAACGGGATCGCCTCTCGGCACGGCGGAATCCGGGTGTTGGCCCACTGTGCCGGTCCGCACGTGCCGATGGTGCACCTGTCCCGGATCGAGCCGTCCGAGCTCCGGCGGCAGCTCGACGACGACGCGGTCGGCTTCTTCGCGGTCGTGCGCCCCGCGCTGGAGCACCTGCGCGCGGTGGCGGGCAACGTCGTCGTCGTCACCACTGCGGCGACCACCCGCTATCCGGTACGCGATGGACTGTCCGCCGCCCCCAAGGGCGCGGTCGAGCAACTCGTCCGGGGCCTGGCCGCCGAGGAAGGGCGCTTCGGCGTGCGGGTGAACTGCGTGGGCCCCGGGATGCTCACCGACGGCATGGCCGAGAGGCTCATCGCCTCCGGCGACCTCGACGACCGTGCGCTGGAGGTGACCCGCGGCAACATCCCGCTGCGTCGCTTCGGCACGGCTGCCGACATCGCCGAGGCGGTGGCGTTCCTGGCCTCGGATCGTGCCGGGTTCATCTCGGGCCAGAAGCTCGATGTGGACGGCGGGTACGGCGTCTGAATCCGCCCGGGCGAGCGGGTCCGGTACAGTACCAACCAAGCACTTGCTAGGTAAGGAGAGTCCCAGCTCATGACCGACGCACCCATCCCTCCGGTCCTCGGGGTCGACGACCTCGGGCCGGACACGCAGCCGGTGGCCTATGAGGTCCACGACGGCACGGCGTACGTCACCCTCAACCGGCCGGACTTCCGCAACGCGCAGAACTCGGTCATGACGTACTCGCTCGACAACGCGTTCATCAAGGCCGTCGAGGACGACTCGGTCAAGGTGATCGTCCTGCGCGCCAACGGCAAGCACTTCTCCGCGGGCCACGACATCGGCACGCCCGGCCGCGACCACCACGTGGAGTACCCCAACCGTGCCGCGATCTGGTGGGACCACACCACCCGCGGCGGCGGCGATCGGCGCCTGGCGCGCGAGACCGAGGTCTACGTCCAGATGTGCCGGCGCTGGCGGGAGATCCCCAAGCCGATGATCGCCCAGGTGCACGGCGCGTGCATCGCCGGCGGCCTGATGCTGGCCTGGATCTGCGACTTCATCGTGGCCTCCGACGACGCCTTCTTCTCCGACCCCGTGGTGAAGATGGGCATCCCCGGCGTCGAGTACTTCGCCCACGCCTTCGTCCTGGGCCCCCGCCGCGCCAAGGAGATCCTCTACACCGGTCGCAGGTTCGGTGCCGCCGAGGCGTTGGAGTGGGGAATGCTCAACCACGTCGTGCCGCGTGACGAGCTCCAGGCCAAGGTCGACTCCATCGCCGACGAGATCAAGGCCATGCCGGCGTTCGGGTTGACGCTGGCCAAGAAGGTCATCAACTCGAACGAGGACCAGATGGGTCTGCAGACCTCCCTGGACACTGCGTTCGGCTGGCACATGTTCGCCCACTCGGCCAACGCCGAGCCCGACGACACCGATTCGTTCTCCGCCTCGCTGGGCGGAATGGACGCGCGTTCGATGCGCGACTCGGCCAACAAGGGTTCGACAGCCGACAAGGGTTCCACCGGGAAGACGGAGGGCTGAAACCGTGGATCTGGATCTGGACACCTCGACGCAGGAGTTCCGCCTCGAGGTGCGCGAGTGGCTCGAGGCCAATGTGCCCGCCGAGCCCCTGCCACACATGGACACCCGCGAGGGCTTCGAGGCCCACCGCGAGTGGGAGCGGAAGATGGCCGACGCGCGCATGTCGGTCGTCTCATGGCCGGAGGAGTTCGGCGGCCGCGACTGCGGGCTGGTCAACTGGGTGGTCTTCGAGGAGGAGTACTTCCGCGCCGGCGCCCCACTTCGGGTGAGCCAGAACGGCATCTTCCTGCTGGCGCCGACCCTGTTCGACCACGCCTCCCCCGAGCAGCTCGCGCACATCATGCCGCGCATGGCCCGGGCCGACGACATCTGGGCACAGGCCTGGTCCGAGCCGGAAGCCGGCTCCGACCTCGCCTCCCTGCGGTCGACGGCGAAGAAGGTCGACGGCGGCTGGGTGCTCAACGGCCAGAAGGTGTGGTCCACCCGCGCCTCGTTCGCAGACAAGGGCTTCGGCCTGTTCCGCACCAACCCGGACGAGCCCCGCCATAAGGGCCTGACCTACTTCATGTTCGACCTGCGGGCTGAGGGCGTCACCGTCCGCCCGATCGACCAACTCGACGGGCTGCCCGGTTTCGCGGAGCTGTTCCTCGAGGACGTCTTCGTCCCCGACGACCCCGCGAACCCGGCCGAGTCCGGCGTGATCGGCGAGGTCAACCAGGGCTGGAAGGTGGCCATGGCCACCGCCAACAACGAGCGCGGCCTCTCACTGCGCTCGCCGGGCCGCTTCCTCGCCACCACGGACCGCCTGCTCGAACTGTGGGGCACCGCCGAGGCCGACCTCGACGACCGGAACCGCGGAGTCCTCGCGGATCGCGTGGTGGACGCCTGGATCGGCTCCCGCGCCTACGAGCTGAGCACCTGGAACACGGTCACCAAGCTCACGGGCGGTGCCAACCTCGGCTTCGAGTCCTCGATCAACAAGGTCTTCTGGTCGGATTGGGACATCGCCACTCACGAGACCGCCCTGGACGTCCTCGACACCGCCGGCGAACTCGCCGGGGAGCAGTGGATGGACGGGTACCTGTTCGCCCTCGCCGGGCCCATCTACGCGGGCACCAACGAGGTCCAGAAGAACATCATCGCCGAGCGCCTCCTCGGCCTGCCGCGCGGATGACGGGAAAGACATCATGAAATTCGCACTCGATCCGGAGATCGTCGACTTCGCCGACAGCATCGACTCGCTGCTGGCCAAGTCCGACCTGCCCTCCGTCATCCGCGCCTGGTCCGACGGCGACACCGGACCCGGCACCGCTGTGTGGGGACGCGTCGCCGAAACCGGCGCCGCCGCCCTGCTCGTGCCCGAGGAGTCCGGTGGCGCCGGCGCCACCGCCGTCGAAGCCATCACCGCACTCGAGGTCCTGGGCCGCCACGCCGTGCCGGGCCCCGTGGTGGAGTCCGTCATGGTCGCCCCGCGCATCGCCGCGGCGCTCGGCGACGAGGGCGTCGCGGGTGAGATCGCCGCGGGCACCCCGGCCTCCGTCGCCGCGCCCGGGGTCTCCCCCTTCGCGCCCGACGCTCACGTCGCCGAATACCTGTGGGTCGTCGACGACGACAAGGTGTTCACCGGCGAGGCCGGCGAGTCCCGCCGCTCGGTCGACCGCGCCCGCACCGTCACGACCCCGACCCGCGGCGACCAGGTGGCCACGGTGAGCACCGTCGACCTCGTCAACCACGGCGCCCTCGGGACGGCAGCGCAGCTCCTCGGTCTCGGTCAGGCAATGCTCGACATGACCGTCGACTACGCCAAACAGCGCAAGCAGTACGGCAAGTTCATCGGCGAGTACCAGGCGCTCAAGCACCAGCTCGCCGAGGTGGCGATCGCGCTCGAAATGGCCCGACCGCTGCTGTGGGCCGGTGCCCTCGCGATCGCCGAGAACCCCGACGAGCCCGCCGCAGCCATCCGCGACGTCTCCGCCGCCCGGGTGGCGGTGGCCGACGCCGCCTACCTCTCGGCCCGCACGGCCCTGCAGATCCACGGCGCCATCGGCTACACGCTCGAACACGACCTGGGCCTGTGGCTGACCAAGACCCGTGCCCTGCAGACGGCGTGGGGCACGCAGAGCTACCACCGCGGGCGGGTGCTGGACTCGCTGCGCGGCGGCGTCGCGGAGACCGCCCGATGAGCGCCCCCGCCACGCCCGCGCCCGCCACCCCCGGCGTCGACACCGACGAACAGGCGGCGCTGCGGCAATCCGTGGCCGCACTTCTGGAGAAGAAGTCAGACTCCGCCGCAGTGCGCGCCGCGATGGCCTCAGAGGACGGATACGACCCCGCACTGTGGTCGACGCTGGTCGAGCAGATCGGGGCCGCCGCCCTGTCGATCCCCGAGGACCACGACGGTGCCGGGGCGACCTGGGTCGAGACCCATCTCGTGTGCGAGGAGCTGGGCCGCCGGCTGACGCCCTCGCCCATGCTCGGGTCTGCGGTCCTCGCCGCCCAGGCGGTGCTGGCCTCGGGCGACGCCGCCGCGTCCGCACGCCTGCTGCCCGGCATCGCCGCCGGTGAGCTGGCCGCGCTCTGCTGGGCCGGGCTCGACGGCTGGGCCACCCCGGGCGTCCGCGCCGACAGCGGGTCCGACGGCGCAACTCTGGACGGCACCGCCCACCACGTGCTGGGCGCAGACACCGCCACCACGCTGCTCGTCGTAGCGGTCACCGGCGACGAGGTGGGCCTGTTCGAGCTGCCCGCCGACGCCGCCGGGGTCACGGTGACCCGCGTACCGGTCATGGACCCCACCCGCACGCTGGCGCGGGTGGAATTCGCCGGCGCCGCGGCCACTGCGATCGCCACCCGCCCGAGCTTCCTGTCCCGCCTCCGCGCCGCAGCATGGGCAGCCCTCACGGCCGAGCAGGTCGGTGCCGCCCGCGCCGTGCTTGACGCCACCGTGCAGTACACCCAGGAGCGCAAGCAGTTCGGCCGTGCCATCGGGTCGTTCCAGGCGCTCAAGCACCGGATGGCCGACATGTACGTCAAGGTCGAGACCGCCCGGTCGCTGTCCTACTCCGCTGCCGCCATGGTCGCCGAGGCGCAGGCCCTCGGGGACGGGACGGCCGCCGACGAGGCGGCCTACGCCGCGGAGATCGAGGCGGCGGCCGCCAAGGTCTACTGCTCCGAGGCCCTGCAGTGGATCGCCGGCGAATCGATCCAGCTCCACGGCGGCGTCGGCATCACCTGGGAGTACGACTCCCACCTGTACTTCAAGCGCGCGCACGGAACCGCGCAGCTGCTCGGACAACCCCACGAGATCCTCGGTGCGCTGGAGGCTGCGGCGGGACTGTAGCCAGGGGCTCTAGAATTGCCCGCATGAGTCCCTTTCCCGCGCATGGACGGACCAACGACCAGCGGTCGGCCGAGGACCTCGCGGCCCAGGCCGGGCGCCTGCTCACCGACCTGCGGGTCTCGAAGGTGCCGCCGGAGGACCTCGGTACGTTCGCCGAGGGCGAGGCGAAATCGGTCATCCTGGACCGCCTCGCCGTGGCGCGGCCCAACGACCTCGTCTTCGGCGAATGGGACCCCGACTCCCGCGCGCGGCTGGAGGCGGACCGGGTGTGGTTCGTCGACCCCCTCGACGGGGTTCACTCCTACGTCACCGAGGGGCGACCCGACTGGGCAGTGCACGTCGCACTGTGGGAGAAGGATCCACAGGGTGTCGGAGGCATCACCGCCTGCGCGATCGCCATTCCGGCCTACGGGAGGGTCCTCACCGGCCGGGGAGCCACCACCTACCAGCCCATCTCGATCATCCGCGGCCCCCGGCCCGGACCCTTGGTCCCGCCCCGCGAGGACGACCGCCTGCGCATCGCGGTCTCCGAGGCCGAACCGCCCGAGTTCGCCGAGGAACTCGCGCGCGATCTCGACGCTTCACTGGTCCACCTCGGATCCGGCGGCGGCAAAACCGCCACCGTGCTCGAGGGTGAATGCGACGCATACATCCACACCAGCGGGCACCACCAATGGGACTCCGCCGCGACCGTCGGCGTGGTGACCCAGCGCGGACTGCACGCGAGCCGGCTCGACGGGTCCGAACTCGTCTACAACACCGAGCAGATCGAATTCCCAGATCTGCTGGTGTGCACGCAGGACGTGGCCGAGAAGATCATCGACGCAGTCCGCAAGTACCTCTAGTCGGCCTCCCGGCCGGGTCAGATAGTCGACCTCCCGGCCGGATCAGGCCTCCAGCCCGCGGTAGCCGGCGAACCGCTCCGCGATCAGCTCCTTGCTGAGCCCGTAGTCGGCGAGCGTGTATCGGTGAGCGGGCGCGCGCTCACCGGACAGGCTCTTGTCGTTCTCGGCCACGACGGCCGCGCGGACGTCCTCGGACAGGTCCGTGCCCACGGCGGCGTACACACGTTCCACCACGGACGCCGGGTCGGCCAGCAATTCGTGGTGGTCGACATCCACGAACGTCGCCCGCGATGCCGGGTCCTGCTCGTGCTGCGCGCGGACGGCGTCAAACTCGCTCACGCCGCGCGCCCACAGGTCGAGCTGCGACGAGCCGATGTACTCAGGAGTGAAGCGCGTGGACCACTCAGCTGCGGTCCGGTGGGCGAGTGAGCACATCGACGCCATGGATTTGCGCGGATCCCGATGGGTCTGCACCACCACGGCGTCGGGGTACACCTCCAACAACGCGTCGAGCGCGAACAGGTGGCTGGGATTCTTGAGCACCCAACGACGTCCCGGGTCGTTGGCACCGATCAGCTGCAGGTTCCGCTTGTGCCGCCGGTACGCCGGCACCCAGTCCGCGCCGGACAGCCACGTCGAGTAGCCGTCAAGCCGGGCCAGGCACTCGTAGGAGGCGCTGGTCACCGACTGCCGCAACAGTTGCCAGCATTCCTCGAGATCGTCGGCGGAGATGTAGTGCACGCCGCCGTAGTCGGGGTTCTCCGCCATAAAGCCCGAGTACAGGTCACGCAGGCCGACGTAGGCGGGGTCGTCCTCCCACTTCTCGCGCGGTGGCCGTGGCTGCGGGACCTCGGTCAGCCACAATTCGAGTCCCTGGTTGGCGGGGTCGGCGCCGAGCAGTCGGTGCAGCGCCGTGGTGCCGGTCCGGGGCAACCCGGTGACGACGACGGGCCGCTCGATCGCCACCTCCTCCCGGGACTGGCCAGCGGCGAACCCCGCGTTGGCCAGCAAACGGGCGGTGAGTGCACTCTTGAGGACCGACCGCCAATACTTGCTGCCGGCGGGGGTGAGCCCCGCGTCCGTGTGCAGGGAATCCAGCAGAATCCCCAGCGCCTCACGGTGCCTGTCCTCACCGTCCCCAAAGTCCTCCAGCCCGACCGTGCGCGAGGCGCTGTCGTGCAGGTCCTCGACTGTCCCGACGTGGACGCGATCGGTATCGCTAGCAGCGGACATCAGCTCAGCCTCCTGGTCATGACAGTCCCCGCCGCGCGAACGCATCCTGCCGGGCGGCGATCCGATCGCGCCATTGTTCGGGGGTCACGTGCAGCTCCTCGTACCCGGGTACCTCGTCGGCGAGCCTGTCGAATGGCACCAGCTTGACCGTGGGGCCCAGCTCCGGTGTGATGGGCGCGCCCACCCGCTGCCACCGGAACTGCATGATGCCCTCGCGGCGGCCCAGTGTCTCAATCCAGTTGGCCAGCCCGGGGTCGCGTTCGGAGACCACCAGGTGAATCAGTCCATCGGCGGTGACGTGGGCTTGGTCAGCGGTGAGGCTGGTCTGGTGGTGGACGTAGTCCAGCGAGGCGTACCACATACTGCCCAGCTGGAAACCCTGGTAGGGCACCCCGGCGACGGGCACCGAGATCACCAGGGCCTCGTCCGGACCGAGCTCGAAGAGACCGGCGGAGGAAAACTGCGTGGTGAGCCCGCCCGGCGTCTGCCGCGGCTCGTTCAACGTGTTCCGCGGCTGGTCGCCGAAGAACCAGCCCGGGAATGCCAGCCACGTCCGCAGGCGCCCGATGAGTGCCTCGGCGAGCTTGGCGTAGAACTTCTCCTGCCCCGCGAGCGTCACCGGCTCCGGAGCCGTGCCCACTGAGTCGAGCCTGCGCAGGATCGCGGATCCCGCCACCTCGCTGCTCCAGTCGGAGTACACCTCGCGGACGGCGATCATGGACGACCCCGGGTGGAGCACCACGTAGCCGGAGTCGCCCTCGTCGTCGTCGTACCTCGCCGGCCCCAGGCGGAACGAGTACCGGCCGTCGGCGTCGATCTCCAGCGCGCGGTCGTCGAACGCGGCGTGCGATGCGGCACGCTCGTCGGCCGAATAGGTCCCGGCCATCACCTGGAACGACAGGTCAGCGGTGGTGCCGCGCCTGCCCTCGATGACGTACTCCGCACCGCCAGCAAGGTTGGCGTAGAAGTACAGCGTGTCCGGGTTGTCGAGCCCCATCTTCGTGTACGGGCCGGTGGCCTCGAACAGCTGTGGGTGGGTGCGCCCGCGGTGCTGGCCCGTCTCGATGGCGCCGCGGATCGTCCCGAGCAAGTAGTCGAGCCCCTCCGCGACGTCCTCCTCCGACCGGACGTGCGGAGCCGAGCGGATGATCTCCTCCGCCTCTGCCAACGCCGCGGCCAGCGGAGCCGTGGCTTGCCGGGCCGCGGTCATAGCCACGTGTACGAGTCGGCGGAAGTGATGAAGTTCTCCAGCTCCTGCATTTCGGGAGCCGGATCGACCACGTCCTCCTCGATGCTGAGGTAGGCCCCGCGGTAGAACAGCAGCGGGCGGATGTCCCGCTTGGTCGGGCCGATATTGTCGACCCGCCCCAGGACGATCCAGTGGTCGCCGCCGTCGAGGACCTGGTCGATCTCGCAGTCCAACCACGCCATGACGCCGTTGATCACCGGCGAGCCCATCGGGCTGGGCGACCAGTCGATATGGGCGAACTTGTCGTCACCGCGGCGGCCGAATGTCGAGGAGACGTCCTCCTGCTCCTCGGACAGGATGTTCACCGCGAACCGGCCCGCCTTCTCGATGCCCTTCCACGAGCCCGAGGTCTTCATCGGGCAGAAGAGAATCAACGGCGGCTCCAGCGACAGCGCCGAGAACGACTGGCAGGCGAAGCCCACCGGCTTGTCGTCCTCCACCGCCGTGATGACGGTGATACCCGTACAGAACTGGCCCAGTGCATCCCGCAGTTCGCGGCTACTGAAGGACTGGCCCTCCGGGCTTTCGTCGGTGCTGCTCATATGGGTCGGTCCTCCCTGGACTCAAGGCTCGTGAACTGGTGTCGACGCGAACTGGTGCTCATGGGCGGCTGGGCCCCACAGTCTCGCGTGAGCGGTCTGTGGGGCCCAGCCTAGGCTGGCCTACTTGAATCCGACGGAGAAGTCGTGCCCCCACAGGCTCACGGCCGTGGACTCGCGCGCCACCCACTTCTCGTCGTCCTCGACCTGAACGCCTTCGCAGCCGTATTCGCAGTCGAAGCCGCCGGGCGTCTTCATGTAGAAGCTCAGCATCTTGTCATTGACGTGCCGGCCCAGGGAGGCCGACATCCTGACCTTCTTGCGCATCGCACGGTCCAGCGCCAATCCCACGTCGTCCGCAGTGCCGACCTCGACCATCAGGTGGATGATCCCGGTCGGGTTGGGGAACGGGGTGAACGCCAGCGAATGGTGCCGCGGGTTGCAGCCGAGGAACCGCAGCCATGCGGGCTCACCGTCGGCCGGGCGGCCCACGATCTCCGCCGGGAGGCTCATCGAGTCGCGCAGCGAGAATCCGAGCACGTCACGGTAGAACTCCAGCGCCGCGTCCTCGTCCGGCGTGGACAGCACGATGTGCCCCGCGCCCTGGTCACCGGTGACGAACTGGTGGCCATAGGGCGTCGGGATGCGACGGTGCTGCAACGCGATCGTGTGGTAGATCTCGAGCGTGAACCCGGCCGGGTCCTGGCAAGTGATCAGGCCACGCACCTTGCGGTCACGCTTGACCTCGTCCGGCGCATCCTCCCAGGGCACACCCGCGGAATCCAGACGCCTCTTGACGTCATCGAACTCCGCTTCGTTCGCGCATTCCCAGCCCACCTGCGCGAGCTTGTCCTCACTGCCGGGAACGATGATCCACCGGTGCGGGTGGTCATCCATCCGGAAGTAGAGCGCATCCGGGTCGTCGCCGTCGCCCACGACGAACCCCAGCACCTTGGTGCCGTATTCGCGCCAGGCGTCCATGTCCGTGGCGTAGATCCGGACGTAGCCGAAGTTACTGATCGCCATAGTTGCCAGTCCTTTCTGATCCGTGAGGGCGGATCAGACCATCGAGTCGGTGACCTTTTCGCCGAACTCGTTCTGTCCGAACATGATGTACGCCTTCGTGGCCTCGTTGGCGGCGTGGACCCGCCCGGCGTTGGCGTCCCGCCAGAACCGCTGGATCGGCGAGGTGTCCTCCAGCGCGCGTGCGCCGGAGTTCTGGAACAGCAGACCAATGGCGTCGATCGACCGCTGCGTGGCGCGCACCTGGTCACGGCGGGCACGGGTGCGGATGTCCATCCCCGGGTAGTCGCCTGCCTTGATCAGATCCATCTCCTCACGCACATTACGCATGAGCTGCAGCCAGGAGGCGTCGATATCGCCGGCGGCCTCGGCGAGGCGGACCTTGGCGAACACGTCGTCCTTGACCTTGGTGCCGAAGGCGGCGCGGACGCGCTCACGCTGATGCTCGCGGTGCACGTCGTAGCAGCCGAACGCCATCCCCACGATCGGGGCCGAGATGGTGGTGGGATGGATGGTGCCCCACGGCATCTTGTAGATCGGGTTGGTGTTGATCTCGAGGCCCGGGCTCTTGGTGGCGGCCATCAGGCCGAAGGAGAGCACGCGGTGCTCCGGGATGATGGCGTCCTTGATGAGGATGTCGTTGGACCCGGTGCCCTTGAGTCCGGCGACGTGCCACACGTCGAGGATCTCGTACTGGGACTTCTCCACCAGGAAGGTGCAGAAGTCGACCATCTTGTCGTTCTCGTCCATGACGGGCCCGCCGACGAAGACCCAGTCGGCGTGCTGGCAGCCCGAGGACCAGGACCACTTGCCGTTGAGGACCAGACCCTGGTCCGTCTTCTTGGCGGCACCCATGGGCGCGTACGACGACGAGATGCGGACGGTGCTGTCCTCACCCCAGACATCGTTCTGCGCCTGCTCGGAGAAGAGGGCGAGGTGCCAGTTGTGGATTCCGAGGATGCTCGCGCACCAGCCGGTCGACGGGCATGCCGAGGCGATGTGACGCACCGCGGTGTAGAAGGTCTCCATATCGGCCTCGTAGCCGCCCCAGCGGGCCGGCTGGCAGAGCTTGAAGAAACCGGCCTCATCGAGTTCGGCGATGTTCTTCGGGTGGACCTTGCGCAGATCCTCGGTCTCCTGGGCGCGCTCGGCGAAACCGGGCAGCAGCACCTTGATGCGGTCGATGACCTCGTGGGAGGCGTACTCGCTCATGTGAACCTCTCTGACGTTGATGAAACTGGCGTTGGTGAAGATGATGCATTAAAGACTAGAACACGTTACAGTTTTGCACCAGACCGGCTACCCAAGTCGCGAGCCACTGGCACTGCGTGCCAGCATTTTCGACCAACGGTTGTCGCCGGTCCGCCTATTCTATAACCTGTTCTCATACGGTGAACGCCCCTCAGGAGGAAGATCATGACCGCTTCAGGCTCAGCCCCCGGAGCCGTCCGCGAGATCGACACCGGCGCAGCCCGGGATCGTTACGCACGCGGCTGGCATTGCATCGGCACCGTCAAGGAGTTCTCCGACGGCAAGCCGCACTCCATCCAGGCCTTCGGCACCAAGCTCGTCGTGTGGGCCGACAACGAGGGCGAGATCAATGTCCTCGACGCCTACTGCCGACACATGGGCGGAGACCTGTCCGACGGCGAGATCAAGGACGGCAACATCGCGTGCCCGTTCCACGACTGGCGCTGGGGCGGCGACGGCAAGTGCAAGGGCATCCCGTACGCGAAGCGCGTCCCCCTGCGCGCCAAGACCCGTGCGTGGATCACCAACGTCCAGTCGGGACAGGTCTTCGTCTGGCACGACCATGAGGGCAACCCGCCCCGCGAGGAAGACGCCATCCCGGTCATCGCCGAGTACGGGACCGACGAGTGGACCGATTGGCAGTGGAACCGCCTCGTCATCGACGGCTCCAACTGCATGGAAATCGTTGACAACGTCGTCGACATGGCGCACTTCTACTACATCCACTTCGCGTTCCCCACTTACTTCAAGAACGTCTTCGAGGGGCAGACCGCAACTCAGTACCTCAACACCAAGGGCCGCCCCGATCACGACCCGACCGGCGGAAAGTACGGTGACACCCTGCTCGAGTCGGAGGCGTCCTACTTCGGCCCCTCGTACATGATCAACCCGCTCAAGCAGATGTACGGCGATTTCGTCACCGACGCGATCCTCATCAACTGCCACTACCCGATCGACCAGAACTCGTTCGTGCTCATGTACGGGCTGTCGGTGAAGAAGCCCCAGGGCTTCGACGACGAGACGGCGAGCGCCATGGCCGCGAAGATCGCAACGTTCTTCGGTGAAGGCTTCCTTCAGGATGTCCGGATCTGGCAGCGCAAGACCGCGATCGCCAACCCGCTCCTCTGCGAGGAGGATGGTCCCGTCTACCAGCTTCGCCGCTGGTACGAGCAGTTCTACGTCAACCGCGACGAGGTGACTCCGGAGATGCAGGAGCGCTTCGAGTTCGAGGTCGACACCACCGCCGCGAACAAGTACTGGGAGCAGGAGGTCGCCGAGAACATGCGCAAGCAGGAAGCCGGCGAGGTCGGCTTCTCTGACGAGCAGACCCAGTACACCGGAATGGCCGAGGTCGCGGGCGATGCAGACGCCGCCAGGTCGAAAAACTGATGTTCAAGAAGAACGACTCGCGGCGCGCGCCCACCTGGGACGAGACTGACCCGGCGCGCGCCGCGCGGCTGCGCACATACACCGCGCTCGACCGTGAGACGTACACCCGGGCCGGGTTCCAACCCGTTGAGTGCCGGAGTTGCGGCACCTGCGTGTCCGTGCGCAAAAACAGCGAGAAGCACACCTCGATCCAGTGGACCAATGGCAGCGACCGCAACTGCCCGGTCCTCTCAGAGTGGCGCGAGGACGGCTCTCTCCCCGACGGCGAAGACACGTGCCCCCGGATGCTTGCCAGCATCCGGTACGCCTACGCCGAGGGACTGCTCACCATCGCCGAGGGCGTGGATCCGGCCGACGACGAGCACATGGTGAACCCGCTCTTCGTCCCCGAGTGAGACCCGCCCCCGACTGAGAAGCAACCCTCCAGGATGTGCACTGCACATCCTGGAGCGCCCCCTGCCCGTGCGTATCCAAGCGATAGGCTCCCGATTCATGACCGAAACACCCCAGCTCGGCTCCTTCGTGCGCGAGCTCACGATCGCCGAGGTGATCGAGGAGACCGCCGACGCGAAGTCGATCGTCTTCGACATCCCCGCCGACGGGGAGGATGACTTCCGGTACACCCCCGGACAGTTCCTCACTCTGCGCATCCCTAGCGAGGAGACAGGGTCCGTGGCGCGCTGCTACTCCCTGTCGAGCTCCCCCACCGAGGACGCCCAGCTCAAGGTGACCGTCAAGCGCACGATCGACGGGTACGGGTCGAATTGGATGTGCGACAACGCCGAAGCCGGCATGCGCATGCACGTGCTGGCCCCGTCTGGCATCTTCACGCCCAAGAACCTCGACCAGGACTTCATCCTCCTGGCCGCCGGGTCGGGCGTGACGCCGGTGATGTCGATCCTCAAATCGGCTCTCGCGCAGGGCACCGGGCACATCGTCATGGTGTACGCGAACCGCGACGAGAACTCAGTCATCTTCAAGGACGAACTGCAGACTCTTCAGCGGGAAAACCCCGACCGCCTCACCGTCCTGCACTGGCTGGAGTCGGTCTCCGGTATCCCCACCGCGGAGATGATCGGCAATCTCCTCCAGCCCGTCGCCGCCAAGCGGCACTCCTACATCTGCGGCCCGGCACCGTTCATGGAGACCGTCAAGGACGGGCTCCGTCGGTCCGGCGCCGACATGCACCTCATCCACACCGAGGTGTTCTCCTCGATCGAAGGTGACCCGTTCGCCGAGATCGTCATCGACGACTCCCCCGGTGACGACGGCGAAGGCCCCGCCACCGCGATCGTCGAGCTCGACGACGAGGTCCACGAAGTCTCCTGGCCCCGCAACACCCCGCTGCTCGACGTCCTGCTCTCCAAGGGCATCAAGGCACCGTTCTCATGCCGTAAGGGCGAATGCTCGGCGTGTGCCTGCATCCTCAAGTCCGGTGAGGTCGAGATGATCCACAACGGGATCCTCGACCCGGAAGAGGTCGACGAGGGCTACGTCCTGAGCTGCCAACTCCTCCCCAAGACGGACCGCGTCGAGGTGTCGTACTCGGAGTGACCTGAACGCTGACGCACTCCACGGCTCACCGTCAGCGTCGTCGTCGACGTGTTCCCGTCGACACCCAGGGCACCGCAACGTCGTCGCCGCGTCTCGCCACGGAGCCACGCTCGAACCGGTGGCGGCATGCGTACTCGACGACGCTAGGGTCGAGCCATGAGCCAGTCGAGTCTCCCTTCGTGCCCCGAATGCGCCTCCGAGTACACCTACGAGATGCCGCCGCTGCTCGTGTGCCCCGAGTGCGCACACGAATGGTCACCCGAGAACGCGACAGACCCCGCGGCCGATGACGGCGCGGGGTCTGCGGAGATCCGGGACGCCGTCGGCACTGTTCTGGCCGACGGCGACACTGTAGTGGTGATCAAGGATCTCAAGGTAAAGGGTGGGTCCGGCCCGATCAAGGTGGGCACCAAGGTGCGCAACATCCGGCTGGTCGACGGGCCTGGTGACCACGACATCGACTGCAAGATCGATGGATTCGGCTCCATGCACCTCAAGTCGAGCGTGGTCAGGAAGGCCTGACCGGGCCGGCCCTACCCGGCTCAGGCGTTGGCCTGCTCCTTCTGGATCTCCAATGCGATGTCGATCAGCTGATCCTCCTGCCCGCCCACGAGGCGGCGCTCCCCAGCGCGGATGAGGATTTCGGACGAAGGCACGTTGTACCGCTGCGCGTGTCCCTCGGCGTGCTTGAGGAACGACGAGTAGCAGCCGGCATAGCCGAGCATCATGGCCTGGCGGTCGACCACACACTCGCTCGGCATGAGCGGACGCACCACATCCTCTGCCGCGTCGGCGATCTTGAAGAAGTCGATTCCGGTGGTGATGCCGAGCTTGTCGCAGCAGCCCACGAGCGCCTCGACCGGGGTATTCCCGGCGCCCGCACCGAAGCGGCGGGTAGAGCCGTCGATCTGCTGGGCGCCCGCCCGGATAGCCATGATCGAGTTGCCCACGCCGATATCGAGGTTCTCGTGGCCGTGGAATCCGACCTGTGCGTCGTTGCCGAGTTCGGCGACGAGCGCTGAGACGCGGTCGGAAACCTGGTCCATGACGAGGGCGCCAGCCGAGTCGACGATGTAGACGCACTGGCAGCCGGCGTCAGCCATGATCCGGGCCTGCTTGGCGAGCACCTCGGGTGGCTGGGTGTGGCTCATCATGAGGAATCCGACGGTCTCGAGTCCGAGGTCGCGTGCGTAACCGAAGTGCTGAATCGAGACGTCTGCCTCGGTGCAGTGGGTAGCTACGCGGCAGATCGACCCGCCGTTGTCGCGGGCTTTGAGGATGTCGTCCTTGATTCCGAGACCGGGCAGCGTGAGGAACGCGATCTTGGCCTGCTTGGCGGTCTCGGCAGCGACCTTGATCAGTTCCTGGTCGTACGACTTTGCAAAGCCGTAGTTGAATGACGCTCCGCCGAGCCCGTCACCGTGCGTGACCTCGATGACCGGGACGCCGGCGCCGTCGAGTGCCGCGACGACGTTCCGGACGTCCTCCACGGAGAACTGGTGACGCTTGTGGTGTGAGCCGTCGCGGAGCGAGGAATCGGTGATACGGATGTCGAGGTCGGCGCTGTAGGCGCGGGCCTGTGCGTTGAGCGGGTTGTTCATGTCCATGTCTGTCACACTCCGAGCTTGCTCTTGGCGATCTCCTCGCCGACCTTTGCGGCGGCGGCGGTCATGATGTCGAGGTTGCCCGCGTAAGGCGGCAGGAAGTCGCCTGCGCCTTCGACCTCGGCGAAGATCGCCACGCGGGCCATGCCCCCGGTGATCTCGGTGGGCGGGTCGAACTGCGGCTCCTGGAGCAGCCGGTATCCCGGCACATACGCCTGGATCTCCTTTTCGCGCTTACGGATCGCGGTGGTGATGAGGTCGTGGTCCGCGTCTTCCGGGATCGAGCAGAAGATGGTGTCGCGCATGATCATGGGAGGCTCGGCTGGGTTGAGGATGATGATCGCCTTGCCCTTCTTGGCGCCGCCGACCTTCTCGATGGCCATCCTGGTGGTCTCGGTGAACTCGTCGATGTTGGCGCGCGTTCCCGGGCCGGCGGACTCACTGGACACCGACGCGACAATCTCCGCGTAGTCGACCGGCACCACGGAGGAGACGGCATGCACCATAGGAATCGTGGCCTGGCCGCCGCACGTGACCATGTTGGTGTTGGGCGCGTCGAGATGTTCACGAAGGTTCGCTGGCGGGATCACCATGGGCCCGACCGCGGCGGGGGTCAGGTCGATGGCGACGATGCCTGCGGCCTCGTACTTGGGGGCGTACTCCTTGTGCACGTAGGCACTGGTCGCCTCGAACAGCAGGTCAGGCTTCTCGCCGCCAGCCTCAATCGAGGCGAGGAGCTCGTCTGCTCCGCCCGCCATGCAGGTCAGGCCGTGGTCAGCCGCACGCTTCATCCCTTCGGACTCGGCGTCGATGCCGATCATCCACTTCGGCTCGATGTACTCGCTGCGCTCGAGCTTGTACATGAGATCGGTGCCGATATTGCCGGACCCCACGATCGCGGCAGTGAGCTTGGTCTTCTGTGTCATGCAGACAGTCTGGCGGAGCGCGCCCTTAAGCCACAATCGAATGTTCCACTGAACGGCACATCCCGAGCCCTCCGTGTGGACGCAGCGTCACCACGCGGTGTGTGGCGCATCGCCTCGCGGTGGGCGGCTGTGGCGGTCGGTGCCGGGTGGGTTGGTGAGGTGGCCGTCGTCGGTGAGTAGTCGGTCGAGGTGTTGTTGCCATTGGTGGTCGAGGATCTGGTCGCGGGCCTGGGCGAGGGGTCCGTGGGGCGTGGTGCGGTGTTCGTGGCCGGTTTCGGTGATGATGGTCAACTCGCCCAGCGGGCCGGGTCGGTAGGCGCAGTGGCCGAAGGTTTTCTCGCGGTGGTGCGTGCGGCACAGGCACACCAGGTTCCATTCGGCGGTGGGCCCGCCCAGCTCGGGGCGGTGGTGATCGAAGGCGATGACGTGATCGATGTCGCAGTCATAGGCATCGACGGTGCAACCCGGGTGACGGCAGGTGCCGTCGCGTAGCCGGATCCGTTCGGCCAGCGCCGGGGCGATGTGGTACTTCAGGGCCGCGTCCGGGGCGTCCAGCACCCCGGGCTGGGGGTCGAGCAGTTCGAACCGCACTGTGGCGTCGCCTCCGGAGAGGAGTTCCTCGCATAGCCAGTCGAAGCTGGAGTAGGCGCCGGTGACGAACTGCACGCGGTTGGGCAGGCCCTGGGCGACGCTGGTGACGATCGAGATTCGGATCGGCTGCTCGGTGCCCCACGAGGCGCCCAACCGCGGCCGCCCGCCCCCGCCCCCGGCACCAGCGCTGTCGGTGGCGGGGTGGGTGGTGCCGGCGGCATTGGTGGGGTCTTCCGGATCGTGCAGGGCGTCGCCGATGTCAGTGGTGGCCGGGTCCCCGAGGGCACACAGGGCGTCGGCGCGCAATTGGTCACGGGTGCGGGGATGGCCGGCCTCGCAGGCGGCCCGGGCCGCGGCATCGATACGGCGGCGCAATTTCTCCGCATCACCCGACGGTAGCGAGGCCCACATGCTGGTCATGCCGTCGCGGGCGGGGCGAAACCGGACGGTGCGCTGCTCGACGGCATCGTGCACGGCATCCTCTGCCACCCGGGGGTCGTGGCGCTCCCTGGCGGCGTCGACCGCGGTGTCCAGGGCGGTCCGACTGGGCCGGTGCCCGCCATCCAGGGCGCGGGTCAGGGCGCCGACGACGTCGGATTCCACTGCTCCGACGATCGGGGCGGGCACTCCGGCCAGCCGGCAGGCCGCGTCGATGGCCAACTGCTCGGGCAGCAAGCCCCGCTCGACGGCGTTGCGCAGACGAGGCAACCGGCAATGGATCTGCACCCCGGCGCGCACCAGGCGCGCAGCGTGCCACCCGGTCAACGACATCGCCGCCGCCAAATGATCCCGAGCCCGATCGGCCGGATCGAGACGGGAATAGGCAGGACGACAATCACCGGCGCCGTCTTCACCGTGCGCGGCACGGTCCAGACGACGGAAACTCTCCACCAGCAGAAACGCCGCCCGCAGCCGGGTCGCCGCCGCGAGATTCTGCGCCACCGTGACCGACCGCGCTACCTCACTCAACGCCGCGGCGTCCAACGACTCCAACGGCTCCTCCACCGCGCGCAGCGCCCCAAGGATGGCCGACGTCGTCGTCGCACCCACCGACCTCACCCCCTCACGCCTGGTTCTATCGAATTCCTGTTCTAGTCTACCGAAGGTCCGAACATCGCACAAGTGTTCGATCAAAGCGCGCCTCGGAGGCCAGCCCGCGCGCTAGACTCGACCCCATGACCTCGCCACGCCCGTCCCCCGTCGACCGGGCCTTCGACATCCTGCGCGCCACGGCCGCGGGCAACGGACTGACGCTGAGCGAGCTCGCACGCGAGACAGGCCTGGCCAAGTCCACAACGCTCCGACTTCTCGCCGCCCTCGAGCGAAACGGGGCGGTGACTCGGATCGGGCAGCGCTATCGACTGGGGCCGCTGGTGCATGAGTTGGATCCGATTCCCGCGTCGCCCGCGTACGAGCGGATCCGGAGAGTACTCACGCCTTTTCTCGCGCATCTTTTTGAGGCCACCCGCGCGACCGTGCACCTGGCCACGCTGCACCGTGATGAGGTCATCTACCTCAACAAGCTGCACGGGCCGCGGCCGATCCCGTCGCCGTCTCGCATCGGGGGCGGGCTGCCCGCGTACTGCACCGGGGTGGGAAAGGCGATGCTGGCATTTGACGAGGACGCGGCCGAACGGGTCGCGCTGGGCCCGATGGTGGCGTGGACCGATACCACCCTGACCTCCGCTGACGCGCTGGCGGTGGAACTGGCGGAGATCCGACGCAGGCGGCGGGCGGTGGACCGCGCCGAGCTGACGCCCGGGCTGTACTGCGTTGCGGCGCCCGTGTTCGACGACGAGGACGGCACAGGCGGGAGCAGAGCGGTCGCGGCGCTGTCCGCAAGCGCCGGGGACTCCAACGCCCTTGCCCGGTTGGAGCCGCTGGTCACCCGCGTCGCGGTCGCCGCCGGCCGCGCGTTGGCCGAGGACCGCTAGGAGTCGCCCGGCGCCCGTCGTCCCGCCATCTCGCACGTCCAGCCCGACGGTGTCTCCCTTGTCGCGAGGGCAGCGGTGATCGTGCTGGCGATCTGGGTCGGGAGCTGCTGGTCACCGGCCGGGTAGACGATCCGCTCCTCTTTCGCGTTGTGCTGTTCCAGCACGTTCGCCAAACGCGGCCAATGACTGCTCGCGGTGGCGACGTCGTCACGGTCGAGCGCCTCGGTGATCGCGTCGAGCAGATCCCAGATCTCGCCGTGCTCCCGGAGCATCACGAGGACCGGAGCCATGAGGCCAGACGCCCTGACCACGGGGAAGTGATAGACCTCTTCGACATAGATGTGGTGGCGCAGTGCGCGCGCCGCGTCCTCGAACGCGGCCAGGTCGGCCGTAGGGCCGGCCAGCGATCCGGAAAACCGTTCGAAACCCTCGTCAATGCGGCGGTGGTCTCGCTCCAGCAGCTGCCCGACGGTGACGCCGGAGGTGTCTGTCATGACCGCGGTCCGCTACTTCCGCGTCAGCAGGAGCCGCCACACATCCGGCCCCTGTTGAAGGTAGCTGACCTCCAGCGCGTCGCCCTCGATCTCGGCGAGCTGCGCGAGCAGGGGCACGGGATTGTGCGGGGCGACCAGGACCATCGCGGCACCCAAACGGACCTGGCCGAACGCGCCGATCACGGCGCCGTGGCGAATCGCATGGGGGATGGCGCGGGCGTCGAGCTCCGGGAACTCAGTACGCGTCTCGCGGCCGGACCCCTCGGTGACATCCGTGACAGACAGTTCGTGCATGTCGGACCCCTTCGACGATGATGGAATCCATTAGATCACAATAGGCTTGTCATCAATCAGGGCGTCGCCACTGCCACGGACAACGCGACGTCACCACAACCGAGCCGGAGGTGGCGATGTCGAGCGATGCCGAGTCGACGAATGCGCGGGAATCAGCGGACACCCGGGACAAGGTTCTCGCGGCCATCCGCAGGGCCGCGACTCCCCCGACGGTCGACGAGATCGCCCGCCAGCTCGACCTGCACCACAACTCGGTACGGCTGCATGCCGCGGTGCTCCGGGACGCCGGCCTGATCACACAGGCCAGCCGCCCCGGCACCGGGCGCGGGCGGCCCCAAACCACCTACAGCACGAGCCCGCGCGGCGCGTGGACCGGACGACGCGATTACCGGCTACTGGCCTCGCTGCTGCTCTCTGAGCTTCACGCAACCGAGGGCGGACTGACCACCGAGGTCCGACGCGTGGGGCACGCATGGGGGCGCAGGCTCGCGGCTGGCGCCAGCGACGACGCCGGCCGGTCGGTGCCCAAGGCGCGCGAACGGGTCGTGACCGTCCTCGACGAGTTGGGGTTCGAGCCCACTACCGACCCTCGCGGCGACGACGTGGAGTTGCGCAACTGCCCCTTCCTGGAGCTGGTCGACCCAGACGACGGCCTGGTCTGCGCGATCCACGGCGGAATGCTCGATGGCCTGGTGGACGGCGGCGAGGCGACCGTTGACCTGCACCCGTTCACCTCGCCGCACGCGTGCACCGTCCGCATTCGCGCACGGTGACAATGTGCCCGGTGGCTGAGCGCCCGGTGGCTGAGCGCCCGGTGGCTGAGCGCCCCGGCTAGCGGAAGTCCATGGTGACGTCGCCGAGGCCCGCGAACTCGGCACGGAAGCTGTCGCCCGGTGTGGCGTCCATGGCGCGAATCGCGGTACCCGGGAGGATCACGTCACCCTTGCGCAGCCGGACACCGAACTTGGCGACAGTCGACGCGAGCCACCCCACCGAGTTGAGCGGGTTGCCGAGCACGGCGTCGGATCGCCCGGACGCGAGGAACTCACCGTTCTTGAACAGAGTCGCGTCGATGGCGGCGACGTCGATGTCGGCCAGCCGCACGCGGCCCTCGCCGACCACGTACCCACACGACGAGGCATTGTCCGCAATCGTGTCGGCCAGCGTGATCTTCCAGTCCCGGATACGGGAGTCGATCAACTCGATCGACGGGACGACCCACTCGATCGCCGCGGCCGCCTCCTCCTGGGAACAACCCTCCGGCGGGATGTCTGCGCCCAGGATGAAGCCCACCTCGACCTCCACGCGCGGGAAGCAGAAGCGGGCCGCCTCGATCGCGGTACCCTCCGGGTACTCCATGGTGTCGAGCAGATGCCCGTAGTCGGGCTCGTCGACACCCATCATCTCCTGCATTGCCTTGGACGCCAGCCCTACCTTGTGGCCAGTCACCACCGCGCCGGCGTCGAGCTTGCGCCGGATGTTCACCAGCTGGATCTCGAAGGCGTCGTCCGGGGTCAGGTCCGGGTGATCGTCAGTCAGCGGCGCGATCGGCGAGACGTTGGTCTCGGCGTCCCAGAGTCGCTGGGCAAGAGTGGCGCGGGTCTCCTCGTTGAGCATGACGGGGATGCTACCTGGGCCGTCTGGCGCGACGACGTTCAGTTCTATAACGTGTTCTACATGGCAGACCAGGAATTCGACGTCGTCGTCGTCGGCAGCGGCGCAGCAGGCATGACGGCCGCCCTCGCGGCAGCAAAGAAGGGCCTCAGCGTGGTCCTCGTAGAGAAGGCTCCGCACTACGGTGGCTCCACCGCCCGCTCCGGCGGAGGCGTGTGGATCCCCAACAACTCCGTACTCCAGCGCGACGGCGTTCTGGACACCCCGGAGGCGGCCCGGACCTACCTCCGCTCGATCATCGGCGACGTCGTGTCGCCCGAGAGGATCGACGCCTACATCGACCGCGGGCCGGAGGTGCTCGACTTCGTCCTGAACAACTCGCCCCTGCGCCTGGAGTGGGTCAAGGACTATGCCGACTACTACCCCGAAGCCCCGGGTGGACGCCTGGGCGGCCGCTCCGTCGAGCCCAAGCCGTTTGACCTCCGGCAGCTCGGCTCCGAGGCAGACAAGCTCGAGCCGCCTTACGCCAAGGCGCCGGTCAACATGGTCATCAAGCAGTCTGACTTCCGCTGGCTCAACCTCCTGCAGCGTCCCCACACCAAGGGCATTCGTCGCTCGATTCGTGTGACCGCCCGCATGTTCGCGGGTAAGGCTCGCGGAGCCCAGCTGGTCGGGATGGGTCGTGCACTCATCGCGGCGATGCGGAAGGGCCTCCTCGACGCCGGTGTGCCGGTGTGGCTGGAGACGCCAATGACCGGACTGGTGACCGAGGGCTCGGGCGATCAGGAACGGGTCGTGGGCATCACCGTCACCCGCAACGGCGAAGAGGTGACCCTCCGCGCCCGTCACGGTGTGGTGATCGGGTCCGGCGGATTCGAGCACAACCAGGAGATGCGCGACAAGTACCAGCGCCAGCCCATCCCCACCTCGTGGACCGTCGGAGCCAAGGCCAACACCGGCGAGGGCATCGAGTACATGGAGAAGACCGGCGCGTCGCTGTCCTTCATGGAGGACTCCTGGTGGGGCCCGACGCTCCTGCTTCCGCGCGGACCCTGGTTCGCCCTCGCCGAGCGTTCGCTGCCCTGCTCGTTCATGGTCAACGCCCGCGGCGAGCGGTTCATGAACGAGTCGCTGCCTTACGTCGAGGCCGGCCACAAGATGTACGGCGGCGAGTACGGACAGGGTGACGGTCCGGGCGAGAACGTCCCCGCCTGGATCATCTTTGACCAGGAATACAAGAACCGGTACCTCTTCGCTGGCCTCCAGGCCAAGCAGCCGCTCCCCAAGAAGTGGCTCGCGACCGAGAACTTCCACAAGGCGGACACCCTCGCCGAGCTCGCGACCCTCATCGGCGTTCCGGCCGAGGCGCTGGAGCGGACCACCGAGAAGTTCAACCGCTTCGCCACCAATGGCGTCGACGAGGACTTCGAACGCGGAAAGTCGGGCTACGACCACTACTACGGCGACCCGACCAACAAGCCCAACCCGAGCCTCGGTCCGGTGCGCAAGGCGCCGTTCTACGCCGCCAAGATGGTGCCCGGTGACCTCGGCACCAAGGGCGGCGCGGACACCGACGTCCACGGCCGCGTCCTGCGCGAAAACGGCTCCGTCATCGAGGGCCTCTACGCCGCTGGTAACGCCTCGTCGCCGGTCATGGGCCACACCTACGCAGGCCCGGGCGCGACGATCGGCCCCGCGATGGTCTTCGGCTACCTCGCCGTGGAGAACATGCTCGCCTCCGCCCCCACTGCCAAGAAGACGGGAGTCTGACGTGCCGATCGACCTCGACACCGCCCTCGGGGCGGAACTGCCCTCGCAGGAGTTCTCCTGGACCGCTTCGGACGTGGCGCTGTACGCGCTGTCGGTGGGTGCGGCCTCCGATCCGATGGACACCACCGGTCTGGAGTACGTTCACGACACGGATCCCAAGGTCCTGCCGTCGTTCGCCACCGTCGCGGCCACGATGAACATCACCGAGGCCCCCCGGGTGTCCTTCCCGGGCGTGGAGATCGACCTGGCCAAGGTCGTCCACGGCAGCCAGTCCGTCACGCTTCACCGGCCGATCCCGGCCGCGGGCACCGCCGTGACCACCACGAAGATCGCCGAGATCCAGGACAAGGGCTCCGCCGCAGTCATCATCCAGGAATCCGAGACGGTCTCCGCCGACGGCGAGAAGCTGTGGACCTCCCGCTCGGGCATCTTCGCCCGTGGCGAGGGCGGGTTCGGCGGCGAGCGCGGAACCTCCGAGAAGGTCGAGTACCCCGAGCGCGAGGCCGACCACACCCTCGAGGTGGCCACGCTCCCCCAGCAGGCCCTGTTCTACCGCCTCTGCGGTGACCGCAACCCGCTGCACTCCGACCCCGCGTTCGCCGAGGCGGCCGGGTTCCCTCGCCCGATCCTCCACGGCCTGTGCTCGTACGGCCTGGTCCTGCGCGCGGTCGTGGACGAGGTGCTCGGCGGCGACGTCGCGCGGGTCGGCGGCTACGGCGTGACCTTCGGCGGCATCTTCTTCCCCGGTGAGACCATGCGCATCCGCGTGTGGGAAGAGGGCTCGCGACTGCTCGTGGCGGCGACCGTCGTGGAGCGCGACGACGCCCCCGTGCTCAAGAACGTGGTGGTCGACCTCGCCTGACCGGCGCTGATCGACGGTCAACGAACACCCCGCGGTCGCCACCGCGGGGTGTTCTCGTATCTGCGGCCCGAAGGCCGATCAGCAGAGCTCGCGGAACTGCTCCACCAGCCGGAGTCGACCGGGCGCGTCGAGAGCCATGGGGACGACGGTCAGCGTCGTGGCGCCGGCCTCGCGGAATGCCTCGACACGCTCGGCGACGTACCCCGCGGGGCCGATGAGCGAGACCGACCGGACGAGCTCGTCAGGCACGGCAGCGGCCGCCTCATCCTTCTTGCCGTCCAGATACAGGTCCTGGATACGGGCGGCGTCTGCCTCGTAGCCGTAGCGGCACGCGAGTTCGTTGTAGAAGTTCTTCCCCCGCGCGCCCATGCCACCGATGTAAAGGGCCAAGTGCGGCCGCACGAGATCCAGGTAACCCGGGACCTCGTCTTCCTTCACGATCGCCAGCGGCGGGCCGGCGTAGACCTCGAGATCCCCCAGCGCGGGATCGCGCTTGGCGCGGCCCTTCGCCAGCGCGTCGCCCCAGGCCACGTGCGCCTTCTCCGGGTGGAAGAAAATCGGCTGCCAGCCGTCCGCGATCTCGGCGGCCAGCTGAACGTTCTTCGGGCCCAGGGCGGCGAGGATGATCGGGATGTTCTCGCGCACCGGGTGGTTGATGAGCTTGAGCGGCTTGCCGAGTCCCGTGCCCTGATCCGCAGGCAGGGGGATCTGGTACTTCGCCCCGTTGTGGACAAGCTTCTCGCGGCGCCACACCTTGCGGCAGATCTCGATGATCTCGCGGGTGCGGGCCAGCGGGGCGTCATACTTCACGCCGTGGAAGCCCTCCACGACCTGTGGTCCGGAGGCGCCCAGGCCGAGGGTGAAGCGACCGTCGGAGACGAAGTCCAAGCCCGCCGCGGTCATCGCGGTGAGCGTGGGCGTGCGCGTGTAGATCTGCAGGATCCCCGACGCCAGCTCCATCGTGGACGTCTTGGCGGCGAGGTAACCGAGCTGACTCACCGCGTCGAAGGAGTAGGCCTCGGGGACGAACGCGATGTCGAGTCCCGCCCGCTCGAGGTCGGCGGCCTCCGCGGCCGTCTCGGCGAACCCGCCGCTGTAGTTGAGAGCCATTCCAATGCGCATGTACACAACGCTACCGGGGGGTCGTGGCGTCTCTCTCGCGGGCCTGACCGCCGTCCCCTCTGATCACCATGTCGACCTCTCCGCCCACCCGCACGAACACGCCGACGCGGCGACGCAGGGGCGTGTCGGTGCGCTCGTAGCCGAGTAGGCGCATGCCCGCGTCGGAGGCCACCTCCAAGACGGCGGTTTCGGGCAGGTCGACGTCGGCGGTGGGGACGACGACGAGGTCGGCGGCCCCCAGCATCCGTGCCAGCCGCAGCCGTCGCGTCCGTTCGTCCCCCCGGCGACGCAGCCACCGGCGCACCGCCACCACGGCGACCGCGATCCCCCACGCGGCGAGCGGGAGCAGCGCCACCATCGTGAGCACCCAGCCGAGGCTCATCGGTCCTGCGCCGGGATGGAACGACCCGCCACGCGGCGGGATGTGGGGGCGGACGTACGCGTGAAACGCATCGGTTCGAGCCACGGGCCCCGCTGCACGAGTGCCCGCGTACCCCCCACGGGTTCCAGGCCCCTGGACCGGGCCGCCGCATAGACGACTGACCGGGGAAGCCGTAGCTCCCAGGGGCGCACGACCACCTCGTCGTCGTCGCCGTCGAGCCTGACCGCCAGGGCACGGGCGCGCCGGCCGTGCCGGTCCCGATACGACCGCACCAGGCCGCGGATCCGCAACCTCGGGTCCTTTATCCGCATGCAGCGAATCGTACTGGGCCGTAGGCTCGCCCCATGGCACCGAAGCCGAGTCTTCAGTCCGATTCACACTCTCGTGACTCACTCCCAGCCGACCCACGAGCAGCCGACCCGGAGCTCACGGAGGACGGGCACGTCGTCGAGCCCAGCGCCGACGACTACCGTCACGCGACCGAGCTCGAGATCGACCGGGACTGGTACAAGTCCGCAGTGTTCTACGAAGTCCTGGTGCGCGCCTTCTACGACTCGGATGGCAACGGCACCGGCGACCTACGTGGGCTCATCGAGAAGCTCGACTACCTGGAGTGGCTGGGCGTCGATTGCCTGTGGCTGCCGCCGTTCTATGACTCCCCACTGCGCGACGGCGGTTACGACATCCGCGACTTCCGCACGGTGCTACCGGAGTTCGGCACCGTCGAGGACTTCGTCGAACTCCTCGAACAGGCCCACAGTCGCGGGATCCGCGTCATCACCGACCTGGTCATGAACCACACCTCCGACACCCACGCGTGGTTCACCGAGTCCCGCTCCGACCCGACGGGGCCGTACGGCGACTACTACGTGTGGTCGGACGACGACACGCGGTACCCGGAGGCCCGAATCATCTTCGTCGACACCGAGTCGTCCAACTGGACCTACGACCCGGTGCGTGGACAGTTCTACTGGCACCGCTTCTTCTCCCACCAGCCCGACCTCAACTACGACAATCCCGAGGTTCAGGAGGCGATGATCGACGTCCTGCGGTTCTGGTTGGACCTCGGCATCGACGGGTTCCGCCTGGACGCCGTGCCGTACCTGTTCGAGCGCGACGGAACCAACGGCGAGAACCTGCCCGAGACGCACGAATTCCTCCGCAAGTGCCGGTCCGTGGTCGAAGAGGAGTTCCCCGGGCGCGTGCTGCTGGCCGAGGCCAACCAGTGGCCGGAGGACGTGGTGGACTACTTCGGCGAGCCCGAGGTGGGCGACGAGTGCCACATGGCGTTCCACTTCCCGCTGATGCCGCGGATCTTCATGGCGGTGCGGCGACAGTCCCGGTTCCCCGTCACCGAGATCCTGGCCCAGACCCCCGACATCCCGTCCTCGGCGCAGTGGGCGATCTTCCTGCGCAACCACGACGAGCTGACGCTCGAGATGGTGACCGACGAGGAACGCGACTACATGTATGCCGAGTACGCCAAAGACCCGCGGATGAAGGCCAACATCGGTATCCGCCGGCGGCTGGCCCCGCTGCTCGACGGCGACACCAACCAACTCGAACTGTTCACCGCGCTGCTGCTGAGCTTGCCCGGATCGCCGATGCTGTACTACGGCGACGAGATCGGCATGGGAGACAACATCTGGCTCGGCGACCGCGACGCCGTCCGTACGCCGATGCAGTGGAGCCCCGACCGCAACGCCGGGTTCTCCCGCTGCGACCCGGGCAGGCTCTACCTGCCGGTGATCATGGACCCGCTGTACGGCTACCAGGGCGTCAACGTGGAGGCGCAGCTCAACTCCACTGCCAGCCTGCTGCACTGGACGCGGCGCATGATCCACGTCCGCAAGAGCCAGCCCGCATTCGGGCTGGGCGAGTTCACCGACTTGGGCGGATCCAACCCGTCGATCCTGTCCTACCTGCGCACGCTCGACTCCGGCGGGCCCGGCACCGACGTGATCCTGTGCGTCAACAACCTGTCACGGTTCCCGCAGGCGGTCCGCCTGGATCTGGCGGAGTACGCCGGCCGCCAACCCGTCGAACTCACCGGCGGGGTGCCGTTCCCCGAGATCGATGCCGACCCGTACCAGCTCACCCTGCCCGGGTACGGCTTCTACTGGCTCGAGTTGCGCAGCCCGGAGGAGGGACCCTAGATGACCGGACCCGACACGTCGATCCGCGCGGTCGACGACGAGATCCTGACTCGGCTACTCGCCGAGTGGCTCCCCGAACAGCGGTGGTTCGCCGGAAAGGGTCTCGAACTCACCGGCGTGCGGATCGCCCGGAGAGTGGTGTTCCTGGACGAGCCGGAGGTGCTGGTCGAGCATCTGCTGGTGGATCTTGAGGTGGACGGGCGGCCCCAGCGGTACCAGGTGCCGATCGCGACCGCGCTTGAACTGCCTGGTGACCGGCGCGCGTTCCCGCTGACCCCGGAGGGCGCGTCGCCGGTGGTCTACGACGGGCTGCGCGATCCCCGCGGCACCGAGTCCCTGCTCCGCCACCTGGGCGGTCAACACGAGGTGGGCGGGCTGAGGTTCCGGTTGGTCGCCGGCGCCACGCTTCCCGAACCGACGTGGGGGCGCCTGCTGGAGGGCGAGCAGTCCAACTCGTCGCTGGTGTTCGGCGACGACCTCATGGTCAAGGTGTTCCGGCTGATCCAGCCGGGCGTGAACCCGGACGTGGAACTCCACGCCGCGCTGGCCGACCGGGAGTGCCCGTCGGTGGCGCCGCTGCGGGGCTGGGTGGAGTTGGACGACGACGAGGGCGTCGACACCGGAACCGGGCCCACCACACTCGCCATGGCCCAGGAGTTCATGGCGGGCGCGGCTGACGGGTGGGCGATGGCCACGGCGAGCGTCCGCGACCTGTTCGCCGAGGCCGACCTGCTGGCAGAGGAGGTCGGCACGGACTTCGCCGACGAGTCGTTCCGGCTCGGAGCGGCCGTGGCGCAGGTGCACGAGGACTTGGCCGCGGCGACCGGGGTGAGCACTCGCGACGGCACCGACCTGGTGGCGTCGATGCGGGCGCGCCTGGACTCGGCGGTGGCGGAGGTGCCGGAGCTGGCGGGGTACGTCGACGCGGCCCGCGCGGTGTTCGACGAGGTCGCCGGGTCGGGCGCGGTGCGGGTGCATCGCGTCCACGGTGACCTCCACCTCGGGCAGACACTGCGGGTGCCGGACCGGTGGATCGTCATCGACTTCGAGGGTGAGCCGGCCGCGCCGCTTGCCGAGCGGCGGGTGCCGGACTCCCCTGCCCGTGACGTAGCCGGAATCCTGCGCAGCCTCGACTATGCGGCGCAGCACACCCTGGTCGGGGTCGAGGACCGGCAACTGCGGTTCCGGGCCCGCGAGTGGCGCGATCGCAACGTCGACGCCTTCTGCCGGGGGTACGCCGAGGTCAGTGACTACGACCCGCGTGACACCGGCGCGTTGCTGCGGGCGTACACGCTCGACAAGGCGCTCTACGAGGTGGTGTACGAGACGCGGAACCGGCCCGGGTGGGTTGCGGTGCCGATGGGCGCGGTCGAGCGCATCCTCACCGCCGGCTAACCGGGCCCGGCCGGGCCCGCTGCTGCGGGCCCGGCCGGGCGGGTGGACGCCAGAGCGACGTGGTGGAAGGTCAGTTGCTCGAGATCCGGTCCTTGGCCCACTTGTAGTCGGCCTTGCCCGCGGGCGAGCGGCGGATCTCGGGGACGTCAACGATCACCTTGGGGACCTTGTAGTTCGCCAGGGACTCGCGCAGGAACTCCGTGAGCTCCTCCTCCTCTGCCGACATGCCCTCGCGGAACGACACGACCGCGGCGACCTTCTGACCGTAACGCTCGTCGGGGGCGCCGGCGACCAGCGCGTCGTGGACGGCCGGGTGCGCCTTGAGTGCCTGCTCGACCTCTTCCGGGAACACCTTCTCGCCACCGGTGTTGATGCAGCCCGAGCCGCGGCCCAGGAAGACGATGGTGCCGTCCTCGCGGATCCGGCCCATATCGCCGAGCACCGACACGCGGTGTCCGTCGACGACCGGGAAGGTCTTGGCGGACTTCTCCGGGTCGTTCCAGTACCCCACCGGAACGTGGCCGCGGCGGACGATGTAGCCGATTTCGTCGGAACCGGGCGCGATCGGCTTGTTCGACTCGTCGATCAGTCCCAGCCGGGGGCCGGGCGGAAGGAGCATCTCGCCCTCTTCGTTCAAGCTCATCTCGCCGTCGTTACCGGACTCGGAGGCACCGAAGTTGTCACGGATGATCATGTTCGGGAACTCCGCGACCACCCGATCCCGCGAGGTCTTGGACCAGATGCCGCCGCCGGAGGCGACCATGAACAGCGAGCTGAAGTCCTTGGTCTTCTTGGCCTCGAGGAGCGCGTCGGTGATCGGGACCGCCATGCCGTCGCCGACGAACATCAGCAGCTGGGCCTTGTAGTCGGCGGTCGCGTCCACGATCACCTGCGCGTCGAAGTCGCGGAACATGATCAGGTGGCCACCCAGGTTGACAAACGTCAGCAGGGTGAACAGGCCGGCGCCGTGCATCAGCGGGGCCGACATGACGATCTTGAAGCCGCCGTCGGGCGAGACGTTGTCGGCGACCTCCTGCGGGCTGTGCCGCTTGTCGCCGTAGGGGTTACCCCCGGACAAGCAGGCGTAGTAGTAGTCCGACATGTGCCACTGGACGCCCTTGGGGAATCCAGTGGTCCCGCCGGTGTAGACGATCCAGTGGTCGTCACCGCGGGCCGGCTCGAAGCCGCGCTCCGCGGACTGCTTCGGCAGCTCGGCATCCACATCCACGACCGTGAGACCGTTCTCGGCGCAGGCGTCTGCCAGCACCTGAGGGACCCCACCCACGACGAATACCGTGCGGGTGGTCTCGAGCTTCGGCACGGCGGCGGCCATGGTCTCCGCGAACTCTGCGTCGACAAGGATGGCGCCGCACTGCGAGTCGTTGAACAGGTAGACCAGTTCGGCCGGCGTGTAGCGGTAGTTGACGTTGATCCCGGCCACTCGGATCTTCATGGCTGCGACGATCGCCGCCATGTGTTCGGCACTGTTCTTCATGTACAGCCCGACATGGCTCCGCGGCTCGATCCCATGGGCCTGGAGAAGATGACCCATCTGGTTGGCGAGCTCATCCATCTGCCGGTAGGTGTAGTCGACACCGTCCATGGTGAGCAGGAGGTTGTCGGGGATTTTGTCCGCCACGGCCTCGAAGACGGCGGCCTCGTTCATCTCAGGATTGGTCCCGGCGAGGGGATCGGTGGACTGGGCGGCTGCTGCATCGGTCATCGGGGCAGTTCCTTTACACGCGGGGGCGAACTGTGTCTGCTCTCACATTGTTACCTGAACTTGTTCTCATGTCCAGACGAGAAGCTGACCTGCACAGATCCACGATAGCTGAAACAGGTTCTATCCATAATATGAAGCCGGCTCGGCAGGTCGCCACAGCGGGAGAGCCGGGGACAGCCTAGATTGCGAACATGAGCGGTTCACGGTCCACAAATCCCGACCCGCCGCACGACAGTCGTCTCCGACTGCCGCGCTCGACGGGTTCGGGCGACGTGCCCCAGGACGGCAGTCGGTCGTCCGAGCGGGAAGCCGACCGTCCCTCACGGCGGACGGGCCCGGCGCTGCACGGCCCGACCGAGCAGGGCACGCTGCGGTCCCGCGGGCTCGTCGGGGGGCTGCGGATGTTCGTGCGACCGGCCCTGGACCGGATGCCCGCGACTGACGTCTCCCTCGGCCGACTCCGGACACTCACCTCGGGTGCCGGGCGAGCGGCCGCCCTAGAGACCACCAACGACTGGTCCTCAGACGGACCCGTCCCCGGGCTGTGGGTGGGACGCAAACGCTTCTTCGACTCGGACCAGGTCATCTACCACATCCACGGAGGTGGTTTCACCTTCGGATCGCCGTGGTCGCACAAGGCATTGGCGTCGCGGATCGCCGGCGAGACCGGCACGCCGGTGTTCCTACCGGACTACCGGCTCGCCCCGGAGCACCCGCATCCCGCAGCCACCGAGGACGCCATCGCCGGGTGGGAGTGGCTGCTCGAGATGGGATTCCGCGCGGAGAACATCGTGGTGGCCGGGGATTCCGCGGGCGGAAACCTCGCGCTGCAGCTGGTGGCCCACCTCGAGAAGACCAGGGCGGCGATGCCGGCTGGCGTCGTCCTGCTCTCCCCGTGGGTCGACCTCGATTTCACGGACATGACTGCGCGGGACCGGGCGCGGAAGGACCCGTTCCTCGCCCTGGGACTGGCCGAGTTGTGCCGTCGCCAGTACGCGCCGGGCGTGGACACCGACGACCCTGCGATCTCGCCGATCAACTACGTGCCATCCCCCGACTGGCCGCCGTTCCTCATCCAGTGCGGGGGCGAGGAGATCTTCCGCGGGGGGATCGAGAAGATGGCGGAGAACTTCGCCGAGCACGGGGTGCGTCACGAGTTCCAGATGTGGCCACACCAATTCCACGTATTCCAGGTCTTCCACCCGATCGTCCCCGAGGCGAGGGTGGCGGTGCGGGACATCGGGTCGTTCGTGCGCGGCTGCCTGCGAGGCTGACCGGGGGGGCGGAGGGCCTGTCTCAGGCCCCCGCCCCCCCGGGGACCCACCGGAGCGGGTCAGACGGTGAGCACAAGCCCCGAAGTGGGCACCCCGGTCCCGGCGGTGACGACGAGCTTTTCGGCTCCGTCGACCTGGTTCACCGAGTCGCCGCGCAACTGCCGGACGCCCTCAGCGATGCCGTTCATGCCGTGGATGTAGGCCTCCCCGAGCTGGCCACCGTGCGTGTTGAGCGGCAGTCGGCCGCCCACCTCGAGCGCGCCGGGCTCCCGGACGAAGTCCTTGGCCTCACCGCGGCCACAGAAGCCGAGCTCCTCGAGCTGCATGAGCACGTACGGGGTGAAGTGGTCGTACAGCACCGCCATATCCATGTCGTCGGGCCGCAGGCCGGACTGGGTCCACAGCTGATCGCCGACGATGCCCATCTCCGGTAGTCCCGCGAGCTCGGGACGGTAGTAGGAGGTCATGATGTACTGGTCCGGACCGGAGCCCGACGCGGCCGCCGCGATCGACACCGGCCGGTGCGGCAGGTCACGAGCCCGCTCGGGGGTCGTCACGACGATCGCCTGCCCGCCGTCGGACTCCTGGCAGCAGTCCAGCAGGTGCAACGGCTCCGCGATGTAGCGCGAGTTCTGGTGATCGGCGAGAGTGATGGGCTTGCCGTGGAAGAACGCGGCGGGGTTGTTCGCGGCATGCTTGCGGTCCACTACCGCGACCCGTCCGAAGTCCTCGCTCGTGGCTCCGTACTCGTGCATGTAGCGCTGCGCGACCATGGCCACGAAGCCCGCCGGAGTCGACAGGCCGTGCGGGTAGGAGAACGCGTTGTCCGTACCAGACGAGTTGACCTGCTGCACCAGAGCCGAGTTGACCTGGCCGAAGCGCATCCCGGAACGCTCGTTGAACGCGCGGTAGCAGACCACCACCTCGGCCACGCCCGTGGCCACGGCCATCGCCGCCTGCTGCACCGTCGCGCACGCCGCGCCGCCGCCGTAGTGGATGCGGGAGAAGAAGTTCAGGCTCCCGATCCCTGCCGCGCGGGCTACGGCGATCTCGGTGTTGGTGTCCATGGTGAACGAGACCAGGCCGTCGACGTCCGAGGGCTGAAGTCCTGCGTCCGCGACCGCCGCGCGGACGGCCTCGGCGGCCAGCCGCAACTCGGAACGGCCCGAGTCCTTGGAGAAATCGGTGGCGCCGATCCCGACGATCGCCGCCTTGCCGGAAAGGGTGCTGTCCGCCAGGGTGCTCACTGCGGGTCTCCGTTCATGTAGAGGGTCGCCGTCGACGTCACGTGCGCGCCCAATGAGTCCGTGCCGACGATCTTCAGCGTGACCAGTCCGTCGTCGTCGACCCCCGTGACCTCACCGGTGAGGGTGAGGGAGTCGTAGGCGTACCAAGGCACTCCAAGGCGGAGCTTGATCGACGTGATGCGCGCCCGCTGACCCGCCCAGTCGGTGACGAACCGCTGCACCAGGCCGGTGTCGGTGAGGATGTTGACGAAGATGTCCTTCGAGCCCTTCTGATGGGCCAGGTCGCGGTCGTGGTGGACATCCTGGAAATCCCGGGTCGCCAGCGCGGAGGCCACGATGAATGTCGGCGTGCCCTCGATGGTCAACTCGGGGAGCCGGTCCCCCACCGCGACGGCGGGCGGCTCGGCCGGGCAGATGGTGTGGTTCTCGCTCACTTGGCGCCACCTTCCGTGACTTCGGGCATCTGACGGGCGACGGGCGGGGCACCGGCGGGACGCCACGCGTAGAGGGTCCACGGCTCGGTGCCGAACGCGGCATCCTCGCTCGTGTCGCCGGGCATATCGAGGAACTCGACCTCGACCTCCATGCCGATCCGCACGTCGTCGGGTTCGATGTCGCGCAACTCGCCGAGCATGCGCACGCCCTCGGACAGTTCGACCAGGGCGATGACGAACGGGAACCGCGTCCGGCCCGGCACGCGCGGCGCGTGGTGGGTGACGAAGCTGAACACCGTGCCGCGGCCGGAGGCCACGACGTAGTCGGTCTCCTCGGTCTTGTCCTTCCACAGCGCCGGCACCGGCGGGTGCTGCAGCGAGCCGTCCTCGCGCTTCTGGATGCGCAGCTCGTGGGCGCGGACCCCGTCCCAGAAGAAGCGGGTGTCGTGCGAGACAGACGGGCGAAGGACCTTGCCCACGACCAGGTCGTCGGCGGCCGAGCCGGAGCTGGCCACGATGCGGTCCACGGCCCCGTCACCGGCGGCGGGCTCGGTGGGCTTCGCTGCGGGACGGAACTTGAGGATGCGGAAGTCCATCTCCGCCACGATCTCGTCGCCGACGCGCCAATAGTTGCGGGTGGTGAAGAACCAACCCTCCCCCAGACCTGTGGTCTTGGGCCCGACCACGTCGACGAGGACGGACTCGATGGTCACCTCCTCGCCCGGGCGGGTGTACCGGTGGTAGGTCGAATCGCAGTTGGTCGCGACGACCGACGTGAAGCCCTCCGCGTCGAGGAGGTCGGTCATCCGGCCCAGTGGATCGTCGGCCTCGCGGGTCTTGCCGAGTCCGCGCATGGTCCACACCTGCGCCATCGCGGGCGGCGCCACCAGACCGCCGTGGCCGGAGGCGCGGGCCGCGTCCTCCGACTCGTAGATCGGGTTGGTGTCGCCGATCGCCTCGGTCCAGTTGCGGATCATCGGGAGGTTGATCGGGTCGCGGCCCGCGCGGCGGGCGCTCCCGCCGGAGGCGCGGACCTCCTCGGCGGCAGCGAGGATGCGGGCGGCCTGCTCGTCACTCATGAGTACCTTCTCGGGGGATCAGGGGGGTGTGTCTCTAGCGGGCGGTGCGGGGCATGCCGAGGCCGCCCATGCAGGTCAGTTCGCGCATGACCTCGTTGACGCCGCCGCCGAAGGTGATCACCACGTTGCGCTTGTTCATCATGTCGAACCAGCGCTGCAGTACCGCGGTGTCGGGGTCGGTCGGATCGCCGAAACGGCCGAGGAGTTCCTCGACGATCCGGCCGACGTGCTGGATCTTCTCCGTGGAGAAGACCTTGGAGGCCGCGGAGTCGCCCATCGACGGGTTCTCTCCCATCGAGGAGACCTGCCAGTTGAGCAACTCGTTGAGCCGGACGATCGCGAAGATCTCCGCGAGCCCGCGCCGCACCTCGGGGCGGTCCAGGTGGCGGATCCCGTCGGGGCCGGTGCCTCGGGCCCAGGCGGCCAGCTCGTCGTAGTAGCCGCCGGGCCGCCCAGCGGGTGCGAGCATGACGCGCTCGTGGTTGAGCTGGGTGGTGAGCATCTTCCAGCCGCCGTCGACCTCGCCGACGACCATGTCGGCGGGCACGCGCACGTCCGAGTAGTAGGTGGCGTTGACGTGGTGCGCACCGTCGCAAGTGATGATCGGCGTGAACGAGAAACCGGGATCGGTGGTGTCGACGATGAAGATCGTCAATCCCCGGTGCCGGGAGTCCGGAGTACCGGTGCGGGCGGCCAGCCAGATGTAGTCGGCGTGATGCCCGCCGGTCGTCCACATCTTCTGCCCGTTGATGATCCAGTCGCCGGTGGCCTCGTCGCGCTTGGCGGTCGTGCGCAGGGCGGCCAGATCGGTGCCGGCGTCGGGCTCGGAGTACCCGATCGCGAAGTGGATCGAGCCGTCGAGGATGCCGGGCAGGAACTTCGCCTTCTGCGCCTCGGTGCCGTACTTCTGCAACGTCGGCCCCACGGTCTGCAGCGTGACCGACGGCAGCGGCACGTCCGCCCGCGTGGCCTCGTTCGTGAAGATCTGCTGCTCGATGTGCCCGAAGCCCTTGCCTCCGTACTCGGTGGGCCACCCCACGCCCAGCCAGCCGTCGCGACCCATGCGCTTGATGATCTCGGCGTAGGTGTCACCGTGGCGGGTCGTGGCAATGTCCGCGGCCTCCTCCGGCGAGATGAGCGTCGAGAAATACTCGCGCAGCTCGGCCTGGAGTGCCCGCTGCTCGGGCGTGAGGTCGATGAACGCACCGTCGGAAGCCGCGTCGGCGTCGGTGACGGCAGGAGCCACCTGCTCGACCGGGTCGGCGGCGACCGCTGCTCCGACCGCGTCGAGGTGCAACTGCGCGCCGCCGACGAACCGGGCCAAGTCCTTGACCGCCGAGGAGAACCGGAACATGGGGTAGGTGACGTCCACCCCGACTCCGCCGTGCAGGTGGTGGAGGATCTGGACCGCCCGCGGTCCCTCGGCCGCCAGCCAGTAGGCGCCGATCGTCGGGTCGGTCTCGTAGCGGTCGCCGGGTCCGGCCAGCCCCTCCGAGACGCGCCACGCCACCGACTGCGCGATCACGTGGAGCGTCTGCGACACGATGTAGACGTCCGCGAGCTCCTGCTGGACCGCCTGGAACGACCCGAGCGGCTTCCCGAACTGCACCCGGTCCTTGAGGTAGCCGGCCGTCATGTCCAGCGCGCCGGCAATGAGACCGTCGCCGTGCGCGATGCAGGCCGACAGGACGAGACGTCGGAACACCTCGAGGACGGGCTCTGACCCCGAGCCGCGCAGCACGTCGTCGTCGTCGACCGGGGTGGCCTCGAACCGCATCGCGTACTCGGGCACGCCGAGGGAGCCGAGGGTGGGGGTCAGGGTGACCCCGGGAGCGTCGGGGGCGACGACGACGAGGGCCGCACCCTCCGGCGTGGACACCGGCACGAGGACCGAACTGGCCTGGGCCGCGTACCGCACGGAGGTGGCGGTCCCCGTCAGCGTCCCGGAGTCCAGCCGCACGGTGGGCTCGAGCGGCAGCGGGGTGCCGGGCTCGGCGACGGCGGCGGTGAGGATACGGCCGTCCTCGATGCCCTCGAGCAACCTGGCCTGCTGCTCGGCGGTGCCGAGCGCGACGATCGGCGCGACGCCCAGACCGAGAGTCTCCAGGGCCGGGATCACCACACCGGCACGTCCGACCTCCTCGAGCACCACCGCGATGTCAGCAGCCGTGAGGTCGTCCCCCCCGAGCGCGGCCGGCAGGCCCAGGGAGAGCAGCCCCGAATCGGCGAACGCCGCCCACAGTCGCTCGTCGTAGCCAGCGTCGTCGACGCTGCGGCTGGGCAGCGCCGTGAGCAGTTCCTCGGCGGGGGCGGCCGTCGACAGTGCGCCGGCCACCGCCTCGGCGACGGCGGTCTGGGTCTCGGTACGGGTGAAGTCCACGGGGATCAGTCCTTAATGGGGTGAAGGTCAGTCGCGGGGCAGGCCGAGGATGCGCTCGCCCACCACGTTGAGCAGCACCTGCTCGGTGCCGCCGGCGATCGACAGGCAGCGGACCATGAGGAACTTGCGACCCTGCTCAGTGAACTCGACGCCGCCGGTGCCGGTGAGCTGCAGACCGAACTCGGCGATGTCCTGACGGTGACGCACGCCCACGATCTTGCGGACCGAGGACTCGGCGCCCGGACCGGACCCGGCGAGACTCCGCAGTGCCGTGCGCAGGTCGAGGAGGTTGCCGACGACGCCGTCGGCGACGTGCTTTCCGAACTCATCCAGCACGAGCGCGTCGTCGGTGACATCGGCGGCCTTGATGAGGCCGATGATCTCCTCGGCAGCGTCGCCGAGGGAGGAGCCGCCGCCCATGGCCACCCGCTCGTTGGCGAGGGTGGTCCGGGCGATCTTCCAGCCGTCGTTGACCTCGCCGACCTGGAACTCGTCCGGGACGAAGAGGTCCTCGAGGTAGACCTCGTTGAACAGGGCCTCGCCCGTGATCTCGCGCAGCGGCCGGGTACGGATGCCCTCGGAGCGCATGTCCACGAGGAAGTAGGTGATGCCCTTGTGCTTGGGGGCGTCCTTGTCGGTCCGGGCCAGGCACATGGCCCAGTCGGCCTCGCGCGCCAGCGAGGTCCACACCTTCTGGCCGTTGAGCTTCCAGCCGCCCTCGACCTTCTCGGCGGTCGTGCGGAGCGCGGCCAGGTCGGAGCCGGCACCGGGCTCGGAGAACAGCTGGCACCACTTGACCGCGCCGGCCATGGTGTCGCGCACGAGAAGATCGGCGTGCTCCGGAGCGGCCTGGAGAACGGTCGGGACGGCCCAGCCACCGATGGTGATGTCGTGGCGGGTCACGCCGGCGGCCTCGAGCTCCTCGTCGATGAGCAGCTGCACAGCCGGGCTCGCGCCGAGGCCCCAGGGCTCGGGCAGGTGCGGCATGAACAGGCCGGTGTCGGCCAGGGCCCGCTTGCGCTCGTCGCCGGAGACGGCCGCGACCCGGGCCACCAGCTCGCGGATCTCCTCGCGCTTGGCGTCGATGCCCTCGATCTCCGACAGGTCGATGTCGAGGTGGCGGCGAGTCCCGGCCAGGGTGAGCTCGGCAAGCGCGCGCCGCCAGCGGGCCGCGCCGCCGATCGCCTGGCGCAGTGCGCCCGCCCGCCGCATGTAGAAGTGCGCGTCGTGCTCGAAGGTGAAGCCGATCCCGCCGAGGATCTGGATGCAGTCCTGGGAGTTACGCACGGCGTTGTCGAAGGCCAACGCCCCGGCCACGGCGGCGGCGACGGGCAGCTCCGAGTCCGCAGCGAGCAGATCCTCGGCGGCCACGGCGGCGTCCCACGCCAGCGCGCGGACCTGCTCGGTCCGACAGAGCATGTCGGCGGCGAGGTGCTTGATCGACTGGAACGAGCCGATGGTGCGGCCGAACTGCTCGCGAATCTTGGCGTAGTCGACCGCGGTGGCGAGCGTGTAGTCCGCGACGCCCGCAGCCTCGGCGGCGGCCAGGGTGACGAACAGTTGGTGGACGTGGTCGGTGGTGACGCCGTCGAGGATGCGGTCGGCCGGGATGGTCACGTTCTGCAGGCTGACGCGGCCGATCGAGGCCGAGATGTCGTACGGGGTCGACGGGGTCACCGTGACGCCCTCGGTGCCCGCCTCGAGCAGGGCCCAGCGAGTGGCGCCGTCCACCTCGACGGGCAGCAGCACGCCACCGTCGGGGGTGCCCCCGTAGACGACGCCAGGATCGCCGGTGACCGGCCCCGACCCGTCCAGGGTCGCGGTACCGATGCCCAGGCACACGCCCACGGGCAGGCCGCCCTCTGCGAGCGTCTCGCCGAGCGCTTGCGCGACGGCCCCTCCCGCGCGCGAGACCAGCACGCCGGTCAGCGCCGTGGACAGGATCGGCCCCGGCGCCATCCGCGCGGCGGCCTCCTCGAGCATGCAGGCCAGATCGACGATCTCGGCGCCGGCACCGCCGTGCTCCTCCGCGATCGCGACTCCGAAAAGGCCTAGCTCGGCGAGCTGGGGCCACAGCGCCTTCCAGGCTTTCGGATCGTCCTCCTGGGCGCGTACCGTGGCCACGGGGTCGGCGGACTTGGCCCAGGCCTTGATCGAATTCTGGATCTCGGTCTGATCTGGGGTAGTGGCGATACTCACTGGTGGGCTCCTCGACACGGGCGGGGTTGCGTACTGGGCGCGGGTCGTTGACCCACGCACTCCACGCCCAATATAGAACGTGTTCTAGGTAACGTGTTCTAGAATGCACCAGCAGGGTCCGCAATGCCACCCGGACACCTCCCGGGATCGCCAGCTGATCCCGCGGTACCGATCCGACCAGCGCAGAAGGTTCGCTTCCATGAACAAGAGCTCGACCGAGACCGGTTCCGCCACCGCCGCGTCGGACCCCGCCCTCCGGAGCGACGAACCCAGCACGTCGTCGCAACGGGAACGCCGCCGTCGAATCCTGGACGCCACGCTGGCTCTGGCCGCCAAGGGCGGTTACGAGGCGGTGCAGATGCGGGCCGTCGCGGAGAAGGCGGAGGTCGCGGTGGGCACCCTCTACCGGTATTTCCCGTCCAAGGTTCACCTGCTCGTATCCGCGCTCGCACGAGAGTTTCGCCGACTCGACCAGCGCACTGAGCGGTCGGCCCCGCCCGGCGACACCGCGCAGGAACGGATGAAGGTCGTGGTGGACATGATCACCAAGTCCATGCAGCGCGACCCGAACCTCACCGAGGCCATGACGCGCGCCTTCATGTTCGCCGACGCCTCCGTGGCCAACGAGGTCGAGGAGGTCGGCTTTTACATGGACCGGATCCTCGCCCGCGCGATGGCCCAGGGCACCCCGGACGAGGTGCAGCTCACGATCGCCCGCGTCGTCTCCGACGTGTGGATGTCCAACCTCGTGGCGTGGCTGACCCGCCGCTCATCGGCCGCCGAGGTCTCCAACCGGCTCGGCCTGACCATCGATCTACTGTTGGGAAGCGATGACTCCCCCCGTCGGGCGCGGATGCACTCGGCTATCGGGAACGGCAACGACTCCGACAAGACTGACGGCGATCCGGCCGTGGGTACCGCCCCGGACGCTTGATTCCGCCCGCCCCGCGACTTTCGGCCGAGCCTTGGCGGGTGGCGAGAGAGGGAGCGTCCGGCGTCAGGGCACGACGATCGTCGGGACCGTGCGAACCGGGCCGGACAGGTCGGCGACCCACCGCAGCGGGCCACCGGCCGGGTCCCAGTCGGTCAGCAGATCCGCGACCTTGCCGGTCATCTCGCGACTCAGGCGAAGGAAAGAGGTCTCGGGCTGGTCGTCGACCTCCCCGAGAATCAGCCACCATGCCCAGGCGACGGCCCCGGCGTTGGCGACAAAGTCCGGCAGCACCGCGATCCCGCGAGCCGTGAGGTCGAGTTCCGCGTCGGTAGTGGTGGCGGAGTTGGCCGCCTCGACCACGATCGGCGCGGTGACCTCCCCACAGTTCTCGGCGGTGATCGCGTACGAGACCGCGGCCGGGACGAGTACGTCGACGTCCATGCCGAGGATCCGGTCGCGGTCCAGCCGCTGCACCCGGGCGGGAACGGCGGCGCGATCGATCTCCCCGAACCGGTCGCGCGTCGCCAGTAGCGCCGGGACGTCGAGCCCTGCCGGGTCGTAGAGGGTGCCGGCTGCGTCTGCCAGGGCGACCACGCGCATTCCCGCCTCGTGCAGGTACCACGCTGCGCCGCCACCCATCGTGCCCACACCCTGGATCGCCACCGAGGTGCGTTCCGGATCCCATCCGCGGACGTAGGCCGCAGCCAGGCATGCCTGCGCGACCCCGTAACCACCGATGACGTCCCCCAGCAGCCCGCCCGGAACCTCGGCGTTCAGCCCACGGAAGATCCGGTCTGCGGTCGCGGTGGGGCCAGCCGACCGCTCGATCGCCGCATGATAGGACTGCCGCATCCCCAGCCGGGTGAACACCTCGTCGATCAGATGCTGCGTGACGCCCAGATCCTCTGCGGTGACCCAGTGACGGTCGAGGAACGGCCGCATGGCCTCGAAGAACCGCCCCAGCACCTCGACCGCGCGAGGGTCCTTGGGGTCGAAGTCGATGCCGCCTTTGGCCCCGCCGACGGGCAGGTCGAACGCTGCGGTCTTGCGGGTCATGCCTCGGGCCAGGTCCTCGACCTCGCGGAGGGTGCACCCGGCGCGCATGCGGGTTCCGCCGGTGGCCAGGCCCCCGACGAGGGTGTCGACGACGAGGTAGCCGCGCGCCCCGGTCTCATCGTCCTCCCAGTGCAGCCGCAGGTACGGTTCGCGGCTGGGCCGGGGGGCGGTCTCCGGCGCGGCAGCGGGCACGGTCTGTGGGACCGTTCCGGTGTGACCGGTGGTGCCCGGGATCTCGATGGACGTCATGGTGCTCGCCTCCTCGGCGACCTCGTCCGTCGGCTGGTCCGACGGCGTGTCTCCAGCATGGGATCGAGCGCTCGACCGGTCCAGCGAGACTTCATGGACCGGACCATTCACTTTTCCTGCACGGTGTGCCCGCGGACTCCTACGCTCGGGCTATGGAGCCGTCACTGCACCGACTGCGACTGCTCAACGAACTGGAGCGCCGTCGCACCGTCACCGCGGTCGCCGCCGCACTCGGCTACACGGTGTCGGCTGTCTCCCAGCAACTGTCGTTGCTCGAGCGCGAAGCCGGGACTGCCTTGTTCGAGAAGAGGGGGCGCGGGCTCGCGCTGACCGAGGCCGGTCTCGTATTGTCCGGGCATGCGCGGACCATTCTGGCCGCGGTCGAGGACGCCAGTTACGCCATGGAGTCGGCCCGCGCGGGCGTCGGGACCACGCTCTCGGCCGGGGTGTGGGCGTCGGTGGCGTCCACGCTGTTGCCGGCCGGGATCCGGATTCTGTCCCGGGACCACCCGGGCATCGTGGTGCGAACCCGGGAGCTGGCGCCGGAGGATACGACCGGCGCGGTCCGGGACGGCTCACTCGATCTGTCGTTCGTGCTGGACTACTCGAGCTACGCCATGGCGGACGTCTCCGACCTGGTGCGGGTGCCGGTCGCGAGGGAATCACTGCACGCGGTGGTGCCCCGCGATTCGATGGACTCGAAGCGCGTGTCGTTGGCCGACCTGGCCGCGGCGCCGTGGGTGCTCGCGCATCCGCGTTCGCACTTCGGCCGCGCGGTGCGGATCGCCTGCCGCGAAGCGGGGTTCGAGCCCGAGGTGCGACACGAGGCCGGGGAGCAGTCCACGGCGCTGGCCCTGGTCGCCGCAGGCCTCGGCGTCACCCTCGTGTCCGACCTGGGCTTGAGCACCTACCCGGCGGACGTGGAGGTGCTGCCACTGACCGACGACCTGTCCAGGACGGTGTCGATCACCTACCGCCGACGCGACGCTCGCCGCCGACCGCTCCAGGCGTTCGTCGAGGCCTTCGCCCTCGCAGCCCGTGAGGTGGGCCTGGGCCCGGTCTGACCGACGACGTCGATACAGGGCTCAGGGCCTGCGCGCGAGGAAGTCCGGCCGGGGCGGGGTACCGGCGAACGGCTCGGTCAACTCGTTCTCGACGCTGTTGAACACGATGAACACATTCGCCCGCGGCAGCGGCGTGATGTTGCCACCCGACGCGTGCAAAGCGTTGCAGTCGAACATCGTCATGGAACCCGCACCGCCGGTGAGGACGTCGAGACCGTGGCGCTCATACATCTCGGTGATGTGCTCCTCGGACGGCACCCCGATCTTCGGCGCCGTGGTCACCAGCGATTCCTTGTAGTAGTCCTCCGGCGTCTCGCCCGCGCACTGCACGTAGTACCTGTGCGTGCCCGGCATGATCATCAGGGGACCGTTGTAGGTCTCGTTGGGCGTCAGCGCGAGCGACGCGCTGCACGCGCGCGGCCGGGGCATGCCGTCCTCGGCGTGCCAGGTCTCGAAGTCCGAGTGCCAGTAGAACGCCCCGCCGGCGAATCCGGGCTTGTAGTTGAGTCGGCTCTGGTGCACGTACACGTCCGAGCCGAGGATCTGCTGGGCCAGGTCGATCGCACCGGACTGCTCGACGGCCTCCCACACCACCTCGCTCAGGGCGTGGACGTCGAAGACCGAGCGGACGGCCTCGCTGCCCTCCTCGCGGATGATCCGGGGATCATCGGCCATCTGCGGGTCCGCCCCGATTCGGTCGATCTCCGCCAGGCAGGCGTCGATCTGCCGACTATCCAGCGCACCCTCTCGCTGGACGTATCCGCGCTCGGAAAACCGGAGAACCTCGGGATCCTCGGTCCGGCCCCACACGACGGGGTCGCGGCGCTCGACGATCTCCGGACGCCCACTCACGCGGGTCAGGTAGTCATCAACGGCAACGGTCACTACGTCTCCTTTCTCTCCTCAGCCTTGAAAAACCCAGGCTGACTCGGGAAAGCGAGGGGTGCCGCCCCTCGCGACGCCGACCGTATCGGCGTCCGATGGAGCGGACAACCAGTCAACCGCTGACGTATCCTCGATGTTTGTCCACTTCCGGGCCGGGCGTCCCGCCATCGACCCAGGTGCGCAGGTGGCCGCTGAACTGGCGCGAGAGCACATCGCGCCACCCGGTCACGTCGCCGGACATGTGGGGACTGATGTGCGCGCCGTCGAGGGTCCAGAGCGGGTCGCCCTCGGGGAGGGGTTCGACGACGAGGACATCCAGATGCGCCGAGAGCCTGCCCGCTGCGATTTGAGCCGTCAGGGCGTCCTGGTCCACGAGTTCTCCGCGACCGACGTTCACCACGTGGGCGCCGTCGGGAAGGGCGGCCAGTTCCGCGGGGCCGAGCATCCCCCGCGTGGCGTCGGTCAGTGGCGCCACCATCACGAGGTGGTCCACGTCGCCGAGGTGATCGACCAGTCGCGCGGAATCCAGGACACAACCGAAGTCCTCGTCGTCGTCGGAGGGACGGCGCCCTGCTCCGCTGACGTCGAGCCCGACCGCCCGGAGAAGTCGCGCGGTGGCGCGACCGATCCCGCCTGTTCCCACCACCAGGGCGCGCCGGCCGGCCACCCGGGTGGTCTCGCGGTGGCGCCACCGTCCCGCGCGCTGGAGCGCCTCCGTCTCGTGCAGCCGCTTGTCGTGGGCCAGGACGCAGGCCAGGACGTACTCGGCGATCGGCTCGTCGAAGACGCCGCGGGCGTTTGTCACCAGTACGTCTGAGTCCCGCAGCTCGTCAAAGAGCAGTGTGTCCACCCCGGCGGCGGCCACGTGCACCCAGCGCAACGAGTCCGCGGCGTGCCATGCCGAGGCCAGGACCCCGGAAAAAATGTCCCACACGAGCAGGATCTCCGCCCCAGGGAGGGCGTCGGCGAGCGTGTCCGCCGTGCATTCGCGCACGTCGGCGAACTCGCGGATCTGCTCGAGGGTGGTGGGGGGTTCCAGGCCGTCCGCGCTGAGGACGACGACGGTCGGCCGGGTGCCCGAACCTCGGTGCGGTTGCGTCATGTCCCCACCGTAACGCGCCGGGCCACCCCCAGACCAGGATCGTCGGATTGTTGACAATCGCACTGGTCCGCCACACACTGACATCCATGACCGCGCACCTGTCGCCCCTCCTCAAGCAGGCCACGCCCGTCGTGGTGGACCACGCGCTCGGCTCGTGGATCCACGGCACCGACGGGCGCGACTACCTGGATTTCACGACCGGCATCGGCGTGACCAGCACCGGCCACTGCCACCCCGAGGTGGTCGCGGCCGCGCGCGAGCAGTGCGGCAAGATCATCCACGCCCAATACACGACCGTCATGCACCAGCCGCTTCTCGAGCTGACGGAGAAGCTCGGCGAGCACCTGCCCTCCGGGATCGATTCGGTCTTCTACGCCAACTCCGGCTCGGAGGCGGTCGAGGCCGCGGTCCGGCTGGCGCGCATGGCCACGGGCCGACCCACCATCGTCACCGTCCAGGGCGGCTTCCACGGCCGCACCGTCGCCGCGGCCAGCCTCACCACCGCCGGAACCCGGTTCTCCGCCGGCTTCTCCCCACTCATGGGCGGCGTGGTGACGACCCCGTTCCCTCACGCTCTACGCCACGGGTGGACCGTGGACGACGCCGTGGACTTCGCCCTGACCGAACTCGACTACCTCATGGCCACCCGGGTCGACGCAAAGGAGATCGCGGCATTCCTCATCGAGCCCGTCCTCGGCGACGGCGGATACCTGGCCACTCCCCCGCGCTACCTACAGGGGCTGCGCGAGCGAGCTGACGCGGTCGGCGCCCTGCTCGTTCTCGACGAGGTCCAGGCAGGCATCGGCCGTACCGGCCGGTTCTGGGGCTACCAGCACACCGACGGGGTGGTACCGGACATCATCATCACCGCCAAGGGCATCGCGTCGGGCTTCCCCATCTCCGCAATCGCCGCACCCGAGGCCCTCATGGCCAAGGCGTGGCCGGGGTCGCAGGGGGGCACGTACGGCGGGAACGCCGTCGCCGCCGCGGCCGGGGTCGCGACTCTCGGCGTGGTCGAGCGCGAGGGCCTTGTTGCACGCGCGGCCGAGCGAGGAACCCAACTGCTAGACGGGCTGCGGCGTAGCCTTGCGGACGTGAGCGAGATCTGCGACATCCGCGGGACCGGGCTCATGTTGGGTGTCGAGTTCGGTGACCCCACCGCACCCGCCGGGAGCACCGGCGCGCTGGAGGCCGCTCGCCTGGCCGCCGCGGTCCAGCAGGCGTGCGTCGACGAGGACCTGCTCACTCTGACCTGCGGCCCGACCGGTTCTGTCGTGCGCCTCATCCCCGCCCTGATCATCTCCCCCGACGAGGTAGAGATCGGCATCGAGCGGTTCACCCGCGCAGTGCACCGGGTGTGCGACGGGGCGGCGTGACCTCCCGCGTCGCACCGTCCGCCACCGGCAGAGCGGAGGCGTCCGTCGAGACGGTGGTGGGGGCGCTCGTCCAAGCGGGCCTCGCTCCCGAGGCCGACCCACGGAGGATCGCCGAGTACTCTTACGACGCGTCCAACTATCGCGTGGTGCCGACGGCCGTGCTGTTCCCGCGGTCGGAGGCCGAGGTCGCGGCCGCCCTGGCCGTATGTCACCGGCTCGGCGTGCCCGCGATCGCCCGCGGCGGCGGCACCTCGATGGCCGGCAACGCGATCGGTACCGGAGTGGTGCTGGACCTGTCCCGCCACCTGAACCGCGTGCTCGCCGTGGACGAGGCCGCGCGGACCGTCACCGCCGAGGCGGGCACCGTCCTCACCGCCCTGCGCGCGGCCGTCCACGTCGCCACCGGGGATCGCCTGACCTTCGCGCCCGACCCGTCCAGCCAGTCCCGAGCCTGCCTGGGCGGGGCGATCGGCAACGACGCCTGCGGCAACCACTCGGTGCGCCACGGCCGGACCGCCGATCACGTCGAGGCGCTGCAGTTGGTCACCGCCGACGGCCTGCGCCTGACCGCCACCCGCACCGGAGTCGAGGCGACAGATCCGGCCGACCCCGCCGCCACCGCCCGGGCCGAGCACCTGACGGCGCAGCTGCGCGACCTGGCCGCCGACCACCTGGCGGCGATCCGCACCGAGCTCGGCCGCATCCCCCGACAGGTGTCCGGCTACCACCTGCGTCACCTGCTGCCCGAGGAGGGCTTCGACGTGGCGCGGTCGCTCGTCGGCTCGGAGGGTACGTGCGCGATCGTCACCGCCGCGACGATGCGGGTCGTCCCCCGCGCCGTGCGCACCGGACTGGCGGTGGTGGGATACGCCGACGTCGTGGACGCCGCGCGGGATGTCCCCGCGATCCTGCGCTACCGCCCCACAGCCGTAGAGGGTATCGACGAGGTGATCGTCGAAACCATGCGGCAGCGCCGCGGCACAGACTCGGTCGCCGACCTCCCGCAGGGAAGCGCGTGGCTGTTCGTCGAGCTCGACGACGAGGTGGACTCCACCGGTGAGGGGCTCGATGCCCGGGTCGCCGAACTGGCCGACGAACTGACGCGGGACGGACACGCCCTCGACGTGCTCGTCGTCAACGATCCGGTGACCCGCGCGGACCTGTGGCGGGTGCGCGAGGACGGCGCCGGGCTGAGCTCACGGCTGACCGACCCCGCCACCGGCGCCACCACGGAGTCCTGGCCCGGCTGGGAAGACTCGGCGGTGCCACCCGAGCGGCTGGCCGACTACCTCGCCGAGTTCCGCGACCTACTGGCCCGGCATGAGCTCACCGGGGTCATGTACGGCCACTTCGGCGCCGGGTGCATGCACATCCGCATCACCTTCGACCTACGCTCGGACGACGGCCGGACCGTATTCCGCGCCTTCTGCACGGAGGCAGCCCGATTGGCGGTCCGCCACGGCGGGTCACTGTCCGGCGAGCACGGCGACGGCCGTGCCCGCTCCGAACTGCTGCCGGTGATGTACTCACCCGAGATGCTCGACGCGTTCGACCGTTTCGCTCACATCTGGGACCCCACGGGACTACTCGCGCCCGGAGGGCTCACCGACACCCGGCCGATCGACGCCGACCTCGCCCTCGCCGGAATCGGCCACCGCGGCCGCAACCTTCTCGGCGCCGACATCTCACCCGACGGGGCCCACCCCGTGCAGGCCTGTATCGGCGTAGGCCGCTGCCGCACCACTACCGGCGGAGTGATGTGCCCGTCCTTCCGCGCCACCGGAGACGAGCGCGACTCCACCCGCGGGCGGGCCCGCGTCCTCCAGGAGGTCATCCGAGGCACTCTGCCGATCGACTCCCCGGCAGTCGAGGAGTCCCTGGACCTGTGCTTGGCGTGCAAGGCGTGCTCGTCGGACTGCCCCACCGGCGTCGACATGGCCACCTTCAAGTCCGAGGCACTGCATCATCGCTACCGGCGTCGGCTGCGGCCGCGGGTCCACTACTCGCTGGGGCTGCTGCCACTGTGGCTGCGCGGGACCACCCGCGCGGCGCGGCCGCTCAATGCGCTGCTGGACACCCCGATAGGGCGGGCCGCCGCGCGACTGGGCGGGATCACGGGTGACCGCACCCTGCCTCGCTTCGCCTCCGCCCGCGACCTACGCCGGGAACTCGAGCGGGTCCCCGCCAGCGTGTGGCACGTCGGGCCGGCGGGCGGGGTGAACCCGCGCACCTCCGCCGAGATCGTGCTGTTCCTCGACTCGTTCACCCGGGGACTGCGCCCCCGCGTCGCCGGTGCGGCCGCCCGCGTTCTGGGCGGCACGCACAAGTCCGTCGCGTGCAGCGCAGACCACTGCTGTGGGCTGACCCACGTCACCACCGGTCGGCTCGAGGCAGCCCGCCGCACCATGACCGCGACCGCGCGGCACCTCGACGCGATCCGCGGGCCGGATGGGGCAGAGATCCCCGTCGTCGTCGTCGAACCCTCCTGCGCCGCCACCCTGCGCGGCGACCTGCCCCGCCTGCTCGCCGACACTCCCGACGCCGACACCGCCCGCCGGGTCGCCGCACGCGTCCGCTCCGCCGCCGACCACCTCGGCCGGCTCGCCGCCGAGGACCGGGCGCCTGCCTGGCCCGGCGGCACCGCACCCGACCGTGTCACCGTGCAGACCCACTGCCACGAGTACTCGACGTTCGGCAACCGTGTGCAACGGGCGACCCTCACGGCCCTGGGCGTGGGGTCCGTCCGCGAGGCCACCGGGTGCTGCGGCGTCGCCGGCGACTTCGGTTTCACGGCCGGGCACGAGTCCGTCACCGCCGCCGTCGCCGAGCAGGCGCTCGCGCCCGCCCTGCGCGCCGACCCTGACGCGCTCGTGCTCACCGACGGATTCTCGTGCGCGGCCCAGGTCGACCACCTCGGTCGGACCGGACACCACCTGCTCGAACTACTCGACCCCGAACCCGATCCCGCCGCACCATTACTCAGGAGGCAGACATGACCCGGACCGTCACCGACATCATCGCCGGACTCGGCACCGGAGTCCACGTGGACGGACGGTGGCGAGACGCCGCCTCCGGGGCGAGGTTCGACGTGGTCAACCCCGCTACAGGCGAGACCATCGCGACCGTCGCCGACGGCGGCGCCGACGACGCCACCGCCGCTATCGAGGCCGCCGGACGCACACAGGAGAGCTGGGCTGCGGTCCCCGCGCGCGACCGGGCGGAGATCCTGCGCCGCGCCTACGAGCTGCTCATCGAGCGCGCCGACGAACTGGCCCTACTCATGACCACCGAGATGGGCAAGCCGCTGGCCGAGGCGCGCGGCGAGGTGACCTACGGCGCCGAGTTCTTCCGCTGGTTCTCCGAGGAGGCCTGCCGTATCCGCGGCGATGCCCGCCGCTCCCCCGACGGCAAGACCCGTCTCATCGTCACCCAGGAACCGGTCGGGCCGTGCATTCTCATCACACCGTGGAACTTCCCCCTCGCCATGGCCACCCGCAAGATCGGCCCGGCGGTCGCCGCCGGCTGCACAATGGTGTTCAAGCCCGCGGGACTCACCCCCCTGACCTCGTTGTACGTGGTGGACATCCTGCGGGAGGCCGGACTGCCCGACGGCGTGCTCAACGTGGTGTGCACGACCGACGCCGGCAGCGTGGTGGAGCCATGGATCGACTCCGGCATCGCCCGCAAGCTGTCCTTCACCGGGTCCACGCCCGTCGGACGAAAGCTCCTCGAGCAGTGTTCGCGCGGAGTACTGCGAACCTCGATGGAGCTCGGCGGCAACGCCCCGTTCGTAGTGTGCGAGGACGCGGACATGGACACCGCTGTGAGCGCGGCGATGGCCGCCAAGATGCGCAATATGGGTGAGGCCTGCACCTCCGCCAACCGGATCCTCGTGCACCGGTCAGTGATCGACGAGTTCGGGCGCCGGTTGACCGAGGAGATGGCCGCGCTCAAGGTAGGCGACGGCACCGCGGAGGGCACCGACGTCGGCCCGCTGGTGGAGGAGAAGGCCGTGACAAAGGTCGTCGACCTGGTCGACGACGCGGTGTCCCGCGGCGCCGAGGTGCTGTGCGGCGGATCGCGCAGCGACGGGCCCGGGTACTTCTACCCCCCCACCGTGCTCACCGGGGTCACCCCGGATGCCGAGTTGATGTCCACCGAGATCTTCGGCCCCGTCGCCGCCCTGGTGCCCTTCGACACCGACGACGAGGCGATCCGGCTCGCCAACGACACCGAGTTCGGGCTGGTCTCTTTTGTCATGACCGAGAACCTCGACCACGCCCTGACGATGTCCGAGCGCTTGGAGGCGGGCATGGTCGGTATCAACGTCGGGGTGGTGTCTAACCCCGCCGCACCGTTCGGTGGCATCAAGCAGTCCGGACTGGGGCGCGAGGGCGGCCTCAGCGGCATCGAGGAGTTCGTCGAGACCAAGCTGGTGGCGATCCCCGTCCGCTGACCCGGCTGTTCGCCGACCGTGCGGTCCGACCGGTGTGGGCAGGGGGCGCGAGTGGGTGTGCGGGCGGTCCGCTAGGCGCGGGGGTCTAACCGGTGCGCGCTCGGCCGGCCAGGCGGTGCCGCTCGGCCTCGGTCATCCCGCCCCACACTCCGTACAGTTCGCGGCCAGCCAGGGCATGCGCTCGACACTGGGCGATCACGGGGCACCGGCCGCACAACTTCTTGGCCGCTGACTCTTTACGGCGACGCAGACTCTTGGCCTCGTCCTCGGAGTTGTAGAACAGATCGGGCAACTCCTGGCAGTTTCCGTAGTCGGCCCACGCCCACTGTTCGTCGATCTCGGTCCTCGCTGTCCCAAACATGCCACTCCCCTCCACGGTCGGATCCAGCTTCCGACGTCGCGGGGTGATTCGGTACACCCCCAGGGGTGGGGTCCCTTTCTGCTGATAACATTTCTTTATGACGGTCACTCTCACGGTCATCAATGACTTCCCGGTGCTGGTCGCAGGTGTTCAGGCCCTGCTCGGCCCGTACGCCGACCGGGTGACCGTAGTCCCCGGGCAGTCGACGCTCGAGGTCGCCGAACCGGTCGACGTGGCCCTGTTCGACATCTTCAGCTCGGGGCCGGGGTGGCAGGACCGATGCACTGACCACGCCAGCGATCCCCGGATCGGTGCCGTAGTGATCTACTCGTTCATCACCGATCCGCGCGCCGTGAAGGCGGCACTGGCGGCCGGGGCGCAGGGCTTCCTCACCAAATCGCTGGTCGGCGAGGATCTCGTCGTAGGACTCGAACGGATCGCGGCCGGCGAGCAGGTGGTCCTACTCGGCGAGGACGAGGAGCCCGGTCCCGCCTCTCCGTGGCCCGCCGGTAGCGCGGGCCTGTCCCCGCGGGAGGCGGAGATGCTCGCGCTCATCGCGCAGGGCTGGTCCAACGAGGACATCGCCTTGGCCTGCTACCTGTCGATCAACACCGTCAAGTCCTATATCCGGGACGCCTACCGCAAGATCGGGGTCGCGACCCGGCCGCAGGCCGTTGCGTGGGCGATGCAAAACGGCCTCGAGCCCTCCCGCTGAACCACGTGTGATCACGACCGTGGTCGGGACTTGCCTGCCTCAGTAGCCCAGCACCGCGCCGAGGAAGCGTTTGGTGCGCTCGTTCTGCGGTGAGTCGAAGAACTGCGCCGGGGGTGCCGACTCCACCGCGACTCCGCCGTCGAACATCACCACACGATCGGAGATCTCGCGCGCGAAGTTCATCTCGTGGGTCACCATCAGCATGGTCATCGACGAGTCGTTGGCGAGATCTCGGATCACCTTGAGCACCTCCCCCACGAGCTCGGGATCCAGCGCGGAGGTGGGCTCGTCGAAGAGCATGATGTCCGGCTTGGTGGCCATGGCCCGGGCGATCGCTACCCGCTGCTGCTGACCTCCGGACAGCTGGGGCGGCTTCTTGGCCGAGTGATCGGCCAACCCGACCAGTGCCAGCAGGTCTTCGGCCTCCCGCCGGGCGGTGGCCTTGTCTTTGCCCAGGACGTGGACGGGCGCCTCCATGACATTCTCCAGCGCCGTCATGTGGGGGAACAGATTGAACTGCTGGAACACCATCCCGATCCGGCTGCGGATCTGTCGCAGCCGCTTTGTCTCCCGTGGCCGTCGGCGCGCGTCGTCGGTGTTCCACAGCTCATCGCCCTCCACCAGGACGCGACCCGACGTCGGGAACTCGAGGGTCATCAGTACACGCAGGATCGTGGTCTTGCCCGAGCCGGACGGCCCGATGATCGAGATCTTCTCGCCTTTCGAGACGGTGAAGTCGAGCTCGCGGAGCACGTGGTTGTCGCCCCAGTTCTTGCTCACCCGTTCGAAGCGGACCATCGGTTCCCCGGGCGTGCCGAGCTCAGTGGACGGTGCCATAGCGGGTCTCCAATCGACGCAGAACGAGGGTGCACGGGACGCTCACGATGAGGAAGAGCAGCGCCGCGATGGTGAACGGTTCGATGTAGCGGAACTCGGACTGGCCGATCGCCTTTGCCACCGACATCAACTCGTAGACGGTTATGGCGGACAGGATCGCCGAATCCTTGAACATCTGGATGAGGTAGTTGCCCAACAGGGGGACGACCCGCCGCACGGCCTGGGGCAACACGATCCGGGTCCACGTACGGGCCCGGGGCAGATTCAGCGCGGTTGAGGCCTCCCACTGGCCTACCGGGACGCCCTCGATGCCGGAGCGGTAGACCTCGGCGGTATAGGCGCTGTAGTTGATGCCGATGACGATGATGCCGGTGAGCAGCGCGCTCATGGCTATTCCGTACTCGGGCAGGACGTAGAACACGAAGAACGCCTGGACGAGCAGCGGCGTGCCGCGGATGAAGTAGACCAGGAAGCCGAGGACCTGCGAGAGCACCGGGATCCGGAGGAACCGGAACACCGCGACGATCAGACCGAGGACGGCGGCGATAGCCATCCCGGCGATGGTGATCTGCACGGTCGTCACCAGGCCTTGGAGCAGCTTCGGCAGGATGCTGATCGCGAAGGCGTTGTCCCAGATCATCAACTCACCCCCTGCATCCGACCGGCGAGGGAGGTGAGCAGCGGACGGCGTTCACGCGTCGGCGAGAATCGCCGTTCCAGCAGCGCCACGATCGCCGAGATCACCAGGGACAGCAGGAAGTACAGGATCAGGATGATCCCGTAGACCAACGCGGTCTCGCCCGTCGAGGAGCGGATGAGACCGGCGTTGAACGTCAGGTCGGCCACGGTGACGAGCGAGACCAGCGAACTGTTCTTGAGCAGGTCGACCATGACGTTGCCCATGGGCGGCAACATCGCCGGGACCGACTGCGGGAGCAGTATCCGGCGCATCCGCAGTGCGGGTGTCATGTTGAGCGCGATCGCCGCCTCGGTCTGCCCCCGTGGCCGCGACGCGATCGAGCCGCGGACGACCTCCGACGCGTACGCCCCCTCGTTGAGGCCCAACGCGAGGACGCCGGCGAAGAGGGCGGTGAGCTGGATCCCGAAAAACGGCAGTGCGAAGAACAGCCAGAACAGCTGCACCACCAGCGAGGTACCGCGTAGGAACTCCACAATGCACGCGGCCGTCCAGCGCAACCATCGGTGGGTGGACAGCCGTGCCAGCCCCAGCACGAAGGCCACGACCAGGGCCAGCACCGCACCGAGGACCGTCACCTCGACGGTGGTGACTAAACCCTGGCGAATCAGGGGGAGGTATTCGGCTATCGCATCCATCTGGTCGGGTCAGCCGTCGACCGCGCAGAGTTCCTCGGTGGTGACCCCGGCGACGACGCTCGGGTCGAAGCCCCACTTATTGAGGATCTCGGCGAATTCCGGCTCGGTCTTGAACGCCTCGAGCTCGGTGTTGTACGCATCGAGGAAGTCCTGGTCGTCCGGGCGGAAAGCAGCGGACGAACCGGTGCTGGGCGCGTCCTCGATCGGGTCGGTGACCTCCACGCCGTCCAGCTCCCGCAACGAGAGGGTGGGCAACAGGAACGCGTCGATCCGGTCGGCCGCGAGGGCGTCCGCGCCACCGCGCGCGTCGGTCACGTTGACGATGCGGGCCGCGTCGATCCCGGCCGTTTCCAGGATCCCCTGCTCGAACCCGCCGGGCACGACGCCCACCCGCACGTCGTCGCGGCCCTTCACGTCGGCGATCGTCCGGATGTCCTTGGGGTTGCCTGGCCGGACCCCGAACGATTCGGTGGAGACGATGACCGGCGAGGCGTAGATGACCTCGCGGCAGCGCGACTGTTTCATGAACAGCCCCGCGGCGATGACGTCCCACCTGTTGGCTTTGAGACCCGGGATCATCGCGTCGTAGCCGGACACGATCCCCTCGACCTTGTCGATGCCCATCCGCTCACACACCGCGCGCACGACATCCGGCTCGCAGCCGGTGACGGTGCCGTCCGCGGCGAGCTCGGTGTAGGGCGGCTCGTTCCCGATCGCGATGCGCAGCCCCTGCGTCTTGGCCCGTTCGAGGAGTCCGCCACCCCCTCCTGCCTCAGGCCCTCCGGGGTCGGTGGTGCTGCAGGCTGTCAGTGAGCCGCCAACCGCGACCACCCCGCCCAATGCCAGTGCGCCCTGGAACAGTTGTCGTCGTGAGATGTTCGTGCTCATCGTTGCCTTTCGTAGGCCGAAGTTAACGGTCTCTGCACCGTAGAACCGGGCTCACATCGGCCGTCAGGTAACCGGCCAAAGCGTGATCTGCCCGTTACTGAACGCTCAGCTGTCTTCTCCCGCGGCCCGGACGCGGGCGTAACCGTCCTTCATGTGGTCGACCAGCAGCGATCGGGCCCGGGCAGGGTCAGCTGCGCGGACCGCGTCGGCGATCGCCCGGTGCTCGGTGAGCCTGGACTGGGCGTCCGTATAGGTGGGGCTCATGGCGTGCAGGCACATGCTCGTCTCCACCAGGACGGTCTCGTGCACCCGGGACAGTCGCGGGCTGCGGGCCGACTCTACGAGGGCGTGGTGGAAGTCCAGGTCCGCCGCGACCATCGCCGCGGAGCGGGGTTCGCCGGAGAGTGCCGCCATGGCGTCCACGGCGGCGTCGAGTGCGTCGGCGGTCTCGGTTGTCCGGCCGGATTCGAGAACCCTGTCCAGGGCAGCGGTCTCGACGGTCGTGCGCAGGAGGTACATATCCTGCACCGCCTCCGGGGTGAGCTCGGCGACGAACAGTCCCCGGTTGCGGTGCGAGACGAGCAGTCCCTCCTGGGTGAGCCGTTGCATGGCCTCGCGCAGCGGCCCGCGGCTCACGCCGAGCGAGCGCGCCAGGGCCGCCTCCCCGAGTTGCGTGCCCGGGGCGAACGTCCCGTCGGAGATGGCGCGGCGGAGGGTCCGTGCGATGAGCGCGGGCGTCGATTCCTGCACGACGGGTTCGAGGCCGCCGGGCGCATCGGGGACGATCACGGGCGGTCGCCTCCCGGCGCGCCGGCGTGGATCCGAGGGACGGGTACGACACCACCGGACGGGGCCCCCGCTGCGGACCCCAGCGCGGCCTCCAGTGCCGCCCCGGCCCGGACCACCAGCCGGTCCTCGAACCGGGGTCCGACCAGTTGCAGCCCCACCGGCAGCCCGGCGTCGGTGATGCCGCAGGGGATGCTCAGCGCCGGTTGCTGCGTCATGTTGAACGGGTAGGTGTAGGGGGTCCACGAGGTCCAGTCGGGGCTGTGCCAGCCCGGCGGCACGTCGGAGCCCGCGGCGAAGGCCGGGATCGGTGTGGTGGGCGTGACCAGGAGGTCATAGTCCCGGTGGAAGTCGGCCATGGTCGCGCCCAGCGCCATTCGCACGGCCACGGCGTCGAGGTAGTCGGCCGCCGAGTAGTCGCGGTAGCGGCCCAGCGCCTCCCGCATGGACGGGTCGACGCGGTCGATCGCTCCCGGGCCGTGTGGGGCCAGCACCGCCGCGAGTCCGGCAAACCAGAGAACGTGAAACGCGTCGACGGGGTCGCTCACGCGCGGGTCGACGGCGTCGACGCGGGCGCCGAGCGCCTCGAGTACGCCCACGGCTCGTGTGACCTCGCGCTCGACGTCGTCGTCGTTTCGGCCGAATCCCAGCGTGGCGCTGTAGGCGACCCGTAGGCCCTCGAGCGGGCGGTCGCCGCGGCGCGCACCTTCGGTGGCCGAGGCCAGGTAGCCGCCGGGGCCGGGCGTGGTGGCCCGGGCGGGGACTGCGGACCAGTCCCGCGGGTCCGGGCGCAGCAGAACGTCCATGAACGCGGCGGTGTCGGCGACGGTCCGGGTCATGGGGCCCGCGTGGGCGAGGGTGCCGAAGGGGCTCGACGGGAACATCGGGATGACGCCGTAGGTGGGCTTGAACGCGACGATCCCGCAGAACGCGGCGGGGATCCGGACTGATCCCCCGCCGTCGGTGCCCAATGCGAGTTGCCCGAGGCCGGCGGCCACCGCGGCTGCGGCACCGCCACTGGAGCCACCCGGCGTCAGGGCCGGGTCGTGGGGGTTGCGAGCGATTCCGGTGAGTGTGTTGTCGGTGACGCCCTTCCACGCGAACTCGGGGGTGGTGGTCTTGCCGATCACCACGCATCCGGCCTCGCGGGTGGCCGCGGTGACGGGCGCGTCGTCGGGCCATGCGGCGGGGTCGGCCGCGTCGGGCTTGTCTGCCAGCAGGTGGGATCCCCGCAGTGTGGGCACACCCCGGGTGTAGAAGATGTCTTTGATCGAGGTCGGCACCCCGTCGAGTGGGCCGAGGGGTTCGCCCCTCCGGTACCGGTCTGCCGCCTCGCGGGCGGATGTCAGGGTGGACTCAGGATCGAGGTGGCAGAAGGCGTTGATCCCGCCGTCGATCTGCTCGATCGCCGCCAGTGCGTCGCGGGCCGCGTCGACCGGTGAGACCTCCCCGCTGCGGTACGCCGCGGCCAGGTGCAGGGCGCTCATCGATGTGGTCATTCGTCCACCCTCCGTCAGATTGTCGACAATCCTACAGCTGGCCGTGGGGCCGTCAAGCGCCGCCTACGCGCACACCGATCCCTCCCGCATGACCACCGGCGCCGCGCCCGGCTTCTACGCTGGGGCCATGAGTTCCGACGCCCGGTCCGCCGCACTCCCACCCGACCTCGCCGAGGCGCTGCGCCGCGCCGCTGACGCCCCCACCCTCGTGGTCGCGTGCGACTACGACGGCACCCTCGCCCCGTTCGTTGACGACCCCACGCAGGCCGTGCCTGTTCCCGGCGCCACCGATGCGCTCGCCCGCCTGGCGCAGTTGCCCCGCACGACCGTCGCCTTACTGTCCGGCCGCAACCGTGCCGCACTCGCCGAGGTGAGCGGTGCCGGCGCCCCGGTGGTCCTGGTGGGCAGCCACGGGTCGGAGTGGGAGGGCGGGTTCGACTCCCCCCTCGACGACGACGAGGTCGCGCTTTTGACGCGGGTACGTTCCGCCCTCGAGGAGATCGTCTCCCGCACCCCTGGGGCGCACGTCGAGATCAAGCCGACGGCCGCTGTCCTGCACGTTCGGCCGGTGGCCGATCCTGAGGAGCGCGAACGCGCGCAGACCGAGGCGATGTCCGGGCCCGCCGCCCTCGATGGGGTGTTCGTCACCGAGGGCAAGAACGTTGTGGAGATCGCCGTACGGGAGGCGAGCAAGGGAGCGGCCATCGAGAGGATGGTCGAGCAGACGGGGGCCGACGTCGCGCTGTTCATCGGCGACGACGTCACCGATGAGCGCGGCTTCGCCCGCCTCCGGCCGCAGGACGTCGGGGTCAAGGTCGGCGATGGACAGACGGCCGCCGCGTACCGGGTGGCGGACATCCCCACCGTCGTCGGCCTGCTGGACACGCTCGCCGACCTGCGGGGCTGACACCCCCGGATGCACACACCATCGACGACGCGGTTCTACACTTAACGACAACGGTTCCCATTACAACGAGAGTGGTGCTCGTGACGTCGTTCCCCCGGCCCCGACTCCCCCGCGGTGCCCGCATCCCCGGCACCCACCCGCAGCGTGCGACTTGGAAACGGACCTCGGCGCTGGCCGCGGCGGCCCTGATCGGCGCCGGAGCGCTCACCGCCTGCAGCACCACCGAGCGAGCGGGAACAGCGGCCGGCGACGGGAACGGTCCCAGAGTGGTGGCCTCGACGACCGTCTACGCCGACATCGCCGAACACGTCGCCGGCGGGAACGCCTCGGTGGACTCGGTGATCTCCGACCCGACCGCCGACCCCCACTCCTACGAGGCCAGCCCCGCCGATGCCGCCGCAGTGGCCAGCGCCGACCTCGTCGTCTACAACGGCGCCGGTTACGACGGCTTCGTGGACCAGGCACTGGCCACCACGAACGATGTCCCGGTGGTGCGGGGGGTCGACGAATACGAACGCCTCACCGGTGACGCCCTGACCGGGCACGACGACCAGCACGACGGGGCCGGCCATTCGCACGAAGCCGCCGAGAACGAGCACGTCTGGTTCAGCCTGCCCACCGCCACTGCTGTGGCCGCGCGCGTGGCCGAGGAACTCGCAGCGATCGACGCGGACAATGCCGAGCAGTATCGCGACAACGCGCGCGCCTTCGCCGACGCCGTAACCCCCCTTGAGAACAAGCTCGACGAGATCGCAGCGCGCGGACACTTCCCCTACGCCCAGACAGAGCGGGTCGGCGCGCACCTCTTCGACTCCGCACACCTGACCGACCTCACGCCGCGCGGGTTCCTCGCCTCCGTCGAGGACGACACCGACCCCTCCGCCGCCGACCTCGCCGCCCTGCTCGACCTGCTGGCCGAGCGACGGGTCGTCTTCCTGGCCTTCAACGCCCAGACCGAGACATCCGTGACGAACCGCGTCCGCAACGCAGCCGAAGATGCGGACCTCGTCGTCGTCGACCTCACCGAGACCCTCCCGGAGGGTGCCGACTACGTCAGTTGGATGACCGGGATCGTCGACGAGATCTCCGGCGCGGTGGCCGACGCCTCCCCGGTGGGTGACGGTGGGCACTGATCCGGCGGCGGCCCACGTCCGCGGCACCCCCGGCCCCGGACCGGTCGTCTCACTTCAGGGCGTGACGGTCTCACGCGGCGACCGCACCCTCATCCGCGACCTCGACCTGGAGATCGCTCCGGGTGAGTTCGTCGCAGTGCTCGGACCCAACGGTGCCGGCAAGACCACCCTGCTCAAGGTGCTGCTCGGCGAACACCGACCCGACTCCGGCACCGTCCTGGTCGACGGCCGCGCGCCCGGCCACCGCGGCACCCACCTCGGCTACGTGCCCCAACAACGAGCTTTCGATCCCGGCATCACCCTGCGCGGACGCGACCTGGTGTCCCTCGGGATCGACGGCACGCGCTGGGGCCCCGGATGGCCGTCGCGGCGTGCCGGCAAGCGCCGCATCGTCGAGGACGCCCTGGGCAGGCTCGAGGCCGGCAAGCTGGCAGACAAGCCGCTCGGCCGGATGTCCGGTGGTGAGCAACAACGCGTGCGGGTCGCGCAGGCCATCGCCTGCGACCCGTGCGTCATGCTCTGCGACGAACCACTGCTCAGCCTCGACCTCACGGGCCAGCGCACGGTCGCCTCCGTGCTCGACCACCGGCGCCGCGAGCACGACACCGCGGTCGTGTTCGTCACCCACGAGATCAACCCGGTGCTACCGATGGTCGACCGGATCGTCTACCTGGTCGACGGCCGGCATCGCATCGGCACCCCGGACGAGGTGTTCACCACGGAGGTCATGTCCGACCTGTACTCCTCCCCCGTCGAGGTACTGCGAGTACGCGGGCAGATCGTCGTGGTGGGCGACACCCACCATCTCGTCGCCGAGCCCTGGGCGAGCGGGCACCACCATCACGAGAACAGCACCAGCGACCACGACCACGGACACGGAGCGCACTGATGGACCGACTGCTCGAGATCTTCGGGTCCATCGCCGACACCGAGACCACCGCGTACCTGCTGGAGCAGGAGTTCGTACTCTTCGGCCTCGCCGCGATCGCACTACTCGGCCTGCTCTCCGGCGCGATCGGCCCGTTCATCGTCATGCGGCAAATGTCGTTCTCCGTCCACGGCGCAAGCGAGCTCGCTCTCACAGGCGCCGCCGCCGCGCTACTGTTCGGGCTCAACCTGGGCCTCGGCGCGATCGTCGGATCGGTGATCGCGGCCCTCATGTTCGGGGTCATGGGCTCGCGCGCGTCCCAACGCGACAGCTCCATTGGCGTGGTGTTGGCGTTCGGCCTGGGGCTGGCGGTGCTGTTCATCCACCTCTACCCCGGGCGGTCCGGCACCAGCTTCTCCCTGCTCACGGGACAGATCGTCGGGGTGTCCGAGCACGGGCTGGCGCAGATGGCGGTGGTCGCGGCCATCATCTGCGGCGCACTGATCGCCCTGTACCGGCCGCTCGTGTTCTCCTCCGCCGATCCCGAGGTCGCCGAGGCGCGGGGCGTTCCGGTCCGGGCCATCAACATGATCTTCGCCGTCCTCGTGGGACTGGCCGCCGCGCAGGCTGTCCAGGTCGTCGGGGCTCTCCTGGTCCTGTCGCTGCTCATCACGCCGGCCGCCGCCGCAGCCGCCGTCACCTCCAGCCCGGGGCGGGCGATCGGGCTGACGATCCTCTTCGCCGAGATCGCGGCCGTCGGCGGGATGTTGCTCTCACTCGCCCCCGGCGTGCCCGTCTCGGTGTTCGTCACCACCATCTCGTTCGTCATCTACTTGGTGTGCCGCGCGGTCGCGACGCTGCGGCGCTGACGCCGGCGGGGCCGTGGGCGGGGCGCGGGCGGGACCGTGACGGGGCAGCGAGACGCGGGCGGAGTGCGCCAAGGGAACGCGTGGAGTCATTGCGTGCAGCGTTTCCCCAGGTCGAATCGCGGGAACTGCTGACGGAGTGACTCAACACGGGTTGCGAAGAGGGAAACGGCTGCTTCTGCCGTGTGGCGGTGCACTACAACCACGCCATGACGATCTAGCGTCTGATGGGTGACCTCCAGCCACCAGGCAGACTCCCCGGAACTCGACGCGATCCGCGCGGCCTTCCCCGCGTTGCAGTGGGAGTCGACCTCCCGGACCGAAGAAGGTTGGGATCACGCGGTGGTGTTCTGCCACGGCTGCAGCGGTCCAGATGCGGGCGGGCACCAGGACCTGGTATTCCGCTTCCCCACCGATGAGCAGAGTTCGGCGCAGCTGCCCATGGAGATCGCGGTTCTCGAGCACCTGGCCGACCAGGTGGACGCCGCGCTACCGCACTACACCCACGTCCCCGAGGGCGGGGCGTTCGCCGGCTACCCGATGGTGCGGGGCGAGCGCCTCACCCCGGACCTGTACCAGCGCCTACCAACGACCGAGAAGACGATGCTCGCGGCTCAGCTGGGCGCGTTGCTGGCCGCGCTGCACATCCAGGACACCTCGGCTCCCCCGATCGATCGGGTGCCGCACTCCTACCAGCCGGAAAATCTGGACTTCGTCCGCGGGATCGTGGAGAACAACCTGCCGTCGGTGTTCACCGATGCCGAGATGCACACGGCCCGGGAGATTTGCGACGAGGTCGGGGCGTTGCAGTCCACGCTGCTGCCACGGGTGCTGCTGCACAACGACGTTTACGAGCGGCACCTGTACTGGGACCGCGGGCCGGGCGGCGGTCGACTCGGGCTCATCGACTTCACCGACATGTGCCTGGGCGACCCGGCCGTCGACTTCGCCGAACTGTACGAATACGGCCCGCGCTTCGTCGAGGACGTGCTGGCCCGCTATACCGGCAGGGTCGACGACACCTTTCTCGACCGAGCATGGACGTACCAGCGACTGGCCGCGCTCTACATGATCGCCGGCCACCTGTACTACGGCGTGGAAACGTGGGAGTACGCCCGGTCGGCATTCGACCGCTGCCGCTCGCCGCATCGCCCGCGAGCGTGAGGCCGGCCCCCGCCGTCCTCTACGCCCGGGTCCGATCAGCCTTTGACGCGGCGCTGACGGGCGAACTCCGAGAGCACCACACCCGCGGCGACGGAGGCATTGAGGCTCTCGACCTGTGAGGCGATAGGGATGGACAGGATCGAGTCGCAGTTCTCGCGGACAAGTCGGGACAGGCCCTTGCCCTCGGACCCCACGACGATGACCGTGGGGCCGGTGCCGTCGTAGTCGTCCAGGGAGACGTCACCGCCGGCGTCGAGGCCGACGAGTTGGGCGCCCGATTTGGCCCAGTCGAGCAGCGTCCGGTTGAGGTTGGTCGCACGGGCCACGGGCAGGCGCGCGGCGGCACCGGCGGAGGTGCGCCAGGCCACCGCGGTGATGGACGCGCTGCGCCGCTCGGGGATCAGCACGCCGTGCCCACCGAAGGCCGCAACCGAGCGGATGACGGCGCCGAGGTTCCGCGTGTCCGTGATGTTGTCCAGCGCCACCAACAGCGCCGGCTGCGATGAATTCATGGCGCTGGCGATGAGGTCGTCGGGGTCGGCGTACTCATACGGCGGAACCTGCAGACCGATCCCCTGGTGCATGCCGTTGGAGGTCATCCGGTCGAGATCGTGGCGGGGCACCTCGAGGATCGAGATCCCCTTGTCCGCGGCGAAGCGCACGGCCTCGGTGAGCCGCTCGTCGTTATCGGCCCCGACGGCCACGAAGAGCGCCGTCGCCGGGACCCCGGCACGGAGACATTCCACGACAGGGTTGCGGCCCACCACGAGTTCGGGCCCGTCCGCCTTCTTCTGGGCGTACTGGCGACGCTGCTGTGCGCCCTCCGACTTACGCGACGCGGCCTTGGCCCGGCGGTGCGCAGGATGGTAGGTCCGTTCCTCCGCCTTGGGGGTGGCGCCGCGCGCCTCGAGCCCGCGACGGCGCTGGCCGCCGGAGCCGACGACCTGCCCCTTCTTGGTGCCGGATTTGCGGATCGCTCCGCGCCGGCTCGAATTGCCCGCCATGTCAGTCCTTCCGGTTGGCGAGCGACCACTTCTGGCCGTCCGCGGTGTCAGCCACCTCGATGCCCGCCGCGACCAGTCGGTCACGGATGGCGTCGGCGGTGGCGAAGTCCTTGTTCGCCCGCGCGTCCGCGCGGGCCTCGAGTTCTGCGCGCACGAGGAGATCGAGTGCTGTTGCCGCGGCGTCTTCCCCGCCCCCCGCGGAGGCCCACTGCGGGTCCAGCGGGTCGACGCCCAGCACCGCGGTCATCGCCCGGACGGACGAGGCCGCAACCAGCGCCGCGTCGAGATCTCCCGACGACAGTGCGGTGTTGCCCGCGCGGACCCGGCCGTGGATCTCCGCCAGTGCGGCGGGGACCCCGAGGTCGTCGTCCATCGCTGCGGCGAACGGCCCGGTCCACTCGCCGACCGGTACCTCGGCCTCCGGGTCCGAGCCCGACCTGACGGCCTCGTTCACCCGGTGCACGAGCGCCTCGATGCGGCGGTATGCCGCGGCCGCCTCCTGCAGCGCCTCGGGTGAGTATTCCAGCATCGACCGGTAATGCGCACTTCCGAGGTAGTAGCGCAGTTCCACCGGCCGGACGGTGGTGAGGATGTTGGGCACGCTGAGAACGTTGCCCAGGGACTTGCTCATCTTCTCGCCGGACATGGTGACCCAGCCATTGTGTAGCCAGTAGCGGGCGAACCCGTCACCGGCGGCGTGGGACTGTGCGGCCTCATTCTCGTGGTGCGGGAACTGCAGGTCGAGGCCACCGCCGTGGATGTCGAAGGTACCGCCGAGATACCACGTGGCCATGGCCGAGCACTCGAGGTGCCAGCCGGGCCGGCCGTCCCCCCACGGTGTGGGCCAGCTGGGCTCCCCGGACTTGGCGGCCTTCCACAGAGCGAAGTCCCTCGGGTCCCGCTTGCCTCGCAGGTCCGCGGATTCCCCCTGGTCGACCTCGTCGAGCCGATGGCCGGACAGGTGCCCGTAGTCGCCCTCCGGCGAGGCGGACCAGGCGGCGACGTCGAAGTAGACGCTGCCCTCGGCCGGGTAGGCATAACCGCGCTCGATGAGCCGTTCCATGTACTCGATCATCTGGGTCATATGCCCGGTCGCGCGCGGTTCGGTGGACGGCGGGAGCACGCCGAGCGCGTCGTAGGCCCGGGTGAACTCGCGCTCGTGGGTGGCGGCCCATTCCCACCACGGCCGCCCGTTCTCGGCGGCCTTGGTCAGGATCTTGTCGTCGATGTCAGTGACATTGCGGACGAACGCCACGTCGTAGCCGCTGGCCATCAGCCAGCGGCGGAGGATGTCAAACGCGACGCCCGAGCGGACGTGGCCGATGTGCGGCACCGCCTGCGGGGTGGCTCCACAGAGATAGATGGACGCATGCCCTTCGCGGACGGGGGTGAACTCCCTCGGGGAGCGGGTGGCGGTGTCGTACAGATGGAGCGTCACGGGTGCCGAGTCTACCGGTGTCGGGCTGTCAGGCCCGGTACACCAGCGCGGTGGCCACGGCGGAGACCCCTTCGCCGCGGCCGGTGAAGCCCATGCCGTCGGTGGTGGTGGCGGAGACCGAGACCGGGGCGCCGATGATCTCGGACAGCCGGTGCTCGGCTTCGGTGCGGCGTGGCCCCATCTTGGGCCGGTTGCCCACCATCTGCACGGCGGCGTTGCCGATCGTCCACCCGGCCTTGCAGAGTTCGGCTACCGCTTCGCGCAGCAGTCGCTCTCCGGAGACGTCGTCGTACTCTGGTCGACCCGTGCCCACCAGGGTGCCCAGGTCGCCGAGGCCCGCCGCCGAGAGCAGCGCGTCGACCAGGGAGTGGGCGACAACGTCGCCGTCGGAGTGGCCCTCGCAGCCGTGGTCGTCCGGGAAGTGTAGGCACGCCATCATGCAGGGTTTGCCGGGTTCGACGCGGTGGGCATCCGTGCCGATGCCCACCCGCGGGATGACTGGTCCGGTCACGAGTCCTCCTGGGGGCGGCCCGCGGTGACGAGGTGCGCGGTGGCGAGTTCCGTCAGTGCGCGGGCGTGGTCGGTGGCGGTGGTGATCTTGAACGCCAACGGGTCGCCGTCGACGGTCGCGACCGGTTGCCCCAGCCGCTCGACCAGTCCGGCGTCGTCGGTTGCGACGTCGCCTGCGGCGTCGTAGGCGGCGAGCAGGACGCCGGGCGCGAAGCCCTGCGGCGTCTGGACGGCGCGGAGCGTCGAGCGGTCGGGGGTGCCCACGACGTAACCGTCGGCATCAACCCGTTTGACGGTGTCGACGACCGCCAGGACAGGGACCACTGCGACCTCACCGGACCGCACTGCCTTCACGACGCGCCGGATCGGTGCGCCGGGAGTGAGGCACCGCGCCGCGTCGTGGACGAGCAGGACGTCGTACACCGCCGCGCCGGGTGTGCCGTGGGTGGCGGTCAGCGCCGCGAGTCCGTTGCGTACCGAGTCGGTGCGCTCCGCGCCGCCCGTGGTGACGACGACGAGGTGGCCCCCGGCCCTGAGCGGATCCAGCAGTGCCTCCGCCTCGGATACGCGGTCGTCGGGAACTACCGCGACGACGTCGTCGACCGCTCCGGACGCCAGAAGGCCGGCGACGGACCTCTCCAGCATCGTCCGCCCGTCGAGTTCGACGAATGCCTTGGGCACGCCGGCCCCGAGCCGCACGCCTGAACCGGCCGCGGGGACGACTGCGGCCACCCTGCCCGTGGGGGCGGGGTGGCCGTTCGGATCGTGTGCCGTCACTTCCGTCGTCGCGTCACTGCCCTGGTCGCGTCACGCCGGAGCGGCGGAGCCCAGAACCTCGTCGAGGAGTGCGTCGGCGCGCTCCTCGTCGGAACGCTCGGCGAGCGCGAGCTCACCGACGAGCACCTGACGAGCCTTGGCGAGCATGCGCTTCTCGCCCGCGGACAAGCCGCGATCGAGATCGCGGCGCCAGAGGTCACGCACGACCTCGGCGACCTTGTTCACGTCACCGGAAGCCAGCTTCTCGCCGTTGGCCTTGTAGCGGCGCGACCAGTTGGTCGGCTCTTCTGCGTGCTCGGTACGCAGAACCTCGAAAACCTTGTCGAGGCCCGCCTGGTCCACTACGTCGCGGACGCCCACGTACTCGGCGTTCTCGGCCGGTACCTTCACCGTGAGGTCGCCCTGCGACACCTTGAGGACGAGGTATTCCTTCTCGGTGCCCTTGACCGTCCGCATTTCGATCGCCTGGATGGTTGCGGCGCCGTGATGCGGGTAGACGACGGTGTCGCCGACCTTGAACTCCATGAGTGGCTTTCCCCTTTCGACTGCCCTATCTTAGCACGCCCTCAGGGCAGGCGTTTCCGTTTGCGCAGGTCAGCAACGTGAACGGGCCGACGAGGGATTCTCAAGGGTGCGAGAGGGCCACTCTGGCTCCGGTCCCGACCGGTGGTGGACTACGATGAGACCGGCCTGAGAGACGACCATCCCCGAGGAGCCTGACGTGACTTCACCGAACACCGGCCTGCGCCGCAGCGCGCTCGTAGTCCTGGCCGTGGGTGCCGCCCTCGGGGCGTCGGCCTGCAGCGCCGGCCAGGTCTCCCAGACGGCGAACCAGGTCGCAGCGGTCGACGGCGGGCGGGGTTCGGCGGGCGATCTGTATGTCAACGACCTACAGGTGGTCGTCCCCGAGAATGGTGGCGAGGCCCGAGTCGGGTTTGTGGCCTCCTACAGCGGATACGGCCTCGGCGCCGGGGTTTCCCTCGACCGGGTGGAAATCGACGGCAAGCCGGTCCAGATCGGTGAGACCCGGCCGATCGAACGCGGCTGCTCAATCGTCGTCGACCCACGTGAGGGCACCAAGCCGGCCCCCGTGGAGGGTGTCTGCGTCGAGCAGACCTCCGCGACCCTCCCCTCGGCCGACGATCTGAATATCGGCGTGTCCGTCCCCGCGACCATCGCGTTCTCCAACGGCGACCAGATCCAGACCGAGGCCGCAGTCGTGGGCGAGGTCCTCAAGGCCGGCACGTACGACCGTCCGACGGACTACGCCGGCGAGTCCGAGGAGCACTGACACGTCCGCCCTCTCCGCCCGCTCGGCCGACTCACCGGTCGACCCCGAGATGCGGGCCGTACTACGGCGGCTCGCCCCGGGCACCCCGCTGCGTGACGCGCTCGACCGAATCCGCCGGAGCGGCACCGGGGGCCTTGTCGTACTGGGCGACGATCCTGTCGTGCAGGCCATCTGTGACGGCGGTGTCGACCTCGACGTCGAGTTCGCGCCTGCCCGATTGCGGGAACTGAGCAAGATGGACGGCGCTGTCGTGCTGTCCAGCGATGGTTCCAGGATCACCCGCGCCAATGTCCATCTGGTCCCCGACCCGTCGCTTCCCGCCGTGGAGACCGGTACCCGTCATCGCGCGGCCGAGCGGACCGCCCTGCACACGGGTGTTCCCACCGTGGCGGTGTCGGCGTCTATGACCACCGTGACCGTGTACGCCGGCGGCCTCGCCAGGGTGCTGGCCGACCCGGTGGTCCTGCTGGCCCGCGCCGACCAGACAGTCGCCACGATGGAGCGGCACGGCGCCCGGTCCGCCCGCGCCCGCGCCCGGCTCGACCGGGCGGAGATGGGCGGGTACGCCTCTGTGCGCGACGTGGTGACGATGGCCCAGCGCCTGCTCAGGCTCGAACGTCTGGGGGCCGAGCTCGCCGAACTCACAGTCGAGATGGGTGAGTACGGTCGCCAGACCACCCTGCAACTCGAGGAGTTGCTGTCCGACACCCCGAACGAACTGTGGGGTCTGGTCGCGGATCATCTCCGGGTGGAGCCCGTCGACGGCGACCCGACGCCGATCCCGACCGCCGAGCAGGTCGCCAACGGGCTCGAGCGCCTTGCCGCACTGTCCGATGCCGATCTTCTGTTGCCCGCACCCGTCGCCCGATGCCTGGGCCTGCCGGCCGAGCCCGAGGACCTGGACGAGCACGTCACTGCGCGTGGTCACCGCATGCTGGCCCACATCCCGCGTCTGCGGCCCGTGCAGATCACCGCGCTCGTCGAGCGTTTCGGGTCGGTGCCCGCACTCCTGGCAGCCGAGCAGTCGGATTTCGCCGATGTCGAGGGCGTCGGGGCTCTGTGGGCGCGCCACGTTCGGCAACGCCTCACGGGGCTGGGCACAGTCTGACCGCCGCCGACGCGGACACCGACTCGTCCGCCCCTCCCTGTGACGCTCGGGCGAACCCGATCAGGCGTCGGGCGACTCGACGACGTTGAAGGTGGCGGCCGGACTGAAGACGGTACCGACCAGCGCATACACCTGGTACGCACCGACCTCGACCGGCGTGCGATCCGTCTCTGAACACGCTCCCTCGGCAGAGCGCCGGCCGGTCCAGTCGATCTGACGCGGCTCCGCCTCTTCGGGGCGAAGTTCGACCTTGTCCTCGTCGCGCGGGGTGGTGCAGTCAATGCTCGACCACACCTTGGAGTTGTCGTCGAGCCGGTAGACCTCGAACGACAGCGGAGCCTCGGACAGGTCGCGGTCACACGTCGTGTCCGAGACGTTGATGATGTTGACGAAGAACCTCACGTCGGACCCCACGGGCACATTGGGCTCTGCCGGCCACACGTCCAGACGGAGGTCCTCGTCCGCGCACCGGCCCCGCGAGGCGCCGCCATCCCGCTTGGTCGTTGCGGAGGTGGTCGTCTCCGAGGTCTCGACCGCCCCCGTGGCGCCGCTCTCGCCACCTGTGGCGGTCTCCTGCGTATCCGTCCCGCTGTCGCGGGACGCGAGGAACAGGGCGAGCAGCACTACGGCTACGGCGATGACGGCAACAGCGACCGCGGCGACGCGGCGGCGCACATAGACTTCGCGCGGTAGGGGGCCCTGGGGTTCCTGCACAGGACCAACTCTAGAGCCGAGCGAGCACCCCACCGGCCCCTCGTCGCGGCGTGTCCCTCAGACGGTGCCGCCGTCAGACTGCGACCATCTTCTCGCCGGGACCGTGCGGCACGTCGTCCACGTCCCCGACGACGCTGCGCAGGTAGGCGCGGCCGTCCGAGAGCTTGTAGGTCACGCCGACGATCGCCAGCCGACCGTCGTCGATCTTGTCGCTGATGATCTTGGAACGCTGCTTGAGCAGCTCGCCGGTCTCCAGGATGTGCCGTGCCTCGAAATCGTCGGTGGTCGTGAGCCCCTCGCGACGCCCGTTGAGGATCGAGGGCGACACCTTCTCCACCACGTCACGAAGGAAACCGGGGGGGATCTCACCGGTACGCAAGGCGTCGACGGCCGCCGCGACGCCCCCGCAACTGTCGTGCCCGAGCACCACGATGAGGGGCGTCTCCAGAAGGTGAACGGCGTATTCGATCGAGCCGAGCACCGCCGTATCGATGATGTGCCCGGCGGTGCGGATGACAAAGAGGTCGCCGAGCCCCTGATCGAAGATGATCTCGGCCGCTACCCGCGAGTCCGAGCAGCCGAACAGCACCGCCTTGGGGTGCTGCGCGGCGACGAGATCCTCCCGACGCTGGGTATTCTGGCTGGGATGACGCATATCCCCCTCGACGAATCGGTGATTGCCGTCGCGGAGCGAGGCCCAGGCACTGATGGGATTGGTATGAGGCATGGCTCATATTGTGCACGGGTGACCCCGGAAGGTTCGCGGTGACCTCCCTCGACACACCCGCTCTCCTGTCCTGGTTCGCCCACGCTGGCCGCCGACTGCCGTGGCGGGACGAGGGGGTCGGCGCGTGGGAGATCCTGCTCTGCGAAGTCATGAGCCAACAGACCCCCGTCGCGCGGGTCGAGCCCGTGTGGCGGGAGTGGCGTGATCGTTGGCCCGGCCCCGCTGATCTCGCGGCCGCCGCCCCCGCCGACGTGATCCGCATGTGGGGAAAGCTCGGCTATCCCCGCCGCGCGCTCCGGCTCCGAGAATGTGCCCTCGTCGTCGTCGAACAGCACGGGGGCGAGGTGCCCACCGACGTTGATGCCCTCCTCGCCCTTCCTGGCATCGGCGACTACACCGCCCGCGCCGTGGCCTGCTTCGCCTACGGACAGCGCGTCCCAGTGGTTGACACCAATGTCCGGCGGGTGGTCGCGCGGGCCGTGGGCGGCGCCGCCGAAGCCGGCCCCCCGTCGACGCGGCGCGACCTGGCGGCGGTCGACGCACTCCTCCCGACCGACCGCGAGCAGGCCGTGGCGTTCTCCGTGGCGGTCATGGAACTCGGCGCGCTCGTGTGTACTGCCCGGTCGCCGAAGTGCGACGACTGCCCGCTCGCCGCGTCGTGTGCGTGGTTGGCCGCCGGCAAACCGGCGTGGGACGGCCCCCGCCGCAAGGTGCAAACGTTCGCCGGTACCGACCGGCAAGTGCGCGGGCTACTGCTCGACGTGCTGCGCGACGGCGACGGCACCGCCGCCCGCAACGCACTGGACGCGGTCTGGCCCGATGCAACTCAACGCGACCGCGCGCTAGGCTCGCTGCTCTCTGACGGGCTCGTCGTCCAAGCGGGCGGCACCTACTCGCTGCCGGGAGAGAACTAGTTGAGGGTAGGCTCCCCTTATGCCCGTCGTGAAGATCAATGCCCTGAACGTCCCGCCGCAAGCCGGAGCCGAACTCGAGCGCCGCTTCTCCGAACGCGCACACACCGTCGAGAACTCCCCCGGATTCCTCGGCTTCCAGTTGCTGCGCCCCACCGGCGGCGAGACCCGGTACTTCGTCGTCACCACCTGGGAGGACGAGGAGTCCTTCGCGGCGTGGCGCGACGGTGACGCCCGCGCGGCCCATGCCGGCGAGCACGGCAAGCCCGTCGCCGACGGCGCGAACCTACTTGAGTTCGACGTCGTGATGGACATCAAGCCCTCCGCCTGACCACCCTCCCGACCCCGACACCCGCCGCGCCCCCGCCCGCTCGTGGACACTGTCGCGGAACAGCCGTTCGCAGTGGCGTTCGTGTCGCTGTTCGTCATCGTGATGCTTCGAGCGAACGCCACCTACTGGCTCGGTCGCGGCGCCCTGAGTGGCGGACGGCTCAGCCGAAAGATGGCCCGCCACCTCGAGGGGCCGGCCATGCAGCGGGCCCGGCGACTATCGGCACGATACGGGGTCGTGGCAGTGCCGCTGTCATTTCTCACTATCGGGATCCAGACGGCGATCAACTTCAGCGCGGGCTTCACCAGCATGCCGATGCGCCGCTACCTACCCGCGGTCACCGTGGGATGCCTGCTGTGGGCGCTGCTCTACTCAACCGTCGGCCTGGCGGGCTGGTCGGCCGTGGCTGTGCTGTGGGACCAGATTTAGAGTCGACCACCCGTCCCATCGGTCCCGGCAGCCCAGCGTAGAGGCCACGCCAGCCCCACGGGGTTCGACCGGAGACAAGAGAACGGCCCCCGCCCGAAGGCGGGGGCCGTTCTCTCTATCAGCCGGTCGGGGCGGACCGGCGCCCGGTCAGGTGGTGGCGGGAGCCGCCCCACCGCCGGAGCCCGAGGGTCCGCCGGTCGAGCCTCCACCAAAGCCGCCCGTGCTCGGCGGGAGCGAGTCGCCCGGGCCGGCCTCACCGGTGGGCGCGACGCTCGCGGTGATCTTTTCACCCTCGTCATCCGCGGGGGCATCGGGACGCGGCACTCCGGTGAACGTGAACTTGGCGTCCTCGGTCTTCTCGGACTCACCGTCCCAGCCCTCGACATCGACCTTGACCAGTTCGCCGGCCGCGACCTCGCCAAAGAGGATCTTCTCCGAGAGCGTGTCCTCGATCTCGCGCTGGATCGTGCGACGCAGCGGTCGCGCACCCAGAACCGGATCGAAGCCCCGCCTGGCCAGCACCTGCTTGGCCCGGTCGGTCACCTCGATGGTCATGTCCTTGGCCTTGAGGGCCACGCCCACGCGACCGATCATGAGATCGACCATTTGGACAATCTGCTCCTGCGTGAGCTGGTGGAACACGACGATCTCGTCGATGCGGTTGAGGAACTCCGGGCGGAAGTGCTTCTTCAGCTCGTCGTTGACCTTCTGCTTCATCCGCTCGTAGGCGTCCTCGGTGTTGTCGGAGGACTGGAAGCCCATACCGACGGCCTTGGAGATATCCCTCGTGCCCAGGTTGGACGTGAAGATCAGCACGGTGTTCTTGAAGTCCACCATGCGGCCCTGACCGTCGGTGAGACGGCCGTCCTCCAACACCTGGAGAAGGGTGTTGTAGATCTCCGAGTGAGCCTTCTCGATCTCGTCGAACAGGACCACCGAGAACGGCTTGCGCCGCACCTTCTCCGTGAGCTGGCCGCCCTCCTCGTAGCCGACGTACCCGGGGGGCGCGCCGAAGAGCCGCGAGGCGGTGAAGCGGTCGTGGAACTCGCCCATGTCGATCTGGATGAGCGCGTCGTCCTCGCCGAACAGGAAGTTCGCGAGCGCCTTCGACAGCTCGGTCTTACCGACACCGGACGGGCCGGCGAAGATGAACGATCCCGACGGACGCTTGGGGTCCTTGAGGCCCGCACGCGTCCGGCGGATCGCCCGGGAGACCGCCTTGATGGCGTCCTCCTGGCCGATGATCCGCTTGTGCAGCTCGTCCTCCATGCGGAGCAGACGGGTGGTCTCCTCCTCGGTGAGCTTGAAGACGGGGATGCCGGTCCAGTTGCCCAGGATCTCGGCGATCTGCTCCTCGTCGACCACGGCAGCTACGTCTATGTCACCCGCGCGCCACTGCTTCTCGCGCTCGGCGCGCTCGGCGATGAGCTTCTTCTCCGTGTCCCGCAGGCCGGCGGCCTTCTCGAAGTCCTGCGCGTCGATCGCGGACTCCTTCTCGCGGCGGGCCTCGGCGATCTTCTCGTCGAACTCACGCAGGTCCGGCGGAGCCGTCATCCGCTTGATGCGCATGCGGGCGCCGGCCTCGTCGATCAGGTCGATGGCCTTGTCCGGCAGGAACCGGTCGTTGATGTAGCGGTCCGCCAGCTGGGCGGCCGCGGCCAGGGCACCGTCCGTGATGGTGACGCGGTGGTGCGCCTCGTAGCGGTCCCGGAGCCCCTTGAGGATCTCGATGGACAGCTCCACACTCGGCTCGGGCACCTGCACCGGCTGGAAACGACGTTCTAGCGCCGCGTCCTTCTCGATGTGCTTGCGGTACTCCTCGAGCGTGGTGGCACCGATGGTCTGCAGCTCACCGCGGGCAAGCTTGGGCTTGAGGATCGACGCGGCGTCGATCGCGCCCTCGGCGGCGCCCGCCCCGACGAGTGTGTGGATCTCGTCGATGAACAGGATGATGTCACCGCGCTGGTTGATCTCCTTGAGGACCTTCTTCAGGCGCTCCTCGAAGTCACCGCGGTAGCGGGACCCGGCCACGAGCGAGCCGAGGTCCAGCGAGTAGAGCTGCTTGTCCTTGAGGGTCTCGGGGACCTCGTTGTTGACGATGGCCTGAGCGAGGCCCTCGACGACGGCGGTCTTACCCACGCCGGGCTCACCGATGAGCACCGGGTTGTTCTTGGTGCGCCGGGAGAGCACCTGCATGATGCGCTCCACCTCCTTGGCGCGACCAACGACCGGGTCGAGCTTGCCCTCCATGGCGGCCTGCGTGAGGTTGCGACCGAACTGGTCCAGGACCGTCGACGACGACGGGGTCCCGGCCTCGCGGCCACCGGTACCCGCGGGAGTGCCTGCACCCTCGGCTTCCTTGCCCTGGTACCCGGACAGCAACTGGATGACCTGCTGACGAACCCGCGTGAGGTCCGCTCCGAGCTTGACCAGCACCTGGGCGGCGACGCCCTCGCCCTCACGGATGAGACCCAGCAGGATGTGCTCGGTACCGATGTAGTTGTGGCCGAGCTGCAGCGCCTCGCGCAAGCTCAGCTCAAGCACCTTCTTGGCCCGCGGCGTGAACGGGATGTGCCCGCTGGGCGCCTGCTGGCCCTGGCCGATGATCTCCTCGACCTGACTCCGCACCGCTTCCAGCGAGATCCCCAGGGACTCGAGGGCCTTGGCGGCCACTCCCTCACCCTCATGGATGAGACCCAGCAGGATGTGCTCGGTGCCGATGTAGTTGTGGTTGAGCATCCTGGCCTCTTCCTGGGCCAGGACGACGACGCGACGCGCGCGGTCGGTAAACCGTTCGAACATCGTGCTACCTCACATTCCTCGGGTATTCACCACTGTAGTGGCCCGGTCCGACGACGGGAGCCACAGGAGCGGCAGTCGGTCCGTCATGTATGTGCAACGCGGCAGGTGGGGTAATGATTGCCGATTCGTGTACGCCGTCAGCGAACGCAGCCGCGGGGGGCCGGATTCATCGACGACTAGGGTCATCCCCATGAGGTACGCGAGCGGCGGTCGGGGCCGGTGAGCACGTTCGACCTCGGCCGCATCGGCGCCGGGCTGCCGTTCGCCCGGGCGCTTCCCGCACTGCGGGACGCCCTCGCCACGGCGGGTACCGCGGTGGTCCAGGCCCCGCCGGGCACCGGCAAGACGACCCTCGTGCCACCCGCGGTGGCCGTCGCCGAGACGGTGACGGGTCGGGTCGTGGTCACCCAGCCCAGGCGGGTCGCCGCCCGTACTGCAGCGCGGCGACTGGCCGCGCTCACAGGGACCGAACCCGGCGGCGCGGTGGGGTACTCGGTCCGGGGGGACTCCCGCGTCGGGGGCCAGACCCTCGTCGAGTTCGTGACACCGGGAGTGCTGGTGAGACGGTTGATCGCGGACCCCGATCTGCCCGGGGTGGGGGCCGTGGTCCTCGACGAGGTCCACGAACGCGACGTCGAGTCCGACCTAGCCTTCGCTCTGCTGTGCGAGGTGCGCCAGCTGCGGGACGATCTGCCAGTGGTGGCGATGTCGGCCACGGTCGAGGCCACCCGGTTCGCTTCGCTGCTCGGCCGCGGGGGCGGCGACGGCATCGCGCCGGTGATCGACGTCCCGGCCGAGCTGCATCCGCTGGAGATCCGCTACGCCCCGCCGCCCGGGGCCCGCCTGGACGCCCGCGGCGTCACCGACGCCTTCCTCGACCACGTGGCGGCGGTGACGGCGGACGAAGTCGGCGCGCGCGGCGTCGACGCGTTGGTGTTTCTGCCCGGCGTCCGCGAGATCGAGCGGGTCGTACGTGCACTGTCCGCGCGTCTGGGGGACGCTGCCGAGATCCTTCCGCTGCACGGCAGCCTGGGCGCCGCTGCCCAGGACCGGGCGGTGTCGGGCGTCGGGACGCACTCCGGGCCGGATGGCCGGGCCCGGCCGCGGATCGTGGTGTCGACCGACCTGGCGGAGTCCTCGCTGACGGTGCCCGGAGTGCGACTGGTCGTCGACGCGTGCCTGAGCCGCGAACCGCGGAGGGACACCGCGCGAGACATGACCGGGCTGGTGACGATCTCGGCGTCCCGCGACTCGTGCGTCCAGCGCTCGGGCCGGGCCGCCCGTCTCGGCCCCGGGGTGGCGGTGCGCTGCCTGACGGAACAGGAGTACGCGCACCTGCCCGACCACCGCACCCCGGCGATCGCGACGTCGGACCTGACGACGTTCGCACTCGACGTGGCGTGCTGGGGCGCTCCCCGCGGAGAGGGTCTGGCGCTGCCCGATCCGCCGCCGACTGCCGAGATCGCCCGCGCCGAGACGGTGCTGGGCGGACTGGGCGCGCTCGACGACGGCGGCCGCGTGACCGACCGCGGTCGAGACCTGGCACGGGTGCCGGCCGATCCGCGCCACGCCCGCGCGCTGCTCGACGGAGCCGGGCTGGTCGGGGTGACGGTGGCCGCCGAGGTGGTCGCGCTGCTCGCGTCGGGACGTCGCTCCCCCGGTGGCGACCTGGTCGCGGACCTCCGCGCATTGCGGGCCGGTCGCGCGCCGGAGGCGTCGGTGTGGGCGCGGGAGGTTCGACGGCTCGAACGGATCGCGCAGGGCCATCGTGGCACGTCACGGGGCGGGGTCGGCGGCAACGGGACGGACCTCGCCGACGCGGTCGGCACGGTCGTGGCGCTCGCTCACCCGGACCGTGTCGCGCGCCGACGCGGTGACCAGTACACGTTCGTCTCGGGGACCGGCGCGGTGCTGCCGCCGGGGTCCGCACTCGCCGGCCACGAGTGGCTGGCGGTGGCCGAGGTCGGGCGCGCATCAGGACGCGCCGCAGGAGAGGCCGGCGCGGTGATCCGCGCCGGTGCCGCGGTGGATCGGGAGGGCGCGGAACGTGCGGCATCACACCTTCTCGACGACGACGAGACCGCCGTCTTCGACCGGGGATCAATTGCGGGTCGACGCATCCGGCGGCTCGGCGCTATCGAGTTGTCCTCCACACCGGTACGGCCCACCCACGCGGCGGCGAGGCAGGCGGTGTCAGCAGCGATCCGGGCCGGCGGATTCTCCGCGCTGGGACCCGACGACGATTCGCTCCGCCTGTGGCGCCGCCTCGGGATCGCGCACCGGGAGATCGGCCCGCCGTGGCCCGACGTGTCCGCCGACGGCCTCGCCGGGCGGCTGGACGACTGGCTCGGACCCGAGATCGATGCCCTCGCGCACGGCTCCCGACTGGCGGGACGAGACCTCGGACCGGCCCTCCGCAGGCTGCTGCCCTGGCCCGAGGCAGGGCGGTTCGACGAACTGGTGCCCGACCGGCTGCAGGTGCCCTCGTCGTCGTCGTACCGCGTCGACTATCCCGAGGTCGGGTCCGACGACCCACCGGTGCTGGCGGTGAAGCTGCAGGAGTGCTTCGGCTGGACCACCTCGCCCCGCGTCTGCGACGGACGGGTGCCCGTGACGGTCCACCTGCTCTCGCCCGCCGGCCGGCCGCTCGCGGTGACTCGGGACCTGGAGTTTTTCTGGCGCGAGGCCTACCCCGGAGTGCGCGCGGAGATGCGGGGCCGATATCCGAGGCACCCGTGGCCGGAGGACCCGATGTCGGCCGAGCCGACCCGCCGGACCAACCCGAGACGCTGACCGGCGGGTACCACGGTCGCGGCCGTCCGCGCGGTGGATAGGTGGGGGCTTCTGACCTAGAGTGTGACTTGTACCACACAATGCCCGTCCGTGAAAGGGTGATCGCAGTGACTGCGTACACGCCCCCGTCCCCGCACCGCTCCCCCCTCCCGACCCGGACCCAGTCGAGGACCAAGGTCATCCCCCATGGCAACAACCGGCTCGGTGCACTCATCGCGGTCGTGGGGCTCGCACTCGCCCTGGTGAGCCTCTACCTGCCCTGGTTGAGCACAGGTAAGGACCGGATCACTGCGCTGGGCATCACCGACATCATCGATGTCCGCAGTGTCGCCCCGGTGCTCTTCCTGGGTTTGGTGGTCCTGCTGTTCCTGGTGGGGGTCACCGCGGTGACCCGATTGGGTGCGTTCGCCGCCGCCGCCGCGATCGTTGCCCTGGGCGTCCTCGCGGCGCACCTGGCCTTCTTGTGGGCACTGATGTCCTCCACCAGCGGTACGGAGCCGACCCTGACTGGTCTGCCCGCCGGCGCATCCGTCAGCTTCGGCCCCTTCGTGGCGGCGCTCGGTTTCCTTCTTGTGGCGGCCGGGTCCGCGTGGGCCGCGCGGGCGGCGGAGTACGCCTTGCCCGACCTGCGTCCCCCCTTGGCCGACGGGCAGCGGTGAGCGCGCTACGTCATGTTCGATCACGGTCATGTTCGATCACGACCACAGCTGGACGCTCGACGCCCCGATGCCGGACTCGACCTACTTGAACTGAAGCGGCATGGCGCTCCACACAAGACTGGCCGCCCGCGTGATCTACCGTCGGACCCATGACAGGTTTCCCGCTACCACTGCCGCGGCTTTCGGCCCCGGCGACGCGATCGCTAGCCTCCGCCGACATCACCGACCTGCGACAGCTCGACGGCACCTCGGAGAAGCACGTCTTGGCGCTCCACGGAATCGGGCCGTCTCAACTCGGTGCCCCCCCCCCGGCTGGAACGGATAGACGAACACGTGCTGCGCGACTTGGTCGCGAGCGCGTGGAATCGACGCGACGCCACACCGGGGTCGCCCTAGCGAACGGCTAGAGCACCGGCGAGGACGCGAACCTCACATGGCGGGGTTCAGTCGCGCGGCAGCGGCTTGACCATCGGGAACAGGATGGTCTCGCGGATCCCCAAGCCGGTCAGCGCCATGAGCAGTCGATCGATCCCCATCCCGAGCCCGGTGGTGGGCGGCATGCCCTGCTCCATCGCGGCGAGGAAATCCTCGTCGAGGACCATCGCCTCGTCGTCGCCGGCCGCTGCCAAACGGGCCTGGTCCTCGAAGCGCTGACGCTGGATCACGGGGTCGATGAGCTCCGAGTAGCCGGTGGCCAACTCGAAACCGCGGACGTAGAGATCCCACTTCTCGGTGACCCCGGGGTCGGTGCGGTGGTCGCGGGTCAGGGGCGAGGTCTCCACGGGGAAGTCCCGCACAAAGACGGGCCCGTCGAGCTGATCGCCGCACAGGTGCTCCCAGAGCTCCTCGACGAGTTTGCCGTGCAGCCATCCCTGCCCACTGGGGACCTCGAGACCAACCTTCCCTGCCAGTTCCGTGAGCTCGCCGACAGTCGAGTCGACAGTAACGGTGTCTTCTCCGTCGCCAGCAGCGAGCTCGGGATGCTTGGCGCGTAGGGCCTCGTTGAGGGACGGGTACATCCGCATCTCGCGCCACTGGCCGCCGAGGTCGTATTCGCTGCCGTCGGCGAGTGTGACCGTGGTGGAGCCGAACACTGCGGTCGCGACCTCCTGGATGACCTCACGGATCATCGTGGCCGAGGTGTCATAGTCCCCGTAGGCCTGATACGTCTCAAGCATCGCGAATTCCGGGCTGTGGGAGGAGTCCACGCCCTCGTTGCGGAAGTTGCGGTTGATCTCGAAGACCCGCTCGATCCCACCCACCACGCACCGCTTGAGGAACAACTCTGGAGCGATGCGCAGGTACAGATCCAAGTCCAGCGCGTTGGAGTGGGTGACGAAGGGTCGGGCCGCGGCGCCGCCGTGCAGTGTCTGCAGCATCGGCGTCTCCACCTCGAGGAAGCCGCGCTTACCCAGGGCGTCGCGCAGTGCCCGGACTACCTTGATGCGCGTGAGGGCGTTGCGGCGGGCGGCGTCCCGCATGATCAGGTCGGTGTAGCGCTGACGGACGCGGGTGTCCTCGCTCAGCTCCTTGTGTGCCACCGGCAGCGGGCGCAGCGATTTGGCCGCCAGCACCCAGGAGTCGGCCATGACCGACAGTTCGCCGCGCTTGGACCGGACAACCCGGCCGGTGACCGAGACGTGGTCGCCCAGGTCGACGTCCTGCTTCCATGCGTCGAGCCGCTCCTGGCCGACGATTGCCAGGGAGAGCATGACCTGCAGCTGGGGAGTGAGAGGCCCCACCTCCCCCTCCGGCACCGCGACGGAGAGGTCGGCCGATGGGTCGAGGCCGTCCTGCAGGCGGACAAAGCACAGCTTGCCGGTGTTCCGGACGAAGAGGACCCGGCCGGCCACCGAGACCTCGACCTCGGTCTCCTCGCCCGGCTCCAGCGCAGCGAAGCGGGGGTCCGAGGTGATGTCCGCGAGCCCGTGGGTGCGGGGGACGTCCACCGGGTAGGCCTGCTCCCCGGAGTCCAGGATGCGCTGTCGCTTGTCGCGGCGGATACGCAGCTGCTCAGGAGTGTCGTCGGCGGGCTCACCGGTGGCGGCCCCGGGCGCGGCGGGAGTCGAATCGGTCACGACAGTCGAGGATAGTCGTCCCTAGCCTGCAGCATCGAACCCGTAGCCTCGGGAGGCCGCCCCAGGCAGGCGCGGGCGGGACTCAGTGGGCCGAGATGGCTGAGCGTTCCCGCTGGAGGTGATCTGCGTCGGAGAGCAGGCTGAGCGCCCGGGCAGCCCGGAGTGCATCGTGCCCGCCGTCCACCGCACGGATTCCGCGGACACCCCGCGAGTGCAGCTCCAGGGTGAACAGTTCTGCGTCCAGGCCGTCGTCGCTGACGAGGATGACCGTCCGACCTTCGCTCACGGCGGCGAGGGGCGCGGCCGATCGGGGGTCGAGGAGGTCGACGACGGGCCGGGCCTCCACCGCGATGGCACCCGCAAGCACCCCCTGCCGCTCACGCTGGGCCCTGGACCGGATGTCGACGACGAGGGCGCCCCCGCGGACCGCGGCCGGGTAGTCCGCTGCGGCGATCGTGGTGGCGAGCTCCGCGGCAGGCGAGGTCGGCGCGGCCGGAGAGATGCTGAAGCTGGTGGTCATGTGATGCTCCCGGGTGGAGTTGGTCGACTACTGCGGGCGGGGCCTGCCGGCCGAGGACACCAGTGCTGCACGCGCACGTCAGACCACGCCGGACCGGCCGGGGGCATTCGTCGCAGATTCACAGGGCAATAATAGACAGACCGGTCTATCTACCGCAAGAGCGGGCGCGTGGGGACCGCGTGCATCACGCCACGATTTCCACCGCGTCCCCCGCGAGTTCTACGCATACGACTACCCGGCCCCGGGCGCACCAGAGTTGTCGGCGCAGCTGACCGGTGACGCCTCCACGACGGCGAGCGGGGTCAGGTGTTCCGGTCGAACACCAGCCGCAGTCCCTCCAACGCCAGTTCGGGCTCGACGTCGGTGATGGTCCGCGACTCCTCCGCCACCACGTCCGCGCGCAACCCGGTCAGCACCACGGAGGCGTCGGACAGTTCGGCCACGTCGGTGCGCAGCCGATCCACCAGGGCGTCGATCTGCCCGGCGAATCCGATCACGATGCCGGCCTGCAGCGCCGCGACGGTGTTCTTGCCCAGTGCGCCTCGAGGGCGAACGACCTCGATCTTGCGCAGGGCGGCGGCACGTTCGGCCAGGGCGTCGACGGAGATGTCGATGCCGGGCGCGATGGCCCCGCCGAGTAGCTCTCCCCGCGCGGAGATGGCGTCAACGGTGGTCGCCGTGTCGACGTCGACGACGACGACGGGCCCCTCGAACATGGAGTGGGCGGCCAGCGCATTGACCACGCGGTCCGAGCCCACTTCCCGCGGATTGTCCACTTTGAGTGGCACCCCGGTTTTCACCCCGGGCGCGACGACGACGGCCGGCAACCCCGGCCAGTAGTCGGCGGCCATCCGGCGCAGTTCCCCGGTGACCGACGGCACCACTGACATTGCGGAGATACCGGTGAGCCGCAGCGCGCACTCCCCCAACAGGCCGCGGATCGTCAGCGCCAGCTCGTCGGAGGTCACGGACGGGGAGGTGCGCATACTCCAGGTGCGCTCGAGCGGCCCACCGCCCTGGGGGAAGACGCCGAGCCGGATGTGGGTGTTGCCGACGTCGACGGTGAGGAGCATGATTCGTCCGCGACGCCTAGACGGCGGCGGGCTCCGGTACGCGCGGATTCTTCAGGCCCGAGCCCTCGGGTACATCGGCCGGGTCGGTGCCCTCGGTGAGCATGCGGTTGTTGCCGTCGACGAACACCACCCGGGGCTTGTAGGCCCGCGCCTCGGCGTCCTCCATCTGGGCGTAGGCGATGATGATCACCAGGTCGCCGGGGTGGACGAGGTGGGCGGCGGCGCCGTTTATGCTGATGACGCCGGATCCGCGCTCGCCGGTGATGGCGTAGGTGGTCAGACGGGCGCCGTTGTCGATGTCGACGATATCGATCTGCTGCCCCTCGAGCAGGTCGGCGGCGTCCATGAGGTCGGCGTCGATCGTGCAGGAGCCGACGTAGTGCAGGTCGGCCTGAGTGACAGTGGCTCGGTGGATCTTGGAGTGGAGCATGGTGCGCTGCATTTACAGGCCTTCCTCGAGGTCTTCGGCCAACTCGGCCTGCTGGGCGGCGACGGTCGCCTCGGCCGCGGCGAGGAAGCCGGTGCCGATCGCCACGCCGACGTTGTCGATGAGTCTGGTGGTCCCGATCCGGGCCGCGATGAGCAGCCGACCGGGGCCCTCCTCCGGCGGTTCGCCCAGATCTCCGGCGCGCAACTCGAGGTAGTCGATCGAGATCTGCGGCCGTTCGGCGAGCACGGCGCGGGCGGCCTCGACGACAGCGAGCTGCCCTCCCTTCGCCGCGAACGTCCCCGCCACGAGGGCGGCGTTGAGGACGGTGGCCAGTTCTCGCTCGTCGTCGGACAGATAGCGGTTGCGTGAGCTCATCGCCAGACCATCCGATTCGCGGACGGTGGGGACTCCCACGACGCGCACGTCCATGTCGAGGTCCGCGACCATCTGGCGGATGAGGACGAGCTGTTGGTAGTCCTTCTCCCCGAAGAACGCCTGGTGCGGGGCGACGATATTGAACAACTTGTTGACCACGGTGAGCATCCCGGCGAAGTGCCCTGGACGCGCGGCGCCTTCGAGGATCTCGCCGGTGGGGCCGGGCTGGACAGTTGTGCGCGGGCCGTCGGGGTACATGGCGGCGGCACTGGGGGCGAAGACCAACTCCACGCCGGCGTCAGCGAGCCGGGCCACATCCGCGTCGAGCGTGCGCGGGTAGGCGTCGAGGTCCTCGCCGGGCCCGAACTGCAGCGGGTTGACGAAGATCGACACCACGACCACCGAGCCCGGGGTCTTACGGGCGGCCTCGACCAGCGCGAGATGGCCCTCGTGCAGCGCACCCATCGTCGGGACGAGGGTGATCTGCTTGCCGACCTTGCGCAGGGAGTCGGTGACCGCGCGCAGGGAGGACGGATCATGGTGGACGGTCAGCTCGCCCCGGTTGTATCCGGTGCTCGGCCGACCGGGCACCGCGGTCCGGGCCGGGAACGTGGTGGGGGTCATCGCAGCTGCTCCGTGAGGTCGGGGGCCAACAGGTCGGTCACGTCGGGTCCGGCTCCAACACGGTCGGCTGTGCGCAGCGCGAGCGCCCGGTAGCCTGCGGCGATGCCGCCGTCGACGCCCTCGAGGGCATCGAGGTGGCGGGAGACGGTGACGGCGTCACCGCGCATCACGGGCCCGGTCAGGGCGGAGTCGCCGGAGGCCAGGACGTTGTCGAGTGCCGCGCGGAGCAAGGGTTCCAGGGTACGGCGGGCGAGCGCCTCCGCGTCCTGACCGAGCATTCCGTCGGGATCGCCCTCGACACCGCCCCCGGGCAGGACCGTGAAGGAAGCGGCGAGAGCCTCCGCGGCATCGTTCACGAGGGTGACGAGGTGGTTGGCGCCGTGCGCGAGCGCGGCGTGGTAGAGGGCCCGGTGAGATTCGGCGACGGTGACGGGCAGGCCGCCGGTCTCCATGACCAGCATCTGGCCGACGATCAGTCCGATTTCATCCGGGGAGGTGAGCGCCCACGAGCATCCCTCCATGCGGTCGATATCGGCAGCTCCCCCGGTGAAGGTCATGGCCGGGTGCGCAGCGACGACGACCGCGCCAGCGTCGGCCGCCGGACGCAGCACTTCCGCGCCGACCGCTCCGGCCACGTGGACAACGATGTGACCCGGTCGGAACGCGTTCGCGTCCGCGAGTTCGGCCACGACCCGGGGCAGCGCAGCGTCCGGGACCGCGAGAATGAGGAGTTCGCAAGCCTCCGCCACGGCGGCCGGGTCGGCGATGCGGGCCTCGGGGAGGCGACTCGCGGCGAGGTCTCGGGACCGCGCCGAGCGCGCGACGAGGGCGGAGACAACGTGCCCACGCCGCTCGAGAGCGGCGCCCACGGCGGTGCCTACCCGTCCCGCGGACACGAGACCGATGGACAGGCGGGCAGGGGGTGATCCGGTGACGCCGGGTTCGGACATCTCAGGGTGCTCCAGTGCTCGATCCGTTCCAGGCCCACTCACTGTTGGCGGGTCCCGGACATCTCGCTGGCGAGAGTAGTCGCGACGACGGCGCCGAGCACCATTCAGTGGCGCACTTCACACAACTGTCCCGACCGGTGGCGGCACTAGTCCGGTTGGGGGTCCGGCTGGGTGGCGGTCAGTCCTCCGCGCGACGGCGACGCCGACCCGACGTCGGCTCGGCGTCCCCACCCAGCCGCGCCATGATCTCGGCGACCGAGAGGCCGGACCCCTCGCCGTGGCGGCTCGGTGGCGCCGCCTCGGCTGCAGGGGCGGTCCGGGGATGGGACTGCGGCGGGGTGGTCGTCTTGTCGGACGTAGCGGCCTTGCCAGACGCGGCCGGTGACCCTGGCGAGGAGGCATGCTCGACATTGCCTGCCTTGTCGGGCTCTGCCGTGGACGCGCTCTCGTGCTTGCCGACCTTGCCGGACGCGGTCGCACTCCCGGACGGAGCTGGGGTTTGCGGCTGGGCTGTGCCCTGCGGCGTGGCAGGAGCCTGGGGGCCGGTCACGGTCTCGGCCCGGGCCTTCGGCCCCGGGGTGGTACCGGCAACCGCTCCGGGGCGGGGCTCCCGGATGCCGCCTGTGGGGCGCACTGCCGGGCGACGGGATTCCCCGGCCGACGTCTCCGCCCGAGCAGGACCCTCGGAGACCGGGGACAGCCGTTCGGTGCGCTCAGTGCTCGGGGTGGCGTCCGGACCGACGCCGGGGGTGGGCGCCGCGCCGGGGGTTGACCCGAAGCCCCCGATGGGCCCGGAATCCGATCCGGCGGCACGCCGACGGGGCGCGACACGCTCGGACGGGACCGACGGCAAGGACGAGCCGGCTCCCAACTGTCCGGCGGTACCGGGGCCCCCGACCGCGAAACGGTCCTCGGGGAGGCTGACACCCAGTGCGCCGAGCTGCTCACGCAGCGCCGCAATCTCGTGCCGCAGCGCCATGATCGAATCGCCGGTCTCGGCGCGAACGGAGGCGCGAAGATCTCTCTCCACCACGAGCTCGTGCTCACGGCGGGCGGCGATCTCCCTCTCGAGCTGCAGTTCGTAAACGGTGTGCAGGTCGCGGACCCGGGCCGCCTCGGCTGCGGCCTGCCGGCGGTACCGGGCGACGAGGAACGCACCGATGAACGCCGCCCACAGCGCGGCCAGAGTCCCGATGCGCATCCAGACCGGGTTATCGGAGAACACCATCACGATGGTGGCGATGAGCGCCAGGACCAGTAGCACCCCCAGTGCGATACTCGCCAGTCCGCGGTCGTCGCCCCGCGCGGGGCGAACTGACCGGGGCTTATCCATCGCGCCGTCGGAACTCATGCCCCGCATGATACGCGGAGAATCACGGGTCACACGGGTAACCCTCGCGTGTCTGCGCTAACGAGGGCGCCAGTCACCCTGCCCGCTCGATCGGCCGCGCCTCAGGCGGGTTCGGCCAGACCGCCATTCTCGTCGTCGTCCGGGGGTGTTTCGCACGACGATTCCAGGAACAGGCCCGCACCCACCAGCACCGCACCCGACACCAGGACGGCAACGGACGCGGACAGTTCGGCCCCCGCGACCGCGAGTTCGCCGAGTCGTTGCAGGTAGTACAGGGCCAGCCCGGCCCCGATCCCGCTGGCCACCGCGCCGAGTACGGCGGAGGCCTGCCCGAGGGCGGCACTGCGCGCGACGGTCAGCGGATGCATCTGACTGCGGTCCTGCCCGATCCCGCCGTCGGAGATCGCTGCGCGAATCCGCAGGGCAAGCAGCACGTCGACCACTGCGACCGCGAGCAGGGTCACCCAGCCGAAACCGATCGGGGGCAACGATCCGAGAAAGGTCCCGTTGAGGAGATACGCGGCCACGGCCGCAACCACTGCCACCAAGGCGAGGGTGGACTTCGCAACGCGGTTCACGTCCGGTCCCTTTCCACTGCCGACGTCAGGGGATCGTGCAATCGGCGCACCGCGGCGACGTCCCCGGGGTCGAGCGCGTCGAGGCACACCCTGGCCGGCACCCCGTCCAGCTGCGCGCCCGGGTCGATCTCGAGCCACGGGACCAGCACGAACGCACGCTCGGCTGCGCGGGGATGGGGAAGCGTCAGGGACTGTTCGTCGGACGAGACCGACTTGCCGTCGACCTCGGCGGTCACGACGTCCACGTCGAGGGTGCGCGGACCCCAGCGCACATCACGGGTCCGCCCAGCGGCACGCTCACGCGTGAAGCCCCACTCGAGGACATCCGTCGGGGAGCCGGGGTGGTCGACGATGAGGACGGCGTTGAGGAAATCGTCCTGCTCGACACCGCCCCAGGGCGGGGTCGCGTAGACCGAGGAGACCGCCCGCAGGATCCCGTCCGCGGCCGCCGCGTCGGCGACCCCGCGCAGGAGCGCGAGCGCGTCCCCCTGATTGCCCCCGATGGACAGCACCGCCCTACAGCTCATCGCTCTCCCCCCGCGGCGCCCCGCTCGCCCCTGCGCGAGCGACGTGCCACGACTGCGACGTCGGCGAAGTCCGCGGGGATCGGAGCCTCAGGCTTGTGCAGAGTCACCTCCACCGCGTGGGCAGCCGGGGCCATTTCCATGACCCCGTCGGCGATCCGCGAAGCAACGGTCTCGATGAGGTCGCAGCTCGGCCCGGACACCACGTCACGCGCGTACAGAGCGAGCGCCCCGTAGTCGACGGTGTCGGCCAGGTCATCGGACGTGGCCGCGGCCGTGAAGTCGGTCCACAGCACCAGGTCCACCAGGAAGTCCTGGCCGTCCCGCTTCTCGTGTTCGAAGACCCCGTGGGTGCCCCGCACCCTGAGACCGCGTAGTTCGATGCGATCGGCCATCACCGAGCCTCCACTCTTCCGTCCGCCCATGCGGCGGCCACCCGCACCGCGTCCGCACTGGGGGCCACGTCGTGGACGCGGACCGCCCAGGCGCCGGCGGCAGCGGCGAGCGACGTGATCGCCGCCGTCGCTGGATCGCGACCCGACACCGCGCGGGGCTCCTCGCCTTCTCCCGACAGCAGCGAGCCGAGGAACCGTTTGCGAGACGCCGCGACGAGTACCGGGAACCCCAGCGCGATCAGCCGGTCCAGCCCATGCAGTAGCGCCCAGTTGTCGTCAGCGTTCTTGGCGAAACCGAGACCCGGGTCGAGCACGATGCCCGCAGCGTCGACGCCCGCCTCGAGCGCGGCGTCGGCCCGGCGAGCCAGGTGGTCTCGTACCGCGCCCACCACGTCCCCTCCGTAGTCGGCCCGGCCACCGGCGCCGGCGCGATAGTCGTCCGGAGACACCCAGTGCATGAGAATCACGGGGCTCCGATGCTCGGCCACGACCCGCAGCATGTCGGGGTCGGCGAGCCCACCCGAGACGTCGTTGATGATCGCCGCATTCTCCTCCAGCGCGCGCGCGGCGACCCTGGCGCGCATGGTGTCCACCGAGACCGGCGCGAGGCCGGACACCGCCCGCACCAGCGGGACGACCCGCTGCTCTTCGTCGGACTCCTCGACACGGATGGCGCCGGGCCGCGTGGACTCGCCACCGATGTCGATGAGGTCAGCGCCCTCCGCGACCATCCGCCGGGCGTGCGCGACCGCGTCGGAGAACGCGAGGTGCCGGCCACCATCGGAGAAGGAATCCGCGGTGACGTTGAGGACGCCCATCACCGCGCACCGGTCAGGGCGGGGCAGGAGGCCGGGCGCGCTCACGTCCCGCGCAGGAGGCCGAGCGCCTCCGCCCTGGTGGACGCGTTGGACCGCATGATTCCCCGCACAGCCGACGTGGTGGTGACTGCGCCCGCCTTCCGGATACCGCGCATCGACATGCACAGGTGCTCGCATTCGATCACCACAAGCACGCCCGAGGGGTCGAGCCTGTCGACCAACGCGTCGGCGACCTGGCCGGTGAGCCGCTCTTGGACCTGGGGCCGCTTCGCATACAGGTCCACCAGACGCGCGAGCTTGCTCAGCCCGGTGACCGCCCCGGTGTGCCCCGGGATGTACCCGATGTGTGCGACACCGTGGAAGGGCACCAGGTGATGCTCGCAGGTCGAGTAGATGGGGATATCCCGCACCAGTACGAGCTCGCGGTGGTCCTCGTCGAAGGTTTTCGACAGCACCTCCGACGGGTCGGTGTACATCCCGGCGAAGACCTCCCGGTAGGCCCTCGTCACCCGCGCAGGGGTTTCCCGTAGTCCCTCGCGGTCGGGGTCCTCGCCGACGGCGATCAACAACTCTCGGACGGCAGCTTCGGCGCGCTCGGCGTCGAAGACCTGTCCAGTGTGGAGCGACCGGGCGTCAGCCGCGGGAATGTGGTCAGGCGTCGTCATTCAATCCTCTTCTCGCACGGAGCCGACCGTGCGGTCAGTCCTCACGTTCCCACGGCGCACGCCAGTCGGGATCCTTGTTCTCGCGGCGGTGCGAACCGCCGCCCGCGGGGTCCGAGGTCGAGCCACCGGGGTTGTCGTCATTATCGGATTCGCCGCCATCGCCGACGGCAGACCATGCACGCGTCGGGGCCTCGGAAGGCTGTTCGCGCGGATCTGGTCCGGCCGGACCGTCGGAGTCGCCTGTCCGAACAGGCGGCTGCTCGTTACCGGGCGCGGCCGGGAGCCGGGTGGTCTCGGCACCGCTCGGACCCCTGGTACCGCGGTAGGTGGACTGACGCGGGGGCCACCCGGGCGCCGACCACCCCGGCGGTGGTGGCGTCCCATAGGCCGGCATGCCGGCCGGCCGCTGCACGCCGCCAGCGGCCCCGCCGCGATCGGATCCGCCGCGGCCTCTGGCCTCCCCGACAGCCGCGTCCACGCCGTTGCGGTCGCCCTCGTACTCACCGGGGCCGCGCGCCTCTTCCGGTCCGTGGTCCGCGGTCTCGCGGCTGGCGGGGAGGACGGGCATCGCGAACGGGTCGGTCACCGGCGGGGGCCACGGCTCGCCGCGCTCCTTTGCCAGCTCACCCGGGGTCTTGATGGGTAGCCGAGTCGACGGGATGCGGCCACCGAAGTCGTCAAACTCGGTGATGCGCGGCCGCTTGACCACGTCGGCGAAAAGCCTTTCGAGATCGTCCTGCCGCAGAGTCTCCTTCTCGAGGAGCTCTGCCGCGACCGCATCGAGGATGTCGCGGTTGGATTCGAGGACCTGCCAGGCCTCGGTGTGGGCGGCGTCGATGATCCGGCGAACCTCGTCGTCGATGATCTTGGCGATCTCGGGCGAGTACTCCCCCGCCGCCGGACCGCCGCGACCGAGGAACGGGTCCCCTCCTTCGCCGCCGTACTTCACCGCGCCCAGCTTCGCACTCATGCCGTACTCGGCGACCATCGTCCGCGCGATCCGGGTCGCCTGCTCGATGTCCGAGCTGGCACCCGAGGTGGGCTCGCCGAACACGTACTCCTCGGCGGCCCGGCCACCCATCGCCATGACGACGCGGGCGATCATGTCCGCCCGCGTCATCAAGGACTTGTCGTCCTCGGGAACCACCAACGCGTGACCGCCGGTGCGACCTCGCGCGAGGATGGTGACCTTGTGGACGGGCTCGAGGTCCTCCATCGCCCACGCCGCCAGGGCGTGGCCGGACTCGTGGTACGCGGTGACCTTCTTCTCGTGCTCGCTGATCACCCGGTGCTTGCGGCGCGGGCCACCCACCACGCGGTCGGTGGCTTCCTCGAGGATGTCGATGTCGATCTCGTCGCGACCCAGCCGGGCCGCGAGCAGAGCACCCTCGTTGAGCACGTTGGCCAGGTCTGCGCCCGACATGCCGATCGTGCGCCTGGCCAGCGAGGTCATGTTCACATCCTCCGCCAGCGGTTTGCCCACGGCGTGGACGGCGAGGATCGCCTCGCGCCCCTTGAGGTCGGGGTTGGTCACCGGTACCTGGCGGTCGAAACGGCCCGGACGGAGGAGCGCCGGGTCGAGGACGTCTGGGCGGTTGGTCGCGGCGATCATGATGACCGTCTCGCGATCACTGAACCCGTCCATCTCGACGAGCAGCTGGTTGAGCGTCTGCTCGCGCTCATCGTGGCCACCGCCGGTTCCCGAACCACGATGTCGGCCCACCGCGTCGATCTCGTCCACGAACACGATGCAGGGAGCGTTCTGCTTGGCTTTTTCGAACAGGTCGCGCACCCGCGAAGCGCCGACACCGACGAACATCTCGACGAAGTCCGAACCGGAGATCGAGTAGAACGGCACGCCAGCCTCACCCGCGACCGCCCGGGCCAGCAGGGTCTTGCCCGTCCCGGGTGGGCCGTAGAGCAGGACACCTCGCGGGATCTTTGCGCCGAGTCGTTCGTACCGCGCGGGATTCTGGAGGAAGTCCTTGATCTCGTTGAGTTCCTCGACCGCCTCGTCCTCACCCGCGACGTCCGCGAACGTCGTCTGAGGCATGTCCTTGGTGAACTCCACGGCTCGCGACTTACCCACGCCGAACAAGCCGCCCTTGCCACCCTGCATCCGGGACATGAAGTAAAACAGCAATCCGAACAGGATGAGCATCGGCAGCAGGAACGACAGCATCTGGGCCAGGAAGCCCTGCTGGTTGACGGCCGTGTCGTACTTCTCCGGCTCCGCCGCGGCGACCCGGTCGAAGACCTGGTCGGCGGCCCGCGCCGGATACTTGGTGAGGAGCTTGTCGGTCTCGGCCGCACCGTCCTCCGGGGCGATCGGGTTCTTGAGGGTGAGCCGGAGCTGCTGTTCCCGGTCCTCGATCAACGCTTCCTTCACGTTTCCCGCATCGACCTGCGCCAATGCGACGGACGTGTCGACCTCGGCGTAGTCGCGGTCATCGTTGGCGAAGAACGAGAAGCCGACGATCGCCAGGATGATCACGCCCGCGATCGCGACGTTGCGGAAGACGGTGTTGCTCTTGCGTTCCATTCGGTCCTCGTGTGGAAGGACGGCCCAGCCGGTCGACGGGCCCGGTCGTGCATCCGACTTCGTCGGTATCGCCCCAGGCTACCCGCCGGGCGGGACCGCTCACCGTGATGATCGCCATGGGCGGACACCGTCGCCGTCGTACGATCGTGGCCGTGACCACCGACCCCCTCTCCGCAGTCGAGACAGCCGAGGCCGTACGGACCGGCGCCGTCGGTGCGCTCGCCACACTCGACGCGGCCTTCGACCGGGTAAACCACCTCGACCCGTCACTCCGCGCGTTCACCAGCCTGCTGCGGGCGGAGGGTCGCGCCGCCGGGGCGGCCGTCGACGCCGCGAGCGCGAATGAACGCGCGGCCCTGCCCCTGGCCGGGGTACCGCTGGCGATCAAGAGCACCGTCACCCTCGACAACCCGGTTGTCGCCCCACTGCTGGCCGCGGGCGCGGTACCTGTGGGCATCACCGCCGCGCCCCAGCTGTGCACCTGGGGGATGACCGATTCCGACGCGCACGGCATCACCCGCAACCCTCGCGACCCTGCCCTGTCCGCGGGCGGGTCCTCGGGTGGATCAGCGGCGGCGGTGGCCTCCGGCATGGTGCCGCTCGCCGTGGGCGACGACGGGATGGGGTCACTTCGAATCCCCGCCGCGGCGTGCGGGATCGTCACCATCAAGCCCGGACCCGGCGTCGTTCCCACGTGCCTGGCGGGTGACAACTGGGGCGGACTGGCCGAGTCTGGTCCGCTGGCCAGGACCGTCGACGACGTCGCGCTGGCACTCTCGGTGATGTCCGGTCGGTCCGAGCTCGCGGACATCGGGCCCGTCCCCAGCGGGACACGTGTCGGACTGTCCTTTACCTCCCCGATCCGGCTCGGCCGCGATCTGGTGCGCATCCACGAACCCTGGGTGCGCGCCGCGCGGGAGGCCGCGGCGCTGCTGCGTGGCGGCGACCTCGTCGTCGTCGACACCGCCCTGCCCTCCCCACGCGACCCGGTTCTCTACCTCGCCCGGTGGACCGCCGGCGTGGCACGGGCGGCCGAGGACGAGAACCTGCCGCTGTCCGCTATGGAGCGCCGCACCCGGCACCACGCGCTGCTCGGCCGCACAGTGTTCCGGCGCGGCGGAGCGGGTGACGGGGACACGCGCTGGAATCGCGGTGTCGAGTCGCTCCGCGCAGAGGTCAACGATGCAATGGACTCCGCCGGCGTCGACGTGTGGCTCACCCCCTCGCTCGCAGACGTGCCGCCCGAGGCGACCGACTGGCACCGGCGGTCCTGGGGTCGCTCCCTGTGGGCGTCGATGCAGTTCTCACCGTTCTCCCCACTGGCCAACGTGCTCGGCTGGCCCGCGATGTCCGTCCCGTGCGGCGCCACACACAGCCCTCTCGGTCGGGTGCTGCCCACGTCGGTTCAGCTCGTGGGCCGGCCCGGCTCGGAGGCGACGCTGCTCGCGCTGGCCGCCGTGATCGAGAAGGGCAGCCGCTGAGCCGCATCCGCTGACCGGGCGGTTCAGTCCTCCGGCAACTCCGCGAAACGCTTCTTGACGTCCCGGTACCACCCGAGTGACTGCCGCGGCCGCCGCCAACGGCTCTTCATCTCTTCCCGCGCGGGGACGTGCGCCTCATCGCCGGCCTTCACGCGCTGCTTGAGGTGGGCGTCCTGGGCGTTGATCACGTCGTCCGCCGTCGCACCTGGGTGCGCCAGATCGCAGGGGCCACCCAGGTCTTGGCAGGTCATCGTCTTCACGGGGATATCCTCTCTGTCATGGCGACGCCGAAGCGCGTCGCCTCACCCTGATGACGAGTGGCCGGTCCGAAGTGTGACCGGGTCGCTCATCTCGGTTCTCCGTCCCTGCGCCGACGGGTAGCCGCGAGCACGTCGGGATCCGCGCGGAACTCGATGCGACTGACCACGCCGTCCGCGACCCGGAAGTCGAACGCCACCCGGGCCACTCCCCTGTCGAACCACGCCGCACCCGGTCGCTCGTCGACGAACACCGGCAGCGCCGAGGCTGCCGCCCCGTCGAAGAATTCGGCCACGGCGTCGCGCCCCTCGATGCGCGCAGGGGTCCCGAGGCCGATGGCGATCGGGTCGCCGGCCACCACCACGTCCGGCGCGAGGAGACCGAGGAGCCGGGTGAACTCGCCGCGCCGCGCGGCGTCGAGGAAGGCGTCGACGACGAGCCAATCCGCCTGCTCGACGGTGGGGCCCGCATCCGCGACCTTCGCGCGCGCCCGCGACGCGAGTTTGCGGGCCGCGACCGGTGAGCAGTCCAGTACGGCCGCGATCGCCGCGAAGTCGACCGAGAACGAGTCATGCAGCACGAAAGCCACCCGCTCCGCCGGGGTGAGACGGTCGATCACGACATGCAGCGCCGCGCCCACCGAGTCGGCGAGGAGTACCTCGTCGGCGGGGTCCGGCGCGGCCGCGGCGGCGTCGGCCGGCTCCATAGGCGGCGGGACCGCGGCCTTGAGCCGGTCCAGACACAGGCGGGTGACAACAGTGGTGAGCCAGGCCGGGAGGGAGTCGATCATCCGGGAGTCGGCGCGCGCCAGCCGGAGCCAAGCCTGCTGCACCACGTCCTCGGCCTCAGCCGGATCGCTGAGCACACTCGCGGCGATCCGGACGAGCCTGGGGCGTTCGCGCTGGAACTCAGTAGTCCGGTCCACGCACGTATCCTCCACAGCCCCTTGGATCCGACAGTGCGAGAGCGGTCTTCACAGAAGCCTCCGACCAGCTGGCCGGCGGCATCGTGGGTGCGCGAGAGAGAAGTGGGTGGGCCGGGACGCGGGGTCGCCTCTCGGCGAGGTGCGCAACGCGGTTCCAGCCGGACGGAATTCCGCGAGGGCGTTGGGGTGAGCCCGGGGGACACTGCCGCGTCCCAGTCCACCCACTAGAACCACATCATCGGCGGATCTGTTCCCGCCCCGCCATTGCCGCCTCCCGCAGGCCCCGATCAGACGTACTGCTGAACGATCCGGCGCTTGACCAACTTGCCGGTCGGGGTGCGCGGCAACTCGTCCACGAAATCCAGGCCACGCGGGATCTTGAAGTCGGAGATCGTTCCGCGCAAGGCGCCGAGGATCTCCTCGGCGAGACCGGGATCTCCCGCACGACCGGCGGCGGGTACCACCACGGCGTGCACCCTCTCCCCCATCTCCTCGTCCGGGAGCCCGATCACTGCGACGTCCTCGACCGCAGGGTGCAGGACCAGCGCGTTCTCGATCTCCTGCGGGTAGATGTTGACCCCGCCCGAGATGATGGTGAACGCCTTACGGTCCGTGAGGTAGAGGAAGCGGTCCTCGTCGAGGTAACCCACGTCGCCGAACGTCGACCAGGTGGGATGGTCGGGGTGGAATACGGACGCCGTCTTCTCCGGATCACCGTGGTACGAGAAGGTGCCCTCGTCCTGCTGCCAGTAAATGGCGCCGATCTCGCCCGCGGGGAGCTCGCGACCCTCCTCGTCGCAGATGTGCGCGATGCCCTTGAGCCCATCCCGGCCTACCGACCCGGGGCGTTCGAGTGCCTCCTGCGAGTTGATGAACGTGATACCCATCCCCTCGGTGGCCGAGTAGTACTCGTGTATCACCGGGCCCCACCACTCGATCATCCGACGCTTGACCTCGGGCGGGCACGGCGCGGCCGCGTGGATCGCGTGAGTCATGCTGGACACGTCGTAGCGCGCCCGTGTCTCCTCCGGCAGCTTGAGCATCCGCACGAACATGGTCGGCACCCACTGGGAGTGCGTGACCCGGTATTCCTGGATGAGCCGAAGCGACTCCTCCGCGTCGAAGTGGTCCATGAGGATCACGGTCCCGCCGACGGAGTTGACCACGCCGCAGAACCGGAGCGGTGCCGCGTGGTACAGCGGCGCGGGGCACAGGTACACACTGTCGGCGTCGAACGCGTAGAGGAAGCTGAACACTGGGGTATACGGGTCGGGCACCTCGTCGATCTGCCCCTCCGGCGGGTCCACGCGGACGCCCTTGGGCCGGCCGGTGGTCCCGGAGGAGTAGAGGAAGTCGTGGCCGCGGGGCTGGTCCGTAGGCGGCGCGGTCGGCTTGCCCTCGAGCAGTGACCGGTAGTCCTCGAAGCCTTCCAGCTCGCCACCGAACACCACCCGGTGCTCCACATCCGGGTGTGCGCCCGGCGTGACGTCGACATGATCGGCCACCGGAGCCGAGACGAACAGAGCCCGGGCGCCGCAGTCACTGATGATGTAGGACGACTCGTCCGCCGTCAGGTGGTGGTTGATCGCCGCGACGTACAGGCCTGTACGGAGCGCGGCCCAGTAGATTTCGACCATCTCAAGGGTGTTGTCAGAGACCACCGCGATCGTCTCGCCGGGACGGAGCCCCCAGTCGTCGGTCAGGACGTGGGCGAGCTGGGCGGAACGGGCCTCGAGCTCGGCGTAGGTGATCTGCTCACCCGTCGCCGGACGGATCACGGCAGGCTTGTCGGGGGTGGAGGCAGCGAAGGTTCCTGGAAACATGTCCAGAGCCTAGCCCCACAGAGTGACCCGGGTCACCAAATTGACGGCCGGTAGCCGGCTACCGTGGGTGGGCGCTGCCCCAGCTCAGGAGTACATACGGGGGTGCAGCCGGCCGATGTACGGCAGGTCGCGGTAGCGCTCGGCGAAGTCCAGGCCGTAGCCCACTACGAACTCGTTGGGGATGTCGAACCCGATCTCGAGGATGTCCAGATCCGCCTTGACAGCGTCGGGCTTGCGCAGCAGGGTGACGATCTCCAGCGACCGCGGGTTCCGCGTGCGGAGGTTGCGCATCAGCCAGGACAACGTGAGGCCGGAGTCGATGATGTCCTCGACGATGATCACGTCGCGGCCGGCGATGTCACGGTCGAGATCCTTGAGGATCCGCACCACACCCGACGAACTGGTGGAAGACCCATACGAGCTGACGGCCATGAACTCCAGCTCGGAGGGGATGGTCAGTGCCCGCGCGAAATCGGATACGAAGATCGCCGCGCCCTTGAGCACGCAGACCAGCACGACCTCCTGCTCGACGTCGGCGTAGCGCTCACCGATCCGGGCGCCCATCTCGGCTATCCGCTCCCGGATGGTGTCAGCGTCGAGCAGTACCGATTCGATTTCGTCCGCGTACTTATCCGTGGTCATCTTGCGTCCCCGCTCCGCTCGCCCGGTCGTTCTCCACGACCACCTTTCCATGTCGACGCCGGGCGACCAACCTGGCAGAGGGGCCCGCCCCACCAGCATCCGCAGGTCCGGTGCCTCCGACCGCCACCCCGCCCTGCCCGCGCCAGTCCGTGATGAGCGCGGCCACCGACGTGATGTGTGCGTATGTGGGCGCGACAACCCCCTGGGCCAGCAGCCAGCGGCGCAGGACCCGGGTCAGTACGGCGGCCGGCAGCGGCTCAAGTCGGCTCACCTCCAGGGTGCCGTCGTCGCCGACGGGCACGGCCCCTGCGAGGCGGTCGAGCTCGTCGTCGTCGACCCCCAGCAGTGCCGCGGTTCGCGCCAGGCCCTCGGCGACGCCGCCCCCCAGCACATCCTCGAGCAGCGGGACGACCTCATGGCGCAGGCGTACCCGTGTGAATGTGGGGTCCGTGTTGTGCGGGTCGTCCCACCACGTGATCCCGAGGTGGCGGCACGCAGCGCGGGTATCGGCGGCGCGTACGCCGAGCAGTGGGCGCCCCCACGGCGCGTTCCATGTGGCCATCCCCCGCAGCGACCGGGCGCCGGATCCGCGCCCCAGGCCCAACAGGACGGTCTCGGCCTGGTCGTCGAGGGTGTGGGCGAGCAGCACGGGGCGGCCGCGGCGCGCAGACTCGAGCGCGGTGTACCGCGCAGTGCGGGCGGCGGCCTCGGGGCCGGAGCCGTCGGAGGGGACGACGACGACGAGGACCTCCGCCGATACACCGAGCCCGCGGGCCGCGGCGGCCGCGTCCCGGGCGACGACGTCCGAGCCCTCCTGCAGGCCGTGGTCCACCACGAGGGCGGTCACGGTGGCGAACTCGACGGCAGCCGCGGCGGTCAGGGCCAGCGAGTCCGCTCCCCCTGACAGGGCCACGCACACCTCGTCGCCCACCTCGGGGTGGTCGCGGCGGAACTCCCGCATCGCCGCGCGCACGGTCCAGGCCGGGCCGGTCCAGGCCGGGCCGAGCCGGTCAGCGGCAGCCACAGGCGCGCAGTTCCGCGGCGATCCGGTCGAGGACCGGACGGGCGACGGCGGGATCGGTGCCGGATGCGAGCAGAGCGAAGCTCATGGTGCGACCGTCGGCGCTGGTCACCGAACCCGCAAGGGCGCTCGCCCCGGCGAGGGTGCCGGTCTTGGCGCGTACCCACCCGGCGCCCGCCGCTGACGGGCCGGAGAACCGGTCGATCAGCGTCCCCGACCCGCCGGCCACCGGCAGCGTGTCGAGCAGGTCGCGCATCTCGCGGGTGGCGTCGGGCGCCGACGCGGTGCGCAGGACGTCGGTGAGCACGGCCGCCGAGATGCGGTTGCCGGCGCTCATCCCGGAGCAGTCATCCAGGCGCACCCCGGACATGTCGAGCCCGCGTTCGGTCAGGGTGTCGAGCACGGCGGCGGTCCCGGTCGCGAAGTCGGCGGGCCGTTCGGGGTCGCGGTCCAACGCCACCTCGCGGCAGATCGCCTCGGCCAGCACGTTGTCGGAGTAGACGAGCATCGAGCGGACGCGTTCAATGAGCTCAGCCGACGAGACTCGGCCCAGCTCCTCGGTGGTCTCCACCGACCCTGTCGAGACCTCCACACGCTCCGGGTCAACGCCCAGTTCACCGGCCAGGGCACGGCCGGCCGCGAGGGCGGGGTCGGTGGAGCGGGGCGAGTATTCGTCGGCCGGGTCGAGGCGGCCCGCGTCGAGCATCCACGCCTCGACCGGTGCGATGTTGCCGGCCGGAATCTCCGCCGGTGACCAGCCCGGGCCCAGCCGCGGTCCGGTGTACGGGCCCGGGTCGACGACGATGCGGGCGGGCGTCATCCCGGCCGCGCGGACGACCCCGGCGGCCTGCGCGAGCGTGGCCGCGCCGGGGAAGAGCGCTCCGGGCTCGGCGCCGCGGGACATGGTGGGGTCGCCACCGGGGACGACGACCAGCGTGTCCGGCTCGACGCCGCGCGCGAGGACTGTGTCGACGCGGGCGTCGCCGGGCAGGCGGGTCAGCGCGGCGGCCGCGGTGAGCAGTTTGGTGGTGGACGCGGGGACTTTCGGATCGCGCGGCCGACGCTCCCACATCACCTCTCCGGTCGCGTCGTCGACCACGCTCGCGGTGAGGTCGCCGACGGCCGGGGAGTCCGCGAGCGGTCCGAGGATCCGTCCGAGCGCGGCCGGGTCCGGCGCGGGCGCCGAGTCGTCCGCCGCGACGAGGCCCGGGCTCGGATCGGCTACGGCCTCCGACGGGGAGTCGACGGCGGCTCGAAGGTCATCGTCGACGTCGGTGACCAGGGCTGCCGCGACGAGTCCGCCGACAAGGAGGAGGACGACGACGAGCACGATCCCGGCCCGCCACGCGAGCCCACGCCCCCGCCACATTCCCCGCTCGGTCACGCCACTCACGCACCCTCCCGGACGCTCACGCCCCCACTGTCACCGCCGTCTGCAGAGACCCACGCTAGCGGCCCGCGTGACCGCGCCCACCCCCGGCGCCGGTGCCGCCTACTAGAATCAGCCCGAATTGACCGGGAGAGCCGTCCCGGGTCCCGAGCATGACGATTTGTGAGGTAGCCCGTGTCTGTCGAAGTGACCATCGAGATCCCCAAGGGTTCGCGTAATAAGTACGAGATCCACCACGAGACCGGCAAGATCTACCTCGACCGGTTTCTCTTCACCTCGATGGGCTACCCGGCCGACTACGGCTTCATCGACAAGACCCTCGCCGACGACGGTGATCCCTGCGACGCCCTGGTCCTGCTCGACGAGTCCGTCTTCCCCGGCGTGATCGTCAACTCGCGTGTGGTGGGCGTCTACACCATGTCCGACGAGGCCGGCGGCGACGACAAGCTGCTGTGCGTGCCGGCCAAGGACCCGCGCTGGGAGCACATCCAGGACATCAACGACGTCCCCGACTTTGAACTCAAGGCGATCGAGCACTTCTTCCTGCACTACAAGGACCTCGAGCCGGGCAAGCACGTCATCCCGGGCGAATGGCGGGACAAGGCTCACGGCGAGAAGCTCGTCGTGGAGGGTCTCGAGAACTTCCGCACGCACCCCGAGGAGAAGGCCGTGCCCTTCCGCGGCTGACCTGGCCGCCCGTACAAAGACGAGCGTTCCGCACACACCGCCCGAGTGGGGTGTCTGCGGAACGCTCCTGTCGTTGTGCGGCGGTGCTGTGCGTGTCGGCCAGCCCCGCGGCCGGCTCAGCGCCGCACCGACCCCACCTCGCACCGACCCAGCCCCGTGTGGAGTCACTCGGTGCAGCAAAAGCCCAGGACCGCCCCGCCGGACCGCTGACGGAGTGACTCCACACGGCCGAAAGCGGGCCCGGGGTGCGGGTGCGGGTTCGGCCCTGAAATCCGGGTGCGGGTTCGGCCCGGACGAACGCGCGGGCCGGCTCACCGGCAGACTCAGCGGCAGGGTTAGCGGCCTGTGTACTTCGCCTCGCGCTTCTCCATCGTCGAGCTGATGGCCTCCATCATGTCGGAGGACGCCAGGAAGCCGGCGTTCCATGTGGCGACGTAGCGGTTGGACTCGTAGATCGGCCCCTCGATCGCCCGGTTGAGTACTTCTCTGGTGCCGCGGACGACCAGGGGCGGGTTGTCCGCGATCTCGGCGGCCGTCGCGTGTGCCGAGTCCAGCACCGCGGCGGCGTCGTCGGCGACGTGCGAGACCAGGCCGTAGCGCAGGGCCGTCTCAGCGTCGATGTCTCGGCCGGTCAGCGCCAGCTCACGGGTCAGCCCGGAACCGATGATGTACGGCAACCGCGCGAGCGACCCCATGTCGGCGACGATGCCCACTTTGACCTCGCGGACCGAGTAGGTCGAGTCCGCCGAACCGTGGCGGACGTCGCATGCCGAGATGAGGTCGATGCCGCCACCAATACAGCGGCCCTGGACGGCAGCCACCGTGGGGGTCCTGGCCGCCGCGACCGAGTCGATCGCCTGGCGCATGGCCTCCACGAAGTCCAGGATCTTCTCGTTACGCGAGGCGTCTGGAGCCTTGTCGGAGGGCAGGAACTCCATGAACTGCGGCATCATCGCCATCAGGTCCAGTCCGTACGTGAAGTTGCGGCCCTCGCCCGCGATCACGGCGGCGCGAACCTCGGGATCGGCGTCGAGCTCAGCCATGACGCGGGGCATCTCGGCCCAGAAGTCCGGGCCCATCGCGTTGTTGCGACCCGGGCCGATCAGCGTCACCTGGGCGACGTGCGGGTGCCGAGCCCCCTTCTCGATGCGGACGGAAACGTACTCGCCGGCAGTGGCTGAGGTGTCAGGAGTGCTCATGGACTCAGCCTGCCACGGGCGTCTCAGTCGCGGGTGTCGGGCATGACGAACCACAGGATCAGATAAATGAGCAGCTGCGGACCCGGCAGCAGGATCGAGGCGACGAACAGGACGCGGACCAACGCCGGGTCCAGCCCGAAGTAGTCGGCCAGGCCGCCGCACACGCCGCCGATCCAGCGGTCCTCGGACCTGGTCAGTCGCTTGGGCTGGGAGTCTGGGTAGTAGGTCATGACAGTTCTCCTCGTCGTCGTGAAAAGTAGCTCGGGGACCTCCTCCCCGGTGACCTCCACCCTCCTCGCCGCCCACCCGATCCACATCGGGGTACGACCCCGATTTACGACCCTGATCGCGCGTCGGGGTGCGCGCCTCTCCAGTCAGGGGATGCGCCGAGCCCCGAGCGTCACGTGTGGAACTCGCCGCAGTCCACGGTGAGGGTCTGTCCCGTGACCGCGGAGGCGGCGTCGGAGAGCAGGAACAACACCGGGTCGACGATCTCCCGCTCCCCGGGCAGGCGCCGCAGGTCCATCTTCTCGGCGGTGTGTGCGTAGACGTCCTCGAGCGTGCCGCCGTACTTGGTGGCCAGGTGCTCGAAATACGCTTTGAGGGTCTCCCCGTAGATGTACCCGGGCGCCACGGTGTTGACGCGGATGCCGCGCGGGCCGAGCTCGGTGGCGAGAGAGTGGCCGAGCGCGACGAGGGCGGTCTTGGCGATCTTGTAGCCGGCGTAGCGCTCGCGGGAGTGGTGGATGACCGCCGAGGCCATCATGACCACCGAACTGCTCGCCGGCGCGGCGCCGTCCTGCGCGGCGCCTGCTCCATCTTCATTCGTGCCCGCCCCCGCGCTGGCGCCGGTGTCCGCGGCACCGGCCTCGAGCAGCGAGGTGAACTCCTGCGTGGTGCGCAGCGCGCCCAGCACCGACAGGTCGATGCCGCGCGAGATCTGCTCGTGGTCGGTCTGCGCGAGCGGCTTCATGCTGGGCACAGCGAACGCGCTGTACACCAAGCCGTGAACGGCGTCCGTGTGACCGGCGACCGTCTCGCGCAGCGCGCGCACCGACCCGGGATCGGTGGCGTCGACGGACGCCGCGATCGCGTTTCCGCCGCCCGCGCGAACCTCCTCGGCGATCTCGACCACGCGCGACTCCGTACGCGCCGCGACGACCACGGTCGCGCCCTTCGCTGCGGCTCGCAGGGCGAGCGTGCGACCGAAACCCGGGCCCGCTCCGACGATCACGATGGTCTTGTTGCTCAGGCTCTCTGTCATTCGACTCACTTAACCAGCCCGCAGGCGAGCGCGGTGGGGAGTTCACCTACGCGGGATACGATCCGCAGGTGGCCAGCATCCCTGAGCAGTATCTTCGCAGCTCACACGTGGCGGATCCCCGGACGCTCCTCGACGTGCTGGGCGCCGCGGCGAGCCGTCATCCTGACGCGCCGTGCATCGACGACGGCGCCCGCGTCCTGACTTACGCCGAGGTCGCGCGCACGATCCACGCATCCGCGCGGTGGATGCACGAGCAGGGCGTCGGCGCCGGCGACCGGGTCGGTATCCACATGCCCTCGGGCTCCGCCGACCTGTACCTGGCGATCCTGAGCACCTTGGCGGCCGGCGCCGCGTATGTTCCCGTCGACGTGGACGACCCGGCCGAGCGCGCCGAGCTGGTGTTCGGGCAGGCACAGGTCGCGGCCGTCTACACCGCCGACGGCTTGCGTGTCACCGACCCCGACCGGCCCGCCGACCCCGCCCGCCACCGCGGCCCGACCGTGGACGACGACTGCTGGATCATCTTCACCTCCGGCACCACCGGCCTACCCAAGGGCGTGGCCGTCACGCACCGCAGCGCGGCCGCGTTCGTCGACGCCGAGTCGCGGATCTTCCTGCAGGACACGCCGCTGGGCCCCGGCGACCGCGTGTTGGCGGGGCTATCCGTAGCCTTCGACGCCTCCTGCGAGGAGATGTGGTTGGCCTGGGCACACGGGGCGTGCCTGGTGCCCGCGCCGCGCTCGGTCGTCAAGTCCGGGCTCGACCTGGGGCCGTGGCTGCTCGAACGCCGGATCACCGTCATCTCCACGGTGCCCACCCTCGCCTCGATGTGGCCCGATTCGATGCTCCGCGACATCCGGATGGTGATCCTCGGCGGCGAGGCCTGCCCGCCCGAGCTGGCCGAACGACTGGCCGGCGACGGGCGCGAAGTGTGGAACACCTACGGCCCCACCGAGGCGACCGTGGTGGCCTGTGCCGCCCGGCTGGACGGGCACGGCGAAGTGCCGATCGGGCTGCCGCTCGACGGGTGGGACCTCGCGGTGGTCGACCCCACCGGCCGGCCGGTGGGGTACGGGCAGTCCGGCGAGCTGGTGATCGGCGGCGTCGGGCTCGCGCGGTATCTGGACCCCGAGAAGGATGCCGAGAAGTACGGGCCGATGGAGTCCCTCGGCTGGGAACGCGCCTACCGGTCCGGGGACATCGTCCGGTTCGAGGCCGACGGCCTGTATTTCACCGGCCGGGTCGACGACCAGGTCAAGATCGGCGGGCGGCGGCTCGAGCTGGGCGAGGTCGACACCGCCGTATCTGCCCTGCCCGGGGTGAGCGCCGGTGCCGCGGCGGTGAGGAAGACCGACGCGGGCCAGCCGGTGCTCGTGGCCTACCTCGTGGCCGAGAACGCGAGCGGTTTCGACCTGGCGGGCGCGGCCGGACTTCTTCGCGAGCAACTGCCCGCCGGCGTGGTGCCGCGCCTGGCCCTGGTCGACGAGCTGCCCACCCGCACCTCCGGCAAGGTCGACCGGGCCGCCCTCCCTTGGCCGCTGGCCCAGACGTCGGCGGCGGAGTCCGAACTCGACGGCACCGAGGCGTGGGTCGCCGAGCTGTGGTCCTCCGCACTCGGTGCCGACGTCTCCGGGGTAGACGAGGACTTCTTCGCCCTCGGCGGCGGGTCGCTGGCCGCCGCCCACGTGGTGGTCCGGGTCCGCGAGCGCTTCCCCGCGGTCACCGTCGGCGATATCTACGACCGCTCGCGGCTGGGTGACTTCGCCGCCTACCTCGAAGAGCTGGAGCCCGAGGCCGAGGTCGAGCCGCGACACGTCCGGCCCGTCGGCCGCGGCGCGCAGCTCATGCAGGTACTCGCCACGATCCCGCTGCTCACCGTGACCGGCCTGCAGTGGCTCACCTGGCTCGGGATTGCGAGCACCCTCGCCGCCGGATCCGGGGTGGCGTGGGCGCGCCCCGTCTCGTGGTGGGTGCTCGGGATCCTGGCGGTGCTGCTTCTGCTGCCCGCCGGGCGGATGGTGGTGACCGCCGGACTGTGCCGGGCGCTCACCGCCGGCGTGATCCCGGGGACGTACCCGAGGGCGGGCGCGGTGCATGTGCGGATCTGGGCGGCCGAGCGACTGCTCGAGGTCTCCGGGGCGGCGAACCTGGAGGGTGCCGGCTGGCTCACCCCGTTCGCGCGGCTGCTGGGCGCGCGGATCGGTCACGGTGTCGACATGCACACCCTGCCGCCGGTCACCGGGCTGCTCCATGTGGGCGACGGGGCCTCGATCGAACCCGAGGTGGACCTGGCCGGGTACTGGGTCGACGGCGACCTCGTGCACGTGGGCGCGGTGGAGATCGGCGAGAACGCGGTGGTGGGCGCCAGGTCCACACTGCTGCCCGGCGCGGTGGTAGGCCGCGGGGCGCACGTCGAGATCGGATCCGCGGTGGTCGGCACCGTGAAGGCCGGTAAGCGCTACGCCGGATCGCCAGCGCTCAAACGCGGTAAGCGGGGGTCTAGTTGGCCCGCCGAGCCCGCGCCCCACAGCCGGGGCTGGAGCCTGGTCTACCAGCTCTCTGCGGTGGCTCTGGGGGCGATGCCGCTGCTGGCCCTGTTCGCCGGTCTCGCGCTGGTCGCGTGGGGAGTCCGCGGCGCGGACAGCCCGGGCGGGCTGATTCTGCGCGCCGCGCTGTGGTCGATCCCCGCCACACTCCTCGCGCTCGCACTCTTCGCCTCGGCCACCCTCGTGTCGATCCGGCTGCTGTCGATCGGGCTGACCCCGGGCTTCCACCCGGTCCACTCGCGCATCGCCTGGCAGGCGTGGTGCAGCGAGCGGATCATGGACGCCTCCCGAAACTGGCTGTACCCGCTCTACGCCTCGATGCTCACCCCGGTCTGGCTGCGCATGCTGGGCGCGACGATCGGTAAGGACGTCGAGGCCTCGACCGTCCTGCTCATCCCCTCGCTCACCACGGTCCGCGACGGGGCGTTCCTCGCCGACGACACCATGGTCGCACCGTACGAATTGGGCTCCGGGTGGATGCGTCTGGAGCACGCCCAGATCGGCAAGCGCGCCTTCCTCGGCAATTCCGGGATCGCCTCGGCAGGGCGTAAGGTGCCCGCACGGGGCCTGGTCGCAGTACTGTCTTCCGCCCCGCAGAAGGCCAAGAAGGGCACGTCGTGGCTGGGGTCGCCGCCCCGGAAACTGCACCGTGCGGTGTCCGACGACGACGACGATGTCCGCACCTATCAACCACCTCGCCGTCTCAAAGTGGCGCGAGGCGCGTGGGAGACCCTGCGGCTGGTTCCCACGTGGCTTTCCTTAGTCCTGCTGGTCAGCGTGCTCGTGGTGATGCAGGCAATCCATCTCAAGTGGGGCTTCGGTGTGGCGGCGCTGAGCTCGGGACTGGTTCTCGCCTCTGCGGGACTCGTTGCCCTCGTGGTGGCCGTGCTGGCCAAGTGGGTGCTCGTGGGTCGAATTCGCGCGGGAGAGCAGCCGCTGTGGTCCTCGTTCGTGTGGCGCAACGAGGTCGCCGACTCGTTCGTCGAGTTGCTGGCCGCGCCGTGGATGGCGCGCCCCGCTTCGGGAACCCCGGTGATGAACGCGATGCTTCGCCTGCTGGGGTCGCGCATCGGCCGCGGCGTGTGGTGCGAGTCGTACTGGCTGCCCGAGGCCGATCTGGTCTCGCTGGGCGACGGCGCCACCGTCAACCGCGGTTGCGTGGTCCAGACACACCTGTTCCACGACCGCGTCATGCAGATCGACCGAGTGACGGTCGAGCCCGGCGCCACGCTGGGCTGCCACTGCGTGGCACTGCCGGCGTCGTCGATCGGTGACGGCTCCACGGTCGGTCCCGCCTCGCTCGTTATGCGCGGCGACCGCATCCCGCCCGGCACCCGCTGGCAGGGCAACCCGATCGCGCCCTGGCGCGGCTAGCGAGCCCTGCCGGCGGAGGACCGGGTGTCGACACGATCTGACTGACAGGAGCGGATCAGGCGCCGGCGATCGCCCGCAGCGCGGCCAGGTGCGACTCGTATGCTCGACGCCCGCCGCGGGTGAGCGAGAGCCAGGTCCGGGGACGCTTGCCCACATAGCCTTTACGGACCTTGACGTACCCGGCCTTCTCCAGCACCGCGGCCTGCTTGGACAGGGTCGAATCGGTCACCTCCACCGCGTCCCGGATTGTCGCGAACTCGGCGTCGTCGACTCCGGCGAGTGCGGCGACGATCGAAAACCGCACCGGGGCGTGGATCACCTCGTCGAGCTGGTGACGCGCATGCCTGTCCGAACGGCCGCCGGCCCCCGGGACCGAGCCCCCCGACGCGGTGGCGCCGCTCGTCGTCGTCGACTGTTCCTGACTCATCGCTCGCCACCGCGACGGACGATGATCGCGGCGGCCACCAATCCGGGCAGCGCGACCACCAGCACGGCGAAGGCGAACCACCAGGGCGTGAGGCCGATCGTGGTGCGGATGACGTGCAGGCCCGTGACCGCAACGAGGACCATGACAGCGGATCCCGCGACGCCCCAGGTGTACGTCCGCCCCGACCCCCGGGGACTCGCGCTGATCGCTCGCCGCTGCCAGAAGACCGCCACGAACAGGAGCGCCACGTACGGCACCATCGCCCAGTTCGAGTACATCGTCGCGATGGTTCCGACGCCCATCAGTACCGCGATGCCCGCGGCGAAGCCGGCGAACACCCAGACGTCGTGTCGGGAACTCACCGGTGGACGCCCCTCGGCCTCGGCGAGGAGGCGGGCGGCCTCTCGTTGATCGACCTCGCCTGTCGTGGAGTGCTGCGGGTCCATGGTTCTGCCTTCCCTCGGTCTCCCGCGGGGTTTCCGTCGTGGAGAGAGGTTCAGCCTATGCAACTACTTGCCTAACTGGCAAGTAGTTTACAAACCTCGCATTTCCGCGCCGGCGACGGTGGTCACCACCTCAGGTCCTCTAGACTCGCGCAGGTCATGGAATTGAAGGCAGTCACGTCAGACCTCGTCGCCAGGATCGCGGCCCCGCACACGCCGTCGGGCGCCGACCCGGTCGACCCCTATCTGCCCGGCACCGGCAACCACGGGTACCGCGTGACGCGATACGAGTTGGATCTCGACTACAAGATGAGCCCCAACAACCTCCGTGGGGAGGCGGTCATCACGGCCACCGCCACCGAGACGCTCGAGTCGATACAGCTCGACTTCTCCCCGCACCTCAAAGTGTCGAAGGTGGTGATCGACCGCGGCGGGGCCGTCCGCTACACCCGACCCCGCGGCAAACTCTCGATCACCCCCGCCGAACCGCTCGACGCGGGATCGTCGTTCACGCTGACCATCCGCTACTCCGGCAACCCGAAGCCGATCCGCGGCGCGTGGGGGGAGGTCGGGTGGGAGGAACTGACCGACGGCGTCCTAGTAGCCAACCAGCCCAACGGCGCCTCCAGCTGGTTCCCCTGCGACGACCATCCCTCCTCCAAAGCCCCGTTCCGCATCCGGCTCACGACGGACTCGCCCTACCGCGCCGTCGTCACCGGCACGCTGGTCGGCAAGAAGCGCAGCGGAAGCACGACCACCTGGGATTTCGACCTGCCGCACCCCACCTCCACCTACCTTGTCACCATCAACCTCGGCCGCTATGAGCATCTCGAGTTGACCGGGGGGCCGGTGCCGTTCCACGCCTTCGTCCCCGCCGAACTCAAGCGCGGATTCAGGCAGGCCTTCGACCGTCAGCTCGAGATGCTCGCGGTCTTCTCCGACCTCTTCGGCCCGTACCCGTTCGACAGCTACAAGGTCGTGGTGACCGACGACGAGCTCGAGATCCCGCTCGAGGCGATGGGCATGTCGACGTTCGGCCGCACCACGTGTGAGGCCGGGGACCGGCCGGACTCGGACGAGCGGCTCATCGCCCACGAACTCGCCCACCAGTGGTTCGGCAACGCCGTGACCGTCGCCCAGTGGAAACACATCTGGCTGCACGAGGGGTTCGCCTGCTACGCAGAGTGGCTGTGGACCGAATTCTCCGGCGGCGCCGACGCCGCCAGCCACGCCCTGCGCTACTACTCCAAGCTGCAGAATTCCCCCCAGGACATCCTCTTGTCCGACCCCGGGCCGAAGAACATGTTCGACGACCGCGTTTACAAGCGTGGCGCCCTGACCCTGCATGCACTGCGCCTGACGATCGGCGACGACCGCTTCTTCGACCTCCTGCGCGCGTGGGTGGCCGAGCACACCGGAAAATCCGTCACCACCGACGACTTCCTCCACATGGCCGCCGACCACTCCCCCGTCGATCTGCGCCCGTTGTGGAACGCCTGGTTGTTCTCCGAGCCCCTGCCGCCGACACTCGGTATGCCCGATGACGACACCGGCAGCCGCTGAGTCCGCCCCGCGCCCAGCGCCCGCTCCCGCCGGCGCGGGAGGGCTGCGCGCACTGACCCTGGCGACGGTGTTCGCCGCCGCCTCCGGATACCTCATCATGGTCATCGTGGGTCGCTCTCTGGGCCCGGCCGACTACCGACTCTTTGCCTCCTACTGGGGGGCGTTCTTCGCCCTCGGCGGCGTGGCAAACGGTCTCATGCAGGAGACAACGCGGGCCGTCCGTGCGGCCCGTGGCGGTCAGTCTCCGGCACCGTTCGGGCCGCGGGTGCGACTGCTGCCGGCCGGATTGATGCTCGGGCTCGGGCTGGCCGCCGCCGTACTGCTGAGCTGGCCCGCCTGGCCCACCCTGGGGCTGGCTACGCACTCCGGTGCCGGGGTGGCGATCATGGCCGTGGGCATCCTCGGGTTCGCGCTGCAGGCCGCCACCGCCGGTGCGCTGTCGGGCACCGAACGATGGGGGATGTACGCGGTCCTCCTCACCGTGGACGCGACGCTGCGGCTCGCTGTCGCGGGCGTCGCCTGGTGGCTCGGCGACGCCGGGCTGGGATTCGCCGTCGCCACCGTCGCGGGAACGCTCACGTGGGCGCTGCTCGTCGCGTTCTCCGCCGCGACCCGGGCCGCTCTCCGGTCGGCCCTCGATGTCGGCCGCAGCGCGTTCTGGCGCCATACGGGGTCGGCGATGCTCGCCTCCGCGGGGACGTCCGCCCTAGTCGTGGGGTTCCCGGTGTTCGTCACCGCCACCGCCCGGGAGTCCGACTCCGCCCCCCTGGTCGGCGCCGTGATCCTCGCCATCACTCTCACCCGGGCTCCGCTTCTGGTCCCGCTCACGAGTTTCCAGAGCGCGATCATCGTGTATTTCGTCGAACGCCGCGCTCGTGGCGTCCGCGCTCTGGCGGCACCCCTGGGGCTCGTCACGGCCGTCGGTGTCGCGGGCGCCGGCGCCGCATGGCTGATCGGCCCCTGGCTGATCGGCCTTCTGTTCGAGGACGAGTTCGTCCTCCCCGGACCAGTCCTGGCGGCGCTCACCGCCGCGTCCTTGGGGACGGCCGCGCTGATGATCACCGGCAACGCTGCACTCGCTTTTGGCCATCACCTGCTCTACAACGCCGGGTGGTGGGTCGCGGTCGTCGCTGCCGCGGTCCTCCTCCTCGCCCTGCCCGGCACCGTGGATGCCCGCTCGGCGATCGCGCTGCTCGCCGGACCCGGATTCGGGGTGGCGCTACACCTGCTCGGAATTGCGCGTTCCGGGCGAGCGGAAGGCCACCCCGCGCCGTGACCGACGCCCGCGTCCTCGCCCGCCGTGCCCAGATCCTCGCTCGGCCCGCCGCCGAACTGCTCGCCGCGCTGCTGGTGGCGGCCGTCGTCGGGACCGTCACGTTCGCCGCGGTCGACGCCCTTCCGTTCGTCGAACCCAGCTGGTTGCCCGAGACCTTCGGCGGGACCCTGGCCGCGGCCGTGGTCATCCTTGCCGGGTGGCTGCTCTTGCGCCGGTCCGCGAGCATGCGGACCCTGTGGCTGCTCGGAACCGCCGGCCCAGCCTTCCTGGCGTCGTCCCATCTCGGGCTCCTGCTGGGCGGGACGCCGCACTACCTGTACGGCCTGGGCGGCGACCAACTCAATCGCGTCGCCTACGTCACCCGCTTCGCCGACTCCCCCGCCCTGGCAGATCCGTTCTACGCGGACGCCGCACCCTTCTACCCACCGCAGTGGTTCTGGGTGGGAGGGCGTCTGGCCGCGCTGTCCGGCGTCGACGGCTGGGAGTTCTACAAGCCCTACGCCATCGTCACGATGGGCATCGCGGGCGCGATCGCGTTCGTCGCCTGGCGGTGGCTCGTCCCGGCGCGACTTGCGGTCCTGTTCGGCCTGGTCACCGCCATCGTCGGCGTGCACACCAACGCCTACGAGCCGTACTCGTGGATCCTCATCTGTCTGCTTCCGCAGGTCGTCGTGGCGACGTTCCTGCTCTGCGCACGCGTCACCGCAGGAGCTGGATCCCTGACGCACCGCAGGCCCACGTGGCCACTCGTCGTGACGATCGGCGTGTACCTCGGCTGGGCCGCGCTCGGCTACACCCTCATCGCGGGTTTCGCGGCGCTGCTGGTGGGGCTCGTCGTCGTCATCCACGTCTGGCGGTTCCGCACCGACCGCGCCGCGGTCCGTGCTCTGCTCGCCCGACTGGCCGCGATGGCCGGGATCTCTGCGGCGATCGCCCTGCTGTTCTGGCACCGGTACCTGTTCGCGGTGCTCGGCGGCGCGGAGACCGAGACCTCCGTGGCCAACGACTTCGCGCCCGAGATCGCGTCCCGGTGGCCGCTGCCGATGTTCGAGGTGTCCGCGTCAGGGCTGCTGTGCCTGATCGGTGTGGTGTGGATCGTGGTCACCGTGTGGCCCGCCGGGATCGGCCGGGCCGCCGACCGGGCGACGACGGCGCTGCGCACACGAATGGGTACGGAAGACGACGCGCAGACCACCCGCTCCGGTGACAGCGCCCTCCCGACTGCGGACCGCAGGCGCATCCTGGCGCAGGCACTGGGACTGGTGGTGCTGGCCGTCCTCGGGTGGTACGTGCTCTCCGGCGTGCGTGCGGTCACCGGGAGCACGCTGCTGCCGTTCCGGATGATCCCGATCATCACGCTGGCTCTCTCGGTGGCCGGAGCCGTGGGCGCGGTGGCTCTGGCCCGGTGGGCCGTGGATACGTCACCTGACCAGTCCCGCGGCCGGGTGACCGCAGCGGCTGTGCTGGTCGCCGGGCTCGCAGCGGTACAGATGGTGCAACACGTCTCCGAGGAGGACACGCACTTCGCCGCCGCCGCCAGACAGACTCCTGCCGTACCCCACCGTGTCCTCGATGCGATCGACGACATGACCGGCGACCGGGAGCCTTCCGAACTGGTGGTGCTGACCGCAGACCCGACCCTGTACGTCTACAGGCCGTACTTCACCTTCCAGGGCCCTGCGCAGGCCTACGCGACACCGGCGGCCCGGTACGGCGAGCGCCTCGACGAGATCCGCCAGTGGGCGGACACCACGACCCCCGAGGAACTGAACGCAGCACTGGAGTCGAGCGCATTCCGCAGTCCCGACGTGCTCGTACTCACCCGGGAAGGGTCCCGCCGGTGGATTTTCCCCGCGGTGGTCAATGAGATGCCGCGCATCAAGAACAACTCGCGGGAGGAGATCGTCTTCCGACCGCGGCAATTCGATGACCCCGCACTGTTCGACGTTCGCCGGGTCGGGTCGCAGATGGTGATCGTCCGCCGGTGACCCCGCACGGCGGCGGGCTCAGCAGTCAGAGTCTGCCGGCGGCGATCAGGTCCACCGGGTCGGCCAGGTCGACGGTGCCCACGTATCCACCGCCATCGGCGATCGCGTCGTGAACACCGAAGCCCAGCAGCTCCATCGATTCACGCGGCAGCTGGCGCGCCTGCTCCAGCGGGATCGAAAGGTATTGGTTTTCTTCCGTGCGCAGCCAGCCGAGGCAGTAGCTGATGTGCATTCCACGACGCCACTGGTCCGCGGTGGTGTTCGCGCCTGCGGCGTGGATGGTCGAGCCGAGGTAGATGATGCCGGACCCGGCCTTCATCACCGCGGGAACGATCTCGTCCTCGGTGGGCTGACGGTCGCGGTCCCACAGGTGACTGCCCGGCACGACCCGCGTGGCGCCGTTCTCCGCGGTGAAGTCGCGCAGCGCGACCACCGATGCGAGCTGAACGTTCGGGCGGGGCGACGGCAGCTGCGACCAGACCTCCTCATCACGGTGCAACATCTGTGGCGTACCGCCGGGGCCCCTGTTGAGCACATGAGCCAGGTTGAGTTGGTACGCGGCACAGTTCGGCAAGAGCACCTCGTCGCACACCGCCCGGTAGATGGGGTGGGTGAGGATCTCGGTGGCGAAGACCTGCGATTTAGCCGCCAGCCCGGCCAGGTGTTCCGTGCGATTGCCGAAGAACGCGGCGACACCCTCATTGACGAACCCCCGCTCGGCGCCCTGCGCCGATTCCGTCAGATGCTGGTCCAGCTCAGTGTTGAAACGGGCGAGCAGGTCGGTATCCAGTAGATCCTCGACGAGCACTGCGCCCTGCTCGAGGAGGGTATCGGTGATGGTCGCGATCGGCGCGGACGCGTGGACCCGGGTCAGTTCAGCCATGAGAACTCCTTGTACAACGTGGACGGTGCAGGTTGCTGTGATCTGGACAACATCAAACCACGCCGACCCCGCTTAACGCAACATTTGTTGCGTTAGTGCTCGCGATCGTCCCCTCCAGAGCCTGGCCCGTCGATGAGTAGGGTGAGGCGCATGTCCAGTGGAGAACCGCGCACGCAGCGAATACGCGCCGGTGGACGTAGCGAAATCGTCCGCCAGACCGTGGCGACCACGGTGCTGGAGATGCTGCGCCAGGGAAACTCGGCGTTCTCCGTTGCGGAAGTGGCGAAGCGCGCCGGAATCCATCGCTCTACGGTGTACCGCTGGTGGCCCACCCGCCTCGAACTCATCAAGGAGGCGCTGACGCTTCACACCGCCCGCCTGGTCGTACCCGACACGGGTTCCTGGGCTACGGACATCGACGCCCTTACGCGCGAACTAGCGGAATTCTTCTCAGACCCCGTCGAGGCAGCGATGAACGCGGTGCTCGCCTCCGACAGAGACTCCGAAGTCGCGAAGACCCAACGCGAACATTGGGCCCCGATCTTGCGGGACCTGTCCCGGGTCGTCGACCGGGCCAAAGCACGCGGCGAGGTGCGCGATGACGTCAACCCGCGCTTTGTCCTGGAGATCATCGTCGGACCACTGTTGTTGAACACCACATTCGGCCATAACGAGATCGGCCCCACCGCCATCGACGCCATCGCCGATCTCGTCACGAACGCGTTCTCCACAGCCGGATCAGCCGCTGGTACCGAGGTCGGCCGCTAGGCTAGGGCTATCGGCCATGCCCGTGGCCGTCGACCGCACGGAGGTGCAGCGATGTTCGACATGTCATTGGGCTCGACATCCCAATTGTCAGCCGAATTCACAGACTGGCTCCAGACGGGGAACCTCCCGCCGTACACAATTCTCGGCGCGTTCATGTCGGCCAGTCTCGCGCTGGTGGCGGGCGTCGGCCACGCTCTCACCCTGGGCAGCTGACGCCCGGCGCTCTGTCACGCAATCAGAAATCGCAGGCCGATGCCGTTGAGGATCTCCTCCGCCTCGTGCCAGTCGATCATCCGTGCCCTCCCCCGCACGGCGCCGGACCTCGGGTCAGAACTTGCGGAACGTGTGCCCGAGCAACTTCTTCCCGCCTTCGGCGAGCTTGCCGGCCTTCGCCGCGGTCGGCAGCAGGGACAGCGCGTTGAGCCGTGACGTCACATGCAGGCGCGCAGCCCGCTCGGCGCTCTTCCACCCGCGGGCAGCAAACGCGTCGGCCTCACCGGCAAAAAAGCGAGCCTCCTCGTCGAACCGACGGCCATCGAGTGCACGCACCGACGAGTCGGACGCCCCGTGCCGGCGGTAAAGGAACGCCAGGGTGGGGTCGTAGATCATGTGGCCGCCGCCGGTGATGACGTCGACCAGCAGAGCGAGGTCCTGGACCACGTCGAGGCCCTCACGGAACCCGATCCGCTTAACCCACTCGGAGTTCCACGCCAGCGACGGAAAGTAGGTCCAGTTGCCGTGCATGAGCGAGGTCATGAGTTTCTCGCCGTGCAGCACTGTGCGGCCCTGCGCCTTGGGCTGGGTGAGCGCCTTCACCGAGTCGGACAGTCCCCGGACGGGCGCGCCGTGCTCGTCGATCACGCTGACGCCCACCTCCATCACCGCAGCGTCGGGCACGGCGTCGAATCCGTCCGCCACGACCTGTAGGTAATTGGGCAGCATGATGTCGTCGGCACCCATGATCACGACAACCGGCGCGGTGACCATGCCGACGCACTTGCGGTAGTTTCCGTTGGCGCCGAGGTTGGTCTCGTTCTTCTCGTAAGTCACCCGCTCGTCGCGCGCGGTGATCTCGCCCATGTAGCGGGCCGGCTCCGGATCCGGGTAGCCGTCGTCCACCACGACCAGCCGGAAATCGCGGTAGCTCTGCGCGAGGACACTGTCCACGGCCTTCTTGAAATGGTCGACGTCCCCGTAGTAGGGGAGCATCACGTCGATGGCCATCAGGGGAACCGCCGTCCTTCTCGTCACCGGATTGTCCGTTCGATCGCATAGTATCGACCTCCGATGAACGGGGACAGTGTGCGGGATACGGGGCCGGGCGCGGCCGGCGGGGATCTGACCGTCGAGAACCGCGATGTCTGGTTGATCGTTCCCTGCTTCAACGAAGGCTCCGTGATCGAGGACGTGCTGCGCTCGGCGCTCGAGACGTTCCCCAACATCGTGGCGGTGGACGACGGTTCGGCGGACAATTCGGCTGTGGCGATCCACCGTGCGGGCGCCCACCTGGTGCGCCACCCCGTGAACCTGGGGCAGGGCGCGGCCATCCAGACCGGTGTGGAGTACGCCCGCGCGCAGCCGGGGGCCCGCTACTTCGTCACCTTCGACGCCGACGGTCAGCACCAGGTCAAGGACGTGCTGGCCATGGTGGGGCGGCTGCGCGCCGAGCCGGTGGATATCATCGTCGGCACCCGCTTCGGCCGCCCTCGCGGCGGCGACGACCAGGTCCCGCTGATCAAGCGTCTCGTGCTGCGCACCGTGGTGCTGCTGAGCCCGCGCACCCGGCGGCTCGGTCTGACCGACGCCCACAACGGCCTGCGCGTGTTCAACCGTCGCGTCGCGGACGACCTCAACCTGCGGATGAACGGGATGAGCCACGCCAGCGAGTTCGTGGAACTCATGGACTCACACGGCTGGAGGGTGGCCGAGCAACCGGTGGACATCCTCTACACCGAATACTCGATGTCCAAGGGCCAGTCGTTGCTCAACGGCATCAACATCCTCTCCGACGGGTTCGTGGGAAAGAGACTGCCCCGATGATCAAAGTCCTGCTTCTGTTGGCCGGCGCCGCGCTGGTCGTGTTCTTCTTGGCCAACCGCCGCAAGGCGAGGGCGAAAGCCGGGGTGAAGATCGGGTTCGTACTGTTCGTGGTGTTCATGGTGTACGCCGTGATCCGTCCCGATGATCTCACCGTGGTCGCCAACTCACTCGGGGTGCAGCGCGGCACCGATCTGGTGTTGTACGCGCTGGTCATGGGCTTCGCCTTTGTCACCGTCTCCACGTATGTCCGGTTCCGTGAACAGGAGCTGCGGTACTCGCGTCTGGCCCGGACGATCGCGTTGCAGAACGCGGTGCGTCCCGGAGACCGGGTCGACGCGGGAGCGATGAAGCCGGCCCCGCACGACGACGACCCGATGGCGCCCTGACCCACCCGTGAACGAGGACATCGCTGGTGAGGCCGCGCGGTTGCGGCGCCGACTCGAGGTCGCGCGCGACCGCCTCGACGCGATCCTCGCCGGTGCAGGGGACCGTGTGGGTGCCGGCGTCGCCGCCGTGGGGGCCGGGCCGGGCGAGGGTATCGCTCGTATCGACGACGACGACGAGATCCGCGCCCTCCTTCAGCCCGCGGCCGCCCGGATTGCGCGCCTGGTCGAGCTGACCGAGGCGTTTGCGGACGGCACGCTGCCCGAGGCGTCAACCGGGGATGCGGTCCGGGCGGTGGCGGGCACCCAGCCGCACCGGCGGCCACGGTGACCGGTGCACTCCCGGAAAACCCGCCACCGGCCCGGGTAACCCGACTACTCGACCTGGCGGCAGCGCTCGTCTCGGTGCGGGATGCGTTGGCGACGGCTCGCAACGCGCTGCTCACCTCGGCCATCCGCTCCCCCGCCCTGGACGCGTGCGCCGACGCGGTCGACGGCGAGGCCCGGGGACTGACCGAGATCCTGGCGGGCGTGTACCGGCTGGTCGAGCTCGCAGAGGACTCCTGGGACGACCTCGACGGCCCGGACCCGCTCCCCCGACCCGAGCGCGAGGCCTTGCGGGAGAAACTGGACCGCGCCGTGGACAACGCGTTCACCGATCTGGCCAGGCTGGCCGGGGTCCCGGCGGGCTCGGCGGGCTCGGCTCGCGAGCCGGACGAACCGGAAGAAGCGGTCGAGTCGGACGGACTCGACACCGCCACGACGGTCACTTCCTGGGCCTCGGCCGAACCCGAACAGGTCTATGCCAGCATCGAGAAAATGCCCGTCGCCGACCGGCGGCTCCTGGCATTGGCGGAGCCCGAGGCCGTGGGCGGGACGTACGGCGTGCCTTGGCCGGTGCGGGCCCGGGCCAACGCGGTGGCCGTGCGCAGGACGCTCCACCGCGAACAACTGGCGGGTACTCCGTGGAGCCCGCGCATCGGGCGTCTGGAGACGATGGCGCGACGCGATGCTCGTCGTCGTCGTTCCTTTCCGGCGTTCTCGCCGCACCGCGGTGGGAAGATGATCGAGCTGGTGGGCGAGCTCGGCCGGAATACCGAGGCGGTGGCGGTCTACGTGCCCGGCACCGGCACCAACCTGGACATGTCCCACGTCAACACCGACGTCGCACTGGACCTCGTCGACGCCGGCGGCGGACGCCTGGCAGTGCTGACGTTCCTCGACGGCGAGTTCCCGCAGGACATCATGGCCGACGCCGGCAATCCTCGATTCGCCGAGACCATGGCTCCACGCCTGGTCCGGTTCTGCCGCGAGGTTGACAGGGTCATGGAGATCGAGTGCCCTGGCGCCGCGCTCACGGTGGTAGGCCACTCGTACGGCGGACGGATCGTGGGCACCGCCGAACGGTTGGGCCTGCGCGCCGACCGGGTGATCTACGCTGAGTCGCCGGATCTCGGGGCCGGCGTCACAGTGCCGTCGGATTGGCGCTCCCCCGGCCCGGTGCGCCGGTACTCCCTCACCGCTCCCGGCGACCCGGTGGAACTCCTGCAGGTCCGGTTCGGTCTGCGGCGGCGATGGTCGCACTCCGACCTGGGTGACGGCACCGTGCGGCTCGATACCGGCTATTTCACCGACGGTTCCCCGGTCTACGGCACCCGCGGCCACGGCGGAGTATTCGACCGGGACTGTGGCGCGTTCCGGGCGATGCTCACCGTGATGCTCGGCGGTCCGGTCGCCCTCTGGCGAGAACGGGAGATTCGGGCGCGCCACACCAGCGTCGGCCGCGGCGAAGAGGGGCGGATCGTCCCCATCCTCCGTCGACACACCGTGGGGCTGTTGCTCCGTCGCGATCAGGACCCGTACGGCGACGCGACCGTGCTCTGGGAGGCGCCGGAGCGACTGACCACGGTCCCGCCGGCGACGCGCGCGGCAGTGGACGAGGTTGGCGTTCCCGCTGGGGCTGTTTGATACTGGAGCCCATGGCTTGGCTCGACACCCGGTTCACCCGACCGTCTTTCACCGCCGTGGGGATGGGCGTCTTGGGCGTCCTGTCTGTCGGGTTGATCTCCACCGGCCTCTGGTACGACTCGCACCGCAGCGCCCAGGCCGTCGAGCGGGCCCGCATGCAGGTCGAATCCGCACAAACCGCTGGGTCCACCGCCGAGCGGATCGCCGGAACGACCTCCGAGCGCCGCACTGAACCGAGCAGCACTGACCCCACCACAGAAGAGCAGGGCACGGAAGAGCCGACCGAGGCTCACCGGGCCGCGGTCGCCGACGATCAGACCGACCCTGTGTCCCAGCCTGGGGCGCCAGCGACCAGTGTGCCGACCGTGGCCCCAGTTCCGCAGGTCGCCGCCGCCCGTCAGGTCCCGATCGTGCCGGCGGCCCCGGCCCCGGCTGCCGCTGCGGCGGCGCCTGCCGAAGATGCGGGCGGAACGGGAGCGGAGGCTGACGCGGCGGGCGACGCTGCGGGCGGTGTCGACGATGCCGGCGAGGGCGGACTCGACGTCAGGCAGCCCGAAGGCCCCCGCCCCGCACCCGGATTCCCCGACCTGCTCCGCCCGTTCCTGCCCCGCCCCAACGTGGCCCCGCAGCCGAACACCGTCCGCGCCGAGGCTGCCGGAGCCGGCGCGGCTGACGCGGGTGCGGTAGCGCCGGCTCCGGCGGGCGCAGCCGGCACCGACGAGGACTAGCGCCTCAGTCGCGAAAGAAGTCGACGGTCCGGGCGACTCCCTCGCGGATCGTCACCCTCGGTGTCCACCCGAGCACCTCGGCGGCGCGCTCAGAATCGAGCGCCGACCGTGCGACGTCGCCCAGGCGGGCGGGTGCGGTTTCGGGATCGTCAGCTGCCCCTGCGGCCTCGGCTACCAGCGTGTGCAACCCACGGTCAGTGGTCTCCACGCCGGTGCCGACGTTGAAACGCAGGCCCGCGGCGGCCGGGACCTCGGCGGCCCGGACAAAGGCGTCCACCACGTCGTCGACGTACACGTAGTCACGGGTGTTGCCCCCGTCGCCGAACACGCGCGTGGGCTGACCTGCCAGTAGTCGCTGGGAGAAGATCGCCACCACTCCGGCCTCGCCGTGTGGGTCCTGGCGCGGACCGTACACGTTGGCCGGAGCCACGCCCGCCCACTCGATGCCGTACAGGCGGGAGAACATCTCCAGATAGATCTCCCCCGCCACCTTGCCCGCGGCGTACGGGCTCAGCGGGTCCACGGGCCGGGTCTCGGCGACGGGGAGTTCGGTGACGGGACCGTAGATGGACCCACCGGAGGAGGTGAAGACGATCCGCCGCACGCCGACCTTGCGGGCAGCCTCAGCCAGCCGCACGGTGCCCACGACATTGACCTCGGCGTCGTGGACCGGGTCGTCGACCGACAGGCGCACGTCGATCTGCGCGGCCAAGTGGAAGATCACCTCCGGCCGGTCGCGGGCGATGACGTCCTCGATGGCCGGGTCGGTCAGGTCGAGCTCGTGGAACTCGAAGCGGTCACCGGCCTCACGGGCGCCTGCGAGGTTCTCCAGCCGGCCGCGCGACAGGTTGTCCACCACGGTCACCTCATGACCCTCGCCCAACAACCTGTCCACCAGGGTCGAACCGATAAATCCGGCCCCTCCCGTCACGAGTGCGCGCATCTGATCCCCTCACGTCATGCGGCGAACCCGCCGCGGCTCCCCTGCCGGAAGCCACTGCTCAGGATACGACCGGCGGCCAGGTCGCGAAATCACTCCGGGCCGTACAGCCCCGTCGCCCTTGTGAGCGGGGTACGTCGCTCGGGAGGGAACGGCGAGTCCGCCAGCACCTGCGCCAACTCGGCGTCGGTGAACGCGGCCCGGACGGCGTAGATCCGCACCTGCGACTCGCCGTACACCCTGACCAACCCGGGCGTGCTGTCCAATCGCAGCAGATGCTCGTTCGGCTTTTGGAAGCCCCAATAATTCGGCGGGCTGATGTACACGTAGGTCACGCCCAGGTCCGCCAACGCGCGGTCGACCCGCGGGTCGACTCCGGCCTGGTCCATCCGGTTCGACAGGAAGGAGGTCAGCGGGGCGGTGGGACCGGGCTGCAGGTAGTGCCGCGAGGTCGACGGCAGCCCGTCGGTGGCGTACATCCAGCCGGACCCCTCGTCGGGGTTGGTGTAGATCAAGCCCGAGTAGGCGTTGGGTTGCTCGGACAGCCACCGGAAGGCGCGCAGGTCGTGCTCGTCGACCATGCGGCCCCAGCGTTGGCTGAGCCCGGCCGCCGACGCGTACTCGGGAGCAGCTTGGATAACCCAGGAGCCCACCCCTACCAGGGCAGCAAGCGCCACGGCCACCCGGGCGAGCAGCACCCCGCCGCCGTCCGGGTCGGTGATGGGGTCGACCAACCGGCCCAGCCAGCCCGCCAGCATCTGCGCGGTCGCCCCCACGCCCACACCCACCGCGGCGGCCACCACGACGGCCAGCGCCACGCCGATCCGGCGCGGGTCGTTGTAGTAGACGCTGCCCATCCCGCGGAGTACGCCGCCGGTCCAGTTTCCGAACACGCTCATCGAGTTGACGCACACCACCAGCAGCCCGCCCCACAGCAGAAGCGGCCAGAAGATCTTTTGGCGCAGCATCACTAGCAGTCCCAGCGCGGCCAGGGAGAGCAGCACCCATCGCACGCCCCAATCCTGGACGTGGCGCACTTGTAGGCCCACCGCTTTGCCCCAGGTGGCGGCGCGATCGGCGTTGATCTCGAACTCGAAGGCGGAAATGTCGTCGGCTTCCTCGGACACCGTGAGCACCTGCGGCAGCAGGGTGAGGACACCGGCCAACCCGATGCCGGCCAGGACCACGAAATCCCGGACGCGGCCACGGACCGGTCGCCACAGCCCGTCGAAGAGCCACCAGAACAGAACGAACACGCCGGCAGTGACCATGGCCGAGGGGTGGACACCGCCGATGCCTACCAACCCGAGCGCGGCGGCAGGGATGAGGCGCCGATCGGCCAGGGCCGCCACGACGACAGCAGCCCCCAGCCCGGACATGCCGTTGGCCACAGCGGAGGGGGTCGCGGCCACCATGACCTCGACGAACGGCAGGCCCGGGAACAGCGGAGTGGCCATCGCCGCGACGGCCGCCGAAGTGGCGACGACCGGCCGCGAGAACCGGCGATGGGTGATCAGCCAGGCCAGCGCCGCTACACCCAGCGGGAACACCAGGGCCACGCTGCCGATCTGCACGAGGTTGTACGTCTCGACCGCGCCGATCCCACGCAGGCCCATGACCAGCGCGGCGATCGCGTGCCACGTGCTCGGGTAGTAGAGGGCCGCACCGTTCTCGGGGTAGCGCAGTTGCCCCGCTTGATCGGGCGAGGCCAGTCCGGCGTCGTGGATGAAGCGAATGTAGTTGGCGTGCCAGTGCGCGTCCCAGCCCTGGAAAACGTTCGCCGTCCCACCGGGGGTCGCCGAGAGCTCGGTGAGGATCATCTGACCGATCAGCCAGGCGCTGACGAGTATCGCCGCGCCCGGGAGCAACCACCACCACGAGCGCTGACCGGCTCGGCGGCCCCCGTCCCGGCCGCCCGCCGACTCCGCGTTGCGACGTCGTCGTCGCCACACCCACGTCACCCCGGTGATGAGCAGACCCACGACACCGACCACCGCGGCGGTGGCGGCCGTGGCGATTGCGTACCCGCCGAGTGACCAGGGCACCTCGAACCGCCCGTAGACGTATCCGGCGATCGCGGCAATGCCGAATGAGACCGGGATCGACGTGCCCACCGCGAGGCGCAAGGGCAACTGTGCGGCGACGCCGACGAACGCGCCGGGCACCACCAAGAGTGCGGTGAGGGTCATCATGACCAACGCGATGTCGATGACCCGCCTCCGTTCGTCGCCCTGCCCGCGGCCTTGTCGTCAGACCTCCCATTATGGTCCACCGGATCCGGAAACCTCAGCGCGGCACCAGCACGCCCACCGGCCCGCTCCCCACGCAGAGCTCGGATGCACCCCCGCCCGGGGTGACGGTCACTCTCGTCCCTCCGCCCTCGACGCGGACGAACACCGTCCCCAACCCGGACTCCACGGGGGCCGTCACCTCATCGCCATCGTCGAGTCGGACGGCCACGTGACCGTCGGCGTCCGCAAAGAGGTTGAGCCGGACCACCCAGTCGCGCCCGAGCAGCGGCCCGTCCAACGCGAGCCGGGCGCCGTCCGGGCCGACGCGGTGACCGCAGCCGGGTTCGGGCCCCTGCGGGAGGGAGCGGCCAGGGACCACGTCGGCGGGATGCAGGGCACCGTGCGCGTCGATCGCCACCGGGTCGCGGGTCCATGCCCCCACCTCCGGGACATCGGGCACGCCGGTCAGCAGCGCGGACAGTCGGTTCGCGGGCGTCGTGACGGGCAGCAGCACCTCGAGCGGGACCTCCGTGTCCAGCAGGGGCTCGGTGCGCTCCCGCAGCGTGGCGAGCAGCGGCTCGGTGTAGTCGCGGGAGGGCTGCTCGGACCAGACGTGCCGGTACGTGACGGTCGAGACGACGGAGGAGGCGACCAGCACGGCCAGGCCGAGCGCGCCTGACGCCGGCAGCCACCTCCTGGCGTGGCTGAGACGCTGTTCTCCGTGCTCCGATCGCGGTGCCGCGATCGCCAGGGCGGCAGCCGCGGCGAGTACCACCGGCAGTTCCGCGTGGTACCGGAGGGTCTGGACGATCTCCGCCGCGGTGTCCGGGCCGGTGCGCCCGACTGCGACCAGGACCACCGAGACCAGCGGGTACAGTGCCGCAGCCGCCCAGATGGCGCCGGTTCGCCGCCGGGCGATCAGGGACCACGTCAGCACGGTCGCGACGGCCAGGAAGCCCACGACGACGGCGACCACAGGCGGGTCGGCCATGGGGGGTCCCGGGTGCCAGCGGCCCCACCGCCAGGGTCCCCCGCCCAGCGTCGGCACCACCGCCAGCCTGTAGGCGTGGTCCAGCAGCTCGATGACGCCGGGACCGGCGCCCCCGGCGCCGGCCTCGCGCTCAACGGGGAGGGGGCCTGACGACGCCCCGCCCACACGACCGACGACGACGACGAAGATCGCCGCCCACACCGTCACGATCGCGGCCAGCGCCGACCAGGCGCAGCGGGTCCGGCGCCAGAGCAGCTGCAGTTCAGCGCGGCTCCCTCCGGCAGTCCACCACGAGCCCGCGAGCACTGCGGCGGCCACCACCGGGATGAGGAGAGCTTTTTCCACGAACAGCAGCCCGACCACAGTGGCCACCGCGGCGCCCACAGCGTGCCGTCGACGACCCGTCCGCCCGAGCCGGACCATCGACGCCACCGTCCACGCCATCGCGGCGGTGAGCGGCAGCGCGTTGAGGGCGGCCGCCCACCATGTGGCCGAGGGCAGTCCGAGGGGGATCGCGAGCGCCGCGACGAGCGGGACCAGCATCACCGTGCGCCCGGACAGCTGGACCCAGAGCATCCGGGCGAGCGCGGCGCCAGCCACCAGTTGGAGCACCGCGATCTGCAGCAGCGGCATGCGGAAGTCCAACGGTGCGGCGTGGGCGGCGATCCAGGTCAGCGCCATCCCGCCGGGCATGAGGTGACCGTCGTGGTCCGCGAACAGGAACGGGAGGTCCGGGAACGGTCGCGCGGCCGCCCTGCTGTGCAGGATGAGGTCATCCCAGTAGAACCAGCCCGCCGCCGCGACCCACGCACGTAGCGCAGTGGCCGCCACCACCACGAGGGCACAGGCCGCCAGAAGGGGGAGAGGACTATCCGCCGGCCGGGAGTGTCTTTTCACCGCGGACTCAGAGGAGGCGATAGTCACCCGCACGATGTACCGCGGCCTCGACCTCGGACCGATCCAGTTCGACGTCGTCCTTGTGCTTGAAGATGAGCCGGGACTTGCCGTCAGGAAGTATCTCGACGGCCACCCCGCCGACGCCCGTCACGGTGCTCACGCTGTCCTTGATCGCCCGGGCGCAGCGGTCGCAGGTCATCCCGCTGACCAAGTAGATCGTGCTCTTCATCGTGGATCCTCTCGCCGCCGCGTCAGATGCGGCCGTTGAACGCCTGCAGGGCGGCGTCCTCCCGGGTCCCGCCGCGACCGTCACCGTACTCCGAGTAGTCCTCGATCCACTCGATGGACTTGATCCACTTGACCATCTTGTACCCGTGGTTGGACTCGACGCGCAGACGTAGAGGCGCCCCGAGGTGGATGTCGAGCGGATGATCGTTGCGCTCATACGCGAGGATCGTGTCGTCCTCCGCGACCATGTCGAGGTCGAGCACCGCGTAGAACGGCTCCCGAGGACGGTGGTCGTACATCTCCTGGGCCAGACCGTGGGACGTGACCATCACGTAGTTGCCGTTCGCCGGCCTCGGTCCGAGCAGGTCCAGGACGTCGCGCAGTCTCACCCCGCCCCACTTGGCCGTCGCGGTCCACCCCTGCATGCAGGAGTGCACGGCGATGTACTCAGTCTTCGGCAGGGCCCGCAGGTCCTCCAGGTTGAGGTACCGCGTCTCGCCGTTGAGCTCACCGCCGAGTTCAAGCCGCCAGTCGACGAAGTTGTCCGCCTTGAACCGGAGCCATTCGGGCGACTCGTCGTCTGTGGGGGGCAGGCCGTTTGTCCAGTGGAACTCTGAGATGTCGTCCTCGGTAAAGGTGTTCTGCTGGCCCCAACGGGGCTTCATCCAGTTGAGGGTGAGCTTGCGGACCGGCTCGGTGAGTGCGACGAGGATGCGCTGCGACCGGGCGCGGTCGAGCAGCGTGAGGTAGCTCAGCGCGATCCAGAAGGCGATGACGGCGGCGATCGTGATGAGGGTGATGGTGAACGCCTGCGCGAACCGGGCGGTGTCGGTGACGCCGAAGACCATGTGCGGCAGGTTGTACTCGGTGTGCACGAGAAAAACCAGGCCGACGTGCATGATGATGAACAGCGTCATGAGAACCATGCCGATGAAGTGCAGCGACCGGGCACCCTGGTGTCCGCCCCACATTTTGACGTACCAGGGGAAACGGGACCGCACCGCCGGGGACATGGCAATGCCCGTGAAGATGAGCAGCGGCGCGAGGAGGAACACCACGCCGGTGTAGGTGAGCATCTGGAGGGCGTCGTACGGCTGGAAGTGCTCGATCGACGGCACGCCGAGTCCGGCGTAGATCTTCATCGACTCCCAAGCGTCGGGCATCACGTCCCAGGAGGTGGGCACGATGCGCCGCCACAGCCCGGTGGCGAACAGCAGGACCACGTAGGCGATGCCGTTGATGAGCCACAAGGTGACGCCGAGACCGTGCCAATGCCGGCCGAGCCCGATGTTCTTGTGCCCCGGCAGGGTCAGCAGCGGGCTGGCCGAGCGCTCATCCATGAGCGAGGTGTAGACACCCTCCTCCTCCGGCAGTGCGCGCCGGGTGAACTTGATCCATTCGGTACCGGGTTTGCAGTCGTTCCGCCACCACAAGCGGGGCAGCGACGCGATGATTTCCCAGCCACTGCGCAGCAGGATCCCGATGAGGACGAAGTTGAGCAGGTGGGCCGTGCGTAGCCAGAGCGGAAAGTCCGGATCCACCATGAGATGAGACCTTTCGGTTCGCGAGCAGGGCATCAACGGGTGCGGCGGTCGCTGCACCTCGGTTTGGCCTGCTAGTCACCCTAGGGCGTACAGGACGCCGTGTTCAGGGGTCTCCTATGGTGACCGGCATGAGTTCCGGAACCCCTCGCGCAATCGGTGCCGTCGTCCTCGGTGTGGTGGTGTTGGCCGGGATCGGGTGGTGCGCCGAGGCCGAGGACGCCCGCCCGGGAACGATCGGCATTCCCCCGACGTCGGTGGTCGTTCCGGAAAGGACCATCTCGCCGTCGTCGCCGGTACCGGCGCCCACCGCCGGTGCGGAGTCGGCGAGCCCGGACGAGCACGCGCCTCCGGCCGCGCCCGGGGGCGACACGGCGGGCGATCCCCTCATCGCCTCAGCGCGCGGGGCGTTGCCCCGGCTCGCGGTCAAGGGGCGTGCGCCCAAAACGGGGTACGACCGCGCCCTGTTCGGGCAGTCGTGGACCGACGACGTGTCCGTCGAGTTTGGACGCAATGGTTGCGACACTCGCAACGACATCCTCAAACGGGACCTGCAGGACGTCACTTTCCGCCCAGGGACCAGGGACTGCGTGGTGCTCACCGGAGTATTGGACGGGCCGTACACCGGGGAGCGAATCGAGTTCGTCCGCGGACAGGCCACATCGTCGCAGGTGCAGATCGACCACGTGGTGGCCCTGTCGGACGCCTGGCAGAAGGGTGCGCAGCAACTGACCGAGGAGCAGCGGCGTGACTTCGCGAACGACCCGCTCAACCTGCTGGCTGTGGCGGGCCGGGCCAATCAGCAGAAGGGCGACGGCGATACCGCCACCTGGCTCCCGCCGCGTCGCGAGTTCCGCTGCTCGTACGTGTCACGGCAGGTGTTGGTCAAGGAGCGCTACGGGCTGTGGGTGACGCAGGCCGAGCGGGACGCGATGGACCGTGTCCTCGCCGGCTGTTGATCCCGGCGGTGCGCGGACCGGGGCTGGCCGGGGCGCGATGCGGCCGGATCAGAAGTCGAAGAAGCCGCCGCCGTCGCCACCGAACAGGCCACCGTCGAAGAAGCCCCCGCCGCCGTCTCCCCCACCGTCGCCGCCGAACAGTCCACCGTCGAAGAAGCCCCCGCCATCGCCGCCGGCGTCTCCGCCGTCACCGCCCATGAGTCCCCCGTCGAAGAACCCATCGCCGCCGTCACCCCCCATGTCGCCGACGTCGACGCCGCCTTCGCCGATACCGGCAGCGAAATCCTCACCGGAGTAACCGACGCCCCCCATCCCGGCGAACATCATGTTGAACATCATCATCGAGCCCATCATCCACACGCCCGTGGACAGGGCCGACGCCCACCAGGGCTCCGAGTACCAGCCGGCCGGGACCGGTCGACCGGCCACGACGCCACCCGGGTAGTAGTGCGGAGTCTCGTCACTCGGCTCGGTCGCCGCCTTCATGGTCCGACCCTCGACGTCGACGGTGCGGTCTTCGGTCACCCGGCCCGCGCGGTCCTGACCGGGGGTAGTGGGCAGCTCGGGCCCCGGGTCCAGGCCCATCGCCGAGCGGGCGGCTCGCACGTAGTACAAGCCCTCCAGGGCGGTGTCCTTGGCCAGCTGCGCCTGAACCGGGGTGCGGGCGTTCTCCAACTCGGACACGGACGCTGTATAGCGCTCCGACGCGTCTGCCATGGCCTGCTTGGACGCCTCGTCCGTGCCGTCGAGGTTGAACACCTGGCCACCGAGTCGCTCGATCCACCGGGCCGCCTCGGCCCGATAGTCCTCGAGGTGGCGGTTGTGGTGCGCCTCCAGCTGGGTCTGACCCTTGTTCTGGCTGCGGGAGACCACAGCGACGGCCAACGCGATCACTGCGGCGATGAGGAGAAACTCCACGACACGACCTTTCTCGGTACTGTTCCCGAGGGTACCGAGATCACGGCTTGCGGGCGCGCGGTCCTATCGGGGCTCGGCCGCCCGGCGACCACGTGAGTGGGCTCCCGTCACACAGTCGAGCCACGCAGCCGCGGCGCCCTCGACTGGGGCGCCCTCGACGACCATCGGCCACGCCCCGTCCATTCCCCCGGCCACGGCCGCGTCGGCGAGCAACGACTCCCAGAATGCAGCGGATCCGAATTCGCCACGCCACTGCAGGGCGGGCAGGGTCAGGCGATGCAGGGGGTGCTCGTGGGTGGTGCCCATCGCGCCGTGGACCTGGTGGGCGTTGCGGACAGCCACCGCCAGCGCCTGTGAGACGACGCTACGCGCCACGGCCACCCGGAAACCGGACAGCGGCCCGGCGAGGTCCGAGGTGAGGGCGTCAGCGACGGCCTGGTCGACCGCCGCCCGCGCGAGGACCGTCTCCGCGGCGATGTCGACGACGAGGTTTTGCACTGACTGGAACCGGGCCAGTGGCCGGCCGAACTGATTCCGCTCGATCGAGTGGGCGATCGCCGAGTCGAGCATCCCCTCCGCGGCGCCCACGCACTGCAGCGCCCTGGCCAGCGCTCCTCGCAGCACCGCGGCCTCGACCGCAGCACCGTCGACCGCAGTCCACGCCGCATCCGGCGGCGGTCGAAGATCGCCCAGCGGGACCGCCGAGATCCCCTGGGCGGACGTGACCCCGGTTCGACCTGTCGGCACCTCGGCGAGTTCGTAGCCTCTGGCCCCGCCCGAGCGCACCTCGTCGTCGTCCCCTCCGGCTCGTCGGACGAACAGGACAGAGTCCGTGCCGCCCGCCCAGGCCACGCGCCGCGCGTGCCCATCGTGGCCGATCACTGCGAGGGTCGCCGTCCCGTCGGTGGCATCGTTGAGGGCTGCGGCGCGGCGAAGAGGCCCGACGACGAGGTCGGTCTCGGCGTAAGGGGTGGCCACTCCCGCGGCCGCGGACAGACGGAGGAGCGCAGCCGCCTCCGCCCAGCTCGCGCCGCTGCCGCCGCTGGACTCGGGGGCGGTGAGCCGGGCCAGCCCCACCTCGACGAGGCTCTGCCACACCTTCACCGGGTCGGGCTCGACGTCCGAGCCTGAGTGCCCGGCGAGGACGTCGCCCATCATCGCGAGGAGGTCCTCGTCGACGGCGAGAGCGGCGGCCGCGGCGCTCGGATCAACGGAGCTCGGATCGATGACGCCGCTCATCGCATCCCCAGTGCTCGCGCGATCACGCCGCGCAGGATCTCATTGGTCCCGCCACGGAGCGTGAAACCGGGGCGTTGGTGCAGCCCGGCCCTGAGTAGGTCAGAGAGTTCAGCCACCACCGGGAGGTCCCCGGCGGCGAACTCGTCACCGAGACCGGCGGACACCGCATCCACGAGATCACCCTCGGTAGTGGTTCCGAGCAGCTTGACCAGTGCCGCCGCGGTGTCTGCCGGCTCGCCTCGCTGGAGGGAACCGGCGATGTTCTGGCTGAGGGCGTGTAGCCCGGCCATGCGGGCCACCGACCGGCCGAGGTCCGCGCGGGCGGGCAGCGCCCCCGCCGCGACCGCACCGATCTCAGCGGCGAACACGCGGAACGAGGACAGGAACCGCTCGGGGCCACTCCTCTCGAACGCAAGCTCGGAGTTGACCTGCTCCCAGCCGTGGCCGAGGGTGCCGAAGACCATCTGGTCAGGCACGAACACCTCATCGAGAACCACCTCGTTGAAGTGGTGATCCCCCGACAGCGACACGATCGGGCGGATGGTGACACCCTCGCTGCGTAGGTCCACGATGAACTGACTCAGGCCCGCGTGACGGTTCGACGTATCGAGGGGTTCGGTCCGGCACAAGGCGATGAAGGCCTCGGCATGCTGGGCGCCGGACGTCCACACTTTTGTCCCGGTGATCGACCAGCCGCCGTCGACGCGGACCCCCTTTGTCCGGACACTCGCGAGGTCGGAGCCCGAGTCCGGTTCACTCATCCCGATGCCGAAGCAGCACTCGCCCGCGGCGATCCGGGGCAGGTACTCGCGCTTCTGCTCCTCCGTTCCGTACCGCAGCAGGGACGGGGCGATCTGACGGTCGGCGACCCACTGCGCCGCGACGGGCGCGCCCACCGAGAGCAGTTCCTCGGTCACGACGAAGCGTTCGAGGAAGGTACGCCCGCGGCCCCCGTACTCGGTGGGGATCGTCATCCCCACCCAACCCCGTTGAGCCAACCGGCGGGTGAAGTCCTCATCCCACCTGGTCAGCCACGTGTCGATCCACGGGGTGAGCCGCCCCGCGTCGATCTCTTCCGCGAGAAAGGCCCGCACCTCGGCTCTCAGTGCGGCCATCTCCCCCGACGCCAGCGTGGTCGGTGGGGCGATTCGCGTCGGCATCGATACCGCTAGCGGCCGGTGAAGTTGCCGGGACGCTTCTCCCCGAACGCGGCAAGTGCCTCGCGGTGGTCCTCGGTGTGGTGGGCGAGCGCCTGCATCGTGGCCGAGAGTTCGAGCAGCGACTCAAGCGATTGGTGTTGGGACTCGCGCAGGAGTCTCTTGGCCATCCGCACCGCGTGCGGCGGGTTCTTGGCCACCCTGGCCGCCAGCTCGCGGGCAGCGCCCATCAGTGCGTCGGGGTCAACCACCCGGTTGACCAGGCCCCACTCGGCGGCCTGCTCGGCCGTGACCCGGTCCCCGGTCAGTGCCATCTCCGCGGCTCGCGCCGGGCCGATCGCCTTGGTGAGCAGCCAGGCCCCGCCGTCGCCGGGAATGATGCCCAGCTGGACAAAGCTCTCGGCGAACCACGCCGTGGTGGAGGCGACTCGGAGGTCACACATCACGGCGAGGTCGCACCCTGCCCCGACCGCCGGCCCGTTGACCGCCGCGACTACCGGAACCTCGCAGTGATACAGCGCGCGCGGGATCCGCTGGATGCCCTGGCGGTACCCGTCGCGGAGCTCATACGGGCTACCTCCGAACATCCCGGACCTGTTGACCATGTCCTTGACGTTGCCGCCCGCGGAGAACGCGGATCCCGCCCCGGTGAGCACGACCGCCCGCACGTCGTGGTCCGCGTTGACCACCGCCACCTGTTCGCAGATCGCGTCAACAATGGCTGGATCGGAAATGGGGTTGCGAGCCTCGGGCAGGTTGAGGGTCCACGTCTCGATGTGGTCGGCTCGCTCGACGAGCAGGGGAGTTGAGGCCATGGGGCTTCTTCCTGGGTAGAGGTTCCGGTCCACGTTCCGACAGTCCGTGTTCTGACGATCCGTGTTCTGACTCCGTCAATCTCACTCCGACTGTAGTCAGCGCCCACCGCCGCCGTCATCGTTCCCGCAGTGGCCACTGCGCCCGGGGGTCCTGGGCCGGAGACGACGAAACCCCGGCCTGGACGGACCGGGGTTCGAGTTCTTCCTGATGGAGCCGCGTGTCGGAATCGAACCGACGACCTTTTCATTACGAGTGAAATGCTCTACCGACTGAGCTAACGCGGCGAGCCCTTGTGGGGCGACGCAACTATATCCGACCGACCCCCGCCGCCGAAAACGAGCTGGACTCCGGCCCGTTAGACCATCCGCTCGTCGGCATCAGGATCCGAGCGCAGCGCGGATCGCCCCCACCATCGCCGACACGGCGAACTTCGGCTTGACATTGACTTCGATCGCGGCTCGGCATTCCTGGACAGCCTCGATCGCCTGGAGGATCGAAGCTGCCGGATAGTGGCCGCCGAGGCGGGCCGCCTCGTCTGCCTTGTCCGGATGCACCGGGTCGACGTCGCGAGCACCCATCGCGGCCATGAGCGCATCACGGTAGAACCCGGCCAGGTCGACCAGCGAGAGATCCAGCGAGTCGCGGGTCGAGCGGGTCCGCCGCGACTTCTGGGCCTTCTCGAGCTCTTTGACCGCCCCGGTGGCACCCCTCCCGGCCGACGCGGTGCCCTTGCCTGTGCCGCCCGCACCCAGCGCGGTGCGCAATTCCTCGACTTCGCGTTCGTCGGACTCGGTGTTACGTGCCTGGGACTCCTGCTCCGCGGCGCTGACGAGCCGGTCAGCGAGCGGGAACGCCCGCCCGGGATTGTGCATGACCATGGGCAGTTGGAGCACGACGTCTCTTCGCTCCCGGGTCGCCTCGTCGGTGGCCAGCCATCGTGCGCGACCCACGTGCCCGGAGGACACCGAAGCCGCCCACCGGGCCAGGTCGGGATCAATCGGTTCCCCGTCGGCGAGCAGCGCGCGCTCCACCGCCGCCGCGTTCGGCTGACGCAAAGCGACGTTCCGCGACCGCGACCGCAGCGTCACCATGATGTCCATCGGGTCGGTGGTCGGCGAGCAGAGCAGGAAGACGGTCCGGCTGGGCGGCTCCTCGACCACCTTGAGCAGCGCGTTGCCGGACTGCTCGGTGAGACGGTCCGCCTCCTCGACCACCACGATCTGCCAGCGCCCGGTGCCGGGGCGGCTAGCCGCGCGGTGGATGGTCTCCTTGACGTCCTTGAGCAGGATGTTCACGCCCTGTGGCGCGAGTAGGTGCACGTCCGCGTGGGTACCTGCGAGGACCGTGTGGCACGCTCGGCACTCCCCGCAGCCCACGACGTCCGGATGCTCGCACTGCAGCGCAGCGGCGAACGCCATGGCCGCCACGCTCCGGCCGCTGCCCGGCGGGCCGGTGAACAGCCACGCGTGGACCATCCGAGCGTCCGAGGAGTCCCACCCCTGCCCCGGCACCCGGGCACGGGCTGCCGTGGCGGCAGCGGTCAGCTCCGCCACGACGTCGGCCTGTCCGGCCAACCGATCGAACACCCCGGGCATGACCCCTACCCTAACCTCGCCCCCCGACACACCTGCGTCTCCGGGACAACCGGCGCGAACTAGTCTGGGACCGATGGAACGATGGGCTAGGTTGTTCAGGTGGCTGTGGGCCACGCCCTGGCCGGTCTATGCCTTGACGATGGTGCAGGCCAACATCATCGGCGCGGTCTTCGTGTTCGCGTTCCTACGCTTCGTCCTGCCGATGGACCGGTTCGTCGATCTCAACGAGTTCCGATTCCTCAACCAATACCTGTTCATCGGCTACCTTGTCCTGGCGTTCATCGGCGGGGTCATCGCCTCGACCCTCCTACTCCTCCCCGTCTTGAAGGTCGACCGTTCCGGCGCGGAGTTCGACGGCGCCATCCGGCGTCGCACCCTGCGGCTGCCACTCCACCAAGCGCTCATCTCGGGCGCCATGTGGGTGATCGGAACGGTGCTGTTCGTCGCCGTGAATGTGGGGCACTCCCCCAGGTTGGCGCTCATCGTCGCCGTGACCAGCCTCCTTGGCGGCAGCACGACGTGCCTGATCTCCTACCTCCAGGCCGAGCGGATCATGCGTCCGATCACTGTCCGCGCCCTGTCCCGCGGGGTGCCGGCGAACCGGCACGTCCCCGGGGTGCGTCGCCGGATCTTCCTGGGCTGGTCGCTCACCACGGTCATCCCGATCGCCGGCGCCCTGCTCATCCTCACCGGCCACTGGTTCGGCCTGTTCGGCGACGACCCCGAATTGATCCTCGTTCCGCTCGCCGTGCTGGCCAGCGTCGCCGTGATCGCCGGAGCCATCGGCATGGGACTGGTCTCGGACTCGATCGCCGACCCGGTGCGTGAGATGCAGGCGGGCGTCAGTCGCGTCAAGCAGGGGGACCTCGAGACCCGCGTGACGATCTACGACAGCTCTGAGATCGGCCGGCTCGCGCAGGGGTTCAACGAGATGGTGACGGGCCTGCAGGAACGCGAGGCCATCCAGGACCTGTTCGGTCGCTACGTCGGCGAGGACGTCGCCCGCAACGCGCTCGAGCGTGGCACCGAACTCGGCGGTCAGGAACGCCAGGTCGCGGTGCTCTTCGTCGATCTCACCGGCTCGACGGAGTTCGCGGCGGCGAATGACCCCGCCGAGGTGGTGTCCGTGCTCAACGAGTTCTTCCGGATTGCCGTCGAGTCCGTCGACTCCAACGGCGGATACATCAACAAGTTCCAGGGTGACGCCCTACTCGCGGTATTCGGGGCACCGCTGGAGGTCGAGAACGAGGCTGGCCGCGCACTCCGAGCCGCGCGGGCGCTGCAGAGCCGGCTCACGGAGCTCTCACCGCTCTCGGCGGGGATCGGCGTCTCCTACGGCACCGTCATCGCTGGACACATCGGCCACGCCAAGCGGTTCGAGTACACGGTTATCGGCGACCCGGTCAACGAGGCCGCGCGACTCACGACGCTGGCCAAGATGGAGCAGGGACACGTCCTCGCCTCAGCGGCCGCGATCCATCAGGCCGACGCGCCCGAGGCGGCGCGCTGGGTACTGGGCCGCAGCGTCGAACTGCGCGGCCGCGGCATCATGACCCAGCTCGCCCGCCCGCTGCGACCGACCCTCGCGGATCGGTGGCAGGCGGGCACCGTCGCTCTGCGACCGGTCGACGACCCAGCGCACTGAGTCCCCCGCTCCGGCGCGTCAGCGGCGCGAGGCAGCCGTCTTCTTCGCCGGCGACGTGCGGGCCGAGGCCTTCTTCGCGGGTGTCTTCTTCGGCGGGGCCTTGGCCCGCCGCTCCGAGAGCAACTCGGAGGCACGCGCATCGGTGAGGCTCTCCACCGTGTCCCCCTTGCGCAGCGAAGCGTTGGACTCGCCGTCGGTCACGTACGGGCCGAAGCGTCCGTCCTTGACCAGCATCTGCTTGCCGGAGACCTCGTCGATCCCCATCTCGCGCAGTGCCTTCGGAGCGGCGGCCTGCCGTCCCCGACGTTTGGGTTCGGAATAGATCTTCACCGCCTCGTCGAGCGTCACCGTGAAGACCGCATCCTCGGACTCGAGTGTGCGGGAATCGGTGCCCTTCTTCAGGTACGGCCCGTAGCGGCCGAGCTGAGCGGTGATCTCCTCGCCACTCGCCGGGTCGACGCCCACGACGCGGGGCAGCGACAGGAGCTTGAGCGCGTCGGAGAGCGTCACCGTCGCCGGCTCCATGGACTGCATCAGCGAGCCCGTGCGGGGCTTCGGCCCCGTCGGATTCTCCGCCTCCTTCTTCGCCCGGCGGGTCACGGCGGCCTTGGCCTTGGTCGCGGCCTTCTTGGCCTCGGCCTTGGCGTCGTCGTCCGCGGCGGCGGCGATCGCGGCGTCGCGCTCGGCGACGATACGCTCCTTCTCCGACTCGGCCTCGGCGAGGACCTTCTTGGCCCATTCGGCCTTCTCGGCGTCGGTGGGCTCGGGCAGCTTCTCCGTGACGTAGGGGCCGTAGCGCCCGTCCTTGACCACGATCTCGTGTCCGGTCTCGGGGTCGACGCCCAGCGGGCGGCCGTCCTGGGGGGTGGAGAAGAGTTTCTCCGCCACCTCGAGCGTGAGCTCGTCCGGGCTCATCCCCTCGGGAAGGTTGGCGCGCTGAGACTCCTCGGCGCCGTCGTCACCGGTCACCATGCGCTCGAGGTACGGGCCGTAGCGTCCTACCCGGACGTGGACCGGACGCCCCTCGGCGTCGTCGAACACGCGGATCGAGTTGATGCTGCGGGCGTCGATGGCCTCGAGGTTGACGTCGACGAGGTTCTTGAGACCCACGGCGTAGTTCGCGTTGTTCTCGTCGCCGGAGCCCTCTGCTGCGCCGAAGTAGAAGCGCCGTAGCCAGTCGTCACGGTTCTCGCGCCCCTCAGCAATCGCGTCGAGTTCGTCCTCCATGAGCGAGGTGAAGTCGTAGTCGACCAGCCTGCCGAAGTTCTGCTCCAAAAGTCCGACCACGGCGAACGCGACCCAGCTGGGCACCAACGCGTTGCCGCGGACGTAGACGTACCCGCGGTCCTGGATGGTGCGGATGATACTGGCGTAGGTGGACGGGCGTCCGATGCCCATCTCCTCCATCGCCTTGACCAGGCTCGCTTCGGTGTAGCGGGCCGGCGGGCTGGTGGTGTGGCCGTCGGCGATCAGGTCGGCGCCGGTGAGGTGTTGCCCCTCGTCGAGACGGGGCAGGCGCCGCTCGGCGTCGTCCGCCATCGGCTTGTCGGTGGACTCGGAGGACTCGTCGGTGGCCTCAACGTAGGCCTTGAGGAAACCGGGGAAAGTGATGGTGCGACCCGAGGCTGCGAAGGTGGCGCGCGCGTACCCGGAGGCGTTGTCGCCGGCGTCACCGCTGATGCGAATGCTGACGGTGGTGCCGCGGGCGTCCGCCATCTGCGAGGCGACGGTGCGCTGCCAGATGAGCTCGTAGAGGCGGTACTCCTCCGCGTCGAGCACACTGTGGAGCTGCCCGGGGGTAGCGAAGGTCTCTCCGGCGGGCCGGATGGCCTCGTGGGCCTCCTGCGAATTCTTGACCTTGCGGGTGTACTGCCGCGGCGTGGGTGAGACGTACTCGCTGCCATAGAGCTCCGTGGCCTGCGCCCGGGCGGCCGCGATGCCGCCCTCGGACAGGGTTGTGGAGTCGGTGCGCATGTAGGTGATGTAGCCGTTCTCGTACAGCCGCTGCGCGATCCGCATGGTGCGCTCGGAGGTGTACCGCAGCTTGCGCCCGGCCTCCTGCTGGAGCGTGGAGGTCATGAACGGCGCGTAGGGGCGCCGCGTGTAGGGCTTTGATTCGACGGAGTCGACGACGAAATCGGCACCCTTCAGCGAGTCAGCCAGCGCCCGGGCCGCCGACTCCCCGAGGATGACCGAGTCCTTGGCCGCGCCGGTGGTCTTCAGGCGACCGTCCTGGCCGAAGTCGCGGCCCTGCGCGACCCGGGCGCCGTCGACGGCGGAGAGTCGGGCTGTGAAGCTGCGCGGTTCACCTGCGTCCCCACCGGCGGTCTGCTGCGTGGCCAGGGTCGCGGTGATGTCCCAGTAGTCGGCGGCGACGAACGCCATGCGTTCGCGCTCGCGCTCGACGATGACGCGGGTGGCCACCGACTGCACGCGGCCTGCGGACAGCCGCGGCATGACCTTCTTCCACAGCACCGGGGAGACCTCGTAGCCGTAGAGCCGATCCAGGATACGACGGGTTTCCTGGGCGTCGACGAGGTCGGTGTCCAGCTCGCGGGTGTTCTCGGCGGCGGCGAGAATGGCCGGCTTGGTGATCTCGTGGAAGACCATCCGCTTGACCGGGACCTTGGGCTTGAGCACCTCCAGCAGATGCCAGGCGATCGCCTCGCCCTCGCGGTCGGGGTCTGTGGCCAGCAGAAGCTGGTCCACCCCGGCGAGTTGCTTCTTGAGTTCCGCGACCTTCTTCTTCTTGTCGGCGCTGACGACGTAGATGGGTTCGAAGTCGTGGTCCGGGTTCACGCCGAGCCGCGCCCAGGGTTCCTTCTTGTACTTGGCCGGGATGTCAGCAGCACCCTTGGGTAGATCGCGGATGTGTCCGACCGATGCCTCGACCACGTAGTCGGAGCCCAGGTAGGGCTGAATCTTGCGCGCCTTGGTGGCGGACTCGACGATCACCAGGCTCCGCTTGCCGCCCGATGCTGCCTTCTTGCTCGCCACTGGAGTGCTCCCAACCTGCGCTGATCCGTCGCCGACGCCCATCACCGGCGTCCGGTCCCGGCTACGGTACGCGTGCCGGGGCCCTTCTATAGGAATTCATACCAGGAGAGATGCCCCCGACGAGAAACGCGCGTTACCCCGTGATCGACCCCACGGGGGGTGAGCGGCACCGCCCGCCGCCCCCCGGCGCTCCGCTGCCCGGGTTCCCGCAATCACCTCTATATGTACTGACTCCGCCGATTCCGGACTCGACGTCGTCCCCCGCACTGACCGGGCGCGAGTGACATTGATAGACCGATCGGTCTATAGTGCCGAGTAGCGATCACGTTCCGCTATTGCAACCTGTTACAGTTTTGGCAATTCGGTCGTGGCCGCGGGTTGCGCCGGAATCGGCGTACCGTCGATGGCCGTACGGGACCCACGACACGCCCCGACTCATCACGACTTTTTGGAGGTCAGCACCGGTGGGCAATGCGTCCAAGACCAAGCTGGACAAGGTGGTCATCCGCATTGCGGGTGACTCGGGTGACGGTATGCAGCTCGCCGGTGACCAGTTCACCTCCGAGGCCGCCGCCTTCGGTAACGACCTGGCGACCCAGCCCAACTACCCGGCCGAGATCCGCGCTCCCCAGGGCACCATCCACGGTGTCTCGAGCTTCCAGATCCAGATCGCGGACTACGACATCCTCACGGCCGGTGACCGCCCCGATGTTCTGGTGGCGATGAACCCGGCAGCCCTCAAGGCCAACATCGACGACCTCCCCTCGGGCGGGATCCTCATCGTCAACTCCGACGAGTTCACCAAGCGCAATCTGACCAAGGTCGGCTACGAGTCCAACCCACTGGGGTCGCCGGCCTTCGAGGCGTTCCAGGTGCACGAGGTCGCGATGAGTACGTTGACGATCGGCGCGGTCGAGAGTGTGGACATCGGCAAGAAGGACGCCGAGCGCTGCAAGAACATGTTCGCGCTGGGCCTGCTCATGTGGATGTACGGTCGCACGGTCGACTCGATTGAGAACTTCCTCTCCGACAAGTTCGGCAAGAAGCCGGCCATCCTCGAGGCCAACATCCTCGCGCTGCGGTCGGGCTGGAACTACGGAGAGACCACCGAGGCGTTCGCCTCGGAGTACGAGATCGCCCCCGCCAAGCTGCCCTCGGGCCGCTACCGCCAGGTCACCGGTAACACCGCCCTGGCCTACGGGCTGGTGACCGCCGGTAAGTCCGCCGAGATGCCGGTGTTCCTGGGCACCTACCCCATCACCCCGGCCTCCGACATCCTGCATGAACTGAGCAAGCTCAAGCAGTTCGACGTGACCACGTTCCAGGCCGAGGACGAGATCGCCGGGATCGGCGCGGCACTGGGCGCCTCCTACGGCGGAGCACTCGGCGTGACGTCGACTTCCGGCCCCGGCCTGGCGCTGAAGTCCGAGGCCATCGGGCTGGCGGTGATGACCGAACTACCACTGGTGGTCATCGACGTCCAGCGTGGCGGACCCTCGACCGGTCTGCCCACCAAGACCGAGCAGTCCGACCTGCTGCAGGCCCTGTTCGGCCGCAACGGCGAATCGCCCGTGGCCGTAGTGGCCCCGCAGTCGCCGGCCGACTGCTTCGAGATAGCGCGCGAGGCCGCCCGCATCGCGGTCACCTACCGCACCCCGGTCATCGTGCTGTCCGACGGCGCGATCGCCAACGGCTCGGAACCGTGGCTGCTGCCCGAGGTCTCCACGCTGCCGGCCATCGAGAAGAACCTCGCCACCGCGCCCGAAGGCGAGGACGCCCCGGCGTACCTGCCGTACGCCCGCGACCCGCAGACCCTCGCCCGCGACTGGGCGGTCCCGGGTGAGCCGGGCCTCGAGCACCGCATCGGCGGGCTCGAGAAGGCCAACGGCACCGGCAACATCTCCTACACGCCGGAGAATCACGACCTCATGACCCGGACCCGCGCGCTGCGGATCGCGCGGATCGACGTGCCGGACCTCGAGGTCGACGACCCCACGGACGACGCCGACGTGCTGGTCGTGGGTTGGGGCTCGTCCTACGGGCCCATTGGCGAGGCCGTTCGCCGCGCCCGTGCCAACGGTCACCGCGTGGCCCGAGCGCACGTGCGTCACCTCAATCCCCTGCCCCACAACATCGCCGACGTGCTCGGGAAGTACCGGCGTATCCTGGTTCCGGAGATGAACCTGGGCCAGCTGGCGATGCTGCTCAAGGCCCGGTTCCCCGCCGACATCCAGCCCATCACGAAGGTGCACGGCATGGCCTTCTCCGCGGAAGAGCTGCAGACCGCCATCGAGGCCGAGTTCGCCGGCCGCCTGACCCACACCGAGCACGACAAGTACCGCTTGGCGCTCGACGGGGTCATCACCACCACCGGTGAGCCCGCGGCCCCCGCTCCTCGGGTCGGCCACACCGCAACCGGCACCGCCACCGCCAACCGAACCCGCTGACCTGCGAGCGAGGAGAGGATCCCCATGACCCCCACCGATTCCGGACTCGTCGGCAGCCCGCTGCCGCTCGACGCCCTGGCCTCGGTGCCCAAGGCCCCCGAGGGCTCGGCACCGCAGAAGCCAAAGGACTACACGTCTGACCAGGAGGTGCGCTGGTGCCCGGGCTGTGGTGACTACGTCATCCTGGCCACCATCCGTGCCCTTCTGCCCAAGCTCGGCCTCAAGCGCGAGAACATCACGTTCATCTCCGGCATCGGCTGCTCGAGCCGCTTTCCGTACTACCTCGAGACCTACGGGATGCACTCGATCCACGGCCGCGCCCCGGCGATCGCCACCGGGCTGGCCACCGCCCGTCCCGACCAGTCGGTGTGGGTGGTCACTGGTGACGGTGACGCCATGTCGATCGGCGGCAACCACCTGATCCACACGCTGCGCCGCAACGTGAACATGAACATTCTGCTGTTCAACAACCGGATCTACGGCCTGACCAAGGGGCAGTACTCGCCGACCTCGGAGACGGGCAAGATCACCAAGTCCAGCCCGATGGGTTCGCTGGACCACCCGTTCAACACCCTGTCGCTGGCCCTGGGCGCCCAGGGCACCTTCGTCGCCCGCGCTCTCGACTCGGACCGCAAGGGGCTCACCGAGGTCCTTGAGGCTGCCGCCCACCACCGCGGCACCAGCTTCGTGGAGATCATGCAGGACTGCCCGATCTTCAACGACGGCTCGTTCGACCTGCTACGCAAGGAAGACGCCGCCGACCACCTCATCCCGGTGCGCCACGGCGAGAAGATCGTGTTCGGCGACGAGGGACAGCACTGCGTCGTCCGCCGCGGCTTCTCTCTCGCCGTCGCCGCGACCGCGGACGTGGACGAGGCAGACATCATCGTCCACGACGCCTACACCGACGACCCCACCTACGCTCACGCCCTGGCCACACTGTCCAGCCAGGACCTCGAGTACACGGTCACCGGCATCATCCGGCAGGTGCGACGCGACACCTACGACGACCTCGCCCGCGGCCAGGTCGCCGCTGCCAAGGAGACTGCCACCAGCGATCTGCAGGCCCTGCTCGACGGCCCCAACACCTGGACCGTCGACTAGGGCCGTCGTCGCGGACGGGGGCGCGCCCCTCGCCGCGTCAACGGCGCCGACACACCCGCCCGCGGGGGCGGTCACCAGGTCAGATGCGCTCGGTGACCGTCCCCGTAACGCGTCCACGGGCGTCCCACGTGCGCTCCACCACGTCGGCCGTGCCGTGCTGGTCAATTCGTACGGCGGTGGTCGACCGGGTGCCGTACTGGCGACCGAGGCGGACGAACCGCGACGACAGTCGCCATTCGTGGGTGAGGGGCACGCCCGTGCGCGGCATCTTCCACGGGGATGCCGGCCGGCGGTCGGCGAGCACATCCAGCAGCGTCTCTGACCATTCCGGGCCCGTCATCGCGTCGGTGCTCATGAGCGCCCGCACATCGTGGACCGCGCCCACCACCTTCGGCCAGGGAGTGTCCAGGGACGCATTCGACAACCCGTGAACGCCGATCCCGAGCGGTAATGGGCCGCGCGTGGAGCGGTTGGAGGCCCACCACATCCGGTCCAGGTCACCGGCCAGGAGGTTCACGGGCCCGTAGCGGTCGAGATCGTCGACGACGTGGTGGGCGAACTCCGTGACGGGCACCGGCCCGGTGAGCGCATCGAGCGGCAGCTCGCCACGGGATGCGGGGGCGGGTTGCGAAGGCCCGGCCTCACGCACGTTGGTCACCGCCGCGAATCGTCCACCCGGTGCCACGGCGAGCCAGGTCCCGCCCGCGGACACGTCCCGGCCGGCGACGACGCCCCCGACCCCGTCCCGGTCGGCGACCCACTCGTGCAACGGCTCGGTCGGCCGACTCAGGACCTCGTCCCGGTTGGCCACCACGATCAGCGGGTAGAGGGGGTGGACCCGGCGGGCGATGACCAACATGCACATACCCCCACGGTACTTCCGGCGGAGTCAACGCAGCGCAAACCCCGCGGCCACAACACGGACCTAGCGGGGACGCCGCGGCACTAACCGGGCCAGTGCTCCGGGGGCGCGCCGGCGGGCGCAGGGCCAATGCTCTGTGCCAGTCGCGCGCGGGCGCGCGCCGTGCCGAGCCGCAGCAGCGGCCCACCGCCCTTGGGGCCGACATACGTCGTCCGGATCCCGACGCGGTCCAGGGCTGCGCGGAGCGCGTCACGTCGGGGCGCATGGTGCTCCGCCACGGCGTCAATGCCCAGCTCGACCGCTCCCCCGTCCGTGCTGCGGCCAGCGGTGAGAACCCAGAGGCGCAGCGCACCGGCGGAGGGCGTCCATCCCTCCGGCACCGCGGTGACGGCGCCACGCCGCCACCGGCGTACGACCGGGACGAGGGCCGGGGTTCGTGCAGTGGACACCGTGCACCGGCCGTCCGGACCCGCATCCGAGCGAACCGGCTCGAGACCCGCCTCAGCCAGGAGAATCTCCAGAGCGTCCGCCCGCCAGGCCGCGTCGAGGGCGACGGACACCTGAGCGAGCCCGCCCGCCAGGGTGGACTGGCCCCGGGCGGCCAACGCCCCCTCTAGATCCGAGGGCTCCGGGACGTGGTCGTCCGCGGCGAAGAACGACAGCTGCGTCACGGACGAAAGCCTACGGTCGACCCCCGACACATCGCGAGGCCCCCACCCGCGCGTGCGGTGGGGGCCTCGCCGAGATCGACCGGATCGGTCAGATGGCGCGGACCTCCTGGGCCTGCGGTCCCTTCTGCCCCTCGCCGACCTCGAACTCGACGCGCTGGTTCTCCTCGAGCGACTTGAAGCCCGAGCCCTCGATGGAGGAGTAGTGGACGAAGAGGTCGGCGGATCCGTCCTCAGGGGCGATGAACCCGTAGCCCTTCTCCGCGTTGAACCACTTGACGGTGCCCTGTGCCATATCTGATGCGTTCCTTTTCCGTACTGCCAGGTGCGACTCGCGGGATGGCCACGCGTGTCGGGCCGGCGACCCCGGCCGCGGCTGCCCGCGGACGGTGATGACGACCGGCTCCAGTACACCATGACGGCAGCAGGAGGAGAACAGATCCGGGGCAGGACGCTCGCACCCGACGGGAATTCGCTGCCGCCCGCCGGCCGCCCCCACCCGCGGCGGCTGCCCGCGCTCCCACCCGGCGAGGCGGTCAGAACGCCGCGCTCCCTCTACGGTCGAGGGGTGACGACTTACGGACGCGAACTCCTGGGCCACCTGCTCGAGCAGATGCCGGCCGGGCCGTCGCCGCTCACACATGCCGTGGACCTGCCCGCCCGCGACGCCCGGTATGACGACTGGCCTTCCTGGACTCACCCCGGTCTGGCCGACGAGCTACGCGGCCGCGGGGTCGACCGCCCGTGGGCTCACCAGGTGGCCACGGCCGAACACGCCCACGCCGGCCGCAACGTGGTGGTCGCGACGGGCACCGCGTCGGGCAAGTCCCTCGGTTACCAACTGCCCGCGCTCAGCGCGCTCGCGGCGGACCGCAACGCCTGCGTGCTGTACCTGGCCCCGACCAAGGCCCTCGGGCAGGACCAGCTGTCGTCTGTCATCTCACTGGTGGACGCCGTGCCCGCGCTCTCCCACGTGGCACCTGCCTCCTACGACGGTGACACCCCGACCGATGCCCGACCCTGGATCCGGGAGAACTCCAGATGGATCGTCACCAATCCCGACATGCTCCACCTGTCATTGCTCGGCAGGGCCCGGCAATGGACTCGGATTCTTCGGGGGCTCCGTTTTGTCGTCGTCGATGAATGTCATTCCTACCGTGGCGTGTTCGGCTCCAACGTCGCCCTCGTCCTGCGCCGGCTCGACCGCCTCGCACGGGCGCTCGGTGCTGCCCCGACATTTATCCTGGCCTCGGCCACCACCTCGGACGCCGGCGTCGCCGCGACCACTCTGGTCGGCCGCGACTGCGTGGAGGTCACCGACGACGCCTCTCCACAGGGCGGGCGGACCGTCGCCCTGTGGGAGCCGCCGCTGATGGAGGGCCTGTCCGGCGAACATGGGGCCCCTGTCCGGCGGCCCGCGCCGGTCGAGGCGTCCACACTGATGGCCACCCTCGTCGCCGAGGGCGCGCGGACCCTGACCTTCGTCCGGTCCCGGGCTGGCGCCGAGTCCACCGCGCTGCGCGCCCGCGAACGGTTGGCCTCCGAGCATGGCGCCCGCGGCCGCGAACTGGCCGGACGGATCGCCGCCTACCGCGCCGGGTACCTCGCCGACGACCGCCGCGCCCTCGAGCGCGGCCTCGCCGACGGGGAGCTGGTGGGGGTGGCGTCGACGTCGGCGCTTGAGCTGGGCGTGGACATTTCCGGGCTCGACGCCGTGGTCAGCGCCGGCTTCCCGGGCACCATCGCCTCGTTCTGGCAGCAGGCCGGACGTGCCGGGCGTCGCGGGCAGGGCGCGCTCGTGATGCTGGTGGCACGGGACGACCCGCTGGACACCTACCTGGTCCACCACCCCGAGGCGCTTCTGGGCCGCCCGGTCGAAGCAACCGTCACCGATCCCCGCAACCCGGTTCTCCTGGCCGGGCAGCTGCGGTGTGCTGTGAGCGAGCGGCCGATGTCTCACGAGGAGGCCCGGGCGTGGGGCGCCACCGAAGTGCTGGAACGGCTCGCCGACGACGGGCTGGTGCGGCGTCGGCCGGCCGGCTGGTACCCGGCCGCCGACGACCACAACCCGCACACCGAGGTCGACATCCGCGGCACGGGCGGGGCCGAGGTGGTGATCGTCGACGCCGCCGACGGACGCATGCTTGGCACGATCGACTCCGTCCGTGCCCGCTCCCAGGTCCATCCGGGGGCGCTTTACCTGCACCAGGGCGAGTCGTTTGTTGTGGACGAGTTGAACCTGGAGGATGGCCTCGCGCTGTGTCACCCGGAGGTGCCGGAGTGGACAACCAGTGCGCGCGAGCAGGTGTCGATCGACCTGGTGGACACCCTGGAGTCGGTGCCCGCCGGCCCGGTCACACTCTCGCTGGCCGACGTGGAGGTGACCACCCGCGTCACCGGCTACCAACGACGGCTGCGCGGCGGCGAGATCCTGGACGTGACCCCACTGGATCTGCCCGAGACGACGCTGGCCACGCGGGCCGTGATCTACACGCTCGCCCCACAGCTGCTGCGGGTCGCCGGGCTGGAGGAGGCGGATTGGCCGGGCGCGTTGCACGCGGCCGAGCATGCCGCGATCGGGTTGCTGCCACTGGTGGCGACGTGCGACCGCTGGGATATCGGTGGGGTGTCGACCGCCCTGCACCCGGACACCGGACTACCCACGGTGTTCGTCTACGACGGCTACGCCGGTGGTGCGGGATTCGCCGAGCGCGGATTCCGGCGCGCCACCTCGTGGCTGGGCGCGACACTGGCCGCGATCCGCTCCTGCGAGTGCGAGTCCGGCTGTCCCTCCTGCATCCAGTCACCCAAATGCGGCAACGGCAACGACCCCCTGTCCAAGCCGGGCGCGATCGCGCTGCTCACCGAGGTGGTGGGACAACTCCGGGCGGTCTGATCTCCTCCCAGTCCTCGTCGGCCCCGCCTGGGCAATTGCGGTGCACGGATCCGTCCGTGTCCTGGCGCCCGATGGGTTACCTTCGCTCTATGCGCACCATGGAGGCCCTGCGGTTCGCCCTCGCCAGCTCGGCGCTCGTCGCCTGCGGGGCGCTCACCGCCTGCGGGGCGGAGCCCGCGACCGACGACGCGGTCCCCGACCCCTCCGCCGACACGGCCACGTCCACGTCCACCCCCGGTGACGAGCGGGGCCGGTACGAGGCGTGGGCGGCAGCGTACGAGCCGTACTCAAACGGAGCCGACGAGCAGGCATACGCGCACCACAGGGATATCTGCGAGACACTTCGAAACGGCGAAACCAAGGGAAACGCCCGGTTCCCTGCGTTGTCGTCGGCCCAGTTCGTCCACGACGTGTGGGGGGTCGGCAATGCGGAGTGGCCCGAGGGGGACCTCCGCCCGGAGGTGATGGAGACGGTCATCGTCCCCACCTTGTGCCCCGACCAGCAGCAGGTCCTCGACGATGCCCGCGCCGGAAGGTTCGAGAAGGCACTGGCCACCGAGTTCGGCACCGGGAGGTTCCTGGTCGGCGAGGAGATACGAGCGGGCACCTACACGATCCGGGAACCGGTGTCGGACTGTTCCTGGGAACGCGCTGATTCCCGGGGAAATATCCTGGACAGTGCCACGGTCTCGGCGGCCCCGTCACTGACGGTCACGATTCTGGAATCAGATGCCGTGTTCACATCGATGTTCTGCGGCAACTGGATCCTGGCGGAGTAACGACGCCGGGCCTGCGCTCCCGGGACGGGTCGGCCTCACGCCGGCCCGGCCCGGGCGACCGCCACGGCCGACCGCGAACGGACCACCCCGAGGTCGACCTGTACCTCGGCCCGCACCACGACGTCGACGCCGTCGATGACGCACGCCCCGAGACGTGCCCGGTTCTCTCCGGCGACCCGGTCCGCGACCGTGCACGCGGGCTCGCCCGCCCGCAGCGCGTGCGCCCCGGCCAGCGCGGCGAGGTCGGCTGCCGCCCGGGCGGTGTGCGCGGCCGCCGACGCCCGGCCCACCATAAGTACCGCCACTGTCAGGGCCAGGACTGCGGCCACGGCGAAGGCGGTCATGACGGTCATGGCGCCCCTGTCGTCGCCGACGACCCGCAGCCACCGGCTGCGGCCTGTCATCCGACCACCCCCGGTTCTGATCGCGCGACGGCCCGGCCGCGGAGCTCGACGCCGGGGAGCCCGCGCGCCGGCGCCACGACTACGGCGGTGACGTACGGTCCGCCGACGTCCACGGATACCTCGGCGTCGGATGCCACGGCCCGGCCAGCCGATACCCCGTCGGCCGGCCCGGACATGGCCGCCACCCGCGCCGCCTCCCGTGCCGCATCGACAACCCGTATCTGAGCAAGCGCCGCGGCGGCCCCGGCGGCGGCGACGCTGATCACCACGACGAGTGAGGCGATGCCCAGGGCGGCCTCCACCGTCACCGACCCGTCGTCGCGGGCCGTCGCCGCGCGGTGCCACCGCAGCATCATCACACCGAGGTGTTGAGCGCCTGCTCGATGATCCCGCCGAGCGCGTCGGGTATCGAATCGCCGCTGACCACGGTGTAGAGGACCGCGCCGAATGCCGCCGCGGCGATAGTGCCCACGGCGTACTCGACCGTCGACATGCCGGCATCCCGCTTGCTCACGGAACTGAACCGCCGGGACAGCGTTGCACGGGCCCTGATGGCCGCCATCCCGGGGGCGGCGATGATCCGGGCGGCCGTCGTGCTGGTGAGGTGCGTGTTCATCTGCGTTCTCCTTCTTCAGTGACCGGGTCGGCGTCTCCGCCCCGGAATCGGTGTGGCCGGCGGGTCCGCTCACGGCAGGACTCCCGGCAGCATCCCGTCGGCTAGTCCCACCACGACGGGGAGAACTCCCAGGCACACAAACGCCGGGAGGAAGCACAGGCCAAGAGGACCTGCGACCAGGACGGCAGCCCGCTCGGCGCGGGCCATGGCTGTGGCGTCGGCCTCGGAGCGCAGCCGGCCGGCCGCGTGCTCGAGGGCCGCTCGCACGGATCCGCCGCCGTCGGTCGCGCGAGCCAACTCCGAGGCGATCGGGGCCAGCCGGGCGGCGCCCGTGACCTCACGCCAGGCCTCGGCGGGAGTGGCGCCGAGACGCATCCGTGCTGCAGCCGCCCGCAATGGGCGTGCCGAGGCAGGGTCGGTGTGCTCGACCGCGTCGGAGACCGCCGACAGTGCGTCGGGTGCGGGGAGTCCTGCCAGCAGCGCAGCCCCCAGCAGATCCACCAGTTGGGCCAGGGCTCCGGTGTCGGCGGGGGCGGTGCGTGGACGGACAATCCGGCCGAGGACACCGGCCACCGACAGCGGCAGGAACCGGGCGCCGGATCGGGCACGGCCGCGGACCCGGGGTGGCGGTGCGCCGGCCCCAGTCCGGAGCTCGTCCACCCTGTCGGCGGCACGTGCACGCCACGGCGCCACGCACAGCGCGGCCGCGAGCATCAGGACGGCAGCGGTCATCGGGCGGCACCGCCCGCGATCCGGTCAGTCCACAGCAGCCCGGCGGCCAGCAGGACCGCCCCGGCCAGGCACAACACGCCGCCGAGCGCGCCGTCCAGGAGGACTCCCAGGGGGTCGGCGCCGAATCCGGACCCCAGGAGCACGCCCAGTCCGGGAAGGGCGGTGAGGATGACGGCGGTGGCGCGTGGCCCGGCCAGGGTGGCGTCCACCCGGATCGCGCGCTGCCGCCGGGAGGCCACGTCGGCCCGCAGTCCGTCGACGACGTCGGCCAGCACGACGCCGTGCCGGTTGGCCAGGAGCCAGGCGCCGGCCAGTTCACCGGCGACCCGGTCTTCGCCCGGACCTGCACCGCCCGCCGGACGCAGGGCTGCGGCGACGTCGCCCCCCAGGCGAGCATGGGAGCCGGCCGTGGTGAGTATCCCGGCCACCTGCGGGTCGTGTGCCCCCGCCGCGTCGGCGGCCTGCCCGAGGGCGCGCCCCGGACTGGCGCCGGCGCGCAGAGCCGACGAGGCATCGTCGAGAGCGCGCTCCCACGCTTCCAACCGCACGAGGCGCTTCCGGCGCTCGGTGGCCCGACGGTACAGGTCAGCAGCAGTTCCGCCGAGTACGGCGGCCGCGCACGCGTGGAATGGGCCCGCCCCCATGAGCCCGACGGTGCCCGCGATGAGGGGCCACAGCACTCCTGCCGGTACCTGCGCGAGCGCACTGCGCACGCCGGTGGGCCACGCGCCGACCCCCGGACGACCGCTGACGGTAGCGCGACCGCCGACGCCCGAGCCGCGGCCCGATATGCCGCCGTCGGCCCCGAGGGCACGAAGGCGTCCGACCGCGACCCCGCCCGGCCAGACCAGCAGCGCAGCTGCCAGGAGCAGCGCGACCGTCACGGAGCCCGCTCCTCGAGGAGTGCGACCAGAGCCGCACGACCTGGGGCTGTTCCCCCGTCCGCCCGCCAGGCCGGGTCCACGACGATCCCGTGCACCCCGCGCCGAACCACCCCGATCGAGTCGACCCCCCGTCGCCCGTCGGGTAACCGGCGCATCCCCACCACCACTCGCAACGACGCCGCGACCTGCGCCGACAGGGCCGCCCGGTCGAGGCCACCGAGCGCACCGAGCGCTTCCAGTCGGGCCGGCAGCTCGGTCGGCGAGTTGGCGTGGACGGTGCCGGCGCTGCCGTCGTGCCCGGTATTGAGAGCGGCCAGCAGGTCAGCGACCTCGCCGCCGCGCACCTCCCCCACCGCGATCCGGTCCGGGCGCATGCGCAGGGCCTGCCGGACCAGGTCGGCCATGGTCACCTCGCCGGCGCCCTCAACGTTGCCGTGCCGGACCACCAGGCGCACGACGTGCGGGTGGGCGGGCCGCAACTCCGGAGAGTCCTCGACGCACAGAAGCCTCTCGGTCGCTGGGACGAGCCCCAGCAGCGCCGCGAGCATGGTGGTTTTTCCCGAGCCGGTCCCGCCCACCACGAGATACCCCACCCGGGCATCGACCAGACCGCGCAGCAGCGGCTCAGCGGTGGCGGGAACCGTTCCCGCCTCAACGAGCCGGTCGAACGTCGCCTGCGCCGGCCTCGACACCCGCAGGGACAGGCAGGTCCCGTCCACGGCCACCGGCGGCAGCACCGCGTGCAGCCGCCACGCCATCCCGTCTCGTGAGCGCACCACTCCGTCGGCCCAGGGGCGCGCGTCGTCGAGCCGCTGGCCGGCCCGCCCGGCCAGTCGCACCGCGAGGGTCCGCAGCTCGGCCTCGGTCGGCACCACGACGTCCGTCTCCTCCAGTCCCCGCCCGCGGTCCACCAGCGCCGGGCCGGGTCCGTCGACCACTACGTCGGTTACCCCCGGGCTCGCCAACAATGCCTCAAGCGGTCCGGCACCGGCGAGGTGCTCGCGGACCAATCGGGCGGTCTGCAGCAGATCGAGGTGCCCGTGCAGCACCCCGGACTCGGCCCTCACGGCGCGAACCACCTCGTCCGGCTCGGGCTCCACTCCCAGTCCCGCGAGCCGCGCGCGGACCCTGTCCACGAGGTCGGCGGAAGGCGCGACCACGCCCGGATCGTCACCGTTCACCGAGAGTCACCTGCTCCAGTAACGAGTCGGCGACCGCGGCGAGTCTCCGCACCCGGCCCGCCCGGCCGCGGCGCAGAGAGTCGCCCAGTCCGCCTGCGCCGGCCGCGCGGCGCACCGCGCCGATCTCGGGCAGGACATACCAGTGCGCCGCCCCGGCCGAATCGGCGATGTCGGCCGCGTGCAGGGGGTCGCCGCGTCCGGCCCGGACCACCAGAACTGCGCCGGGTACGTCGCTCACCGCACGGCCAGCGGCGACCGCGCCCTGGATATCGGCCCTGGTGGCGACGACGACGAGATCGGCGCCGGCGAGCGCTGGCCCGGCGTCGGCCAGACCGCCGAGATCGCTCACCACAAGCCCCCCGGCCGCCCGGTGGGCCTGCACCGCGCCCGGAGCACCATCGGGGACGCGGGCCGGGTCGGCGTCGGCAGGTCGACTCCTGGACCTGGCCAGCACGCCGAGCCCTGGCTGCGCCTCCGGCACCGCGCCCCACAGGGCTTCCGGATCGGGCCCGCCCAGATCTGCGCGCACGTCCTCGATTCGCAGCCCGGGCCTGCCCTCGGCACCCAGCAGGAGGTCGAGGCCGGTGCCGTGCGGGTCCGCTTCCACCAGCAGGGTCCGGAGTGACGGAGCGGCCCGCACCGCCAGTGCCGCCGCCAGCGTGCTGGCCCCGCAGCCGCCCACCGCGCCCGTGACCACGATGAACGGCCCTGACCTGGTCTGCAGCGGCGCGAGCAGCGCCCCCACGAGATCGCCGGTGCCTGACGGCAGGCGGACCACCCCGTCGTCGTCGTCCGGTTCCCTGTCGGACCCGACCCGTACGACGCGTGACCCTCCGGCCCACGTCGCCGCGTCCGCACGATCGGTGACCACCACATCGGTGGGCGACCCACCCACTGTGCCCGGGTCCAGGGCCAGAGCGGCCACCACGGCGCGCACATCGGCGTCCAGGTCGGGGTCGGCGACGGCCACCGTGACGGACCGCGCTCTCGTAGTCGTGTTCACGGAGCCCAGCCTCGACCATCGATCCGGCCGTGACCGGCGTCGTGGGGGCCCACGGCCGACGGCCTGTGGAGGGGGAGCGGGCTGTGGAATTGCGCGGAAATGCAAGAGACCGCGGCAGGGGGGTGCCGCGGTCTCTCAAAGCGCCAGTTCTCGGGGGGCGGAACTGGGCACCTTTAGGGGGATGCCCATTACGGGCACGGTCAGTATTACCCATCTGCGTGGACATCACAAGATCCGTATCGTTGAGGTGTGTCCGCCACACGCCCCACGCGTTCCAGGATGTCGCATCGCCCTCGCCGGGTCGCCGCGTTCTTCGATCTCGACAAGACGATCATCGCGACCTCATCGGTCTTCGCGTTCAACAAATCCTTCCTCGGCGAGGGTCTACTGTCGCGGAGGTCGGTGATCGACCTGGCCTACACGCAGCTCGCCTTCAGCCTGTCGGACGCCGATGACGAACAAATGCAGAAGGTCCGCCAGGCCATGGCGACCGCCACCAAGGGGTGGGCGCCCGAGCAGGTAGAGCGGATCGTGACCGAGGCCCTTACCGAGACCGTCTCCCCTACCGTGTACTCCGAGGCCCAGGACCTGCTCGCCGAGCACCGCGCGCTGGGCCACGACCTGGTCATCGTGTCCGCCTCGGGCGAAGAACTGGTGGCGCCCATCGCCCGGATGCTCGGCGTGGACCATTACGCCGGCACCCGCATGAACCGGGACGCCGACGGGCGCTACGGCGGGGAGATCGAGTTCTACTGTCAGGGGCCCGGGAAAGCCGAGGCGATCCAGGGGTTCGCCGAGCGCTACGGCTACGACCTCGATGCGAGTTACGCCTATTCCGACTCCTCGACCGACCTGCCCATGCTCGAGACGGTGGGTCACCCCACGGTGATCAACCCCGACCGTGCGCTGCGGCGCGAGGCTCTCCAACGCGGGTGGCCGATCCTCACGTTCGAGAATCCCACACCTCTGCTGCCCACCTTAGAACGCGCGACGGGACCGATCGTCGGGGTCACCGCCATCGCCGTGGCGGTGGGCGCCGCCGCCGTATCGTTCGCCCGCGCCGCCCGGCACGCGACACGGTAGGGCTGGGGCGTCAGACGGAGGCGGTGACACGAGCCGCCAACACTTCATCATGGGCTCGGCTGATGGCATCGGGCGATAGCCGGACCACCCCACGACTCACCGCGTTCCTTGTGGGGTTCCACCATCGCCCCGCGGCGGTCTCAGGCGGCATGCTCAGGGCACGGTGTTGACGACGCTAGGACCGCGACGGAAGAGAAGTCTCGGCCCCCCGCCAGATTCACCGTCATCGACATTCGGAAACCCACGCGACGGATGACGCCCGAGAGGCAACACCAGCCGTGGGTCCGCGCCAGCCGTCACCGACGGTTGTCCCGGGCCGGCGACACGGCGGACCACAGGACGCTTGGTACCCGGATCTCTCGATGGACCGCAGTGAGTTGGCGGGTCGGCTTCGGCCGGCCCGCCGTTCGCTCGTCAGGGCGCCACCCCGGTTGCCCGGGCCGCATTGCGGTCGACCAGGCCCCGGCCGCGGCGGCACTCTGTCAGGCCCCGGCAGCGTCGGCGATCGAGACCGCCTCCCGCGCCCCCGCCTCCAACGCTCCACAACAGTGGAGAAGCCAGGCGGCCACGCCCTCCTCGGTTCCGGACATGTAACCCGCGACAGCGGCGCGGTGGCCCTCGGGGTCGCGGTAAAAGGTCACCTCGGGCACGCCCAGGCAGTGCGGATCGAGCCCGGTGGACACCGCGACCAGCCGGAATGCCGCACGGGCGACGATCCCGTCCGCGGACCCGAACGGGCGGAGCCCCGAGAGTTCACCGAGGACGACCGCGGCCAGCACGGGCGCAGGTGCGCGAGTGCCACCGGTGACGAGTTCGGCTAGGCCCTGGAGACGCTCGGCGACGCCCTGCTCGGAGCGTGGTCGGCCAAGGCCCTGCGGGTCCACCCCCGCCCCGGAGGCGGCGAGGAGATGAAGATGAGCGAGTTCTTGCAGGGGCGAGCGGGTCCACACCGCGACGGCGCGGTCGAGGGACTCACCTGTCAGTTCGCCGGCGACCCGCAGCGCGGCAGAGAGCACCTCATCCGGCTCGGTGTCGGTGTCCAAGCGCACGGAGGCGCCCTCAACCCCAGCGGACGCGCGCGCGCCGCGCAACACCGATTCGGCGGCGGTGGTGGGCCAACCTCGTCGGTTCGCGGGGTGCCGGTGAATCGAGGCCAGGGCGGCCCGGGCTGCGTCCGCAGCCTCGGCCACGCCGGGCAGAGTCAGAAGCGGGGCGAGCGGGTCGGGGGTCGCGGAGGTCACGGGTCGAGGTTACCCACCCGACCCGAATCGGCCGACACAGGTGATTTTCAGCTGACTCAACCGTTGTCGAGCTGGTGTAATCAGCTCAAGTCGTCGGGGCCCGCGCCCGGCTCAGTCCCTTCCCCTCGACCCCGGAGGACCCTGTGAACCTCAAGGAACAGCTCGACGCGTTGCTCGACTCGACCGCCTTCGACTCGACGGGGGCCAAAGTCGGCGCCGTTCGCCAGATCTATGTGGACGATGCGAGCGGCAAGGCCACATTCGCGACTGTCGCCACCGGGATCTTCTCCGCCGACGCGATCGTCCCGCTCCACGGCGCCCGGCTCCTCGACAACGAGCTCCACGTCGACCACACCCGCGCCGTCATCCGCGATTCCCCCCGCCCTGAGAACACTGACGACGCGCTCACTCCCGAGCAGGAAGTGAAGCTGCAGGAGTACTACGGGATCGAGACCCCGACGCGGCTCCGTGGGGCGGCCTCACGCGAGTCCGCGACGGAGGCGGGTAAGGCGGCGGCGAGCGACGGCAAGGCGAAGATGGGCAAGGCGATGGAGGGCAAGCCCGGCACCACTGACAAGCCCAAGGGCGCTGAAATGCCCGGCACGCCCGACAAGGCTCCATCGAGCGGTGGAAAGACGCAGACCGCACGCGAGACGACGAGCGACGCCGCGCAGAGCGATGCCAAGACACCAAGCGGGGCCAATACATCGAGCGGGGCCACAACCCCGAGCGGAGCTGAAACTGCCTCCACAGGCGCTGAGCAGAGCGGGTCCAAGACGTCGAGCGGCAGCACCAAGCCCCGGCCGAAGACCCCTCCGACCACGGCGGGGGCCCCGGCAAAGGGCGCGGCGCCACAGCGCGGCCACGAGTCGACGACGACGAACTCCACAAACTCTCCTTCGCCCGCCGACGTCCCGGCCCCCGCGAAGGCCGCCAGCCCCGACCCCGCCACGCCGGACCGTAAGCCGTCCGGGGACACAGCGGGGAAAAGCACGGGCCTCGGTCGCGGCTGATCGGGGGCGGGCGGGACCACCCTCGACACCCCCCCGACGGGTGAGTTGCCCAACACGGCACATCCCATGTGACTACGCTCACACGCACTGGTCCGGTCGCGTCTGCCGTGACGATTCCGGCCGTCCGTGCAACCTGATTCCGAGAGAGAGCCGTCGATGTCCGCTCCCGAAAACGTCCCGTCCTTTGCTCCTGATCCCGAGTTCGCGGCCCAGGCGAACGCGCACGCCGACCTCTACGACATCGCAGCGGACGATCGTCTCGCCTTCTGGGATGAGCAGGCCCGTCGACTGGACTGGGACACCGAGTGGTCTGAGGTCCTCGACTGGTCCGACGCCCCGGTCGCCAAGTGGTTCGTCGGCGGAAAACTCAACGTGGCCCACAACTGCGTCGACCGACACGTCGAGGCCGGCAACGGCGACCGGGTGGCCATCCACTGGATCGGTGAGCCCGAGGGCGACTCCCGCGACATCACCTACGCCGAACTCAAGGACGAGGTCAGTCGCACCGCCAACTACCTCACCTCCCTCGGGCTGGTCGCGGGCGACCGGGTGGCGATCTACATGCCGCTGCTGCCCGAGGTCTACATCGCGATGCTCGCCTGCGCCCGCCTCGGCTTGACCCACTCCGTCGTGTTCGCGGGCTTCTCCCCCGCCGCCCTGCGCTCACGCATCGACGATGCCGAAGCCAAGGTGGTCATCACCGCCGACGGACAGTTCCGCCGCGGCAAGCCCGCACCCCTCAAGGCCGGGGTCGACGATGCACTCGCCGGCAATCTCGACGGAGTCGACGGTCCGGCCGATTCCGTCCAGAACGTGCTGGTGGTCCGCCGCACCGGCCTCGACGTGGAGTGGACGGACGGGCGCGACGTCTGGTGGGACGAGGTCATCCCCTCCCAGTCCACCGACCACACTCCGGAGGCCTTCGACTCGGAGCACCCGCTGTTCCTGCTATACACCTCGGGCACCACGGGCAAGCCCAAGGGCATCGTCCACACCACCGGCGGCTACCTCACTCAGGCGTCCTACACCCACCACGTCGTGTTCGACCACAAGCCCGGCGAGGACATCTACTGGTGCACTGCGGACGTAGGCTGGGTCACCGGCCACACGTACGGGGTGTACGCCCCGCTGTCCAACGGCGCCGAGTGCATCGTCTACGAGGGCACCCCCAACTCCCCGGACGAGCACCGCCACTTCCAGATCATCGAGAAGTACGGCGTCACGATCTACTACGCCGCCCCCACTCTGATCCGCACATTCATGAAGTGGGGCAGAAACATCCCCGCCCAACACGACCTGTCCTCGATCCGCCTGCTCGGCTCGGTCGGCGAACCGATCAACCCGGAAGCGTGGCGTTGGTACCGCGACCACATCGGCGGCGGCAGGGTCCCCATCGTCGACACCTGGTGGCAGACCGAGACCGGAGCGATCATGATTTCGCCCCTGCCGGGCGTCACGGAGACCAAGCCGGGTTCGGCCATGCGAGCGCTTCCCGGCATCGAAGCCTCCGTCGTGGACGGGGACGCCAAGAAGGTCGCGGCCGAGGAGCAGGGCTTCCTCGTGATCACCGAACCGTGGCCCGCCATGCTCCGCGGAATCTGGGGCGATATGGATCGGTACCGCGACACCTACTGGTCCCGGTTCGCCGAAGAGGGTTACTACTTCGCCGGTGACGGCGCCAAGTGGGACGCCGACGGTGCACTGTGGGTGCTGGGGCGTGTCGACGACGTCATGAACATCTCCGGACACCGGATCTCCACCTCGGAGGTCGAGTCCGCCCTCGTCGGCCACGACTCCGTAGCGGAGGCGGCCGTGGTCGGCGCGGACGACGACACCACCGGCCAGGCGATCGTGGCGTACGTGATCCTGCGGACCAGTGCCGGCGAGGAGGTCGACCACCAGAAGCTCATCGCCGAGTTGCGCGCCGAGGTGTCGCGGGAGATCTCGCCGATCGCCAAGCCGCGCGACATCACGATCGTGCCCGAGCTGCCGAAGACCCGTTCAGGCAAGATCATGCGCCGTCTGCTGAAGAACCTGGCCGAAGGAAAGGAAGGCGGCGACACCTCGACCCTGTCGGATCCGACCATCATGGACCAGATCCGCGAGAAGGGCACGCGCGGTTGACCGGGTAGCGGGTGAACGCAGCCACGCGTCGTGGCACGATGGACGACGGTGCATCCGTCGCCGGACAATGGAGGAACAACCGTGAGCCACGCCCAGGGAACGCACAAGCCGACTGAGGCCTCGATCCCCCTGCATGACGCCGACTCGATCGGTCGTGGCGACGCCAGTATCGGGACGCTGGTCAAGAACGCCACGACGCAGGTCTCGACGCTCGTCCGTGCCGAGATCGAACTGGCGAAGACCGAGATCACCGAACAGGTGAAGAAGGCTGCGACCGGGTCCGGGTTCTTCGTGGCCGCGCTGATCTTCCTCATGATGTCGTTCTTTCCGTTCGTGTTCATGTGGGCCAAGCTCATCTCGATGTGGTTCGGTACCAAGACCTGGGACTGGATGGGCTTCCTCATCGTGTTCGTGGTCCTGGTCCTGCTGGCCGTAGTTTTCGGACTGCTCGGTTACCGCAAGGTCAAGAAGATCCGTAAGCCGCAGCGCACCATCGACTCGGTGTCGGATCTGAAATTGGCCATGCCCAAGGGCACCGAGCCCCGCCCCGGCACGGTGCGTGTCACCGAGACGCCCTTGCCCGCCGCGCGACCCTGAGAACTTTCGCCCACAGGCCGCCCGACCCGTCGATCGTCAGGATCGACGGGTCGTGGCGGCATCGTGACGTTTCGGCCAACGGCATCCGCCTGCACGTAGCCGAGGCGTTGCCGGTCGATACCCCGCCGGGCCGACTTCCGCCGCTGGTCCTGCTCATCCACGGGCTCAGCGGCATCTGGTGGACGATGCGGGCACCCATGCTCGCGCTGGCAGAAGCCGGATTCCACGCCGTGGCCGTCGACCTCCGGGGACACGGTGACTCGGACAAGCCTCCTCGTGGGTACGACGCGTGGACGTTAGCCTCGGACATCACCAATCTCGTGCGGGCGCTTGGTCACTCCACTGCTGTGATCGTCGGCCAGGGCGAAGGCGGATTCATAGCGTGGACCGCCGCCTACCGCCGGCCCCGCGCGGTGCGGGGCCTCGTCGTCGTCGGATCCCCCCACCCGCTCGCCACCCGCCGCGCTGCGCTGCTGGACCGCTCCCAACGCCGCGCGCTCGTCCCGCGCCTGCTCGCCGATCAGGCGCCGCGATTGCCCGAACGGCGTCTCACCCGTGACGGCGCCGCGGCGGTGGAGGCGATGCTCCGCAGTCGATCAGGCGCCGCGTGGCCCGACACCGAGGATTTCCGCGACTCCGCGGACCTCCTCAGGCAGGCCATGCTCATCCCGAAGGTCGCCCACTTGACTCTGGAGAGCCGCCGCTGGATAGTGCGGAGCCAATTCCGCCCCGACGGCCGCGATTTCCGCCGCGCGGTCTCGGGCAAGCTATCCCAGCCTGTGCTCGGCATCAGTGGAGCCGAGGACACGTTTATCCTGCCGGCGACCGTCGGCGCGTCCTCCGCCTGGGCACGCGACTTCACCACCGAACTGGTCGCGGGGGCCGGGCACTATCCCGCGATGGAGGCCCCAGAGGCCACCTCCCGGCTGATCGTGGACTTCGCGAGACGCACCACCCGGCTTTGAGCCGTCTTCCCGCCGCTCGACCGCCGCGCGACCGGCACACCGCCTGGCGCGGCCCGCTGGGATTCGCCTCTGGACCGCACCCGGCCCGACTGGTGGTCCCTGCAGCACGCAGATGCGGGCAGAATCGCCGCGCATCCGCCTCGGCTTACGCTGCCCCTTCGGCTTACGCGTCCTCCGTGCACGCATTCTTCGACATGCGCGCCCGGAATGGACCATTCACGCAGCGCAAGTTGGCGGGGACTCGTCGGCCGAAGGGGTGAGTAGGCGGGGACTCGTCGGCCGAAGGGGTGAGTAGGCGGGGACTCGTCGGCCGAGGGTAAGTCGGCGGGGCACGTCTGCAAGCAGGGCACGCCGGCCAGCGGGCAGGGCAAGCCGAACGCGCTGGGCCGCCGGCGTCAGTGAACTGCCAGTGCGCACACCGCAGTTCGACCGGACCGCCGAGCCACGGTCGCTCCCCGGGAGGGCCGGTCAGCGAACGCCCACGCACCGGCCCGTCGATACCGACTCCCGCGCATCGACCGCGAGCTGGAGCTGCGGCAGCACCTGCTCCACCGTCAGCGCGTACCCGGTGTCGGCGGCATCCATCGCGGCGCCGAACACGACGCCGGCGACCTGCCCCTGCGGCGTCAACAGCGGCCCACCGGAATTGCCCTCACGGACGGAGCCCCGGAGGATGTACACCTCGCGCTCGACAGTCTGCTCGCGGTAGATGTCCGGACCGCGCAGGGTGACGCGCTCGCGGATCCGCGCAGCGTCCGGCCGGTAGGGTCCGTTGCCCGGGTAGCCCACGACGATCGCATCATCGCCGCTGCGGGCGCGGTCATCGGCGAACGGCAGGGCCTGCGCGTCCAGACCGTTCACGCGCAATACCGCGATGTCCACACTGGAGTCATAGACCACGACCTCGGCCTCCAACTCCTCGCCGCCGGCCTCCACGGTCACCGACCCGGTGCCCGCCACCACGTGGGCATTGGTCATCACCAGTCCCGGGGCGGCCACGAAGCCGGATCCCTCCAGTGCGCGCCTGCAGGACTCGGCCCGCCCCCTGATCTTCACCACGGACGGTTGCACCCTGGCCACCACCTCGGAACCGGCCAGCAACGGATCAGGCGGCGGCACCTCCTGCATCGGGGTGGTGCCGAACGGGCCGAGGATGTCCGGGAACCCGGTGGTGCCGAGCACCGAGGTGAACGTCGCGGGGATCCGTTGCAGCTGCTCGGGGGCGACGTCGTCGATCTTGGCCAGCACGGACGATCCCCGCACCGCCTTACCGAGTCCGGGCCCCTCCTGCGCGGCGATCGGCACGGCGACCAGCCAAGCCACCAGCAGCATGGCGGCGGCCTGCAGAATGGCGCCCACCGTGCTGTCGAGGAGTCTGGCTCCGGATCCGGAGATGAAACGCCGGGCAGCGCGGCCGATAGTCACGCCAGCGATCTGTCCAATGATCACCATCACTGCGATGATCGCTAGGCCCGCCGTCAACCTGCCCAGCGGTGAGTCGATCTCCCGCACCAGGTGCGGCGCGACCAGCAGCCCCGAGGTCGCGCCGATGCCCACGCCGAGCAACGCGAAGGCCGACGACGCGGCTCCGTTGATCCAGCCGGAGATCGCCGCGGCCGCGGCGAGCGCGAAAAGTGCCAGGTCGAGCCACTGTGAGCCCGTCACCGGTACCCCCTGCGGGGATTGTCAGCGGGCAGGTCGAGCGGCTCCTCGCGGCCGTCTCCCAGCCCCTCGGCGCGATCGCGTTCGGCAGTCTGCCCGGCGTCGCGGGCCACGTCGGCGGTGTCGGCGACGCCGGCGGCTGAGCCCGCGCGCACCCCGGGCACCCCGGCGACCGTGCGATCGGCCAGTGGATCCGCTGATTCCCGCCGGGCTTCCTCGGCCGACATGCGGTGCTGTTCACCGTTCGCAGACGCGGCCAAGGTCCTCTCGAGGTCCCGGATGTCGGTGGTGTCCCAGTCCAGATCCCATCCGGCGGAGTGGAACATCGCAGCGAGGATGCCCGCCGTGAAACCCCACACCACGAGGTCGTCGTGCTGGAACGCTGGCCCGGTCCACCCTGTGGTGTGCCGGAGCAGGAAACGGTTCGCCGGGTCGAGCATTTCGCTGACCGGCACGGTCATCACGCGCGCGGTCTCACCCGGGTCGACGACGCCGACCTCCATCGGATCCCGCCAGTACCCGAGCACCGGGGCGACGGAGTAGTTCGAGACCGGGATGTACAGCTCGGGCAGCACCGCGAGTACGTCTACTCCGTCCGGGTCGAGGCCGGTCTCCTCCCACGCCTCGCGCAACGCGGCCTCCACCGGGCCGCTATCGGTGGCGTCGACGCCGCCACCCGGGAACGAGATCTGCCCAGAGTGGTTGCGCAGGGTGGGAGCGCGATGGGTGAGCAGGACTCGGGCATCGGCGGGCGGCTGCGGGCCCGGTGCGTGCTCCGAGCCGGAGAACAGCACCAGCACGGCGGCGTCGCGGTGCGGGCGGCCGACCTCGTTGGGGCCGCGGTCCTCGGGCGGGCGCCGTCTCGGCAGTAGCCCGTCGAAACGCCCGTCGGTGCACGCCGCCATGAGCGGATCCATCCAACCGGGGTGTGGGACGCCTGTGACGTCGCCGGGCCGGGGCACAAAAGTCCTCGCGGACTCGCCTGCAGGAGAACCTGTGCGGCCGACCGCGTCGCCATGCGTGCGGCCGTTCACGTCGTCTCTCACGCGGTCACCCCTAGGTACTCGGCTACGGCGTCCAGCACGTCCTGTTCGCTGTACATGGGCTGGACCAGCACGTGCGCGACCGTCCCGTCAGCGCGGACGAACAGCGTCAGCGGCAGGACGGGGGGCGCTCCGAGGATGGTGGGCAACTCCTCTTCCTGGTCGGATACCGATATCAGCTCGTCGACGCCCAGGGCCCCCAGCGTGTCGAAGCCCTTGGTCTCGGACGGGTCGGTGTGGGAGACCACCACGCGCACCTCGTCGCCCAGGGTGGCGGCGGCGTCCTGGATGGCGGGCAGTTCCCGGCGGCACGGTTCGCACCAGTACGCCCACATGTTGACCACCATCGGCTTGCCGGCCTGGATCTTGCCGAGCGTGGTGGTGGATCCGTCGTCCATGCAGCGCACCATGAGCCCGGCGACCGGACCGTCGGTGGTGGCGGCGACGGCACTGTCGCGACACTCGGGCAGGTCGACGGTCGCGCGAGTGTCCGGGTCGACCACCGTGATCGGCTCGTCGGCCGGAGGACCCCCGGGAGGAGGGGCGGCCTGCGATGACAGTGTCGTGCCCCCGGTGTCACCGGATCGGGCGGCGCTGCTGTCGCCGTCGGAGCCGCCGAGGGTGGAGACGAGCGCGACGACGACGCCGACCAGCGCCACGAGAGCGACCAAAGACCAGCGAGTGGAGGAGCTCACGCGAGATCCCCCAGTCCGACCAGTTCCAGAAGGTGGTCACGCTCGGGTCCCGCCACGAGGCGAGCGGCGGCGACCGGGTCGAGCGGGCCAGCCTCGCCCGCCGACGGGCAGTCGTCGGCCAGCACGCAGGCACCGCAGGCCGCGGTCCGTGCGTGGCACACCCGGCGGCCGTGGAAGATGATCCGGTGGCTGGCGTCGGTCCAGGTGGGCTGGGGTAGCAGGCGGGCCACTTCCCTTTCGATGCGGACCGGGTCGGGGGCGTCCGTCCACTTCCACCGGGCCACCAGCCGCATGAAGTGGGTGTCGACGGTCAGACCCGGCACCCCGAAGGCGTTCCCCAGCACCACATTGGCCGTCTTCCGTCCGAATCCCGGGAGGGTGACCAGGTCCTCAAGCCGCTGCGGCACCTCGCCGTCGTACTTTTCCACGAGCGCCGCGCCCAGTCCCTGGATGCTCCGCGCCTTGTTGCGGTAGAAACCGGTCGGCCGGATCAGCTCCTCCAGCTCCTCGCGGTCCGCGCCGGCGTAGTCGGCGGCCGTCCGATAGCGCGCGAACAGCGCCGGAGTGACCTCGTTTACCCGCTTGTCGGTGCACTGCGCGGACAGGATCGTGGCGACACTCAACTCGAGTGGGTCGGTGAAGTCGAGCTCGCAGTACACGTGTGGGAAGGCCTCCTCGAGAGTGCGGAGCATGCGTCTCGCGCGGCGGGTGCGCCCGAGGTCGGTCTCCACCCCCCTCGCGGCCACCCCTGGTCTGCGGCGCGTCACGGCTGGAGCGGGGTCGGGCATGAGTCCACATTACGGCCCGGAACGCGCTCGCTGCGGACCCGCTCCGGCCGGGCGCGTGTGCATCGCCGCGTCCGGGGGTGGATAATCGACGGCATGCAGGGAATCCTCGTCGTCCTGGTGCCGGTTCTCCTCGCCGGGTTCGCGCTTCTCATGGACCGGTTCGAGAACGCGATACTCGACCAACCGGAACAGATCGACTCCTGAACTGTCGCGCTGATCGCGGGTCGGCACCATCTATGACGCGCGAACGACTACAGTGGTTTTCGCCACACGCACGCCATGGCGCGGACGAGCCTGTCCGCGCCCCCGAACGGAGGGTCACAGACTGTGACGATTGATCGCCGCACGGACCAGTCTGCTGACGACGTCCTCACCAGAGCCGGAATTTTCCAGGGCGTGGAGCCGGCAGCCGTCTCCGCCCTGCGAGCCGACCTGACCCGCGAGGAGTACTCGAAGGGTGACGTGATCATCCGCGAGGGCGAGCAAGGCGACAGCCTCTACATCGTCACCTCGGGCAAGGTGAAGCTCTCCCGCAAGGCACCCGACGGTCGCGAGAACCTGCTCTCGATCCTCGGGCCGTCCGATATGTTCGGCGAGCTGTCCATCTTCGACCCGGGCCCGCGTACCTCCTCGGCGGTGTGCGTCACCGATGTGACCGTCCAGGCCATGGACCGCTCCGCCCTGAAGCGCTGGATCGCCGAGCGCCCCGAGATCTCCGATCAGTTGCTGCGCGTCCTGGCCCGCCGCCTGCGCCGCACGAACAACAACCTCGCCGACCTCATCTTCACCGACGTCCCCGGCCGTGTCGCCAAGGCCCTGCTGCAGTTGGCCCAGCGTTTCGGAACGCAGGAGGGCGGCAACATCCGTGTGACGCACGACCTCACGCAGGAGGAGATCGCCCAGCTCGTCGGCGCGTCCCGCGAGACCGTGAACAAGGCCTTGGCCGAGTTCGCGCACCGCGGTTGGCTGCGACTCGAGGGCAAGAGCGTCATCATCTCCGACACCGAGCGCCTGGCCCGCCGCGCCCGCTGACTCCAGCTAGCCCCTGTGAGGAGCGGGGACGGCTCGCCTGATCCACGCCGGTCCATCTCCCTTGCGTGGAGTCGCTGCGTGCAGTGATTTCCCAGGAGGTGTGCGCCCCGGCGCTGACGGAGTGACTCCACGCGATCGCGGGCGCCGTCGGGTCGCGGGCGGCGGGCGAATGCAGTCGGGTCGCCAGCGCCGTCGGGTCGCGGGCGGGCGGCGGGACGAGGCTGCTGGCGTTACCGCCCGGCCCCGCCAACCTCACCATCTGCCTCGGCGGCGTCGAGTCGGTCGAGGTAGCGCAGCGCGACCTTGGTCGACTGCTCGGCCACCTTGAGCAGGAACGGCGTCACGTCCCGGTAGATGTGCTGCGTGATCGCCTCGGCCGAGGCGTCGCGGCCGAGTTCGGCGCGGGCCGCCACGATCTGCTCGAGCCGGTCGCGCCGGTGCCGTCCGAGGACCTGGGCGGCGCGGCCGGTGTTCTCGACGTCGGGCCCGTGCCCGGGGATGCCGGTGACGCCGTCGGCACGCGACGCGAGCAGATCCATGCTGCCCAGGTAGTCACCAAGATCGCCATCGGTCGAGTCCAGCACGGTCGAATCCCGGCCGAGGATGGTGTCCCCGAGGACCACGCAGTCCGGCGGAGCCGTGAACCCGGTACCCGCGGCCCGAACCTCGAGACAGATCGAGTCGGCCGTGTGCCCCGGGGTGGAAAGAACGATGATGTCCAGGCCGGCGGCGTGGATCTCCTCGCCGTCGTGAAGCGGTGCGCCATCGCGGCAGAAGCGCTCTTGGATGGCCCGGACGGGGGCGGGGGTGTGCGCGCGCAGATGGTCGATGCCATCGGTGTGGTCGCCGTGGCGATGGGTGACGACGACGAGCTCGATCTCCCCCACGATGGCCGCGATCCGCTCGGCGTGCGCGCGGTCGTCGGGCCCGGGGTCCACCACCACGCAGGTGGGCGACCCCGGGGCCCGCAGGATGACCGTGTTGGTCCCCTCGAAGGTCATCTCGGAGGGGTTGTCGCAGAGGATGACCCCGGACAGCTCTGTGACAGGCCGGAGAGTCTCATATGCCGGGAAGCTGATCGGGGCCAGGCCTGCGGACATCGCTGCTACCCCTCGACCTCGACCACGAGCTCGACCTCGACGGGCGCATCGAGCGGCAACTCTGAGACTCCGACCGCCGACCGGGCGTGGACGCCGGCGTCGCCGAAGATCTCGCCGAACAGGTCGGACGCGCCGTTGAGGACCCCGGGCTGCCCGCTGAATCCGGGAGCCGAGGCGACGAACCCGACGACCTTGACGATCTTCACCACCGAGTCGATACCGACGAGACCGTCGACGGCAGCCAGGGCGTTGAGGGCGCAGGTGCGGGCTAGGTCGGCGGCCTGGTCAGCAGTGACCTCGGACCCCACCTTTCCGGTCGCGACCAGGGATCCGTCGACTATAGGAAGCTGCCCGGAGGTGTAGACGAATGCGCCGGTGCGCACGGCCGGGACGTAGCTGGCGAGGGGCGGGACGACCGTCGGCAACTCGAGGCCGAGCTGCTCGAGCTTGCGGCTCCAATAACCGACGGGTTCGCTCTCGGGCATCACAACTGGCGCTTCATGTAGGCGACGTGCTGCTCACCTGTGGGACCGGGCAGCACGGAGACCAGCTCCCAGCCGTCGCTCCCCCACTGGTCGAGGATCTGCTTGGTGGCGTGCGTCAGCAGCGGGACCGTCACGTACTCGAACCGGGCTGCTCCAGTGGATTCACTCATGTGCCCCACTCTAGGTAAGTCACGAGCAGACCGCGCGCAGTGGTGTGAGCGCATAATGTGTAGCGCATGCCGTCCACAGAGAGACCAGGTACGCAGTCGACGCGGTCGACCATCGCCGACGAACTGTCCACCGGATGGTCCGATAGCTCCGAACGGGCCGAATTGCACTACGTCTCCGGGAAGGGCGGGACGGGAAAGACGACCGTCGCCACATCCCTCGCACTGGCGTTGGCGTCGACCGGCAAGCGGGTGCTGTTGGTGGAGGTGGAGGAGCGTCAGGGCATCGCGCGGATCTTCGACCGAGCCCCCCTGCCCTACCGCGAGGAGCTCGTGGCCAGGGTCGACGGTGGCGGCAAGGTGTTCGCTCTCGCGATAGATACCGAGGCCGCAATGCTCGACTACCTCGACACCTTCTACCACCTGGGGGTCGTCGGCAAGGTGATGAAGTCGGTCGGGGCGATCGAATTCGCCACCACCATCGCGCCCGGGCTCAAAGACGTTCTGCTCACCGGCAAAATCTACGAGGTCGTGGCGCGCGAGCACGCCAAACGCGAGGTCGTCTACGACGCCGTCGTGGTCGACGCCCCGCCCACGGGCCGGATCGGCAAGTTCCTCGACGTCACCACCGCGATGGCCGATCTCGCCGGCGGGGGCGGCCCCATCCGCCGCCAGGCCGAGGCCGTGTCCGAGCTGGTCCACTCCAGCCGGACGGTCGTGCACCTGGTGACGTTGCTGGAGTCACTACCGGTGCAGGAGACCATCGAGGCGATCGCCGAACTGAAGAGTCACGGTCTGCGGGTCGGCCAGGTGATCATCAACCGAGCCGAGACCCGACACCTCGACGACGAGGCACTCCAACGGATCGCCGAGGAGGACATCGACGCCGAGGCGGTGGCGGACGGCCTCGACAAGGCCGGCGTGGAGGTCGACGACGAGGGCTTGCAGGGCCTCCTGGTGCAGGCCATCGAGCACGCACGCGTGGCGCGGGGCCAACTCCGGGCCGGCGAGACCCTCACGTCCGCCGGATGCCCCACTCTCGTCCTGCCGGCACTGCCCCACGGCGTGGAGGTCTCGGACCTGTACGACCTCGCCTCCGCCCTCGTCGACCAGGGAGTCCACTGACATGACACGTCGCCTCGACATCACAGCCATGCTCACCGACCCCGCCACCCGAGTCGTGGTGTGCACGGGGGCCGGCGGCGTGGGTAAGACGACCACCGCCGCGGCGGTCGCCCTGCGGGCCGCCGAGCTCGGCCGCGACACGGTCGTGTTGACCATCGACCCGGCCCGTCGCCTCGCGCAGGCCCTCGGCATCGACGACCTGTCCAACGAACCCTCCCCCGTCGACCTCGGGGACGGGGCGGCCTCGAGTGGCGGCTCGCTGCACGCGATGATGCTGGACATGCGTCGCACCTTCGACGAACTCGTGGTGGCGAACACCTCGGAAAAGAAGGCGCAGGCGATCCTGGACAACCGCTTTTACAACACCATGGTCACCTCCTTCGCCGGGACGCAGGAGTACATGGCCATGGAGAAGTTGGGGCAGTTGCTCGACAATTCGGCGTGGGATCTCGTCGTCGTCGACACCCCGCCGTCGCGCAACGCTCTGGACTTCCTCGACGCTCCTCGTCGCCTCGGCGCGTTCCTCGACAGCCGTCTCATGCGGCTGCTGTCGACGCCCGGCCGCGGAGTGGGGCGACTGGTGAGCGGCGCGATGAGCACCGCGATGCGCGGGGTTTCCGCGGTGGTGGGGTCGTCGATGCTCCGGGACGCCTCAGAGGTGGTGGTGGCGCTGGACTCCACGTTCGGCGGCTTCACCACGCGCGCGGCGCGGACGCAGGCCATCCTGCGCCGCAAGGGCACCGAATTCCTGGTCGTTTCCTCCGCAGAGCGCCCGGCGCTGCGCGAGGCAGCGTTCTTCGCGGAGCGGCTTGCCGAGGAGAAGATGCCGCTGGCGGGGGTCGTGGTCAACCGCACGCACCCGCGACTGACGGACCTCAGCGCCGAGCAGGCCTGCGCGGCCGCCGATCGACTGGCCGGCGACAACCCGGAAGCGGAAGCGGTGCTCCGAATCCACGCCGACCGAGCGGGCACCGCCAAGCAGGAGGTCCGCCTGCTCGAGTCGTTCACCGACACCCACCCGGACGTGCGGATCGTCGGCGTTCCCTCGCTGCCGTTCGAGATCTCTAACCTGGAGGCGCTGCGTTCAGTGGGTGACCAACTCTGCGGCTGACCGGGACGTAGGCGGCCCGCGGCGTTTGCCGCGGGCCGCGGGCGCGAGGTCTGGCCCGGAGTAGTGCCGGGTCGTCGGGCGGTGACTCAGTAGGCGGTGGAGTGTCGCTCGAGCTGCTGGGCGAAGAAGTCGGCCCAGGAACGGACCTCGGGATGCTGCTTGAGCAGGGCGCGGCGCTGGCGCTCGGTCATGCCACCCCAGACTCCGAACTCGACGCGGTTGTCCAAGGCATCGGCCCGGCACTGCAGCAGGACCGGGCAATGGCGACAAATCGAGGCGGCCTTACGCTGGGCCGCCCCGCGGACGAACAACTCGTCCGGGTCGATGTCCCTGCACCGGGCCTGGGCAACCCATTCCTGTCGCCCCTCCCCGATGATGGTCTCCTCGGATCCGAGGGGGTTGCTTGCACCTGGGCGGACCCCGTTGCCGAAGGAGCGGGTGGTCCCGGGGAGAGTGGCCGTCATCGAAATACCCCTAGTCTGTGTGGAGGCGTGAACGGGTTCACCGCGCACGCCTCCGGCCTTCTGAGCCCGCCTGGCGCGGCGGGCTCCCTGTAGCGCGGGCGCCCGGTCCCTGGAATCCACGTACTGCGATCCCATTCCGGTCCGATCCGTCCCGCGTTCCCCCATATTGTTACCGCAGTCACACAACAGAAGTAAAGAGTTGCCTCATCATCACGGCGCGGAGGGTGGGCCGACAGGGGTGGTCACGTACCCTGAGCTTGTGTCGGCTATGAGTTCGCTGGGAAAGCTGGTCGCGACGTGTGTCGCCGCCGGGGTGGTCGCGGCGGGATCCATGTTCCCGATAGCCGGTGCCGCCGGTCTCGCGTCCAACAAGATGGCCGACTCGTTGGCCGGGACGTCTGCGGACCTCATCAAGGGTGACCTGCCTTCGATCTCCACGGTGACCGACGCCGCCGGGACTCCTATCGCGTGGCTCTACGACCAGCAGCGCGTGCCGGTTGCGAGTGAAGACATCTCGCAGCAGATGAAGCTGGCGATCATCGCCATCGAAGACCGCAGGTTCGCTGACCACAGCGGTGTCGACTGGCGCGGCACCCTCCGTGCGGCCCTGACTAACGCGACGTCCGGGGAGGTCGAGCAGGGCGCCTCGACCATCGACCAACAGCTGGTCAAGAATTACCAGTTCCTCGTTTCCGCCGAGAACGACGCGGAGCGTCGCGCCGCCGTCGAGACCACACCAGCCCGCAAGGTCAAAGAGATCCGGATGGCGCTCACCCTGGACGCGGAATTGAGCAAAGACGCGATCCTCTCCAAGTACCTCAACCTAGTCTCGTTCGGCAACGGCACGTTCGGTGTACAGACCGCCGCGCAGACCTACTTCGGTGTCGACGCCCGGGACCTCACCGTTCCCCAGGCGGCGATGCTCGCGGGCATGGTGCAGTCCACGAGCCGGTTCAACCCGTACACCAACCCCGAGGACACCCAGCAACGTCGGGACACGGTCATCGCCACCATGGTCGAGACCGGCGCCATCACCCCGGCCGAGGGCGAGGCCTACACCGCCGAACCGCTCGGAGTGCTTGAGCGGCCCAATCCGCTGCCCCGCGGGTGCATCACCGCCGGCAGCAGTGGGTTCTTCTGCGACTACGTACTGCAGTACCTCCAGGAGAATGGTCTGACCCGCGAGATGGTGGAGCAGGGCGGCTACACCATCCGCACCACCCTCGACGAGACCGTGCAGAGCAACGTCCAGCGCGCCGTCAACACCTACGGGAACCCGACTGCCCAGGGCGTGGCCGAGGTGATGAGCGTCGTCCGCCCCGGCAAGGACTCCCACAAGGTCGTCGCAATGGCCTCCAGTCGCCAGTACGGGCTTGAACTGGGCGATAGCCAGACCGTCCAACCGCAGCCGTTCTCCCTGGTCGGCGATGGTGGAGGGTCGGTTTTCAAGGTCTTCACCGTGGCCGCCGCCATGGAGAAGGGCATGGGCACCAACACCACCCTCCCGGTGCCGAGCCGCGTCCAGATCTCCGGGTTCGGGGCGGGTGGCGCCGCCGGCTGTCCGGCCGCCCAATATTGCGTGGAGAACGCCGGCTCGTACCCCTCCGCGCTGTCGGTGACCGATGCCCTCGCCCAGTCACCCAACACGACGTTCGTCAACCTCATCAAAGACGTGGGCGTGACCCCCACCGTCGACATGGCGGTCCGGCTCGGCATGCGTTCCTTCGACCGCAAGGGCACCGCCCCCGGGGGCGACTCGATCAGCGGGTTCGTCAAGAAGAGCAACCTCGGGTCATTCACGCTCGGGCCCACCGCCGTCAACGCGCTGGAATTGTCCAACGTCGGTGCCACCATCTCGTCCGGTGGTGTCTGGTGTCCCCCCAGCCCCATCGAATCGATCACAGACCGCACGGGCGCACGCGTCGAACTGAACGAGCCGAAGTGCGAGCAAGTGGTCGAGGAGGGGCTGGCCGACACCCTCGCCGTCGCCATGTCCAAGGACGCCGTCGGCGCCGGCACGGCGGCCGCCGCCGCATCGGGGGCCGGCTGGAGTCGGCCGATGTCCGGGAAGACGGGGACCTCCGAGGCCAACCGTTCCTCGGCATTCCTGGGGTTCACCAACCACTACGCGGCGGCCGTCTACGCGTTCAACGACGGCACCACCACGACCGAGTTGTGTACCAGCCCGCTGCGCCAGTGCTCGTACGGCAACCTCTTCGGCGGTCGCGAACCCGCACAGACCTGGTTCTCGGCCTTTTCCCCGATCGCCGACGTCTACGGCCCGGTCCAGCTGCCGGAACCGGACCCCGCCTACCAGGCCGGGACCAGTGGAGCCGCCATGCCCGACGTCGAGGGCATGAGTCAGTCCGCGGCGACATCCCTGCTCACCAACGCCGGGTTCATCGTCAATTCCCAGTTCGTGTCCGGTACCGGCCGGCCGTACGGCACGGTCGTCGGCGTCGACGGCGGCACCGGGATCCCAGGATCCCAGGTCACGCTCCGCGTGTCCGATGGATCGGGAGGCAGTGGCGGGGGCGCAGCCGGAACACAGGATCAGGGCACCTCCGGCCCAGGGGCGGCGATCGGCGACCAGCCCGTCGTGATCAACGTGCCGGGCCTGGCGCCCATCACGATCTCACCACCGCGGTGACCGCCCGGGACGTCGGTAGTCTGGATGGATGCCACGCCCCTCACGGAAGACCCAGGGTTCGATGACCTCCCCCGCCCGCGCGGCGGCCGTCCTCGCCGGGACGGTCGTGGCCGGGGCCGTGTACGCCACGGGCTGGGAGCGCAACGCCTTCACCCTGCGCCGACACACCCTGCCCCTGCTCGCGGCCGGGTCGCAGCCGCTCACGATCCTCCACATCTCTGACCTGCACATGATGCCGGGCCAGAAACGCAAGCAGCAGTTCGTCGCTTCGCTGGCGGCTCTGGAGCCCGATCTGGTCGTCAATACCGGGGACAATCTCTCGGACGTCAAGGCGGTGCCGTCCGTTGTCCAGTCCCTCGGCCCGCTGCTCGCCCGGCCCGGCGCGTTCGTGTTCGGCTCCAACGACTACTTCGCCCCGGTCCCCAAGAACCCGCTGCCGTATATCGGGATCGGCCGCAAGAAGCACTCGACCATCCCACTGCCGTGGCGCGATCTCAAGGCCGCCTTCACCGAGCGGGGCTGGGTCGACGCCACCCACAAGCGCTCCGAGATCGCCGTGGACGGCCGACGCGTGCTGGTCACCGGGGTCGACGACCCCCACATCGGCCGCGACCGCTACAACGAGATCGCCGGGCCCGCCGGGCCGGCCTTCGACCTGAGGATCGGGTTGCTGCACTCGCCGGAGCCGCGAGTGCTGGACCGATTCGATGCCGATGGGTACGACCTCGCGCTTGCCGGGCACACCCACGGCGGTCAGCTCTGTCTGCCGACCGGCGCGATCGTCACCAATTGCGGGATCGACCGTTCGCGAGCGCAGGGCCTGTCCGCGTGGGGCCGGAACCTGGTTCTGCACGTCTCCGCGGGGCTCGGCACCTCGCCGTACGTTCCGGTCCGCACGTTCTGCCGCCCGGAGGCCACGCTGCTGGAACTGGTGGCCGCGCCCGGTGGCGGCGGGGAGGAATCCAAGGTGCCGGTGACCCCGCAGCGGGTGAAGGTGCCCCTGCCCGTCTGACCCGGTTTCGCGAATCCGGCGGCGGGACGCTAAAGTATCCCTCGTTGTCGACCGGGGTGTGGCGCAGCTTGGTAGCGCGCTTCGTTCGGGACGAAGAGGCCGTGGGTTCAAATCCCGCCACCCCGACAATGCGAGGGCCCGGATCACGTGAGTGTTCCGGGCCCTCGGCCATTTCGCTCCCCGCTCATCTCGATCCCCGCTCATTTCCCGCTCTGTTGGGCGTGGTGCCGCACACGTGGGGCCGGTTTTCCGGTGCACAGCAGCGCGGACTCTCCGTAGAGTCGTGTCATGACCTCCGAGACCGACGTCCAGAATGCCGCCGCAGGAGACAGTGCACCCGAACCCGGCCGGATCGTGCACCCGAACTACGGCCGGATCACCACGACCGGCGCGGGAAACGTGGCCGTCGCGGCCGAGCTTCAAAAGGTCCTCGACGGGCCGCGGGCGGATGTCCGCGAGCTCACTCGCAAATCCCTGACCTCGGACATGCTCAATCCCATCGGGCTGACCCTGGAAGAGCATCGTGACCACGTCATGGCGCAGATGAAGCGACTCTCGGACTCGGGCATGCCCGAGCTCGGGTTCCGGAAGGAGGACGGTGGTACCGGGGACACGGGTGGCGCGCTGACGTCCTTCGAGATGCTCGGGCACGTGGACCTGTCGCTCATGGTCAAGGCCGGCGTCCAGTGGGGCCTGTTCGGCGGCGCGATCGCCAACCTCGGCAACTCCGAGACCCGCAAGAAGTACATCCCCGACGTTATGTCGCTCGACCTGCTCGGCTGCTTCGCGATGACCGAGGTCGGCGGGGGCTCCGATGTGCAGAATCTGGAGACCACCGCCACGTTCGACCGTGAGACCGACGAGTTCGTCATCAACACCCCCACCCCCAGCGCGGAGAAGGCCTACATCGGCAACGCCGGACGTGACGGCCGGATGGCCGCAGTGTTCGCCCAGCTGATCACCACCGCCGACGACGGCGGAGAGCTCCGCCACGGTGTGCACTGCCTTCTGGTGCCGATCCGGGACGAGGCGGGCAACGACCTGCCGGGCGTCCGGACCACCGACCACGGCCACAAGGGCGGTCTCGACGGGGTGGACAACGGTCGCATCTGGTTCGACGACGTGCGCGTCCCCCGCGAGGCGCTGCTCGACCGCTTCGGCACCGTCGACGCCAACGGCGAGTACTCCTCCCCGATCGAGTCTGTGGGCGCCCGCTTCTTCACGATGCTCGGCACGCTCATCCGCGGACGCGTATCGGTGGGCGCGGCGGCCGGTGCGGCGGGCCGCACCGCGCTGGCGATGGCTGTGCGGTACTCACTGGTCCGCCGCCAGTTCGACCACCCGGAGACCGGCCGGGGTATCCCGCTGTTGGAATACCGCGAGCACCAGCGGCGGCTCATGCCGCGGGTCGCCCGCGCGTACGCGTACGCGTGCGCCCAAAACGCGATCATCTCCCAGCTCGACGAGTTCGAGAGGAACCCGGAGGCCTACGACGAGGTCCGCCGCCGCGAGATGGAGACCCACGCCGCGGGCATCAAAGCCACGGTCACGGCGTTCGCCAACGACACCCTCACTGAGGCACGCCTGGCCTGCGGCGGCGCCGGCTACATGGCGGAGAACCGCATCACCGAGATCCGCAAGGACTGCGACGTCTTCTCGACCTTCGAAGGCGACAACGTGGTGCTCACCCAGCTCGTCGGTAAGGAGCTCATGAGCGCCTACGCCGCAGAGTTCGGCAATATGGACCAGCGTGAGACCGTGGCGTTCGCGCTCAGCACCGCCGTCGACGTGGTGCAGGAGAAGGCCCGGACGTCCACGCTGTGGCAGAAGCTCGTCGACGCGGTGACCGACCGTGAGCACACGGACCTGCTCGACCGGGGCAATCAGCTCCAGTTGCTCGTTGATCGCGAGGAGCACCTGCTGGAGACCGTTGCCCGCCGCCTACGCAAGGCGGAGGGCCAGGACGGGTCTGCGGCGTTCAAGGTGTTCAATTCGGCTCAGGATCACCTCCTCCAGGCTGGCCGTGCGCACATGGACAGTTGGGTGTTCGCCCGCTTCGCCGAGGCCGTGGACGCGTGTGACGATCCCGAGGCGAAGGAGGTGCTGGGGATGCTGTGCGACCTGTACGTGCTGGACATCGTCGACCACGACAAGGGCTGGTTCCTCGAGCACAACCGTCTCACCACCGAGCGCACGAAGGCCGCGACGGCCGACCGTAACCGGTTGTGCACGAAGCTGGCGGGACGGGCGCGCACCTTGGTGGACGCGTTCGCGATCCCGGAATTCGTCTTTGAGGTGCCCATGCTCACCGATGGCGGCGTGGACACGATCACCGATGAGCCCGCCGACGAGTATGAGGTCGCGGGCCTGGCCGACTGAGCCGGCTGCCCACTCGACTCCTACGCGCGGGGCCGGGGCCGTCCGGCGATGCGGGCGGCCAGCAGCGAGAACACGGCGACCGCGACGAGGACGGCCGCACCGGTCCACGCGACGGCGGCGGGGCCGGCGAGCAGCACCGCGTCGAGGGCTGCGGTCGCCTGCCCGGTCGTTGTGGCGGAGGTGGCGGTGACGACCGCGGACGGTGCGCCGCCGGCGACCCACACCCACCACGCCGCGCCGGCCGAGGCAGCGGCGAGGATCGCCGCCGCGATCCGCCCGGGCCAGGGGCCGAGCACCGCGACGAGCGCGCGCCACAGGGCGGCGGAGGCGACGACGACGAGGGCGACGACACCGACGGCCGCAGTCGCCCCGGCCGCAGAGTGGACGTCGGCTGTGGCCAGCGCCCATGCGGATAGGCCCGCAGTCAGCAGGGCCAGTGCGAGGACCGACTCGGCGATCGATGAGCCGGGCCGGCGGACCAGCTGGACGAGCAGTGCTCCGAGCACGGCGGCCGCGGCGACGCCGAGGATCCCGGCGGAGGTGCGGCGCTGGGAGTCGTCGGCGGCTTCGGCGGCCTCCACCCCGGCGTCGCCCTGCTCGACGGCCAGTGCCCGTCCGGTCTTTCCGATGGATTCCTGGGTGCGGCCGGCGGAGTCCGCGACGCTGGCCGCGCCGTCGCGCAGGGCGTCGGCTCCGGTGGCGAGCTCGCCCGCTCCGCCTGCGAGTGCGCGGGCGCCGCGGGTCGCCTCGTAGACACCGTCGCGCAGGTCGGCGCCCGGGGCGGAGAGCTGCCGGGCGAGTTCGGTGGCGCCGGAGTCGAGTTGGTCGAGGTTGCTCAACGTGTTCTGGTCGAGCCCCTGGGCGGCCAGCTGGTCGCGTAGTCCGGTCAGGGCGTTGCGTGCCTGGACGACCTCGGGGGCGTCCCCCCGGAGTCGGGACAGCGCGTCTTCGATGGCGGTGGAGACCTGCCCCTGGATCACGGCGACCCCGCGGACTGCCCCGACGACCTGGCTGACGCCGCCTGCGACCTCGTCGGCTCCGGATCCGGCCTGCCCCATGCCTGCCTGCAGCTGCTCCATGCCGGTGGCCAGTTCGGCGGAGCCGTCCCGCAGTTGCCCGGCGCCGTCGGCGAGTTCGCTGGTCCCGGAGCGCAGCTGCTCCGCCCCGGCGACAGTGAACGACGAGTTGGCCGAAGCCTCAGACAGGGCCGAGCGCAGGGGCCCGCCGGCCCCCGGTGCGGTTTCCGGCTGCTGCGGGGTCGGGCCGACCACCGCCCACAGGGCGGCGAGGACCAGTGGGGCCACGAGCACCACCAGGCCCAGCAGGCGCCGGGCGAGCCCCGTGCTGGGACTGTGTTCGGCGACCGGCAGGATGTCGGTGTCCGTCGAGGGCTCCGAGGGGGTGTCCGAGGAGTTCATGGACGGATCGTAACCGGGCGAAACCGACGTTCCCGCAGGTCACTCGGCATGCCCCCGTATCGGCTGTCGGACCTGTTGATAAACTCCCCGCACACCCTCGCCCACCCTCACCACCCGTCGCGCGCAGGAAGGAGCTATGAGCCCCGTCCTCGCGATTGCTGTCACAGGCCTGGCGACGACACTCGCTTGGCCGCTCACGCGGTGGCTGGGCCGCGGCGCCGGGTGGCCTCTCGCGCTGCTGTATCTCGTCGGGGCGTTCGCGCTGTTGTCACCGCTGTCTCTGGCCCTGTCGGGGATGCCGACCGCGGTCGTGCGCATCCCTTGGGTGCCAGCCCGCGACTGGACCCTCGACCTGTTCGCGGACCCCACGGGCCTGCTGTTCGCGATGCTCGCGCTGGTGATCGGCGCGGTCGTGTTGATCTACTCGTCGTCGTATCTCTCCGACGACGGCAACCGCGGGCGCGGCGGCGGGGGCCGCCCGCAGCACTACGGTTTCTACCAGCTCATGACCCTGTTCACGGTCTCGATGCTGGGGCTCGTCCTCACCGATTCGATGGTGTTGCTCTACGTGTGCTGGGAGCTCACGTCCCTGGCGTCGTTCGCGCTGATCGCCAACTCGGGTCGCCCCGCATACGCGGCCGCTCTGCGCACCCTCACGGTGACGATCGTCGGCGGCTTGGTCCTGCTGGGCGCTCTCGTGGCCATCTGGCTGCGCACTGGTACCACGTCCATCTCTGCAGCCCTCAGCGACGACGTGTGGGCCGCGGACCCCGGATTCACCGCCGCGGTGGCGGTGGCCGTGGCGATCGCGGCTTTCACCAAGTCCGCGCAGTTCCCGTTCCACTTCTGGCTGCCCGACGCGATGGCCGCTTCGACCCCGGTGAGCGCCTACCTTCACGCCGCAGCAGTGGTCAAGGCTGGCATCTTCCTGTTGATGCGATTCTCACCCGCGTTCCACGATGTGCCGGTGTGGAACGCACTGCTCGTGTCCGTGGGTATGGGTACCGCGGTGATGGCGGCCGTGTTCGCGCTGCAGAAGACCGACCTCAAGCAACTCCTGGCCTATTCCACCGTCAGCCAACTGGGGTGGATCATCACTGCGATCGGGGTCGGGACGCAGGGGGCGCTCGCCGCGGCAGCACTCCACACCGTCGCCCACGCCCTGTTCAAGTCCGGACTGTTCATGCTGGTCGGCGTCGTGGACCACGGGGCGGGGACGCGCGATATTCGGGAGCTCGACCCGCTGTGGCGGCGCATGCCGTGGGCGTTCGGCGCCACCGTGCTCGGCGCGGGCGCCATGGCCGCCGTGCCCCCCACCCTCGGTTACGTCTCCAAGGAGTCCATGCTCATCGCGTTCGGTGACGTGGCTGGTGGACACCCGGTGGCGGTCACCGCCCTGCTCACCGCCGCGGTGATCGGAGCGATCCTCACGTTTCTCTATTGTGCGCGCATCGTGCTGGGCGGCTTCCTCGGCGTCTACCGCGACCCGGCCCGCCCGGCTGCCGACGCGGGCGAGGTCCACGAGGGCCAGGCACGCCTCTGGTTGCCTGCCGCGCTACCCGCCGCGATCGGGTTGCCTCTGGCGCTGGTGGTCTGGGTGTTCGACGTGCCGATGTCGGCGATCGCCGAGTCCGCTGCCGGGCCGTTCGGCTGGCCCCCGCACGAGCCGGGCGCCGCGGTCGCCTACGGAACCGCGCCCGCCGGGACGATCGACGACCTGACCTACGAGGCCCACTTCGCGTTGTGGCACGGGCTGACCCTCGAGGCCGGGCTCACCGCCCTCATCCTGGTGGTCGGCGTGGTGTTGGTCTGGCGGCGCGCGACGATCGACCGCGTGCTCGCGCGCGAGCTGCTGCCGTTCACCGGCGCCTCCGCGCTCGAGGGACTGATGACGGCCACCACTCGCGCCGGCCGGGCCCTGGTCCGGCCGACCGCGTCGGACTCGCCCGCCCGCCATGCCGGCGCCCTGCTAGCGGCGCTGATCGTCTACACCGTCGGGGTCGGCGGGTGGGCCTTGGTGAGCGGCGCCTCGATCCCTCCTCGCGTCGCCGGGCTCGACAGCGCGATCGACGTGATGCTGCTCCTGGTGGTCGCGGTAGCCGTGGTCGGGCTGTGTATCGCGCGCTCGCGGCTGTCCGCGGCAGTGCTGCTGTCGGCGGTCGGTATCGCCGTGACTGTCCAGATCTTCGGCCTCGGCGCGCCCGATGTCGGCCTGACCCAACTGCTGGTCGAAGCGCTCACGATCATTATGTTCGTGCTGGTCCTGCGACGTCTGCCCCGCGACTTCATCGCCGCCTCACGCCGCAGGAACACCGCCGCCCTCATCGTGGCCGCGCTCACCGGCGTCGTCGCCACCGTTGGTGTACTGGTCTTCACCGGGCGTCGGGAGCGTTCCCCGATCGGCATGTACCTGTTGGAGAACGGCCCCCGGATCACGGGCGGGAACAACGTGGTGAACACGATCCTGGTGGAGTTCCGCGCACTCGACACCCTCGGCGAGGTGGCCGTGCTGGGGGTAGCCGGCGTCGCGATCCTCGCCGTCCTCGGCTCGGTCCGGACCCCCGCCGACACCGTGGCGTCCGCCACTGATCAGGAATTGCTCCCCGGCACTGAACAGAGCACCGGATCAGCCGCGGAAGCGCTGGAGGACGCCGCCCGCAACACCGTTCCGCTGCAACTGCTGGCGCGTGGGGTGACCCCGGTCCTTGCCCTGATCTCGCTCATTCTGCTGTGGCGTGGTCACAATGAGCCCGGGGGCGGTTTCATCGCTGCTCTGGTGGCATCGTGCGCCTTCGCCCTGATCTATCTGGCCCGTGAGTCGGACCGTCCAGTCAGCCGGCCCTCGACGCCGGTCTCGCTCATCGGCGTGGGTCTGCTGCTCACGGGGCTCACCGGGATCGGTGGCTATGCGCTCGGGCAGTTCCTCGAGCCCGCCCACTGGCTCGTGGCGGGCCAGCACATTTCCAGCGCCCTCATCTTTGACCTCGGGGTGTTCGCCGCCGTTCTCGGGTTGGTCATGACCGCGTTCAACACTCTCGGTGCCGGCCGCGCCCCCACCGAGGTCGTGCCGGGCCCGGATGCGCCGAGTACCGGTCACCGCCGAGCGCGCGGCCCCGGCCGAGCCCGTCGCGGAGCTGACGCGGAGGTGGTCCGGTGACCATCGCGATCATGATCGGAGTCATCACCGCCGGCGGCGTGTACCTGATGATGCAGCGGGGCATGGTCCGCGTGGTGTTCGGCCTGTCGCTGATCAGCCATGCGGTCAACCTCGCGCTGCTCAGCTCAGGTGTGGCCGCGTGGCGGGCCGAGCCGCTCGCCGACGTGAACGGGACCGACGTGTCGGCCGACCCACTGCCTCAGGCGTTCGTCCTCACTGCGATCGTCATCACGCTCGCGGTGACGGTGTTCATGCTCGCCCTCGCCGTGGTGAGCCGCGACGACGACACCCACGTCGTTCCGCCCACCGGTGAGGACCACGCGTCGTGACCGCCCTGCTCCTGCCCTTGCTTGCCGCCATCCCGGTGATGGCCGCCGCCGTGACCGCCGTCGCACCGTCTCGACTGTTCGGACGACTCGTGGCGCTGGCAGTCCCGACGGCCACCGCGGTCGCCGGTGTCGCACTGCTGGTGCTGCACCGCTCGGACCCGGTGATCGCCACCGCTGTGGGCGGGTTCATCCCGGGCGTGGCGATCCCCTTCGTCGCCGATTCCTTCACCGCACTCATGCTCGTCACCACCGGCGTGGTGGCGCTGATGTCCCTGGTGTTCTGTTCTCAGACCGGCGAGTTCGGTCGCAGTCGCTACTTCGCCCCGCTCGCGTTGCTGCTGCTCGCCGGCGCCAACGGCGCCCTGCTCACCGGTGATTTGTTCAACCTCTTCGTCTTTGTCGAGGTCATGCTGCTGCCCTCGTACGCGCTCATCGCCATGACGGGCACGTGGCGCCGGCTCGGGGTGGGCCGATTGTTCGTGGTGATCAACCTGCTCACCTCGACACTGCTGCTCGCGGGCGTGGGTTTTGTGTACGCCACCGCCGGAAGCGTCAACCTGGCTGTGCTCGCGGGGGCCGCGATGGCCGACGGTCGGGTCGGCGCCGCGCTGGGTGTGGTGTTGATGGCCCTGTGCATCAAGGCCGGCGCAGTCCCCGTCCACGGATGGCTGCCCCGCGCCTACCCCGGCACCTCCGCAGGCGTGATGGCGCTGTTCTCCGCGCTGCACACGAAGGTGGCGCTCTACGCGATCATCCGGATCTGGGCGACCGCGTTCGACCTCGACCCCGCGTGGGGCCGCGTGATGCTTGTAGTGGCGCTGGTGACCACACTGTGGGGCGCCGTCGCCTCGGCAGCCCCCGACGGCGCCCGCGAGATCCTCGCCTGGCAGATGGTCTCCGGGGTCGGCGTCATCCTGGCCGCGCTCGCCGTCGCGCAGGCTCCCGGCGGCGCGATCGTCTACATGATCCACCACATGGTCACCATCGGGGCGTTGGTGATGCTGTTCGGTGCCGCCGAGCACGTCTATCGCAGCGGTCAACTCGGTGGGTTGTCCGGGCTGTGGTACCGCGAACGTCCCCTGGCCGTTCTGCTGGTGCTCGCCATCGCGGCCCTGGTGGGACTGCCGCCCACCTCGGGACTGATCGGCAAACTGGAGGTCATCACCGCCGCCCTCGGGACGGGCGGCCCGTGGGGGGTCGTCACCGTCGTCGTCGTCCTCGCAGCCTCCCTCATCGGGCTCGTGGCGATGCTCCGCCTGTGGCGCGGCACGATGTGGGGCGGGCCGAACCACCCTGCTGGTGACGCCGACCGGATCGACGAGGCCGCGCCGACGGACGACGACGAGTCCCCCTGGACGCTGCGCGTGCCGGCGCGCATGCTCGTTCCCGGTGGCGCACTCACGGCCGTGTCGGTGGCGTTGTTCCTGGGATACGGAGCGGTCGCCCCAGAGATGGACCGCGCGGTGGCCGGCCTCGTCGACACCGGCGCGTACGTCTCAGCCGTGCTCGACGGTCCGGACGCGATGACAGCCTCCACGATCGGGGGAGGCTCGTGATCCGCCGCGTGCTCCGCGCCCCGCTCGTCCTGGGCTGGCTGCTGTGGAATGTCGTGCTCTCCTCGTGGGCGCTGGCCAAGGAGGCGTTGACTCCCGGACCGATCGGGACGCCGGTCTTGGTGCGATACCCCATGCGCTGCCGCACCGACGTCGAGATCACGGCCCTGGCCTGGGCGATCACAGTGACTCCCGGCACACTGGTGACCGTCATCGGTGATGACGAGTTGTGGGTCCACGTGGTGATGGGCGGCCCCCGGGAGGAGATGATCGAGTTGCTGGGTCACACCGAGGACCGGATCCTCTCCGTACTGCGGGGGGATGAGAGATGAGCCCACTCCTGACGGGGCTACTGGCCGTGTCGACCGTGATCGTCGTGGCGAGCATGGTGGTGGCGGCGGTCCGCGCGGTACGCGGGCCGGGCGACGCCAACCGTGCCGTCATGGCCGACCTGAGCTACTTCTGCGCCGTGGCACTGTTCGTGCTCTTCGTGATCCGCCGGGGATCCACGGTGGCTCTGGACGTGGTCATGCTCGGTTCGCTCATCGGTGTGCTCTCGACCGTCGCCCTGGCGAGGCTGCTCTCGCGTGGGCGCCGGTGACGTCAGTGGAGGGAACGATGATCACAGACCTGCTGATCGGCGTGCCGGCGTTGCTCGGGTCGCTCTGCTTCCTGGTCGCCGCGGTGACCATGTTCCGGGCCGGGGACGCACTCACCCGCATCAATATCTTGTCGGTGGCGACCGGCCTGGGGATGATGCTGTTCATCTCCTCGGCGTACGTGCATGAGCTGAGGTCCGGGTTCAGCTGGGTGGAGCTCGCAAAGGCGTTCGTGGCCCTCGGCGCGACGGTGGTGGTGACCTCGGTCGCCTCCATCACTCTGGCCCGTGCCGCCTACCGCGCCGACGGCAAGCTCGACCCATTGACGGCGTACGACGACATCGCGGAGGAGTACTGACATGCTCGAATACGGAGAGACCCGCGACGACGACCACCACGGCTCCCCTGTCACGGATCCGTCCGATGCGGAGATGACCGCCGTCGCGTTGCGCGATCCGAGCGTGGCCGCTCGCCAACTCGATATCCTCATCGCTGCCGGTGGCCTCCATGACGCCGCCGAACTGGTGTCGTCCATGCCGACCTGGTTGGTGGTCGACGTCCTCGAACGCAGCGGCGCGAAAGACCGCGCCGTCCTCTTCCGCCTGCTCCCGAAGGCCGACGCACATTTCGCGTTCCAGTCGCTCGTCCCCCCGCTGCAGTCCGAACTGATCCACGACCTGCAAGACGACCGAGTACGACAGATATTCTCCGAACTCGACCCGGACGACCGCGCGGGTCTCATCGACGAACTCCCCGCCGATGTGGCGACCCGGTTGATGCGGGACCTCTCACCCGAGGAGCAGGCACTCACCGCCGTCGTCCTCGATTACCCCGTCGGCTCGGTGGGTCGCCGCATGACTCCGCAGTTCGTCTCCACCCACCCCGACACCACAGCGGCCGAGACGCTCGAACGAGTCTCGCGCAAGATCGACGACGTTGAGACGATCTACGCCCTGCCGGTGACCGACGAGGAGCGCACACTCGTCGGGATCGTGGGGCTGCGCGCGGTGATGCGGGCGGATCCCGAGACCCCGATCCGTGAGCTGATGAACGACGCCGTGAGCGCCCGCGCACGCGAGTCGGCCGAGAAGGCGGCCCGCCGATGCTCGGGCGAGCGATTCATCGTGCTCCCGATCGTCGACAACGAGGACCGGCTTGTCGGGATCCTCACCTTCGACGACGCGCTGCGCATCCTCGAGGATGCCGACTCCGAGGACACCGCCCGGCAGGGTGGTGTCGAGCCCCTGCGGCGCCCCTACCTCTCGACGCCGCTGCGGTCGCTCGTCCGTTCTCGCGTGCTGTGGTTGCTCGTACTCGCCGTGGGCGCCGCGCTCACGGTTCAGGTTCTGGAAGTTTTCGAGTCGACACTCGAACAGGTCGTGGCGCTGTCCCTGTTCGTTCCCCTGATCATCGGCACGGGCGGTAATACCGGTAATCAGGCCGCTACCACGGTCACCCGCGCGCTGGCGTTGGGCGACGTGAGCCCCCGGGACACTTTCCGCGTGCTCTGGCAGGAAGTCCGCACCGGGTTCACCCTGGGGCTCATCCTGGGGATCGTCGCGTTCTGTGTGGCGGGGCTCGTCTACGGCATGAACTTCGGGATAGTGATCGGGCTGACCCTGCTGTCGTTGTGCACGGTCGCGGCGTCGGTCGGCGGGGTCATGCCGATGCTCGCCAAGACGTTGCGCGCCGACCCGGCCGTGTTCTCCAACCCGTTCATCTCGACCTTCGTCGATGCCACCGGCCTGGTGGTGTACTTCCTCATCGCGCGGGCGGTCCTGGGCTTGTAGACGGGCGCCGCCTGGCCGGCACTGCCGCACACCTCCTGGCGGTGGCCCGGGCCGGGTCAACACGCCGACGCCACCGCCCCTCCCTGGGGCGCGCGCCCTGAACGTACGCACTCACCCCACTTGTGCGTCGCCTTGGGACCATTCCGGACACGCACCCTCCGGGAGGGACGGGGCCGCGGGGCCGACCGATCAGCCAGAAACGCCACAGGGCCCGATCTCGCGTCGTGCGAGATCGGGCCCTGTGGCGAGCTCACTTGCTTACCGCCAGGTCAGTCCTGCAGGCGGGTGTTGCCGCGCTCAGACGCCTCGACCTTGGACTTCACGGCGGCACCGAGATCCGGGTCCACCGCGGCCCAGTAGGCGTACACGCGATCGAGCAGCTCCGTCTCGGACGGGTCGATCGCGCTCACGTGGCCGGCGATGTTGTTCTGCAGGCGCTCCCGTGCGGCATCGTCCATGACCTCGCGGTACAGGATGGTGGCCTGGGCTTGGTCGGTGTCCTCCGCGTGCGGTTCGACGTCACCGCGGAAGATCTCCGAACCCTTGGTGTCCCACTCCCCGAGGTCGTAGGCCTTGGACGGGTCGGCGGTGGGGCCGTCGATCGAATTGGGGTGGTACTCGGCTACCGCCGGATGGTTGTACTCGTACTGCATGTTGCCCTCCTTGGAGTAGGAGTTGACAGGCGACAGCGGCGAGTTCACGGGCAACTGCTGGTAGTTCGTCCCGATGCGGTAGCGCTGGATGTCCGGGTATGCGAAGACGCGGCCCAGCAGCATCTTGTCCGGCGAGAAGCCAATGCCGCGCACGATGTTGGTCGGCGCGAACGCAGCCTGCTCGATCTGCGCATGATGGTTCTGCGGATTCCGGTTCAGCGTCATGGTGCCGACCTTGCGCAGCGGGTAGTCCTTCTGCGACCAGATCTTGGTGAGGTCGAACGGGTTGTACTTGTAGGTCTCCGCCTCGTCGACCGGCATCACCTGGATGTGCAGGTCCCAGGAGGGGAACTCCCCGTTCTTGATGGACTCGAACAGGTCCTGGCGGTGGTAGTCGGCGTTCTCACCGGCCAGCGTGTCGGCCTCTTCCTGGGTGAGGAAGTCGATGCCCTGGTTGGTCTTGAAGTGGAACTTGACCCAGTGGCGGACGCCCTCGGCGTTGATCATCTGGTAGGTGTGCGAGCCGAAGCCGTCCATGTGACGCCAGGTCTTGGGGATCCCGCGGTCACCCATGAGCCACGTGACCTGGTGGGTCGTCTCGGGGCTCTTGGTCCAGAAGTCCCACTGCATCGCATGGCTGCGCAGGCCGGAGGCGTTCTTCCGGCGCTGCGAGTGGATAAAGTCCGGGAACTTGATGGCGTCGCGAATGAAGAAGATCGGCGTGTTGTTACCGACCAGGTCGTAGTTGCCCTCTTCGGTGTAGAACTTCAGGGCGAAGCCACGCGGGTCGCGCCAGGTGTCCGGGCTGCCCTTCTCCCCGGCGACGGTGGAGAAGCGGGCGAGCATGGGCGTCTTGACGCCCTTCTGGAACAGGCCGGCGCAGGTGATGTCGGAGATGTCCTCGGTGGTCTCGAACTCGCCGAAGGCGCCCGATCCCTTGGCGTGGGGAATCCGCTCGGGAACGTTCTCGCGGTTGAAGTGGGCGAGCTTCTCGATCAGGTAGAAATCGTGGAGCGGCTGGGGGCCCTGCCGACCGACCTGGGCACTGAACTCGTCGTGCGGGACGGGCACACCGCTATCGGTAGTGGTGGGCGCCTTCGGGTCGATGTGGCGAACGCCGCGATCGGCGGGATGTGTGGTCATCGGATACTCCTCGATAGTTTTGCGGTCGGGCGGGTGCACAAACAAGTGGTCTAAGTCTCAGTCTGCGACGAAGGGGCGCGCTTCGCCCGACATTCGGGACAAGTGCCCCAGTAGTTGACCTCCGCCTCGTCTATCTCGAAGCCGTGGTCACTGTCAGCAATGAGGCAGGGCGCGTGCCCGACCGCGCATTCAACGTCCTCGATGCGCCCACATTGCCGGCACACGAGATGGTGGTGATTGTCCCCCGTCCGCCGTTCGTACCGCGCCGGCGAGCCGGCGGGCTCGATGCGCCGCATGAGGCCGACGTCAGTGCACACACGCAGGGCGTCGTAGACGGTTTGCGTGGACACCGCCCCTAACCGCTCCCGGACGAGCGACGCGACGTCCTCCGCCGCGACGTGGGGACGACTGGCGACGACGGCGAGGACCGCGAGACGCGGAGAGGTCACCCTCAAACCGGCCTCGCGGAGCAGTGCTCCCTGGTCCTCTATTGCTGTCGTCATGCTCACCACAATAGCCCACATTCTGGAATCAGTCCAGAACTTGTCAGATTCCGATATGGGAGTAGCTCCGACCCAGCGCGGGGCGCATCCGCGGCCAGACGTCGCAGGTCTCGGTCGAGGCGGCATCTACACCGGGGCCTGGAGTCGACGACTAGGCTGACCCGCAACCCCGAACCAGCAGGAGGAAGCCATGTCGGAGACCGCCATCGGACCGGTCGTGTGCGGTTATGACGGCTCACAGGACTCCCGCAGGGCCGTGGCCTGGGCAGCCGCCTGGGCCCGCGACCATGACGCCCCGCTCGAGGTGATCTCCGCCGACCGCGCGGTGGGTCGCGTCGTGGCGTTCGACGAGACGGCCCGCACGAATGTCGAGGGCGCGATGCGCGAGCAACTCACCGGGCTCACCTCTGACGTCCCGACCAGCTACCGCGTTATCGCGGACAGCCCTGTCGGTGCGCTCGTCGAGGCCGGGCGGGACGCCTCGGCGATCATCGTGGGCAGCCGCGGTCTCACCGCGCGCGAGGATTTCGCGATGGGGTCGACTTCTGCCGGCGTGGTCGAGCACGCGACCTGTCCGGTCATCGTCATCACCCCGCGGACCCCGGAGAGCCCCGCCGTGGGCCCGGTCGTCTTGGCGGCCGACGGATCGGCCGCGAGCGACGCTGCCGTTGCGTTCGCCTTCGCCGAGGCCGAGCGCCGGAGCACCACCCTGCGTGCGGTCCACTCTGTCGAGGTCCCGCGGCTGCCGGGTGCGTCGCTGTTCGACCTCGACCAGTTAGCCGAGAGCGTTCTCGCCGAGGACGAGAAGGAGGTCCTCGACGCCCTCGCCCCGCACGAGGCTCGCCACCCGGACGTCACCGTCGAACTCATCCTCGTAGTCGGTGAGCCCTCCGTGACGATTTCCGACGAGGCGGCGGGGGCATCACTACTGGTCACGGGCTCGCGGGGCCACGGCGGCTTTGCCGGGCTGCTGCTGGGCTCGGTGAGCCGGCGGTTGCTGCAGACGGCGCCGTGCGCGGTCGCGGTCATCCGCCCGACCGACTGACCGACTCACCGTCCGACCGTCGCAAAGCCTGCGCCCGCGGTGTCGGCGGAGCAGGTCGGGTCGGCTAGGCGGGACCGATCCGGAGCATGCGGGTAAGGGTGGGCTGCCACATCACCCCGGGTGCGTCGCCTCGGGACGTGATCGTCCCGGTGAGCTCCATGGGCTCCTCCAGCGGGGCGTGGCCGACGAAGGTGCGGGAAAGTTCGCGGCCGGTCTCCACATCGGTCGAGATGACGTCCACCGGGCCGAACTTCTGCGCCAGTCCCTGATCGAGCACCGGGCCGGGCGACGAGCCGGGCACCGATTCGAGTCCAGGGACTGCACGCGGCGGGCCGTAGGCGAGGGCGTGGATCTGTCCGTCAGCGGTGGTGAGTTTGGGAAGGGACGCCGTGCGTTCCAGCGAGGTCCAGGCACGCGAGCACGAGCCGTCCTCGTCGACATCGATCCGTGTCATCCCGCCGGTGTACGGAGCCGACGGGGGCGCTGCGGGCCCGTCGACGGCGAACGGCGGGTACTCGAAGCCGTAGGTGTTGACCAGAACCAGCGCCCGCCCGAACGAGATGATCGAGTTCTCCGTGGCCGCGGGGCCGTTGATGAGGACCCCGTCTGCGGCAGCGGACTCGGGCCGCAAGGTCGTGGCGAACGCGGGCATCCGGCACACCTGCGTCCCATCGTCGCGGCGCAGCACGATCAGTTCGGGATGCTCCGCGTCATCGGTGATCGCCACGAACGAGTCACCGGGTCCGAAATAGGTGGGCGTGGTCCCAGACCCGTGCGCGAGCAGGCCGGGCTTCCGCGCCGGAGCCACCTCGTAGCCGTGCCTCCAGCGCACGGTCGGTGTCCCGTCTGCCGAGGAATCGATCTCGTAGAGGGCTCGGGTGGTGATCACCGACGCACCCCCGGGCCGGATCGTCAGCCCGTTGGTGATCTTCTCCCCTGCCGGTAGTGCGAAGAAGCGGAGCCCGTCGTCGTCGCCACCGGGGCGCACCGTCCCCACCACCCCGCCGGAGGTCGCGAACCACACCCGGCCGTCGAAGCCAGGCATGAGCCCGGTGATCGCGTCGCCGTCGGGCACGGCCGGGGACAGATCGGCCAGGACGTCGACCGTCATGCGCCACGGGCCGTCTGCGGTGCGCTCGTGCCCGACGGCCAGCAGTCTGCGATTGCCGTCCGCGACCACCACGCGGTCACGGTCGTCGAGGTAGCCGTACACGCCGCCGAGCAAAGCACCCTTGGCCAACTGCACCTCCGCCAGTACCGCCGCGGTGTCCGGATGGAAGAGCTTGACCGTCGGCGCGAGCGGGGTCGGCGGGTTGAGTCCGACGTACGAGGTGCACAGGGCGACCGGCATGCCGTCGGCGCCGACAAACACGGTCGAACAGGTCGCCCCGGTCAGCGCGGAGGCGATTGCCGGGTTCATGCCGGGACCGCGCCCGGGCAGCGTGTCGGTCGCGGCGGCATCGCCGTGGACCGTGGCCGTGCCGGCGGGCCCGAGACCCGGCGGTGCAACATCTCGCGCCACGACCACGGGGGCTTGGAGTGCGGAGAGGCCCGCGGCGAGGGCAATCGCCGCAGACGCTGCCGCCCTGAGTCGTTTGACTGTTCCCATAGGAGCGATTTCATCACCCCAGGGGCCGGTGGGACCCTGAGTTCGCAACTTTCGGAGTCCCCGCGCCGGAGCGAACGCCCGTTCGCTCCGGTCAGCGACGCCCGTGATTCGTCGTAGGGCGCGGCTCCCAGGTTGCGAGCGCCCAGATCACCACGATATCCAGGGCGATGATCAGGATCGCCCACCATGGGAAGTAAGGGAGCCACAGGAAGTTCGCGATGATCGACACGCCTGCTATTCCGATCGCCACCACTCGGGCCCACGTCGCCCCACTGAACAAACCGAGCGCGGAAAGCACGACTAGGATCCCGACGATCACATGCACCCACCCCCAGCCGGTCAGGCTGAAGCTGTAGATGTACTGGACTCCGACTATGAAGAGGTCATCCTTCAGCAGTGCTGCGATGCCCTGGAGGATGAGAGCGGCGCCTGAAACCAGAAGCAGTATTGCGGCCGCCAGGGTCGCCGCCCCTGCGCCGCCACTGAATCTCACCTCCTGATCCACGTCGGTTCGATGCTCTGCTGTTGTGGCCATGGCGATCTCCTTATAAACGAGCGCTGGCCACAGGCAGCGGTACCGATGGACGAATCAACACTGGCTTCAGATGGTAGACGACGGTGTGGACGCCGTCTATATCATAATTCTGTGCCTTTTCTCAAATGGCCTCGCGCCGCCTACGCGCCGAAGCATCGAATAGAACCGGAAACGCACAGGTAAGCTCAACTCCGGAACTGTCGCCTGCTTTGGCAGTCCACCCCCGAACCCCAAATGTTTACCCCATTGTCTTCGGCGTACCCGTGCCATAGCATCAGCAGGACCACTCACCGGGGGGTCCCCATGAACGATGCAACCGACCGCCAGCGATCCGTCCTACCCATTCCGGACCGCCCTTATCTTGGACATGTGACCTACGACGCGAAGGACCCTGACACCTCCTTCCCGCCCATAACGCCCGTGCTCCCCCCTGGCACCGCCCCGAATGTTCTGGTAGTCCTGCTTGACGACGTCGGTTTCGGCGCGAGCAGTGCGTTCGGTGGCCCTATCAACACCCCCACGGCTGAACGCCTCCACCGGGGCGGACTCGCCTACAACAGGTTCCATACGACTGCCCTGTGCGCGCCCACCAGGGCAGCCCTGCTCAGTGGCCGCAACCACCATTCGGTCGGCATGGGCATGATCACCGAAACCGCGACCTCGGCGCCCGGCTCATCAGGACTGCGCCCCAACACCAAGGCGACCTTGGCCGAGACACTCAAGCTCAACGGCTATTCGACAGCTCAATTCGGCAAGTGCCACGAAGTCCCGCCCTGGCAGACCTCGCCGGTAGGGCCGTTTGACGCGTGGCCCACCGGCGGCGGAGGGTTCGAGTATTTCTACGGTTTCATCGGCGGCGAGAATAACCAGTATTACCCCGCGCTCTATGAGGGAACCACTCCAATCGAGGCCGAGAAGGGCCCCGAAGACGGCTATCACCTGACCGAGGATCTTGCCGATAAGGCCATCGACTGGGTGCGTACCCAGAAGGCGCTGGCGCCGAAAAAACCGTTCTTCGTGTACTTCGCTCCCGGGGCAACCCATGCGCCGCACCACGTTCCCACAGAATGGTCGGACAGATATACCGGGCGATTTGCCAACGGCTGGGATGCCCAGCGCGAAGCGACACTTGCTCGGCAACGCGACAAAGGAATCGCCCCTGCGGATGCCGAGCTCACACCGCGTCCTGCTGCCATTCCGGCGTGGAGCGACATGAGCGAGGAGCTCAAGCCAGTGCTCGAGCGCCAGATGGAGGTGTACGCGGGGTTTCTCGAGCACACTGACTTTCACGTGGGTCGCGTGGTCGACGCGATCGATGCCCTCGGCGCTCTCGACAACACGCTCATCTACTACATCATCGGCGACAATGGAGCCTCTGCCGAGGGCACCGTCAACGGAGCCTTCAACGAGATGGCCAACTTCAATGGCCTCGCGGCCATCGAGACCCCCGAATTCCTGGCAGAGGTTAACCACAAACTCGGCACCCCCGAGGCATATAACCACTACTCCGTCGGGTGGGCATGGGCGATGTGCGCCCCGTTCCAGTGGACGAAACAGGTCGCGTCCCACTGGGGTGGCACCCGCAACGGGGCCATCGTCCACTGGCCGTCCGGTATTACTCACAGCGGCGAGATCCGATCGCAATTTGCCCACGTCATAGACGTGGCGCCCACAGTCCTCGAAGCCGCAGGTCTACCCGAGCCGACCTTCGTCAACGGCATCCAGCAGTCGCCGATCGAGGGCAACAGCATGGTTTACAGCTTCAATGATCCGGACGCACCGGAGCGTCATGATCTGCAGTACTTCGAGATGGCAGGCAATCGGGGGGTCTATTACAAGGGGTGGAGTGCCGTGACCCGCCACAGCACGCCATGGCTCCCCAACGAGAAGCTGCCCGAACTCGACGATGACGTCTGGGAGCTCTACGACGGGTCTGTCGACTGGACCCAGTCGACAGACCTAGCCGCGGAGATGCCTGACAGGCTCGCGGCGTTGCAGCGACTGTGGCTCATCGAGGCGGTGAAGTACAACGTTCTACCCATCGACGATCGACGCTTCGAACGGCTCAATGCCACGATCGCGGGCCGGCCGCAGCTCGTGACCGGCACGTCCCAAGTGTTATTTCCCGGAATGAAGCGCCTTAGCGAGAACAGCGTCATCGACATCAAGAATCGATCGTTCTCCGTCACGGCGGCGATCGATCCCCCACGGGACGCAGTCGCCAACGGGGTTCTCATCGCCCAGGGCGGGCGCTTCGGAGGGTGGGCGCTGTACATCCGGGAAGGACGCGCAAAGTTCGTCTACAACCTGCTCGGCATGCGCGAGTTCGTCGTAGCGGCGACGGAGGACCTTCCCGAAGCTAGCGTGCAAATTCAAGCGTCATTCACCTATGACGGAGGTGGGCTCGCCAAGGGCGGCGATGTAATGCTCTACTACGACGGGCGGCCAGTGGGATCGGGACGCGTCGAGCAGACTCAACCGATGGTCTTCTCCGCCGAAGAGACAACAGACATCGGCGACGACTACGGGATGCCGGTGTCTACCGACTACGGCGAAGCATCCAAATTCAACGGACGCATAGATGTGGTGCAGATCGACGTCGGCCAGGACGATCACTCACACCTGATCGACCCGGCGGAAATCGCTCGCGTCGCCGCTTCGCGGCAGTAGGCGTCCCCGACTATCGAGTCGGGCTCCGGGTCTGTAGCGCCCGGAGCCAAAACAACTCAAGCGCGGCGACGGCGCGGGCCCGCGGGCCTACTTGCGGCTCCTGCGGTTGGTGAGCACCCCTACGAGCCAGCCGACGAGAAACACGAGCAACAGGAGAACCCACGCGGGCCCGGTGACCTGCACACCAAAGAGGTTGATCGGGATCTCGCCGCGGTTCATGAGGACGAAGACTATCGCCAGAATCGCGATGATGAGACCGGCCCATTGGCGGGGACTGACTCTGGCCACAATCTTGGTCACGACGGCGTTCCCCTCTTGACGGGCTGGCGCTTCGGCTGCAAGTGCCACGGCCCCTTGGCCTCGAGCTTACGCCGGGTGCGGACTCCGCTATCAGTGTGGCATCTGTCGCACGGCCTTGCCGGTCATTGACCGCTATCCGCGCCATCCCGATCCCTGTCTACCCGCCTTTCTGGCTCCCTGGCTTCATGAACAAGGTGGCCGCTGGATCATTCATGACTGCCGCCTGAATGCGGGTACGAGCTGTCCGCCAGCTCCTGGGCGAGGAAAAGCTAGTCGTGATTCAATCCGCCCGCTTCGAGGCGCCGCCACGCTCGCTCGCGCTGCGGGCCGGACCCGTCATGAGACCATGGGCTCCACCGGGGGCAGATGAGGAGATCGAGCTGATGAGCGCACGCACGTCGCGCGCGGGGGCTGCCCGGATCGTCGGCGAACTCCTGCTCACCGTCGCGGCGGTCCTGCTGCTGTACGCGTTCTACGAGGCGTTCTGGACAAACCTGGCCGCCGGGCGCCTGCAGGCCGAGGCTGCCGCCGGCCTCGAGGAACGGTGGGGCGACGATCCCGCCGCCGTAGCGACGGGTGAACCGATACCGCCGCCCGTTCCGCCGCTCGGTGAGCCGTTCGCCCGCGTCCATCTGCCATCACTCGGTGAGGGCGCGGTCTACGTGGCAGTGGAGGGCGTCCGGGCCGAGGACCTACGCACCGGGCCCGGCCACTACCCGGGGACCCAGATGCCCGGGGAGCCCGGCAACGCCGCACTTGCCGGGCACCGCAACGGCTCGGGCGCGGTCTTCGAACATCTCGACCGGTTGAACTCGTGCGACGCGATCGTCGTCGAGACCGAGACGCAGTGGCAGACCTACCGTCTCCTGCCGGTGGAGGGGGGCGGCGAGGAACGACTGGCCGCCGCGCGAGACTGCCTCACCCCGCATCAGGTCGACCGCGTCACCTCCGGCGACTACGCCCACATGACGGGCCGACACATCACGACTCCGGGCGACGTCGGCGTGATCGCGCCCGTGCCCGGGAGCGCCGACATCGCTGAAGCCCCCGAGCGGCTGCTCACCCTGACGACCTGCCACCCGATGTACTCAAACGCCGAGCGGCTCATCGTGCACGCCGCCCTGGTGGAGACCATCTCGAAGACCGCCGGCCTGCCGGCCGCCCTGGAGGAGTGAGACAATGTACGCCTACTTCTGGCGATCGCTACCCGGCCCTCGGCCGGTCAAGATCCTGCTCGTCCTCATCTTGGTGACGGCGGTGTTCCTGATTCTCATGGAGGTCGTGTTCCCGTGGGTGGCGGCACAACTGCCGCACACCGACGTCACCGTGTAGGAGTCCGACCGATCTACAGGTGAACGGTCACGTCCGCATCCTTGCGGAGCTTCTGCGACAGTTTCTCCATCGACCCGGCCTCCTGCTCGGCCCGCACCTGTTCCTCGACCTGGTCCCGGACCTGCTCGAGCGGGGGCAGCTCGCCACCACCGGCCGCGCCGCCGCCGGACATCGCCTGCTGCTGGCGGACCTGCTCGTAGGCGGCCTCGACGTCGGCGTCGGTCACCTCGAACTCCCCGTACTCGGCGACGATCAGCTTCTCCACGCGCAGTTGCTTGTCGATCTGGTCCAGCACCGCCTCACGGTCCAGCCCCTGCTTGCCCATCGCCTCGATGAACTCGTCGGTGCTCACCTGGTTCCGCTCGGCGAACACCGCGAGCTCGGCCCGGATCTCCTCCTCGGAGACGTCGATCCCGCGCTTGCCGGCCTCCTGCGTGAGCAGTTCGGTGCCGATCAACCCGTCGGCGGTCAGCTTCTTGAGCTGGGCCTCGTCGACGGGCTGGCCGGTCATCTGAGCCTGCATGGTCATCTGCTGGTACTGGTTCCGGAACACCGAGACGAACTCGTCTCGCGAGATCTCGGTGCCGTTCACCTCGGCCACCGGGTCGGGGATGTCGGACGTGTCGGGCCCGTCCGCGGACTGCTCGCCATCCTGCCCCGGCCCTGGCGCCTGTTCGGACTGCTCGGCCGCTGCCTGCGCTTCAGCCGCGCCGGTCTCGTCGTCGTCGCCCCCGGCGCCGCAGCCCGCGACCACCAGTACGGCTCCCACGGCGGCGACGGCCGCCCGCCACGTTCTTGTGCGCACTCGATCTCCTCACGTTGTTCGTGTGCGTGAAGACGCCGACGGTACACATCCGAGATAGGCGGGAGCTGTGCACCGGACACGGTCGGGTGCGGGCGGTGCACCGAAGCACACCGCCCGCCCCCGCCTCAGCCTCAGCCTCATCAGAACCGGAGGATCGCGCCCTCCGCCACGTCCTGCGGCAGCGTGTCGACCACCACTACGGAACCGGACGTGGCCAGCACGTGACCGACGGCGGCGTCCAGATCGTCAGGGCCGTGATCGGCAGTGCACCGGCGGCGCGTCAGCAGCAGGGTGTCGACGCGCCCCTCGCGGGCGCTGTGCAGGATGTCCGAGCCGCCGCCGGCAAGCGCGCGGCCAGCACCGAGCGCGTCGCCGAAGCGGTCCGCGTCTGCGTCCGCCTTCTGCTTCATCTCCGGCTGGACCACTGCCCACGCGCGCTCGTGCAGCTCAGCCGGTGAAAGGGCGTCGGGGTTGCCAGCCGCGACACCGTCCACGAGGTTGCCGTGCTGCAGGCTGTCACGAATCGGTGCGTGGTACTCGGACACGGAGGCCAGCACGACGGGGCGGCGGTCGTTGGGGTCCAACACCTCGTCGAGCCCTTGGGAGACCTGCCGTAGGAACTTCTTCAGTTGGACGTCGCCCACCTCGGCGCCGGTGCCGTGGGTGTGGAGCACGCCTCCGCCGACGCTGCGCGAGACCGAGCCGGAGGCCGGGCCTGGGCTGAACTGTTGCTGCGAGGGAGGCAGGTCCTCCCCGGGCATGTCATCCATCGAGGACGGGATCGACCCGAGCTCCAGTTCGCGGATGGTGGCGGCGGTCCCCTCGAAGAGGCGCACCTTGTTCTGGCTCACCGCCAGCACCACGAACTCACCGTCGCCGACCGCAGCGGGCACGATGGGCCGGACGGCGAACCTGTCGCTGACGTGGACCGCCTCCGGGAAGTCCTTTGCCACGCGGTATGCGCGCCAGAATCCCTTGGAGGCGTACAGCGCCAAGCCGTCGGCGAGGTGCTGCCAGTAGGCGTCGTCTTCGAGCAGCGCGACCAGTGGGCCGAGGATCTCGTCGGACTCCTCCTGCGCTGCGCCGTGCGCCTTGAGCTGCGCCTCGGCTTCCTTGATGAGCGCCTTGGCGCGGATGGGATTCTCGCGCACCTCGGCGCCGCCGCGGGCGGTGGGCATGAATATGGACACCGACCTGCCGGTGGCGGTTCCCAGCTCGGCGAGATCGGTCGTAGGGATCGGATCGACTTCTGCGGTACGGGTGACATCAGCCATGACCTGACGTTACTGATATCGGCGCGAGTTGGCGAGGATGTGACCGGGTTGTTGTGGCGCCGTGACCTTCCGGCCCCGGTGGCCGGCGCGCGGTCGCGTGAGCATGTCGGCCGGCGCGGATATCATCGCGGAAGTGACCGATGAGCTCCAGACAACCGCGTCCGCGACGACACGGCCGGTGAGCACCGCCCGGGTCCTCACGACCCTGATGGTCCCCATGTTCATGGCGCTGCTCGCGCTGTCGGTGATCAACGTGGCGCTGCCGGTGATCGGCACCGCCCTCGATTCGGATTCTCGGGGCCTGCAGTGGGTGGTGTCCGGGTACGCGCTGGCGTTCGGGCTCCTGCTCGTGCCGTCGGGCCGGATGGGTGACGCGACCGGCCGCAAGCGCCTGTTCCTGGCGGGCGTGGCGGTGTTCGTCGGCGGTGCTGTGGTCGCGGGGTTTGCGCAGTCGATCGAGATGCTCAACCTGGCGCGCCTGATCCAGGGCGTCGGCTCCGGGATGCTCAACCCGCAGACGTTCGGCCTCATCCAGAAGTATTTCCGCGGCGAGGCACGGGCACGGGCGTTCGCCACGCTGGCCACGACGGTCTCCATCGCCACCGCGTCCGGGCCGCTCGTGGGCGGCCTGCTCATCGAGGCCCTCGGCGACGACCTCGGCTGGCGGGCGATGTTCCTGGTCAACGTCCCGCTGGGCGTGGTAGCGATGGTGCTGGGGCAGCGGTGGTTGCCGGACGACCGCCGCCTCCCGCCCGGCAACGAGGGGCCGGATGTGGGCGGGTCCGCCGCGCGTGCCGGCGACATGGCGCGACTCCTCGCGGAGCGGGGTGACGACACCGATCGTGACCGCAGTGGGGTGTACGACGACGGGGCCGGCCGCGCCTCCCGGCTCACCGCTGCGGTGAACGCGGCCCTGCCGAAGCCGACCCGGGGGAACCGGCGGGCCCGACTGGACCTCGACCCCGTCGGCATCATCCTGCTCGGCGTGGCGGTGCTGTCTCTGATGCTCCCGTTCCTGACCCGTGGTGGGAGCCTCGCCTACTGGGCGCTGGTGCCGGTCGGGCTGGGTGTCCTGGCCGTGTTCGTGTGGTGGGAGCGACGGTACGAGCGAATCGGACGTCCGCCGCTGGTCAACCCCGACATCTTCCGCGATCCGGCGTTTCGCAACGGCATGATCATCGTGTCGATCTATTTCGTGGGCGGCACGAGCCTGTGGATCGTCATGCCGATGTACCTGCAGTTCCACCTGGGCTACGCGCCCGTCAACTCGGCGCTCGTCAGCCTGCCCGCCTCGATCATGGCTGCCATCTCGGCGCAGGTGGCGGGGCGGTTCGTGCTCCAGCTCGGGCGACGGATGGTCATCGCCGGCTTCTGCCTCACCATTACCGCGTTACTCGCGTTCATCCTGCTCGCGGGCGTCGTGGAATCGGGCGCGGTGAGCTATCTGATCTTCATGGTCCCCGCCACCCTCATGGGCACCGCGCAGGGCATGACCATCTCTCCCAACCAGACGCTGACATTGCGCGCGGTGGATCCCGCGTACGGCGGAGTCGCGGGCAGCATCATCTCGCTGGGCCAGCGCATGGGCACCGCGGTGGGCACGGCAATCGTGCCGGGCGTGTTGTTCTGGATCGTCGAGACCCAGGACGACTGGCTGCTGGCGTTCCGGGTGGCGCTCGGGCTGATCGCGACGCTGGCGTCGGGCGCGTTGGCGTTCAGCATTGTCGACCGTCGCCGCGAGAAGCGCTGCTGACACCACCAGTCGCGCAGAGTCGGGTGGCCGGACTCCTACCCGAGTTTGGCCACCGTCAGCAAGACGACCGAGTCCTCGAGTGCCTCGAGGGCATGCCGACTATCGGGGACACGGAGCAGGTCTCCCGGCGAACCGTTCCAGGCATCACCCTCGGCGGTGAGCGACACCCGACCCTCGAGGACGTACACCGTCGCCTCCCCCGGGTTCTCGTGTTCGCTCAGCGCGGTGCCCGCGCGGAGGGCGATCAGCGTCTGGCGCATGACGTGTTCGTGTCCTCCGAACACCGTGTCCGCGCTCCGACCGCTCTTCGCTTGACGGGCGCGTTCCAGCTGCTGGCGCGCGAGCGCCGTCAGAGATGTCTTCTTCATCATTTCCCCTTCCCTCGCCTCAGACTGTGCCAAGCGTGGGTGCATGCCGCAGACAAACCGTCATTACCGGACCGGCGGCGAAGCAGGCGATTGTGGGGACATCTCCGCGAACGCGACTCTATTCTCACCTAGTGGCGTCCCCCAGCCATCTTCCCGACGTCCCCCGACCCCCTCAGGACACCTCCCTCATGCGAAGCATCGCCAGCCGGCGCATCGGAGCCGTCGCAGCTGCGGCTGCCACCTTCATCGCCCTGTCCGCGCCGGTCACCGGCGCCCAATCACTCCAGCTCAGCGTAGGCACGCCAGCGCCGTGCGAGAAGGCCACGTCGGCAGAGCTCGAGCAGGTGGTCGACGACATCTACGAGCACACCAACCGCGAGCGTGCCGCTGCCACAGTGGCCCCCGTCAAGCGACTCGACAGTCTGGAGCGGATCGCCCGGAACTGGAGCCAGCAGATGGCGGAGGAGAACCGGATGTACCACAACCCGGGCATCCGTGGCCAGGTCGAGGCGACCTATCCGCGTCAGTGGAGCAGTTACGGCGAGAACGTCCTGCAGAACTGGTGCGGCGCGACCGGCGAGGCGCTCGTCGCGCAGTGGATGAACTCGACACCCCACCGCCTCAATCTGCTCAACCCGGCACACACTCACCTCGGCGTGGGAGCGGCGGTCGCGGATAGCCGGAAGTTGTACTCCACCCAGAATTTCGTCCGCCTGAAGTAGTCCGCGGAATCGGCGCACGTCGACTCACACAGCTGTAACGCATGTGACTAGAGTGACGACAGAGGTAGGAGTGATCACCGCTGGGCGACTACGCCTGGTGCGGCACTGCTCCACACGCAGGCCGCGGCGCGAACCGCGGCCCGAGGAAAGGACCATCGCGTGCGTCATTCCATTCGTTCCGCCGTCGCCACGGGCGCGGCCGCCCTACTGCTCGCCTCCGGCGCCGGCACGGCGGCCGCGCAGGGCTCTCTGGAGCTCGCACTGCCGCTCTTCTCCGCGATCCCCGGACTGGCCTCGATCGCCCCCGAGACCGCCCCCGGCACAGAGACCGACCCGGCCGCAGCGGCCGCGGCCGAACTGGTGCCGGAGGAGGTCAGGCTGATGGCGTTCGAGGGCAGTGTGGTCGCCGCGGTGAACGAAGCGCGCCTCGCGGTGGGCGCCGAACGGCTTGTCGCAGACCCCGCACTCGAGGCGTCGGCCCGCGAGCGTGCGGTCCAGCTCGCCGAGGGCGACCCCACGACCGGTGACCTCCCCGTCCCCGCGGACGCCGGGGATGGCGACGCCACCGGCGCTCCCGGCACGGTGGAGACCAGGTCCGCCGACCGCACCGTGCTGGCACTGCCCGCGGGTGCGACCCCACAGAAGGCACTCACGGCACTACTCAGCGATACGGGTATGCGCGAGCGGATGCTGGACGGACAGTTCGTCCGGGTCGGGGTGGGCGTGGCCACCGCCGAGGACGGCACCGTCCACGTGGTCCAGGACTTCGCGCGCCACTGACTCACGAACATCCGTCCAGAGCACCGGCGACCGGGTCCGTCGCCGGTGCTCTGGGCCCGTGTGCTTAGTAACCTCTGGCTTAGGGCGAATGCCGGTGCCTACCGTGGCGTCCGGCGATCCGACCGTCGGGTCGCAGCACGCGGAAGGTAACGACACCCGTGACCCGAGCTCCCCATCCCCTCCGGCGTGGCCTGGTGCTGATAGCCGCCACCACCACAGCCCTCGCCCTGGGCGCGGCCCCGCAGGCCTCGGCCCAGGCGTCGCAGGTCCAAATACCGCAGATCCAGTTGCCCCAGATACACCTGCCGGGCCTGACGATCGGTTTCGCCGAGCCCGCGCCTGCCCGCGCGCCCGCGATCGACCCCGCCTCCGCCGAATACCGGGCTCAGCTCGAGAACGCCACGAACGCTGCCCGCGCCGCACACGGCCTGGCCCCGCTCGCGGTCAACGGCGGCCTCACCGAGGTGGCGACCAACTGGAGCGCCACACAGGCCGCACAGAACCGGATGTTCCACAACCCGGAGGTCGGGGCGCAGATCCCCCGAGGGTGGGCCCATTACGGAGAGAATGTCCTGCAGAACTACGCGCATGCCACCGCCCAGCAACTGGTGGACCAGTGGATGAACTCCCCCGGCCACCGCGCGAACCTGCTCAACCCGGGCCACACCGCGATGGGGATGGGTGCCGTGGTCGCCGCCGACGGCAAGCTCTACGCGACCCAGGTCTTCGCCCGGTACTGACCTCCGCTTGAGGGCCCGCGTTCGCGAGTGGGCTGAGCGTTTGCGGTGGTTACGGCGCGACGCCGGCGAGCAGCGCGTCGAGCCCTCGCTCGAAGCGCGGATCGAACTCGACCGGCGGGGTCGCCGGGTCTGCGACGGTGAGGTTGTGGTGGGTCTGCTCCTCCAGGCTCACGCCCACCACGTAACCGGTCAGCGCTGTGGTGAGCCCCGGCGCCCGGCCCGCGAGCCCGTGGCGCTCGCACGTCGCCTCGACCACCTCGGCAACCGGGTTCGCCACCCCTGCCGCCAAGCCCAGCGCCACGATCTCGGCGCCGTCCGGGATGCCCGTGACGGCTACGCGCAGGGCCTCGCCGACCGCGCGGAGTTCTTCGGAGGCCGAGTGCCCGGCCCCGATGGGGCCCATGGTCGCCAGAATCCGTTCCGCGACGACGGTGAGCAGCGCCTGCTTGGACGGCACGTGCCAGTACAACGCGCTCGGCTGGACGTGAAGCCGAGTCGCCAGCGTGCGCATCGACATGCCGGGCAGCCCCGACTCGCGGAGCAGTTCCAGTGCGGTGTCGACGACCGCCGTTTTTGTCAGGGCCACGAGCGCTGATCCTACCGGCCGCCACACCCACCTCCTGAACGCTGTACAAGACCGGACCAGTCGGCTACCTTGAACGGCGTTCAATGAACGGCGTTCAGGAGGAACTATGGCCACCACGACCCCCCGTTGGCACGAGCTCGCGGATCACGTACTAGGCGGTGGAGTCGTCACCTCAGCCGACGCTCTCGCCGTGCTCCAGTCCCCGGACTCCGAGCTCATGGAGGTCGTCGCGGCCGCGTCCCGGCTGCGATTCCAGCACTTCGACAACAAGGTCAAGGTCAACTACCTGGTCAACCTCAAGAGCGGCCTGTGCCCGGAGGACTGCTTCTACTGCTCGCAGCGGCTCAACTCCACCGCCGGAATCCTGCGCTACACCTGGCTGGACACCGAGGAGGCCGTCACCGCCGCCAAGGCCGGCATCGCGGCCGGCGCCTCCCGGGTCTGCCTGGTCGCCAGCGGCACCGGGCCCAGCAATCGTGAGGTCGACAAGGTCACCGACATCATCGAGGCCCTCAAGTCCGACACCCCGGGGGTCGAGGTGTGCGCCTGCCTCGGCGCGCTCAAGGACGGCCAGGCCGAGAAGCTCTGCGGGAGCGGCGCGGACGCCTACAACCACAACCTCAACACGGCCGAGAGCCACTACGAGGACATCTGCACCACCCACACCTACGCCGATCGCGAGCACACGGTTGCCCAGGCCCACGGTGCCGGCCTGTCTGCCTGCTCGGGTTTCATCGCCGGCATGGGTGAGACCCACGAGCAGCTCGTCGAGTTGGCCTTCGACCTGCGCGCCAAGGGCGTGGACTCGATCCCGGTCAACTTCCTGCTGCCCTTCGACGGCACCCCGCTAGAGGGCGTGGACACGCTCAACCCGCGCGACTGCCTGCGCATCCTCGCGATGGTCCGCTTCGTCGCGCCCGATACGGAGATCCGGGTGGCCGCTGGCCGCGAGCGCCATCTCGGCCACCTGCAGGGCATCGCGCTGTACGTCGCCAACTCGCTGTTCCTGGGCGATTACCTCACCAGCGAGGGCCAGCCCGGCGGCGAAGACCTGCAGATGATCGCCGACGCCGGTCTCGAGGTCCTGCAGATGGAGCAGCCGGCCGACGCGGCCACCGCCGAGGGCCCGGTCGTGCCCGCCGCCACTGGCCGTGACGAGAAGGTCGCCATCCGTACGCGCGGGGCCGGCACTAGCGAGCCCGCGAACGCCTGACATGTCCGCTTCGCTCCAGGTTCCCCCGGCGCGGGAGTTGGGTCGCGCCGCCCAGAAGGCCGCCACGGGGGCGTTGCTGGCCGCCGACGCCGAGCACGTCTGGCACCCCTACGGCGGGTTCCCGGCGTCGACGCAGCCACTGCCGGTGGCCTCCGCCGACGGAGTGCGACTGCGCCTGACCGACGGGCGCGAGCTGATCGACGGGATGAGCTCGTGGTGGTCGGCGATCCACGGCTACCGGCACCCGCACCTCGACGCCGCCGCGCACCGGCAGGTCGACACGATGAGTCACGTGATGTTCGGCGGGCTCACCCACGCCCCGGCCGTCGAGCTCGCGACCCGCCTCGCGCGGATGGCCCCGGGCGATTTGAACAAGGTGTTCCTGGCCGACTCGGGTTCCGTGTCCGTCGAGGTCGCCGCCAAGATGGCCATCCAGTACCAGCGTTCGCTGGGACACTCGCGACATACCCGTTTGGCGACGTGGCGCGGCGGCTACCACGGCGACACACTCTCCCCGATGAGCGTGTGCGATCCCGACGGCGGTATGCACAGCATGTGGCGGGGCGTCGTGGCCGAGCAGGTGTTCGCGCCGATGCCGCCCGCCGACTACGACCCCAGCTACGTGACTCAGCTCGAGCGGGTGATCCGCGGACACGCCGACGAGCTGGCCGGGATCATCGTGGAGCCGATGGTCCAGGGCGCGGGGGGGATGCGCTTCCACCACCCGGATTATCTGCATGACCTGCGGCGGCTGGCCGACGAGACCGGCGCACTGCTCATCTTTGACGAGATCGCCACCGGCTTCGGCCGCACTGGTGAACTGTTCGCCGCCGACCATGCTGGCGTCGCACCCGACGTGATGTGCGTCGGCAAGGCCCTGACCGGCGGGTATCTCACCCTCGCGGCGACCCTGACCACGGACCACGTGGCCGAGGTCATCAGTGCCGGCGAGGCGGGTGGCCTGGCGCACGGGCCGACGTTCATGGGCAATCCGCTGGCGTGCGCGGTGGCGTGCGCGTCGCTGGACCTGGTGGAGGCCGGCGGGTGGCGGCGCGACGTGCCGCGGATCGAGGCGCGCCTGCGCCGCGGCCTGGCGCCCGCACGCGAGCTACCCGGCGTGGTGGACGTGCGGGTATTGGGGGCGATCGGGGTGATCCAGCTCGACGCCGCGGTGGACATGGCGACGACGACGACCGCGATCACCGACCGCGGCGTGTGGCTCCGCCCCTTCCGGGACCTCATCTACACGATGCCGCCGTTCACCTCGACGGACGACGAGATCGACCAGATCTGTGCGGCAGCCGTTGCCGGGGCGGACGCGGCGGCGGGGGCGGGCCGATGACCGGACACCGCTCCCCCGCCCTGGATTGGCTCGACGCCGCCGCCGACGACCGGGCCGCCCGCCATACCGGCCGGGTCCTGAGACCGCGACTGCCCGACGACGGGGTGATCGACCTCGCGTCTAATGACTATCTGGGCCTGGGCCAGCACCCGGAGGTCGTCGAGGCGGCAGTGGCGGCGACCCGCCGCTGGGGCGCGGGCGCCACCGGTTCGAGGCTGGTTACCGGCACGACCGCCGATCACGCTGCACTGGAGGCAGAGCTCGCGGAATTTTGCGGCACGCCTGCCGCGCTGGTGTTCTCCTCCGGATACACCGCCAACCTCGGGGCCGTGGTCGCGCTGTCCGGGCGGGGATCGCTCATCGTCTCCGACGGCGGTTCCCACGCCTCGCTCGTGGATGCGTGCCGGTTGTCGAGGGCACGCGTTGTCGTCGTCGACCGGGGCGACGTCGGCGCAGTGTCCAGGGCTCTGGCCGAGCGGACCGAGGAGCGGGCACTGGTCGTCACCGACTCGGTGTACAGCGCTGACGGCGAGCTCGCACCCCTGCTCGCGCTGCACGATGCGAGCCGCGCGCACGGCGCGGTCCTGCTGGTCGACGAGGCCCACGGTCTCGGCGCGCGTGGCAGCGGGGGGCGGGGGCTCGTGCAAGAACTCGGGTTGGCCGGCCACGAGGATGTCGTGGTCACGGCGACGCTGTCCAAGGCGCTCGGCTCGCAGGGCGGGGTGGTGCTGACCTCGGAGCGGGTTCGCGAACACCTCATCAGCAGTGCCCGGACCTTCATCTTCGACACCGGTCTGGCACCCGCCGCGGTGGGCGCGGCCCGGGCGGCGCTCGCCGTCCTGCGCCGCGAGCCCGCGCTGGCCACGCGCGTGGTGGAGGTCGCCGAGCACCTGGCGGCGGTGACCGGCGCGGAGCGGCCGCGGTCGGCGGTGGTGTCGGTGATCCTCGGTGATCCCGCGCGCGCGGTCTCCGCGGCAGGCAGATGCCTGGAGTTGGGCCTGCGCGTCGGTTGCTTCCGGCCGCCGTCGGTTCCCGAGGGCACCGCGCGGCTGCGCCTCACGGCCCGTGCCGATCTGTCCGACGCCGACCTGGCGCGGGCTGGCGACGTGCTCACCCGCGTCCTCGACGAGCACGGGCACCACGTGGCCAACCCCGCGCTCGCCGACGCATCCGCTGGGGCCCGCCCATGAGTGCTGGCGGCTCCTCCGGCGGCGTGGCAGCCGCGCCTGTCATCGTCACGGGCACGGGCACTGATGTCGGAAAGACAATCGCCACCGCTGCGCTGGCTGCGCTCGGGCGTTCCGCCGGCCTGGATGTAAGCATCTGCAAGCCGGTCCAGACAGGCCTCGGGCCCGGCGAGCCCGGCGATGCGCAGGAGGCCGCGCGCCTGTCCGGCGTGGAACGGGTGCTGGAGGTGCGGCGGTTACCCGATCCGCTGGCGCCCGAGACCGCTGCTCGTGTGGCCGGGGTACCGCAGTCCACACTGCCCGAGCTGCTCGACCCGATCCGCGCGTGGCTCGGCACACCCAGTGGCCCGGCGGCAAGCACACCCCGCCTCGACCTCGTCGAGGGCGCGGGCGGGATTCTCGTGCGACTCGGCACCGACCTCACCGTCCTCGACCTCGCCCGGTCACTGGGTGCGCCGGTGATCGTGGTCGCGCGCGCGGGACTGGGCACCCTGTCCGACACTGAACTCACGGTTCGCGCCATCGAGTCGGCGGGGCTGCGCTGCGCGGGGATAGTCGTGGGGTCGTGGCCTGACGATCCGAGCCTGGCCGAGCGCTGCAATCTCGAGGACCTGCCGCGACTCACCAGAGTGCCAGTGCTAGGCAGGATTCCCGAGGGGGCTGGCGCCCTCTCCCCTGCCGAGTTCGTCCGCTGCGCGCCGGGGTGGTTCGACGAGGACGCTTTAACCGCCACGTGCCGTGGCTCGGTGCACATCTCGGGGGGCTGAAAGCCCTAGGCGGGTTCGCCATGGGGATGCCGATGTCGGGGAACCTGTTCGGCGCACCGGATTCCCCTATCACGCGACCAGCGCAAATGCGGCAATTTCTGCTGTACTGTGTCGTACACCACGATCTAGAACAGTTTCGGGCGAATTTTAAAGATCGCGGGGCCCATACGTCCCCTCGACCACGGAGTTCGCCATGAGTGATACGACATCCACGACGAGTTCAGCATCGGAGTCGGTGATCATCGTCGGGGCCGGCCTCGCGGGCGCCAAGTCTGCGGAAGCCTTGCGGTCCGAAGGTTTCGCCGGACCTATTGTTCTCATCGGCGACGAGGCCCATCTCCCGTATGAACGGCCCCCCTTGTCCAAGGGCTTCCTCATCGACGGGACGCCTCAACACGAGTTCACGGTGCATGATCGCGACTGGTACGACGCACATCGGGTGGAACTACGGCTGGGGGTCGCGGTCACGGCCGTCGACACCGGGGAACGCTCGGTGACGCTCGCGGACGGGGAGAAGCTGACCTACTCCTCGCTCATCCTCGCCACCGGGTCGCGGTCCGCCGTGCCGCCGTTCGAGGGGCGCGAGGCGAGTGGCGTTCACTACCTGCGCAGCATTGACGACGCCTCCCGGCTCGCTGACGAGCTCGTCCGGGGCGCCAGGCTCGTCATCATTGGCGCGGGCTGGATTGGCCTCGAAGTCGCGGCCGCCGCGATGGGCCGCGGGTGTGGGGTCACCATCATCGAGGCGGGCACCCACCCGCTGCACACGGCGCTTGGCGACGAACTGGGCGAGGTGTTCGCAGACCTGCACCGTCAGCGCGGGGTGCACTTTCACTTCGGCGTCCGGGTCGAGTCGATCGCCACCGAGGGAGGGCGTGCTACCGGCGTGCAGTTGGCCGGCGGCGAGGTGGTGGGAGCGGACGTCGTGTTGGTCGCCGTTGGCGCCCGGCCGAACGTCGAAATACTGGAGGGCACCGAAGTGACGGTGGTCGACGGTGGAGTCCGCGTGGACGCCGGATTGCGCACCGCGGTGGCCAATGTCTACGCGGTCGGCGACATCGCCGCCGTGGATTACCCGATGTACGGGCGATACCTACGCACCGAGCACTGGGCAACCGCCCTTAATCAGCCGGCCGTGGCTGCAGCCACGATTTGTGGCCGGGAGGCCGTGTACGACAAGGTCCCGTACTTCTTCACAGACCAGTACGACCTGGGGATGGAGTTCCGGGGCGTGACATCGGATTACACCCGGGTCGTGTATCGGGGAGACGTGAAGGGGCTCCAGTTCCTGGCGTTCTGGCTCGACGACACCGGGATAGTCCTGGCCGCCATGAACGTCAATATCTGGGATGCCGGCGATCAGCTTGATGCACTCGTGGCCGCCCGCGTCCCCGTTGACGCGGACGCACTGGCTGACTCTGACACCCCGTTGGACACCCTCGTGCCGTGAGTCCCGTCCTCCGAGCTGGGCCCGAGATGACCGGCGGCGCGACGACGGACGACTCAAAGGGAGGCGCTGCGGCCGGCACCGCCTTCGCGCAATGCGATTTCACGGTCGCCAGCCGCAAACGCATCAATCAGGCCAGGTCAAGGAGTCCGCGCAGGTCGTCCAGGGCCTCGCGGGCCACGGAGTAGTGGGCCCACTTGCCGCGCTGCTCGCGGGTCAGCAGGCCGGCGTCGACGAGTCGCTTGAGGTGATGGCTGACGGTCGGCTGGCCGATATCCACTATGTCGAGGAGGTCGCAGGCGCACACGGACTCGCAGCCGCTCGCCGCGATGTGCGATAGGAGCTGGAGCCGGGTCGGGTCGGCCAGCGCTTTGAACCGAGTCGCCATCTCGTCCGCCGTGGCTGCGTCGATGGGCGTACGCCGAACGGAGCAGCGTTCGTCCACCGCGGTATCGCCGACCAGCCCAGCACTCGCGAGCCCCGCGCCAGCCACTGAATCCGTCGTCGTCATACCCGCACCGCCCCCTGCCGAAGTCAGATTGACGTCCGTCGATATGTCACCCTAACCTCGCTCCTGAACATCCACCGATCTGACGGGAGCCTCGCATCTGATGAGCGCCACCACTTCTGCGCGCAGCGTCGCCCCGGTCGCCAAAGAGATGTCGTTCCTCGACCGCTACCTGGCCGTCTGGATCCTCGCGGCGATGGCGGTCGGCCTGCTACTAGGTCGCTTTGTCCCTGGCCTGGACCGCGCCCTGGACTCGGTGAAGATCGGCGGCATCTCGGTCCCCATCGCCGTCGGACTGCTGGTCATGATGTACCCAGTCCTGGCCAAGGTCCGCTACGACGAAACCAACCGGGTGACCGGAGACCGAAAACTTCTCACCCTGTCGCTCATCCTCAACTGGATCCTCGGCCCGGCGTTCATGTTCACTCTGGCCTGGGTCTTCCTGCCCGACCTGCCCGAATTCCGCACAGGGTTGATCATCGTGGGGCTCGCCCGGTGCATCGCCATGGTGTTCATCTGGAACGACTTGGCGTGCGGCGATAGGGAGGCCGCGGCGGTGCTGGTGGCCATCAATTCGGTGTTCCAGGTGGTGGCCTTCGGCGCGCTGGGCTGGTTCTACCTTCAGGTGCTGCCGTCGTGGCTGGGGCTGGAGACCACCTCGGCGCAATTCTCCGTCTGGGCGATCGTGGCGTCGGTGCTCGTGTTCCTCGGGATCCCCCTGCTCGCCGGCTTCCTCACCCGCGTCCTGGGCGAGCGAGCCAAGGGGCGGCAGTGGTACGAGGAGACATTCCTGCCTCGGATCGGGCCGTGGGCGCTGTACGGCCTGCTGTTCACGATCGTGCTGCTGTTCGCGATGCAGGGGCAGGCCATCACCTCCCGACCACTGGACGTGGCTCGGATGGCAGTGCCGCTCCTGCTGTACTTCGTGCTGATGTTCTTCTTCAGCCTGCTCGTGTCCCGCGCGATCGGTCTGAACTACGCCAAGTCCACGAGCGTGGCCTTCACCGCTTCGGGCAACAACTTCGAGCTCGCGATCGCGGTGTCCATCGGCACGTTCGGCATCGCCTCCGGGCAGGCGCTGGCGGGCGTCGTGGGTCCGCTCATCGAGGTGCCCGTGTTGGTCGGGCTGGTCTACGTCGCGCTGTGGCTCGGCCCGCGACTGTTCCCCGGCGACCCCACTCTGCCCGACCGTGCGACCCCGGGAGCCTAGAACCAGAGGTCGGCGAGCAGCTCGATCGACCGGTTCCGCACCTCCGGGTCGTACGCGTAGGTGACGGTGATGAGTTCGTCGGCTCCGGTGCGCTCGATGAACTGCTCGAGCTGCGCCTTGACGGTGGTCGGCGAGCCCACGGCGCTGATCTCGAGCATCGAGGGCGTGCTGCCGGCGAACTCCGCCGGGTCGACGGGCGGCTGGATCTTGCGCCTGCGACCAGCCCGCAGGTCGAGAAACATCTGCTGGAGGGTTGTGAACTGCCGCTGCGCTTCGGCGTCGGTGTCGGCGACCACCACGTTGATGCCTGCCATCACCTGTGGCTTCTCGATCCGTGCGGTGGGCGCGGAGGTGCTGAACGTCTCGCGGTAGACGCGAATGGCGTCGTCGATCTGGTCGGGCGCGAAGTGCGAGGCCAGCGAGAACGGCAGTCCGAGCTGCCCTGCGATCGAGGCGCCGTTGACGGTGGAGCCGAGCACCCAGATCGGCACCTCCATCCCCTGCGAGACCGACGACAGGATGGGGGTGCTGTGCGCGGTTCCGGTCTCCCCGAACCAGCCTTGCAGGTCGTAGATGTGCCGGGCGAAGGCCTGCGGTTCGGCGGACGAGCGGCTCAGTGCCTGTGCGGTCATCCCGTCGGTGCCGGGTGCACGGCCCAGGCCCAGGTCGATCCGGTCGCCGTGGATGTTGGCCAGTGTGCCGTACTGCTCGGCCACCATGAGCGGCGCGTGGTTGGGCAGCATGACGCCGCCGGAGCCCACGCGGATCCGCTCGGTCACCGAGGCGGCCTGAGAGATCAGCAGCGAGGTGGCCTTGGAGGCGAGGTTGGGCGTGTTGTGGTGCTCGGCGAACCACAGCCGCGTGTACCCGAGCTGGTCGGCCAGCGTCGCGGACTTCATGGACGCGGCGATCGCCTCACGCGCGGTGGACCCCTCGGAGATGGAGACCAGGTCGAGAATGCTCAATGGGACGGACAACGGACACCTCTTCTACGTTCACTTTTGCTAGTGCGGGCCTTGACGGCCGATGGGTCGAGGCTACCCATCCCGCCATCTTGGTGATGGGTCATAGACCTGGTGGGGCTGGCGCGCAGTGCGACCGGTCAGTCGATTACGCGCTCCCACTCGATCCAGCCCCGCCCGGTGCGCCCGTCGGAGGCGGCGAAGTCGGCCATGGCGCGGACGAAGTGTGCGACCTTGCCCTCCTCGGAGGTCAGCAGGAGGTTGGCGTACGCCGTGGGGGTGACAGTGAATTCCAGGTCCACGTCCTCGAGGCGGATCCGGGCGTTGGCTATGCGCCCGTCGCCGTCGTACTCCGCGTTCGATGCACCCCGGGACAGTTCGGTGAGGTCCTCGCCCTTCTGCACGTATCCGAAGGCGTACTCCATGCCGTCCATCACCACGCTGTGGATCTTGGTTCCGGTGGTGAGTCCCTCGCCGTCGTCGAGCCGGAAGGCATTCCACATCCACGTCGCTCCCCACCAGTCGCGTGTGGCCCAGGAGTGGTCGCGTTGACCGTCGCCGGCGAACTGGAACTCCTCGCCGTCGATTGTGAGGGTCCCGGTGACGCGGCACGGCATCTCGTAGCGAGTGGTGATGGACCACTGGTAGTCGATGCCGTCGGTCAGCCACGTGAGATCTGCTTTGACGTGGGTGGGCGTGCCGGGCTCGCCGCGCAGGATCGCGCCCTCGTCGGCGTATTCGTACGCCGCGCCCTCGAAGGTCACGACGTAGGCCTTGACGGGGTCGGTGACCTCAAACGAGGCGGTGTACGTGGGCGCCTCGACCGTGAATCTGAACTCGTCGCGGGTCGGCGGTGGTGCAGCCGTGTCGTTGAGGATGATCGACGGCAGGCCCGGGCGGGTGATGGCGAACGACATCATGGACACATCCAGGTTCGCCGTGTCACCGAGCCGGGCGTAGACGCCCACAGTGCCGTCGTCGCTGATGGCGTCCATGTAGTGGCTCTCGCTCCACAGCGGCTCGCCCGGCTCGGGCGGGTGCGCGCCCTCGTCCGCCGGGTCGACGCGCAGTGGTTGCGGCCTCTGGAGGTCTTCGGGAGTTTCGGGCATGGTGGCACCTTTCGCCGCTGGGTCGAACATGTCTGTTCTGGCCTACTGTTCCCTGGCGAACGTCGGCGTGGACCGTATCGGCTCGAAAGTGCGACGACGACGAGGTGCGCCGCCCCAGACCGCGTGAGCGACTGCGAGGATGCGCGATCCAGAGCCGTCGAACTGTGCAGTAGGTCACACTGTGTGAGTCGCGGGTCTAGCCCGCGTACTACTGCTGCACAAAGGGGTCGACCACATGACGCAGACACACTCCAGCGAGCCGTTGCATCAGCGGGTGACCTCGGGCGAGGCCGACCTCGATGAGTTCCGCGAGCGCCTCACGGCGTGGCTCGCCGCCCGCGACGAGGTCGACGCCGCCGCTGGAGTCGAGATCTCGGAGGTGAGCAGGCCGGAGTCCTCGGGGATGTCGAACATTTCGGTGCTCTTCGACGCCACCTGGACCCCCGCCGGAACGGCCGCTCCAGGGGGCGCGGCCGGGCGCCGGTCTGCTCAGCTGGTCGCCCGGATGTGCCCGCAGGACGAGGCGTTCCCGGTTTTTCCCGTCTACGACCTGGCCACACAGTTCGATGTGATGCGGGTGGTCGGCGAGAACACCCGACTGCCGGTTCCCCGCGTCCGGTGGCTCGAGCAGGACCCGGCCATCCTGGGCGCGCCGTTCCTGGTGATGGACCGGGCTTCCGGGCGGGCGCCGGTGGACAATCCTCCGTACGTGTTCGACGGCTGGTTGCTGGAAATGGCTGCGGAGCAGCAGCGGGAGCTGCGCGACGCGTCCGTGGCGGTGCTCGCGGAGATCCACCAGATCCCGCGCCCGGCTGACCTTGTCGCCTCCCTGGCCCCCGCCGACGGCATGAGTGCGCTGCGGGTCCACGTCGATGAACAGCGCGCCTACTACGAGTGGACGACCCGCGAGGACGGGATGGCGATCCCGGTCATCGAGCGCGCATTCGACTGGATCGAGGCCCACTGGCCCGCCGAGACCGGCCCGGACGTGCTGAGCTGGGGCGACGCCCGCATCGGCAACATCCTCTACGAGGGCACCACCCCGACCGCTGTGCTGGACTGGGAGATGGCGGCGATCGCCCCGGCCGAAGTCGACTTGGGCTGGTTCCTGTATTTCCACGACCTGTTCCAGGACCTCGCGGTGGCCTTCGAGTTCCCGGGGATTCCGCACGTATTCGATCACGGCGAGGTCGTCGAGCAGTACGAGAGCCAGACCGGCTCCACCGTCAGGGATCTGCCGTTCTACTACGTGTACGCCGGGCTGCGGCACGCGATCATCATGGCGAGAATCGCTCGCCGTCGTGTCCACTTCGGTGAGCAGGAGGCCCCGGCCAGCCCGGACGAGTACGTCCTGCACCACACCATGCTCGAGCGGTTGATCGCGGACTGAGAGCGACTGATCGCCGCCCACTCCGGCCGCGCCCGCGAACGATTAGTTCCGAGGATCCGCGTGAAACCTGTTCGAATGCGCCAAACCGGATCCGCACGATCCGTCAGGCTTCGCCGACTGGGGCGATAAGGACAAGTAGTCGGAGCCGCTGCAGATAAGGTCTACTCCCGAATGTGGATCGCGCTGATGAGGGAGCTTCATTGCCACGGATCAAAGTAGTGGCGGCAGTGTTCTACCGAGATGGCAACGTCCTCGCCTGTAGACGAGCGCCGGGTAAGTCCGCAGCGGGCAAGTGGGAGTTTCCGGGCGGGAAGATTGACGACGGCGAGACCCCTGCGACCGCACTGGTTCGCGAAATTCACGAAGAGCTTGGAATTTCCATCTCGGTGGGCGAACTCGTCGATAGAACTGTGACGACGGTCGATCATCTCGAGATCGACCTAGCCTGCTACATCGTCTCGTCGAAGGAATTACCGTTCCGGAGTACTGATCACGACCAACTGCGTTGGGTATCCATCGACGCTTTGCCTTCCCTTGATTGGGCCACTCCGGACCTCCCCGCGGTGACCGTCCTTTCATCCACCGGGCACAAGCCCGTCGAGGATCGCACATGAGCGCCCCGTTGCCCGAAGGACTCTACGAGTCAGTCATTACCCCGCGGCTTCAAGAACGTCTCGATGCGACAGCCGCGTCGTCACGAATCATCGACCTGGATCCGGGGCTCGCCCCTGAAATTCTTGGACGGCACGTCGGTGACGCGGTTCGCAGGCACCTCGAGTCCATCGACCCGGCCAAACGGCTCGAGGTGGCCGAACAGTTCATTAATGCGCTCGACTCTGATGGTGACGACCTCGCAGGTGGGTCGATCCTTCAGTCCATTTACCCCACCGGGAGAACAGAACCGCGTCGCCCATCGACTCCGCTCTCCGAAGGCGCACTTCTTACGAACGCGCGTGACGAGCCCGGCCTCGGAAATGAACTCGCCCTAGAGATGGAATCATCTGACGAGGTCGATCTCTTATGTGCCTTTGTAAAGTTCACTGGTGTAACGGTATTGGCACCGCAATTTGAACTGCTCGCTGAGCGTGGCATCGCACCACGCATTCTCACTACGACGTATATGGGAGCCACAGATCGGCGGGCCCTAGACGTTCTAGTCAATGACTTCGGAGCGCGAGTTAAAGTGCGGTTCGAGAAAGCCTCCACCCGCCTCCACGCTAAAGCATGGCTTTTTCGGCGACATAGCGGTTTCGACACGGCTTACGTCGGAAGTTCAAACCTCTCCCGATCTGCGCTCGTAGATGGACTCGAATGGAACGTCCGCCTGTCCTCCGTCGCGCACGCGGCTCAGATAGCGAAGTTTCGGACGGTCTTCGATTCCTATTGGAACTTGGCCGATTTCGAGTTGTACAACCCTGATACCGACGCCGAAAAATTAGACAGAGCACTCGAGGAGGCAGGGGGGCGCAAATCTACTTCCGTCCTTGTCTCCCTCGCAGGCTTAGAGGTACGTCCTTATGGCCACCAGCAACTGATGCTCGATGCGCTGGCGACCGAACGAAACGTGTTTGACCACCATCTCAACCTGTTAGTCGCAGCCACCGGCACTGGCAAGACCGTCGTTGCAGCCCTCGACTACCGCGCGCTATCCGAGCAGGCAGACAGCAGACAACCATCTTTGCTATTCGTCGCCCACAGAAAAGAAATTCTTGTGCAAGCTCTGCGCACATATCGCGCAGTTCTTGGTGATGGCTCTTTCGGCGAACTCTTCGTCGGCGGCGAGAAACCTCGTCACTGGAAGCATGTGTTTGCCAGCGTGCAATCTCTCGATCGGGACCACCACGTGCCGGAGGACTGGGAAATCCTTGTCGTCGACGAGTTCCACCACGCTGAAGCGGCAAGCTATCGACGACTCTTCTCCCGGTTCACCGCGACCGAAGTTCTTGGCCTGACTGCAACACCAGAGCGTGCAGACGGCGTCGACGTACGGGAATTTTTTCACGGACGCACTGCATACGAACTTCGCCTGTGGGATGCGCTGGAGCAGGATCTGTTGTGCCCGTTCCACTACTACGGCATTTCCGACAACACGGATCTGCGGGACGTTGAGTGGAGCGCAGGTCAATACAGCCCCGGAGCCCTTTCCGATTTATACACCGGCAACGACGCCAGGACTTTGCTAATTCTCAAGGCCCTACGGGAGAAGGTCCTCGACGCGACACGGATGCGCGCGCTTGGGTTCTGCGTGTCGGTTGACCATGCGAAATACATGGCCGAGTCATTTACAGCGCGCGGTCTTCCGTCCGCTGCCATCGTCGGCACCACTGACCCGGACGAGCGGCGCGCTCTGGTCGAGCGTCTCAAAGCCGGGGATCTGCGTTGCATCTTCACCGTTGATGTCTTCAACGAAGGTGTCGACATCCCTTCGGTTGATGTTGTCCTTATGCTGCGTCCCACCGCGAGTTCGACAGTGTTCATCCAACAGCTCGGCCGTGGATTGCGTCGGTCACCAGGCAAGGCTGTGCTGATTGTCTTGGATTTTGTGGGCCACCATCGGGCTGACTTCAACCTTGCCGGCCGATATCACGCAATGACAGGGCTGTCGAGGCGTCGCCTCGAAACCGATCTTGAAGTTGGCTTTCCTTCGCTTCCCGGCGCGTCGCGGATTGTTCTCGACGAGGTTTCCCGGGGTGAGGTCTTGCGCTCCATTAAGCAGGCGGTGAAGGCGAACACGAAGAAGGCATTGGCGAATGACCTGCGCTCACTCGGCGCCGTTCCAGTGCTCGCCGAGTTTCTCGATGAGACCAATCGCGATCTGGACGACATCTACCGAGCTGACCGTTCGTGGACAACAATCGTTACGATCGCAACGGGGCAGCCAGAACCTGAGGGCAGAGAAAAACTCCTCCTCAAGAAACTTCAGCGACTCAGGACGGTCGATGATCTAGACCGGATCCGCGAGTACACACGGGTGGGCGAGGACATCTTGGCAGGAAAGTCGTGCGCCCGCGATGACGTGTGGGCGTCGATGCTGATTGACTTCCTGGTGCCCGTTCAGTACACGGCCGACTTCAATGAAACGGTCAGCGATCTCGCAGGGTTTCCGCGGCTATTCGAGGAATTGATCCAGCTGATGGATGCAGCCACTCGGAACATTCACCACGTACCGCTTCCCCTTGACGGCGATCTCGCCACACTTCCACTGCGGACTCATGCGAGCTACAGCCGTGAAGAACTGCTGTCCGCGCTTGATTGGCGCGCAGAGGACGGTCGCCCGAAGACGCTGCGGGAGGGCGTCGCCTGGTGCGCCACCCACCAGACCGACATCTTCTTTATCAATCTTCACAAGGATGAAAGCGCGTTCAGCCCGTCAACGATGTATCGGGATGTCCCAGTCTCGCCAACCCTGTTCGACTGGGAATCACAGTCGAACACCACCCAGACTTCTGCGACAGGCCGCCGTTACCTCGGCCAACGTGAAGCCGGAACCAACGTGTTGCTCGCGGTTCGCAACTCCCCGAAGGATGACGTCACGACGGCGCCTTTCGTCTTGCTGGGTAATGCTGACTACGTGTCTCACTCCGGCGAGCGACCGATCCAGATCAGATGGGCGCTCCGCCGACCGATGCCCGCTGACGTTCTCGCACAGGCGTCCGTCCTAGGAGTCTGACGCGGCGAGAAAGCACTGGGTGCGGGCCCTCGTCGTCGTCGTTTTCGTCGTCGTCAACCGGTCCGCCGCGGCACTCCAAACGCGTCACACTGGTAGACAACGCACCTCCACTCGCGTAAGGACAAGACATGACCCAACACCCCGCCGCGGAACCCAGTCACCCCGAATCGCCAACGGTCCTCGACCACGACGTGGTGATAGTTGGCGCGGGTTTCGCCGGTCTGTACGCCGCCAAAAAGCTCGGGCGAGCGGGAGTCGACGTCCTCCTGCTGGACCAGAACCCCTACCACCAGTTCCAGCCCCTGCTCTATCAGGCGGCCACCTCACAAATCGCAATCTCGACCGTCGCCCGACCGCTACGCGAGATCCTGCGTGGCGAACGGGACCACGTGAAGATCCGGACGGCTCGGGTCGCGGATGTCGATGCCACCACCAAGACCGTCACCACCGAAGACGGCCTTGTCTACCGTGGCAAGATCCTGGTGATCGCCGTGGGCACCGAACCCAACTTTTTCAACACGCCCGGAGCACGTGAACTCGCCTACCCGCTGTACTCAGTGGACGATGCCACGAGCCTGTCCTCGGCGATGCTCGGTGCACTGGAACGAGCAGCAGCCACCCAGGAAGCCGGCGGGGAACGGCGCCCGTTCGGCGTCGCCGTCGTCGGCGCGGGCCCCACCGGGGTCGAGACGGCAGGCGCCATCGCGGAGAACATCAACGCCGTGGTGTCCGAACAGTACTCACCTGACTTCGCCGCCTCGATCAACGTCCACCTGATCGACATGGGCGACACGGTCCTCCCACCGTTCTCGAAACAGTCGCAGAAGTACACCCGCCGTAGCCTCCAGGACCTCGGCATCATCATCCACCTGGGCGCAGCCGTCGCCTCGGTGACGGAGAACGGCGTGACGCTCGCGGACGACACCACCATCCCGGCCGGCATCGTCGTGTGGACAGCCGGTCTCAAAGCGTCCGGGCTACTCGGCGCCGCCGGTCTGCCCACCGGACGCGGAGGTCGGGTCGATGTCCGACCCGACCTCACCGTCCCGGACTTCCCCGGCGTCTACGTACTGGGCGACGCCGCCAACATCGTCGACGCCAAGGGCCGCACACTCCCCCAACTGGGTTCGGTCGCCAAGCAGTCCGGCCAGTGGGCCGCAGACAACATCCAAGCCGAACTCGCAGGGCAGGCCCCCACGCCATTTGGATACCGTGACCTCGGCTTCATGGCCATGATCGGACGCGGCCACGCGGTCGCGGAGGTCACACCGCGCCGATTCCAGATCAACGGGCTGCTGGCGTTCCTGTCTTGGCTCGCCGTCCACCTGGTGCTGCTCTCCGGCATGCAACAGCGAATCGCGGCCCTCGTGTCGTGGTTCCGGGACTACCTCACCACCAGTCGGCCGCAGGTGGTCGTGTACCAGCCGCAGCAGTACGCACGGACCCGCCAGCGCGGGACAACAGCCGACCGATCGACCACAGGAGTGAACAATGACTGAGATCACCAACGTCACCGTCTTCGGAACCGGGGTCCTCGGTTCGCAGATCATGATGCAGGCGGCCTACCACGGCAAGACCGTGACCGGTTACGACATCTCCGACGACCTCCTTGCCAAGCTCCCCGAGCGCTGGGAGTGGATGCGCGGCTACTACAGGCGCGACCTGCCGGATTTCGATGAGAAGCGGTTCGACGCGGCGATCGAGTCCATTACCACCACCACCGACATCGCCGAAGCGGTCGCCGACGCCGACCTGGTGATCGAGGCCATCCCGGAGCAGCTCGACCTCAAGAAGAAGGTGTGGGCACAGATCGGTGAGCGTGCGCCGGAGAAGACCATCTTCGCCACCAACACCTCCACCCTGCGTCCCAGCGACTTCGCCGCCGAGACGGGCCGCCCCGAGAAGTTCCTCGCCCTGCACTTCGCCAACCTCGTCTGGCGCTACAACACAGGCGAGGTGATGGTGGCCAAGGAGACCGAGCAGAAGTACTTCGACATCGTGTTGGAGTTCGCCGACGAGATCGGCCTGGTACCGATCCCCATTCTCAAGGAGACGCCCGGCTACCTGCTCAACGGACTTCTCGTTCCGTGGCTGCAGGCGGGCGCGAACCTCTACGTCGACGGCGTCGCCAACCCCGCGGACATCGACAACGTATGGCGCACCGCCACCCAGTCACCCCACGGGCCGTTCCAGGTGTTCGACACCGTGGGATTCAACGTGGCCGCCAACATCTCGCGCATGGGCGACGAGAAGCAGCAAAAGTTCGCGGAGATCCTGCAGAAGGGCATCGACGCCGGCAAGACCGGACTGGGTGACGGTGAGGGCTTCTACACCTACGACGCCGACGGCAACGTGGTGGCGCCGGTGACGAGCTGGAACCACACCTGATCCACGGCGGCGGATCCCGCCGGGATCCGCCGCTACGTGCGGCCCGTGATCTCGAGCAGGTCCCATTGCTTGACGGGGCCGGGCGCGCGCGCCTGACACATCGTGAAGATCGGCTCGGAGAAGGTTTCCCGTAGCCGCACCACCACCGGGCCGTGCGGCCCGTCCAGCGTCACCTCCACCTCACCGTCCGACTCGACGACGGCGAGGGGGGCGTACGCGTCGATACGGTCGTCTCCCATGGACATCCGTGCATGGTGCTGCGCGACCTGCACGACTCCCGGATAGCTGCTGCGGCCGCGGAGGTACCGCGGGTCGACCCGGCCCTGCTCATAGCGCGCGACGATGTCGGCCGGGTCCTGCGCCTGGTCCACACGCCCGTAGTACAGACCGTGTGGCAATACGAGCATCGTCGCGGCGAAACGGTCCCCGCCCAGGTGCGAGCACTCCCAGGTCGCTTCCGGATACCGCTCGGCAATCGCCGCCGCAGCGCGACGGCCTCGCACGGCGCAGCACTGGTCGTGTTTGCCATGCGTGCACACCGCCACGAGCGGCTCTGTGGACGGGGTGCCCGCGGAGCCGTCGAGCGGGATCTCGGCATACTGCTCGGGACCATCCACCTCGCCCCACAGCAGGTACTCGTGGCCGGGGCGGGCGTCTGCGAGGGCCCACCGCCACCGAAGCTCGGCCGGCCGGCGGCCCGGTCGTCGGATCGCCGCGACCCGCACGTCGGCCGCCTGGGCGCGCAGGGCTATCGACCGCCCCAACACCGGATCCAAGATGGCGGGCGAGTCGATCAGCGCCAGGAAACCCCACGGGCCGGTGAGCTCCAGCATGAGCCACCGCATCCCCCGCGCGCCGGAGCCCTCGAGAGGATCGCCGCGGCGCAGCGCGGACACGCTGCACGGTTCCTCACCGGCCCGGCCAATCGCAGGTCCCGTCATGGAACCCGTCCCGGTACCACCACTGCTTCCCGCAACAACCGCCGCAGCACCACAACGCCGTCGGCGGCGTCGTCGAGACCGGGTAGCGAACCCGCGGTGACCGGGTAACCGGCCAGAATCGCGCGCAGGGCGGGAGCGCACTGCGCGGGGAAGGTGATCGCTTTGGTGGGCAGCGTCAGGACGACCGTGTCGGGGCTGGTGTCATCGAGCGACCCGTGCAGTCCGTCCCGCCACCGCAGCACGGTGTCAGCGTCAAGGGACGCGACCGCGTCGAGGGTCGCCAGGGGGCGGACCGCGGCGGGCCGCGTCAGCTCCAGATACCGCGTGGCGAGTGTCCCGCCGGCGAGTGCGCTGAGCTCGTCCTGCTTCTCCGACATCAGATTCGCCACCACGTCGAGCACCGCGCGCGCGTGCTCCTCGGTGCGCGCGGCGTCCACCGGGGCGAGCCCGAGTGGCAACGACTCGCGCAGCGACTCCTCGGAGGCCAATGCCTCGACGAGCGCCGAAGCGATGTCGTGACCGGTGAAGGGCGCTACGCCGACGGTGAGGTGGATCGACGTCTCACCCTGCGCCTCGGCCGAGTGGACCCAGCCACGCGGCAAGTAGAGGCTGTCCCCCGGTTGGAGGACAGTGTCGATGACCGGCTCCTCGGTGGCTCGCGCGGCGATCGCCTCACGATGGTCGGTCCACGGTTGATCGGCAAGCGGGTGGTGGTGGACGGGCTCGTGAACGCGCCACCGCTTGGTGCCGGACACCTGGAGGACAAAGACGTCGTGGACGTCGTAGTGCGGTTCGAACCCGCGATTTGCCGGCGGGGTGATGTAGGCGTTGGTCTGCACTGGGTGGCCGAGATCGGAGGTGAGAGCTCGAACGAAGTCGATGACCGGCGGCCAGAACCGGTGCAGGCCCTGCAAGACGATCGTTGCTCCGGCGGCGAACTGCGTGAGCACGCCGTCGGGGTCGATCTGATCGGGCATCAGCGCACCGAACCCGCCGGAGCGGGTGAAGCACGCCCGGTCGACGAGCGTGCCCTCCCGCGCCATCCGAACGAAGGGCGTGCGTACCCCGCGCTCGGCGATGATCTCGTCGACCATCTGCGGCGACAGCAGGTCACCGAAATCACGCGGTAACCGTGCCGCCGGGCTCAGCAGGGGCTGGCGACCCCAAAAGTCACGGGCAAATTCATCCCGCCCGCACGCGACGCACCGCCCCAGCACTATCGATCAGGCCGAGCCGTCTGCGCCGCCGTCATGACCGTCCGGGTTGGAGCCGCCGTCAGCGGTGCCCTCACCGGCCGAGCCGTCTGCGCCGCCGTCGTGGCCGTCCGGGTTCGAACCGCCGTCAGCGGTCCCCTCACCGGCGCTGGCCGAGCCGTCGGCTCCACCGTCGTGGCCATGGGGGTTGGAGCCGCCGTCAGCGACGCCCTCGCCGCCCTGTGCGCCGGCGGTCGTGATGTCGTCATCGTTGATAGCCATGTGCGATCCTCTCGTCAGTGCAGGTGTCGACCTGCACAGCTTCGTACGGATGTCGCCACGTGCCGAGAATGAGACCTCGGTCACAATGGGGCTTGCGATACCCACTATGCCACCGGGCCGCCCACTGCGACCATGTATCGCCACGGGCACAATCACCTCTTGGGGTGGACGTGGCCAGCCACCTGCAGAGCGCAACGAACTCGGCCGTCTGAGCCATAGTCGACGCCGCCGACACCGCCGGGATGCTTCTGACCCCGGTCAGCAGCCTCGAAGCCGATACTTGGTCATCGTTGGGCCCGCTCTCTGCGTGCCAGCGTGGAGGCATCGTCCTCATCCGGATTCAGGAACGGCAGGGGTGTGTTCGTCACCTCGGGAGAATCGGCGTGACTGTTCGCCTTGTGCTCCGCCCAGCGCACGAGCATGCGTGGCATGTCATTGCGGACGAATTCGAAGAACTCCCGGGTCTCGCGCAGATTCGCCAGGCCTGGGGCTTTTTCGGCCTCGGGCAGGTCGTCGAGAATCGCCACGGCGTCGTCGATACTCGCGTTGATCTGGTCGATCAGCGGGAGCCTGGAGGCGAAGACCTCCGCCCAGACGTCACCGCTCATGAGCCGCAAAAGATCACCCCGACCCCGCGGCGCACGCTCGCGCAGCACCAGTCGCGCATCGACGAGGTAGCGGACCGCGCCGGAGATCGCCGCCGCGCTCACCTCGAGCCCTCGGGCGAGATCACGCGAGGAGTAGGAGTCCTGGCCGCCGATCATCATGAAGGCAAACACCCGGGCCGGCATTCGCGGTATGCCCTCGAGCTCCAGACCCTGCCCGAACCGCTCGACAGCGCGCTGCACCAGTGATCGTCGATCCATGCCTTCAAAATACTCGGTCTTTTGATTGTTCAGAAAGTGGTGAATGTTCGGTCCTGACGGCACGCTCTCGTCCACCCCGTAGTGATGCCGTGCATACTCGGCGGCCATGTTCTCCCGCAAACGCGGGGCGCGCTCGACGGCCGTCAGGCGCGGACACCACCAGTAGTAGCGTCCGGACGCGAGCTCAGGGCGGGCTTGTACTACCGAGCTACCGCGTTCAGCGCTCGGCTTCACTCTCGTGGGGGATGACGACGACGGGGCATCGAGCGTGGGCGATCACGTGCTGGCTCACCGAACCCAGCAACATCCCGGCGAAACCTCCACGCCCACGGCTGCCCACCACGAGAAGCCGGGCATCCGCGGACGCCCTGACGAGCGCCTCGGCGGGATGACCCGCGAGCACCCGCTCTTCCAGCTCCACGAACTCCCCCAGCGCTTCCCGCACAGTCTCGGCCAGCATTCTGCGGCGGTCCGCCTCCAAGGCAGTGGTGTCCTCCCAGCCGGCCATGGCCAGGGGACCCCAGGCGGAGGGGCGGTCGACGACCGCAAGGACCTGGATCCGCGCACCGTTATCGCGGGCGTACTCCGCCGCCCACTGCAGCGCACGCACCGAGTCGCTCGATCCGTCCACCCCGACGATGACTGGTTGTGCATCCATGGCCAATACCCACTTCCATTTCACCGAGAGCGGCGATCAGAGGGACTGCCGCATCCCCGCGGGGATGTCCGCACTCCCGCGGGACTGTCACCGTATCCCAGCCACCGCCGCGTCACCCGTGACGCAGGAATGACAGCACCGTTCCCACCACGACACTCCCGGCGAGGAACACCACGAAGAGTCGATGGAACCACAGCCATATCACCGGCCCCCTGGAGCCGCGGACCGCGAGCAGAAACAGGATGAGGGCCGCGACCAGGACTGCGCCGCCCGCAAGCACGACGAGCGGAGATCCGACCAGGGTGCCACCGATGACGGCGAGGCTGCCCGCGGTGAACGCGAGAACCTGCCGCCATCGCACCGCGACGGTGGGGACGTCGACGGCGAGCACCGCCTGTCCCGCCCCGAGTCCGATTTGCGCCACGCCCATCACCAACACCAGATAGGCCGCCACCCAGGAGCCCTCGTCGAAACCCAGCGGGCGGGTCAGCGCGGCCACTAGGCCGCCCACGATGATCGCGGCCCCGCCCAAGGCGACGAAGGGAGTCACGGACCGCAAACGGGTCATGGTCTCGTCGGTCGCCCAGGGCCCGTGCGATGTGGATGCGCTCATGATCCGAGGCTACTCAGGCGGGCGCCGTTGACCTGGACGGAGTTGAGCTGCCACCACAGGCTGGCCAGAAGTACGCCTAGCGGCGGCCGAACGTCTCCCGCTTGACGAACCCCCACGCAGCGGTCCCGAGGAAGAGGATGATCCCGATGACGGCGAGCCAAACGAGGCCCTTGACGACGAACCCGATGATGCTGAGGATGAGCCAGATCGCGAGCAGGGCGAGGATGAGTTGCGGCATGCAGGTGAACCTACCAGCCACAACGCATCAGGATGCTGACGCGGAACCCGCGCCGGAGGGCGCGCCCCCCGGCCGTCATCAGTCCACCGCGCGGTGGATGAACCCGCGCAGTCCGAGGACGAGGAACACCGAGGTCGACACCGCGAGTCCGAGGGCGATCCATCCCGCCCCAAGATGCGGCGAGTCGGTTAGGGCAGCGCGCATGCCCTCGGAGACGTAGGTGAGCGGGTTGAACAACGTCACGACCTGGAACCACCGCAGCGAGTCGAGCAACTGCCACGGGTAGAAGGTCGCGCCGGTGAAGATCAACGGCGTCAGCGCGACCGCGAAGATGATGTTGATGCGATTCGCCGGAACCATCGTCCCCAATACCAGACCGATCGACGCCCCCGCAAATCCCCCAACGATCAGCAGGACGATGAACATTCCCCAGTGCGCACCGGCGGTCTGCAACCCGTTCGGGAGGATGAGTTCCCCCAGCGGCAGGATCAGCAGCGCCGCGATCATCGACCTACCGGTCGCGAACACCAGCTTCTCCACCCCCACCATCAGCGGGGAGATCGGCGCCAACAGACGGTCCTCGATCTCCTTTGTGTAGGAGAACTCGATCACCAGGGGCAACGACACGTTCTGCAGGGCCGTCAAGACTAGCGTCAGCGCGATGATCCCCGGCAGCAGTTGCGTGGCATAACTCGCGTTTGCCGCGCCGATCTTGGGCAGGACCAGGCCGAAGACGAAGAGGAACGCCAACGGCTGCATCAGCGACTGCGCGAGAAACCCGCCGAGTTCGTGGCGGAGGGTGTTCCAGATGTCGCGCTGCAACAATCCCAGGAAGGCTCTCGGGCCGGTAGCGCGCGCCAGCGTGGGATCGAGAGTCGCCCGCCCACCCGGCCGGGACGGAGACTGCGCGGGCGCACCCGCGGCCCACTCGGAGTGTCCACCCTGGTCATTCATCGCAGCTCACGCCCTGTCAGATGCACGAATACGTCCTCGAGGCTGCCCTCGAGCCGGTGGACATCCCGGACCACGGCGCCGCGTTGTTCGGCGACCGTGATCACCTCGCCCAGTCGACGGTCGCCGTAGCACCGCACACGCCACTGCCCGTCGTCGATCTCCGCGGATTCCGTCTTGCCGAGCTCCGCCAGCAGCGGTGCCGGATCGTCCCGCGAGTCCAGCAGAAGTTCGATGCCGCGCCCGCCCGGCAGCAGTTCGCGCAGGCCGGCGGGGGTGTCCAACGCGATCCGCTCACCATGGTCCACGATCGCGATCCTCTCGCACAGGCGGTCCGCTTCCCCCATGTCGTGCGTGGTGAGCACGATGGTGGTGCCGTCGCGGTGCAGCTCGGTGACGCGGTCCCACAGGAACAGCCGGGACTGGGGATCCAGGCCTGTGGTCGGTTCGTCGAGGAACAGCAGCGGTGGGTGGTGCATCAGCGCACGTGCGATGAGCAGACGCTGGGCCATCCCACCGGAGAAGTTTCCCACCTGCTCGTCCGCCCGGTCGGCGAGCCCGAACTGTTCCAGCAATTCACGGGAACGCTGTCGCCGTTCCCGCAGGCGCATCCCGAAGTAGGCACCGTGGAACGTCAGGTTTTCCAGGGCGGTGAGCGAGCGGTCAAGATTGCTTTGCTGCGGCATCACGGCGATCCGTCGTTTCACCGCCTGGGGCTCGGCCACCACGTCGATCCCGTCGATCCGGGCCGTGCCGGACGTCGGTTTGACCCGCGTGGTGAGAATGCCGAGCGTCGTGGTCTTTCCGGCGCCGTTGGGCCCGAGGAGTCCGAAGAGTTCACCGCGCCCGACGGTGAAATCCACACCCTTGAGTGCGAGGGGCCCGCGCCTGCCGTACTGCTTGCGCAGTTCGTGGACCTCGATCATCGCCTCGGCGACGCCGTCGTCCGTGATGGTGCCGCCGGGCCCGACGTCCTGGTGTTCCTTCACACGGTCCTCCGATCACGCGACCGCCGGGTGGCGGGTAAGTTCCGCCCGGCGGTAACCCCGCCGTCAGCGCCCCCACCCCCACAACTATAGTGACCTGAATCACATCGGGGCGACCGCTGTGTCGCTGAGCGTGAACGGAGAAGCCTCACGTGAGCACTGGGACCGCCAGATCCGATGCCCCCGGCATCCTCGACCGGGTGGATTCGATCCTCGATGTCATCGCGGCCGAGGGGTGCATGACCCTCACCCAGATCACAGAGGCGACGTCCCTCCCCCGCACCACCGTCCACCGCCTACTCGAGCAGATGGTGGCCAAACGGTGGGTACTGCGGATTCGCAACGAGTATGAGATCGGCGTCCGACCGTTCCACCTCGGCACCCTTGCCCGCCAGGGCCACTGGTACTTCCGGCTCGCGCGCCCGCACCTGGAGACCATGCGGGAACGCACACGCCTCGTCGTCCACCTGGGTTATCTCGACGGCACGGACGTCGTGTGGTGGGACAAGGTCGGTGACACGCGCCTGAGCCTGGTGCCCACCTACGTCGGCGGTCGGCACCCGTCGTTCCGAACCGCCGCCGGCAAGGCCCTGCTCGCCTCCGAGGGGCCCGACTACATCGCGACCCACTACGCCGAGGAACTCGGGCACACCACGCCCGAGAGCCTGAAGACACGCGACGAACTCCTCGAGGAGACCCGGCAGATCCGAGAGGAGGGGCTGGCCCGTTCCCGGGGCGAATTACTTCCCCACCTGTCCTGTCTCGCCACACCCGTGACCGTGCGCCCGGTGAGCACGAGCGACGGCCATCAGACCGCAACCGCGGTCTCCGTGTGCGGCCCCGTGGACCGGATAGAGAGCGACACGAGCCTCGCCCATGCCCTACGGACATGCGCGATGGACATCCTCGCGGACATCGCGCAGTCACCCCGGGCCCCGAAGGACTAGCCGCCTCTCGTGCTCACCCGTGCCGGAGTCGACCTACTGCGCCGTCAGTCCGGCGTCCACGGCGAGCTGCTGACCGGTGATGTACCTCGACTCGTGGCTCACGAGGAACAGGATGACGTTGCTCACGTCCTCGGGCTCAACCCACGGCACGGGCAGCAGGTTTCGTGCCGTGAGGGTCTCCGCGGCATCCTCGCGCGTGGGGTTCTCCAGGTCCGGACGGAGCCGCCGGTAGATACGGTCATTGAGGATCATCGGCGTTGCCACCGATCCCGGGTGCACGGTGTTGACGCGAATCGACCGGGGCGCCAGCTCCATCGCCAGCGTCCGGGCCAATCCGACGAGCCCGTGTTTCGCGGCGACGTACTGCCCGGCACCCCGGACACCCTTCAGGCCTGCGGTCGAGCTGACCATCACCAGCGAGGCGCCGTCCCGCAGATGGGGCTCGGTTGCGCGGACCGTGTTCCAGGCCCCGGTGAGATTGACGTCCAACGAGCGTTGCCACACGTCGTCGTCGATCTCCCAGACCGGACCAGGGGTCTCGTACACGCCGGCGTTGACCACCACACCGTCCACACGGGGCCGATCACCCAGGTCGTCGGCGAGGTCGGCGACCCCGTCGGCGACGGCGGCCGCGAGCGCCGTGACGTCCCGGATGTCGGCCGTCCGCCACGCCGCGCGGCCGCCATCAGCGATGATGCCGTCGCAAATCTCGGCGAGCCTGCCGGCGGCCCCCGCTGATCCCACGTCTAGGGCCAGGATTCGGGCGCCCTCGCCGGCGAGTCGTCGGCAGTGGCTCTCGCCCATGCCGCCTGCCGCGCCGGTGACGACGACGACGAGATCCTCGGCCCGGAGCGCCCCGCTCATCGCAGCGCGAACCCTTCGTACCCGGCGTCGGTGATCTCCTTGGTGGCGGCGCGGTAGTTGCCGAACCCGCCCGGGTACATCATGAACACCCGCGGCTTGCCGGGGATATTGGCACCGACGTACCACGAGTCCGCCTTTGTGAACAGCGTCTGGTCTGCCAACCGCGCACACTCCGCCATCCAACCCTGCTGCGCCTGCTCAACGGGCTCGATGGACCGAAGGCCAGCGGAGTCGAGGTGAGCGATGGTGTCCGAGATCCAGTCCACGTGGTCCTCGGATGTGAGCACCATGTTGGCCAACACACCGGGGCTGCCCGGCCCGTTGACCAGGAACATGTTGGGGAAACCCGCGACCATCAGACCCAGGTAGCTACTGACGCCGTCGGCCCACGCGCCGGCCAGGTCCCGGCCGTCCCGCCCGCGGATGTCCATCGCACCCAGCGCACCGGTGACGGCGTCGAAGCCGGTTGCAAAGATCAGCACGTCGAGCTCGTGGAGTTCGGGACCGTCCGGTCCCGCGATCTCGACTCCGTCGGCGGTGATCCGCTGGATCGGTGTGCGACGCAGGTTGACGAGCTTCACGTGATCGGAGTTGTAGGTCTGGAAGTACCCGGAGTCGGTGACGATCCGCTTCGTACCGATCGGGTGATCGGTGGGGATCAGGTCGTCAGCGACGGCCGGGTCCTCGATCACCGATCGGATCTTCCGCTCGGCGAACTCCTTGGCCAGCTGATTGGCGTCTTCGTTGCGCAGCTGGTCGGGGAACGCCTTGGAGAACAGGACGCCGCCCAGGTTCCAGTAGTGCTCGTAGACGCGCTCACGCTCTGCCTCGTCCACCTCGAGCGTGTTCTTCTCGTGCGGGACGAAGGGCGAGCCACCGCCGGACAGCCGCGACTTCCGCCGACGTTCGTCGTATGTGGCCTTCTGCTCGCGTCGCTCTTCGTCACTCAGCGGCCGGTTCGCGGCGGGGATCGAGTAGTTGGGGGTGCGCTGGAAGACGGTCACCGACTCAGCCTGGCGCGCCACCTCGGGCACCAGCTGGATACCGGAGGAACCGGTGCCGATCACTCCCACCCGCAGACCCGTGAAGTCGACGCCCTCGTGGGGCCACTGCGCGGTGTGCAGGACGCGACCTGCGAACTCCTCCCGTCCGGGGATGGCGGGGTAGTTCGCCACGGACAGCGCACCGGTCGCGAACACACAGTACTTGCTCGTGATGGTGCCGCTGTCGGTGGTCACCGTCCACACGCCGGTGTCCTCGTCGAAGTGCGCGGCCGAGACTCGGGTGTTGAATGTGAAGCTGCGTCGCAGGTCGAAGCGGTCTGCGACGTGGTTGAGGTACGCCAGGATCTCGGGCTGGGTGGCATAGCGTTCAGACCAATCCCACTCCTGCTGCAGCTCGTCGGAGAACGAGTACGAGTAGTCCACACTCTCGACGTCACACCGGGCGCCGGGGTAACGGTTGTGGAACCACGTCCCGCCCACGTCAGAGGCGGACTCGAAGCCCTGCACCGACAGTCCGTCACCGCGGAACCGGTGCACTGCGTACATCCCCGCGATGCCGGCGCCGACCACCACCACGTCCACATCCGTCTTGCTGGGCGAGTTTTCGAGCGTCATTCTTTCCTCCACGACTTCGTGACCTACGTCATATACCTATCAGGTATATTAGCACCGCCACTGCGGCGACGGAACCCCCCATTCACGCCAGCAGCGACCGCCCCGAGGCGGACCGCCCCGAGACTGACCGCGCACGAAGACGATGCACCTATTAGGTATATGCTGTGGATCACATCAAGGAAAGGGACCGAATGATGACATCACGAGCGAAAGCGCTGGTGGCGGGGGTCGCAGCCGCCGCACTCGTTCTCACCGGCTGTAGCGACACCCGTCTCGGCGACGACGCGTCCGCCTCGGGCGACGGGCCGTACCGCATCTTCTTCACCGCGGACATGTCCGGACCCACGTCGTCGGCGAGCCGTGCCGTCCTCGCGGGAGTCAAGGCCGCGACCGAGCAGGTCAATGAAGCCGGCGGTATCGGCGGCCGGCAGGTCGAACTGATCGAGAACAACGATCAGAACGACCCGACCAAGGCGGTGAGTGCCCTCCAGGAGGAAATCAATTCCGGCAATCGGCCGGACATGGTCTACCCGGGCGGCAGCTCGGCGGTGTCCCTCTCGCTCCTGCCCATCACGACCCGCGAAAAGATCTTCTCTGCTGGCGCGACCCAGTCAGACCTGCTGAACGACCCCGAGAAGTTCCCGTATCACTTCGGCACCACCGAGCCCGTGGCCACCTACGTACAGGCGCTGGTCAACGAACTCCGCAGCAAGGGGCGCCAGAAGGTCGCCATGGTGTTCTCCAACGACCCGACCGGCCAAGCGTCTGAAGCTGTCTACCGCAAGGGAATCGAGTCCGCCGGCCTGGAGTTCACCTCCGTCGGCTACCCCTCCGACGCGCTGAACATGACCCCGCAGCTCGAGCAACTGCGCGCCACCAATCCCGACGCGCTCGTGTTCGAGGGCTACGGCACACCTGTCCAGTACGTCATCCAATCCCTCACCGGCATGCGCTGGGATATCCCGGCATACGGCACGGCCACGTCGTCGACCTTCCCCCTCGTCGACCACTTCTCGCCCGAGCAGCTCGCCAACGTCCTCGTCGTCCAGGAGAACTGGGCCGTCGACGACGGCGAGGTCGCCCCGGAGATGACGGACTTCGCCGAACGCGCCATCGCGACCTCCGAGGGCTCCGTCATCGCCGACACCGGGATCAGGACCCCGTCCGTGGCGAGCGCGACCGTGCAACTCGCCCGGTGGGCCGCTGAGAAGTCCGACGGTGACACGAGCGCACAGGCGATGGCCGACGCACTCACCAGCGGAATCCCCGAGGACGGGGGCGACGCGACCCCGTGGGTCACCGACGCCAAGGGGCCCAACCCGTACCGGTACACCGTGACGAACCACTTCCCCACCGGCTCACCCGACGTACCGCTGTTCATCACGCCCGGCACCTACAACGACCTGGGCCTCTACGTTCCCGGCACCAAGGGCTGATCAGCAACCCGATTGCTACTGTTAGGCATGTCCGAAAATAGCGATCCACCTGCGGAGATCGAACTCCCAGCACTGCCCGCGACCGCGTGGGCAGTGCTGGGGACCCTCTCCTTCGGCGAAGAGCTGTCCGGGTACGACATCAAGACGTGGGCAGACTGGAGCCTGAACTACTTCTACTGGAGCCCGTCGTTCAGCCAGGTCTACTCAGAACTCAAACGGCTGGAAAGTCACGGCTTCGTGGTCTCCCGCAGCATCCCGGGCGAAACGCGCAAGCGGCGGGCGTACTCGATCACCCCGGAAGGCCTCGACGCTCTCCGGGGCTGGACCCGCACAGCGGAGGTGGACCGCCCGGCGCTCAAACACTCCACGATCCTGCACCTGTGGCTGGGGCACCTCAACGACCCGGAGAACCTCAAGGCCCGCGTGCGCGAGCACATCTCACAGATGACAGAACTGCGAGACGGTGCAGCTACCCGGGCCACGAACGCCGGCAACGAACCGTCATGGGCGTACGCGCAGATGGTCATGGACTGGTCGCGACGCCACTACCAAGCAGAAATCACGATGGCCGAAGAGTTGCTCGACCAGATCGACGACGCGGCAGCGAAGTTCATCGGCGCCACCATGCAACAGGGCACAGGGCTGCCGGCCCCCGTCGACCCGGGCAAATGGAAGCGGGCCGGACGCGAGGCATAGCCGCCCACCCATGCCTCGAGGTCGCACGTGAACCACGCCGGGGCACCCTCGATCACCTTGCCCACTCGTCGTCATCAACGGGACCGGCTCGAACTTGCGCGCGGCCTTACTCCCTGCGATCGCCGCAACCGCTTCGTCCCCCCTCGCCCAACACGCTCACCGCGAAGCCCGACCGCGACTTGAGATGCGGCAGCGAGCGCGAGGGGTTGGTCCGCAGCGCACGAATATCGGACAGTCGATCGTCGCGCCCATCGTCGTATCCATACCCCAGCGATACCCAGCACCTCCGACGGGCCGATGCACCGATTCCACTCACCGGAAGTGCACGGTGACGTAGACCACACTTTAGGTCACGCTTGGTGCATCAGCATCCCGGCGGTCGCCCCACCGCCCGCATCGAAAGGTCCACCGATGACCGGAACCCTTCTTACCGCCGACTCGGTCCTCCCTGCGGTCACCGCAGACCGCACTGCCCTCTTCGACGAAGGACTGGAGGCCGACCAGCTCGGCAAGCTGCCCGACGCCACGGTCGCGCGGATGAAGGACGCCGGCGTGATCCGCATGCTCCAGCCCACCGAGTACGGCGGCATGGAGGCCACCCCCCGGGAGTTCGCCGAGACGGTCATGGGCATCGCCGCGCTCAACCCGAGCGCAGGCTGGGTCGCCGGAATCGTCGGCGTCCACCCGTGGCAGCTCGCCATGGCGGACAAAACAGTGCAGGACGATGTCTGGGGCACCGATCCCGATACCTGGATGGCCTCCCCCTACATGCCCAACGGCAAAGCCGACCGCGTCGAGGGCGGCTACCGCATGTCTGGACGCTGGAGCTTCTCCTCCGGCACCGACCACTGCACCTGGGCCTTCCTCGGCGCAATGGCCCACGACGCCGACGGCAACATGGAGATGCCGCCCCGCATGCTGCACGTGGTGATCCCCCGCACCGACTACGAGATCATCGACGACTCCTGGGACGTCGTGGGACTCAAGGGCACCGGGTCCAAGGACCTCGTCGTGGAGAACGCCTTCATCCCCGAGGCGCGCGTAATGGAGTACGACCACCTCATCGACGGCTCGCAGGTCGCGGGCGCCGGACTCGAACAGACCCTGTACCGCATGCCGTGGTCGTGCATGTTCCCGCTCGGCATCACCTCGGCCACCATCGGCATTTGCGAGGGCCTGCTCGACACCGCCCGCGACTACCTCTCGGACCGGATCAACGCCCAAGGCACCGCGATCAAGGACGATCCCTACGTCCTGTACCAACTCGGCGAGTCGGAGGCCAAGATCTACCAGGCACGGCAGACGCTCATCGCCAACGCCGAGGAGATCTGGGACATCGTCGACCGGGGCGACGAGGTCACCTTCGCCCGCCGCGCCCAGGGACGCCGCACCCAGGTCGAGGCCGCATGGACAGCAGTGCGGGCCGTGGACAACGTCTACGACCGCTGTGGCGGCACCGCCCTTCGGATGGACCGACCCATGCAGCGATTCTGGCGCGACGCCCACGCCGGCCTGCACCACGCCATCCACGTCCCCAGCACCGTCTACCACGCCTCTGCGCTGTCGGGCCTCGACGTGGACCCGGAAGGACCGCTACGGGCGATGATCTGAGTCCCGGACGCCTCCGACGACGCCGCCGCCCCCGGCCGGGCGCGGCGCACCACCCACACCCCATCCCTCGAAAGGCCACTTCCTATGGGAGACATCCGCGCGCTCGGCTACATCACTATCGACACCACCGAGCTCGACCGCTGGCGCACCCTCGCCTTTGACGTCCTCGACCTGGGCGAAGGCGCCGACTCCGACGACGACACCCTCTACCTACGCACGGACGAGCGCGCCCACCGTCTCGTCATCCGCCGCAGCGACACCGACCGGCTCACCGCGATGGGCTGGGAGGTCCGCGACGAGCTGGCCCTGGACCGCGTCCGCGCCACACTGCGCGAGCACGGCGTCGACTACCGGGACCTGTCTACGGACGAGGCCCGCGCACGCAAGGTCGACGAACTCATCGCGCTCGACGACCCCACCGGGCAACCGCTCGAGATTTTCCACGGTGCCGGTCTCGACCACTCCCCCGTGTCCACGAAGCATCGGACCGAGTTCGTCACCGACGAGCTGGGCCTCGGCCACATCGTGATCCCGTCCACCGACCACGAAGCCACCATCGCCTTCTACCGCGACGTCCTGGGATTCCACACCCGCGGCGCGTTCCCGTTCCCGCCGATGCCCGGAATGCCGCCCCTACGGATCCAGTTCATGGGCGTCAACCCCCGACACCACAGCTTCGCCGTGATGCCCTCCCCACAAATGGGCCCCGGAATCGTGCACATCATGCTCGAGGTGACCGAGATGGACCGGGTCGCCCAGGCCATGGAGCGCACCACCGAACACGGCTTCGCGATCTCCTCCACCCTCGGCCGGCACACCAACGACAAGATGGTGTCCTACTACCTACGCGCCCCCGGCGGCTGGGACATCGAGTACGGCTACGACGGTCTCACCGTTGACGAGAACCAGTACCTTCCGCAGCTCATCGCCGCGGACAGCTACTGGGGCCACGACTGGTCCGGCAGCGAACCCCTGGCCTGCACCCTCCCGCCGGGGTCACCCGAGGCCGAAGCGGCCGCAGAAAACTTCGCCGAGCCGATCGTCGAGAACGCCTGACCCCGGCGGGCGACGACCAGCAGGGGTCGCCCGCCCGGACGACGACGAGAGCCGCCGCCCGGTCTGCTCGACCGGGCGGCGGCTCTCGTCTCGCGGTGCTGGATCAGGCCGTCTGCAACGTGACCAGCAGCTCAGCGATCTGGATGGTGTTGAGCGCCGCCCCCTTGCGCAGGTTGTCACCCGCGACCATCAGGTTCAGTCCCTTGTTGCCGTCGATCGACTGGTCCTGGCGGATGCGTCCCACCAGCGACTCGTCAGCGCCAGTCGCCTCGAGCGGGGTCGGCACATCGACGACCTTGACGCCCGGGGCGGAGGCGAGCAGCTCGCGCGCCTGATCCGGGGTGATGTCACGCTCGAACTCGGCGTTGATGCTCAGCGTGTGTCCGGTGAACACAGGGACGCGCACGCAGGTGCCGGCGACCCGTAGCTCCGGCAGCCCGAGGATCTTGCGCGACTCGTTGCGCAGCTTCTGCTCCTCGTCGGTCTCCTCGGAACCGTCATCGACGAGCCCGCCCGCCATCGGCAGCACGTTGAACGCGATCGGCGCGACGTACGGTCCGGTGCCGTCGGTCTGCAGCACCGATCCGTCGTGCACCAGCTCGTGGCCGGCGCCGACGTTGCCGGTGATCTGCTCGTTCAGCGTGTCCACGCCGGCCAGGCCTGAACCCGACACCGCCTGGTACGTCGACACGACCAGTCGCTTGAGGCCGGCCGCGTCGTGCAGCGCCTTGAGCACCGGCATCGCGGCCATCGTGGTGCAGTTCGGGTTGGCGATGATGCCCTTGGGCGGGTTCTTCGCCGCGTCCGGGTTCACCTCGGATACGACGAGCGGGACGTCGGGATCCTTGCGCCACGCGCTCGAGTTGTCGACGACGACAGCGCCCGCCGCAGCGAACCGGGGCGCCTGCTCCTTGGACATCGTCCCGCCTGCGGAGAACAGGGCGATATCGATGCCCTCGAGCTCCTCGTCAGGCGTGTTGGCCGTGTCCTCCACGACGATGTCCTCGCCACGGAACGACAGCGTGGTCCCCGCGGACCGGGCGGAGGCGAAGAAACGGACCTTGTCGGCCGGAAAGTCCCGCTCCTCGAGCAGGGCACGCATAACGCGCCCCACCTGGCCCGTGGCTCCGACTACGGCGACAGTGGTCATGATCTTTAGGTCAACTCCTGGAAGTCTTCTGTCCCGGCCCGCCGCGGACGGGTTCTCCGTCCTGCGCTCGACCGACCGGCAAACGTCCATCCTACCGCGCAGCGGCAGCTCCGACGGGGGCGTGCGTCACACGCGGCCGCACTCCGCGCCGCATTCCGATAACCAGGAACTGTAAGTATAATTCCATTTTCCGGCCTATGGTGTTGGTTCCACTGAACGGCACTGCCCGGAAAGGGGCGACCACAATGACGGCGAGCATGTCCGGGTCAGGAATCGGCGAGGCGACTTCAAGATGGGCGCGGATCATGGGGGTGTCGCTCCGACCCTGGTCCGGACAGTCCCCGGCGTCACTGCTCCTCCGGGGAGCGATCCAACTCGTCCTGTGCGGGTTCTTCCTCTGGTTCGCACTACGTCTGGCAACCGACGGTGAACTCGCGCAATACGCCGAGGAGTTTGCGTCGCTCCGGCTGATCGCTCTGCTCATCGGCGTCGCGGCCATCGGGGTCGGCGTGCTCGCCCTGGCGCGGATCGCGGTGGGATTCCTCGACTTCTCGACCGCCACGGAGGTGACCGGGACCGTCGTCAGTGTTCGAGACCGCCAGACTCTGGACTTTCTGCCCCACTCGGCCCTGCAGGCCCTCTACCGCCGCAATCCTCACAGAATCGACGCGCGCAAGCGCCGCACCGAGCTCGTCCTGCACACCGACGCGGGCACCCGACAGTGGACCGTGCACAAGTCCGGCCTGGTGCGCGATCTGCGGCGCGGCACCACGGTCAGACTGACCGTCACCCCGCTGGCCGGTCACGTCTCCCGCGTCACGCCTGTCCCGAGCTGACGCTCCGCGCCCACCTGGGGTGCGCGCAGCCCCACCGCGGCCGGTCCCCGCCCCGCTGCCAGCGCCGTCACCGCCGCCTGCCATGGCCGTCACCACCGCCTGCCAGCGCCGGTATTAGCGCCGACCAACCTGCGCGGAGTCACCCAGTCCGCGACACCGCTGAGGCGTCGTCGGAAAACGCTGCACGCAGTGACTCCACGCGCCGCTGACACGGCAACTGCAGCACCCGGAATCCCGTGGCCGGACGCCGGAACCGCAGAGACTGCTGCGCTATCCACAGCACCCTCCGCCTCCACAGCGAGCACCTGCCCTCTCGAATTTGCTCAGGCTGCGGCAGCCAGGGTGGGCCACCCTCGTCGTCGTGCCCCGTCTCCCTGGTCCCCCACCGCCCATCCGCACGTTCGCCGACCTCGCGGCCACCCGCGGCCGCGCCCGGGCGACCGACGGTCACAGGCGTTCCACCATGGGCGCGTGGCTACCGGACCATGTGGCCGACGACTTCCAGGCCCGGTGCGCGGCGCTGGCGTTCGCGCGGCCCGAGATCGTGGTGACGGGCTGGACGGCCGCGCGGTTCCACGGCCACCAGTGGCCCGATTCCCCCGAGGTGGTGGAGGTGGCGACCGGACGACGACGACTCCGCAGGCCCGGCGTCCTCGCCCGCCAATACGACATCCCGCACGCCGAGATCGAAGAATTCTCCGGCCCCGGCGGGCAGCCGATCAGGGTCGCGTCACCTGCGTGGACTCTGTTCGATCTCGCGCGAAACCTGGAGCGACTTCCCGCCGTGGTCGCGCTGGACGGCAGCAGCCACTTCCCGGTCGACGCCCGGTACGCGGTGACGGAGATGTCGAACCGCTATCCGGAGCGTCGGGGCAGCGCTGCCGCCCGGCGTGCCGCGTCCGAGGCGGACCCGAGGGCGGAGTCGCCCAAGGAAACAGAACTGCGCCTGTTCCTCGTCGACTGCGGATTCGACAGTTTCGTACCCCAGGTCAAGGTCCCCGGCTGCCGCGCCCGGTTGGACCTGGCGGACCGCGAGCGCAAGATCGCCGTCGAATACGACGGCAGAGGCCACCTCGAAGCCGGCCAGCACGCGCGGGACCTCGAGCGGTGGCGCGATCTGATCTCGGATGGGTGGATCATCTTGCCCGTGGGCGTGCGCGACTTGCGCTATCGCCGTGTCGCGCTGAAAGCGCAAGTGCGCGCTGCGCTGGTCTCCAGGGGGTGGCGGCCGTCGAGCTGACCGCGGAGCGGTCCGGCGGGGCGTCGGGGCGGCGGGGCGGGGCGGCAGGGACGCGCGCGGGCAGCAGGGCGGGGCGGGGCGTGGAGTCACTCCGTCAGCAACGCCAGCCGACCGTCCTGGGGAAACGCTGCACGCAACGACTCCACGCAGAGTGCGAGGGGCAGCCGGGCGGCGGGGCGGAGGGGCGGGGACGCGCGGGGGCAGCAGCGGGCAGTGCGGAGCCGGGTGGACGAGTCCGGGGCCGCCCCTGTTGTGGGACGGCCCCGGTCGCGAGTGTCGCGTGGCGGGTGTCGTGCCGCGAGTGTCGCGTGGCGGGTGAGCGCCTGAGCGGTGGGTCAGCGGCCGGTGCCGGCGTAGACCTTCGCCACGTCGTCTCCGCCCAGCTCGAAAGCCGCGTGCAGAGCGCGGACGCTATCCGACAACTCCTCCTCGCGGACCAGCGCAGAGATGCGAATCTCCGAGGTGGAGAGGAGCTCGATGTTGATGCCGGCCTCGGACAGCGACTCACAGAACGTCGCGGTGACGCCCGGGTGAGACTTCATACCGGCGCCGACCAGGGACACCTTGCCGACGTTGTCGTCGTAGAGCACCTGGTCGATGCCCAGCTCGTCCTTCGCCTTGGACAGCACCTCGACCGCCTTGGCACCGACCTCACGCGGGCAGGTGAAGGTGATGTCCGTCTTGCCCTCCGCCTTGGACACGTTCTGCAGGACCATGTCGATGTTGATTTCGGCGTCGGCGACCGCCCTGAAGATCTTGGCCGCGTACCCGGGCTGGTCGGGGATGCCGACGACCGTGATCTTGGCCTCCGAGGAATCGTGAGCGACTCCGGTGAGCAGTGCGTCTTCCACGGGAATGTCCTCCACATTTCCGGCCACGAGCGTGCCCGGGTTGGTCGAATACGAAGAGCGGACGCGCAGCGGCACGTTGTGGCGGCGGGCGAACTCCACGCTACGCAGGTTGAGGATCTTGGATCCGACGGCGGCCATCTCCTGCATCTCCTCGTAAGAGATGGTGTCGAGCTTGCGGGCATTCGGCACGATGCGGGGATCCGAGGTGTACACGCCGTCGACGTCCGAGTAGATCTCGCAGACGTCTGCGCCGAGCGCCGCCGCCATGGCGACCGCAGTGGTGTCCGAACCGCCGCGCCCCAGTGTGGTGACGTCCCGGGTCTCGCGGGACACACCCTGGAAGCCTGCGACGAGCGCGATCTTGCCCTGGTCCAGGGCGTCACGTACGCGGCCCGGGGTGATGTCGATGATCCGACTGTTGCCGTGCCTGGTGGTGGTAATGATCCCGGCCTGGGACCCCGTGAACGAGTACGCCTCCATCCCGAAGGAACTGATCGCCATCGCGAGCAGCGCATTGGAGATGCGCTCACCCGACGTCAGCAGCATGTCCATTTCGCGTTGCGGCGGGGACGGACAGACCTGATCCGCCAGATCAAGTAGCTCGTCGGTCGTGTCGCCCATGGCAGACGCCACGACGACGACGTCGTTACCCGCTTTCCTAGTCTCCACGATCCGTTCGGCGACCCGACGAATTCGTTCTGCGGACTCCACGGAGGAGCCGCCGTACTTCTGCACTACGAGTGCCACGCGGTCACACCCTTCCGGTGTTGATCGGCTTAACGCAGCCCTACTTTACGGGAGGTGTTTACTCATCAGTGATGAGTGAAACCTGGGCGGCAGTTCTCCTGGCCCTCGCATCAGCCTTCAGCCAGGCGTTCGGAACCGTTATGCGACACCGATCACCACGCCGTGCGAAGGGCCGACACGAGGGCCCGTTCGGCGTCCTGTCCAGCCGGTACTGGTGGACCGGCATGGTCATCAGCCTCATCGGGTTCGCCTTCCAGGGCTTCGGGCTTGCGTTCGGCTCACTCATCCTCGTCCAGACGATCACCGTCCTCTCGCTGACCTTCGCGCTGCCTCTCGGAGCCTGGGTCACCGGGCGACGAGTCACCAAGACCGAACTCTTCTGGGGGCACGTCCTGGCGGGATGCGTGATCGTGCTCGTCATCTACGGACGGCCGACCGGAGGGAACGCGCATCCGCCCGGGTGGCAGTGGGCACTGGCGTGCACGGGGGGACTCCTCGTCGTCGTCGTCCTCCTCCGTCTCTCACAGAACCGCAGCTCCAACGGTGACCGTGCCCTCCTCCTGGGCGTGGCCGGCGGCACCGCGTTCGCCTACGTCGCGCTCCTGACGAAGGGGGTCGCCGAACGGTGGCACGATGGCGGGTTGTTCACTGTGGCCACGACCGGCGAGGTGTACGGCCTGGGAGTGGCCGCGGTCGCCGCACTCACGCTGCAACAGATGTCGTTCTCCGCCGGCGCCGTGCATCAGGCGGTGCCCGCCTCGACGGTCACGACACCTGTGGTGTCGCTCGGACTGGGGGTGGTGGTGCTGGGTGAGTGGTTCGCGGTCGACGGTGCCGAACTGCTGATCCTGGGCGTCACCTTGGCCGTGATGGTGCTCGCGACGGTGCGGCTCGCACACAAGGAAGTCGACGCGGCGTCGTGACGCGGCCCTCCCCTGGAGCGACGCGCTCGACGTAACACCAGCGCCATGGACTGCGACGTCCTCAGTATGAGGATCTTCACGCAGCGGCCCGACAATTCCCCGCGACCACCTAAGCTGAACCTCATGCGCCTCATTAGTCCCAGCGGAACCATGCGGTCTCGCCGTCTCACGGCCGCTCCGCGCCGCGCTCGAGCCGCCCGCCCCGCCCGCCCCGGCCGGCTCGCTGCCGCAGCTGGCGCCGTCGTCGGGACGGTCGCCGCCTCCCTCGCGGTCGCGACACCGACCGCCGGGGCGGTCGTCAACGGCACCCCCTCCGGACCTGCCCCCTGGGCCGTGCAGATCACCACGTTCGCCAGCGCCCTCGGGGCGCCGTGCTCAGGCGTGGTCGTCCACCCGTACTGGGTCGCCACCGCCGCCCACTGCGGCCCGTCCGACCCGGGCTCCTACACCCTGGGATTCGGCAACTGGGCCACCGTGCCCGGCGGCTTCGCCGTGACTGCCTCCCTCGCGACCCCGCAGAGTGTGGGCGCGTTCGGCTCCCTCGACACCGGCAGCCTCGGCCGCCACACCCCCGCCGCGGTCTACAAGGCCCCCGCCGGGGACGTCATGCTCATCAAGCTCCGCCATCCCGCACCGTCACCATCCGTACTGCGCGCCGGAATCGACCCCGGTCCGGGCGCCGTACTGCGCTTCCACGGATTCGGCGAAACCTCCCCCCGCGGGCTGCGCTCACCCGAACTCCGCACCGGCCTGACCCGCCTCGACCGGATGGAACCACGCGCCGGTTCGCGCATCGGCCGCTCCCACACCATCGAGGGCGGATACGGCCTCGGCGACTCCGGCGGACCCGTCTTCCAGGGCGACCGCCTGGTGGGCATCCACTCCGGCTCCGACCACGCCCGCCAGCAGCCCAACGGCACCAACCCGGCGTGGTTCGAATCGATCCCCGCCCAGAACGGCTGGATCGACTGGATGATCGCCAATCGATGACCCCGGCCACAATGGAATGCCGCACCGCGCCGGAGTTTGCCACACTGGACCAATGACCCCGTCGGAGCTCGTGATCCGCCGCGCCTCCCGCGCGGATGTGGACCTCGTGCTGTCGGCCGGCGACCTGTTCACCACGCCACCCACCGCGGAGTGGACACAGGACTTCCTCGACCGCGGGTCGAACCTGCTCGTCCTCGCACTACACGACGAGGTCCCTGTAGGGATGCTCATCGCGGTCGAGGCAGGGCACCTCGGCGCCAGCCCCGACCTGTTCGTCTACGACATCCGGGTCCGCGAGGGTCTCCGCGGCCAGGGCATTGCTCACCAGCTGGTCGACAAGGCGGTAGAAGTCGCCGAGGAAGCCGGCTGCAGCAGGGTGTGGGGAACGAAGCCCCTGCCGGCGGACCTCGAACAGAACCTGCCGCTGAGCCAGACCGAGCGGGGCACCACCGAACCGTCGACCTTCGTCATTCCGATTCAGTGACGTCACGGGAGAAGGTGTATTGTGGCCCTCATGCAGCGCGTGCTCCTTCTTGGGTGCCGCGGCGGGGCCCGCTGAGGCGGACCGGCTCCCCGTCGCGGGATCTCGTCGCGCCGGTCCGATCCTTCAGATCGCCCTTCCAGGAAGTTGAGCCACTGCAGTGAATCCCGCTGATGCCTTCGTCTCGTCGTCGTCGACCCTGACTCCCCCCTCCAAGCCCGGCCACCCTGACCAGCCGTCGTGGAACAAGCAGCGCGGCTCCTCCATGCCCTCGCACCGGTACCGGCCTTTCGCCGAGGAGGTCGAGGACGTCTCACTGCCCGACCGCACCTGGCCGGACAAGGTCATCACCCACGCACCCCAGTGGTGCGCCGTGGACCTGCGCGACGGCAACCAAGCACTCATCGACCCCATGAGCCCCGCACGCAAGCGCCGCATGTTCGATCTGCTCGTACGCATGGGCTACAAGGAGATCGAGGTCGGCTTCCCGTCCGCCTCGCAGACGGACTACGACTTCGTCCGCGAAATCATCGAGGACGACGCGATCCCCTCCGACGTCACGATCCAGGTGCTGGTCCAGTGCCGTGAGGACCTCATCCGCCGCACGTTCGAGGCGTGCCGGGGCGCATCCGACGTGATCGTGCACTTCTACAACTCCACGTCGATCCTCCAGCGCAAGGTGGTCTTCCGTAAGGACCGGGACGCCATCAAGAAGATCGCCACCGACGCCGCCGAGCTGGTCACCAGCATCGCAAAGGACTACCCGGACACCAACTGGCGCTGGGAATACTCCCCCGAGTCGTTCACCGGCACCGAGCTGGAGTTCTCCAAGGAGGTCTGCGACGCCGTCACCGAGGTCGTGGGCGCCACGCCGGAGAACCCGATCATCCTCAACCTGCCGGCGACCGTCGAGATGGCCACACCCAACGTGTACGCCGACCAGATCGAGTGGATGCACCGGAACCTGGCGCACCGCGACTCGACCATCCTGTCGCTGCACCCACACAACGACCGCGGCACCGGCGTCGCGGCGGCCGAGCTGGGATACCAGGCCGGGGCCGACCGCATCGAGGGCTGCCTGTTCGGCAACGGCGAGCGCACCGGCAACGTGTGCCTGGTGACCCTGGGCATGAACCTGCTCACCCGCGGCGTCGACCCGCAGATCAACTTCTCGGACATGGACGAGATCCGGCGCACCGTCGAATACGCCAACCAACTGCGCGTGCCCGAGCGGCACCCCTACGGCGGTGACCTGGTCTTCACCGCGTTCTCCGGCTCGCACCAGGACGCCATCAACAAGGGTTTCGACGCACTCCAGGCCGAGGCCGATGCCCGCGGCGAGGACATCACCGACATCACGTGGGAGGTGCCGTACCTGCCGGTCGACCCGAAGGACGAGGGCCGCACCTACGAGGCCGTCATCCGCGTGAACTCGCAGTCCGGCAAGGGCGGCGTCGCCTACATCATGAAGAGCGACTACGGCCTGCAGCTGCCGCGACGCCTGCAGATGGAGTTCTCGCAGATCGTCCAGAACGTCACCGACTCCGAGGGTGGCGAGGTCACCCCCAAGGCGATGTGGGACATCTTCTCCCTGGAGTACCTCGACCGCGTCTCCCCCATGGAGCGGATGTCGCAGCAACTCTCGCCCGCTGAGACCGACGACGGCCAGGATTCTATCGAGGCCGTCATCAAGTGGAAGGGCGAGACCCGCGAACTGACGGGGTCCGGGAACGGCCCCCTCGCCGCGTTCGTCTCGGCGCTGAACGAGATGTTCGACGACGAGGTTCGCATCCTCGACTACTCAGAGCACGCGATGACCTCCGGGGATGACGCGACCGCAGCCGCCTACGTCGAGGTGCAGTTCGGCAACCGGGTCTTCTGGGGTGTCGGCCGGGCCGGCTCCATCACCACCGCATCCCTGCGGGCCGTGGTCTCCGCCGTCAACCGGGCCTACGCCGGGGAGGCCGAGGCCGAAGAGGCCATCGGTTCCGTCGAGGGCGCCCGCACGTGGGCCCCCTGAGGCTCGTCGGACGGCGCTGAGGGTTAGGCCAGTACGCGCCCCGAGAAGAGCGGTCCCGCACCCATCGCCGCAAGGCTGGTGCGCGGACCGCTTTTCTCGTTGGGCGCCAAACGCCGGCGGTTGCGGGACGGTGCCATCACCGTGTGGTGGGTCACCCGACCTCGCCCCTCCCTCCGGCGAAAAGCGCCACTCCAGTCACATCACTCTCATGTATCACTTGGGTAACGACGGTCTCGATTTGATTACGGGGAGCGCGTAATGTGGCGGCGGGTCGCGCCGATATGCAAGGCGGCCGTCCTCCGCAACCTCAGTCTGGAGCTCCTATGTCAGTGACACGCCGTGGATTTCTCACCGCCGCATCGGTCGGCGTGGGCGCTGCCGTCGCCTCCACCGTCCGAGGCCCCGTAGCCGGCGCCAATCCGTTCACGACCGGATCGCTCGGCGTGGCCCAGGACCTCATGCAGTCGATCTCGACCGGCAGCGGAATGATCCAGCCCAACGGCCCGCTCGGCTACGTCGGGGTCACCTTCCCCAGCGCCGAGGACATCGCCGGACGCATCCGGTTCGCGTTCCCCGACGGCTCGGTGGGCGACTGGCAGCCGCTCGACCTCATGGACACCGCTCCGGACGCCGGTAGCGTGCCCGCCTCCGAGCTCGTCTCCGCTCCGGACGGGGCCGTGGGCTACGAGGTCGACGCCCCCAAGGGATCCGAGGCAACGGTCTTTGACGACGGCCGCGGCACGGCCCGCAATTACAGCCTCGGCAGCGTCGGACTGCTCGGCCTCCCGATCATCCCGCGGGCGGCGTGGGGCGCGGGCGACGTGCCAGGCTTCCGGTGGGCCCCACAGTTCTTCCCGGCCCAGTCGATCACCATCCACCACACCGCTGGCCAGGTCGGTCCCGACAGGGCTGCCACAGTGCGGGCCACGTACAACTACCACGCCAACACTCTCGGCTGGGGCGATATCGGCTACCACCTGATCATCGATCCCGAGGGGCGCATCTACCAGGGACGCGGAGGCACCCCGGTCGGCAACCCCGTCTTCCAGGTCCCGCCCGTCGCTGGAATCGCTCCCCCCGTCGTCACGGGCGGCCACGTCGGCGGATTCAACAACGGCAACATCGGCATCAGCCTGCTGGGCGACTTCACGTGGAGCCCGCCCACTCCCGCCGCCGTCGGTGCCACCATCGACTGCGTCCGCGCCCTGTGCAACGCCACCGGGATCAACCCGCGCGGGGGCGTCAATTACCGCAACCCTGAAGGCGGGGGCACGAGACCGATGATGGCAGTCTCGGGCCACCGTGACTGGGGCGGGACCGCTTGCCCGGGGGACGCGTTCTACCCGCAGATGCAGTTCATCCGCGACTATGCCGCGCGGGGCTGGACCCCGCGGGCGGTCTCCTCAGCGGCCTTCGGCTCCTGAGCGGGGCCGGGCACCCCACCCCGCCCACGCGGAGTCACTGCGTGCAGCTTTTCCCCAGGACCTCCGAGGTGCCCAGCTGACTCAGCGACTCAACACGGGGGCCAGGCCGCGGGTGGACGGGCCGGGCCGCAGGTGGCCGGGCCGCAGTCCGAACCCCGACCGCGTCAGGCGCGGGCGCGGGTGGGGATGAGCATCCCCAGCACCCAGTTGACCAGCCCGACCACAATTGCGCCGAAGAAGGCCGCCCAGAATCCACTCACCACAAACTCCGCGCCGAAGGGCTGGAACGTGGTCGTTATCCAGCCTGTGAGCATGAGCATCAGCGCGTTGACCACCAGCAGGAACAAGCCCAGGGTCAGGATGGTCAGCGGCAGCGACAGCAGCTGCACGACCGGCTTGATCACAGCGTTGACCAGGGCGAACACCACCGCCACGATGAGTAGCGCCGCGATCGTGGGAACGCTCACCTCGTTGTCGATCGCGCCCCCGCCCGGCGCGTAGATCCCGCCGGTCTCGTGCAGCGTGATCCCCGGCACGATCAGCGTCGCCACCCACAGGGCGACAGCGTTGACGATCAGTCCAAGTACCAGTGCCATCGGCTGGTCAGCTCCTCACGTACGAGTCGGCCACGTCGAGCGCGCGGTCGAAGATGTCGAGGCCCTCGTTGGCCTCGTCGGGCGTGATGATGCACGGCGGCACCACGTGGAAACGGTTGTAGTTCATGAACAGCAGCAGGCCGTCCTTCTTGGCGGCGGCGAAGGTGCGCGCCATGGCCTCTGAGGACCCACCGTAGGGGGCGAGGGGCTCGCGAGTCTCTCGGTCGGCCACCATCTCCACGGCCCAGAAGACGCCCAGTCCGCGGACCTCGCCGATCGACGGATGCTTCTCGGCCAGTTCGCGCAGGCGCGGACCGATGACGTCCTCGCCGATCATCCGGGCGTTCTCGATGATCTTCTCGTCGCGCATGACGTTGATGGTCGCGACCACGGAAGCGCAGGCCAGCGGGTGGCCCGCGTAGGTGAGGCCACCGGTGTACGGGGTCGTCTCGAAGGAGGCGGCGATCCGATCGTGCAGGATGACGCCGCCGAGGGGGACGTACCCGGAGTTGGAGCCCTTGGCGAAAGTGATGAGGTCGGGCGCCCAGTCGTCGTCACCGGAGCGGAAATTGTCGAGTGCCAGCCACTGGCCGGTCCGGCCGAAGCCGGACATGACCTCGTCGCAGATCATGACGATCCCGTACTTGTCGCAGATCTCGCGGACACCGCGCAGGTAGTCGGCCGGCGGCACCATGATTCCGACGGTGCCGGGCACGGACTCGATGATGAGCGCGGCGAAGTGATCCGGCCCCTCCAGCCCGATGAGCGAGTCGAGGTGCTCGAGCGCGCGGTCGCACTCCTGCTTGTCGTTCTCGGCGTAAAACTGCGAGCGGTAGAGGAACGGGGCGTGGAAGTGCACCGCACCGGTGTTGCCCATGTCGTTGGCCCAGCGGCGGGTGTCTCCGGTGAGGTTCATCGACGTGGTGGTGGCGCCGTGGTAACTGCGGAATGCGGAGAGGGTCTTGTGGCGGCCGGTGTGGCGGCGGGCCATGCGGATGGCGTGCTCGACGGCCTCGGTACCGGCATTGGTGAAGAAGACCCGGTTCATTCCGGCAGGCGCGACCTCTGCGACCAGTCGGGCGGCCTCGGCGCGCGCGGCGTTGGCGTGGGCCGGGTTGATGGTGCACAGCTCGGCCGCCTGATCCTGGATGGCCTTGACGACCACCGGATGCTGGTGTCCGATGTTCGTGTTGACCAACTGCGAGGTGAAGTCGAGCAACCTGTTGCCGTCACCGTCCGTGAGATGACAGCCCTCGGCCGCGGTGACGACCATCGGGTCGGAGGCCCCCCACGCCGACCACGGGGCCAGGACGTGCGCCCGTTCCTTCTCGTAGACCTCACGGGCGGCAGCGTTCTGGGGTGCGGGCACGGGGGCGGTCCTCCTGTGGTCGGCGGCGCTGAACGTGGCCCATCATTCCACGAGGCCGCCGCACCCCCGGCGACCGCGCGGTGGGATGCTCGACCCGCACGGGGCAACCGTCGCCGGGGCACCACTACGCCGCAGGGAGGACACAATCAACCAGCCAGCGCTGAAACGGGTCATCGGCCCCGGGCTACTCCTGCTCTTTATCGTCGGCGACATCCTCGGCACCGGGATCTACGCCCTCACAGGGAAGGTCGCCGCGGAGGTCGGCGGAGCGGTGTGGCTGCCGTTCCTCATCGCGTTCGCCATCGCCATGCTCACGGCGGCGAGCTACCTCGAACTGGTGACCAAGTATCCCAAGGCCGGCGGCGCCGCGGTCTACACGCACCGCGCCTTCAAGGTGCACTTCCTCACGTTCCTCGTGGCGTTCACGGTGATGGCCTCCGGTCTCACCTCGGCGTCCTCGGCCGCCATCGCCTTCGCGGGCAACTTCAGCGAGGCGGTCGACCTCGGGTGGGTGTCCGGGACTTGGCCGCTCATCGGAGTCGCGCTGGTGTTCATGACCGCGGTCGCGGCCGTCAACCTGCGCGGCGTCTCCGAGTCCGTCCGGATCAACGTGGTTTTGACCTGCGTCGAACTGGCCGGTCTGCTCATCATCATCGCGATCGGCGGCTGGGCGATCACGCAGGGGCAGGGCGACCTCTCCCGCGCCTCGGCGTTCGATCTGGCCGAGGGTGAAAGTCCGTTCCGGTCCGTCACCGCCGCCACCGCGCTCGCTTTCTTCGCGATGGTGGGGTTCGAGGACGCGGTCAACATGGCAGAGGAGACCAAGGAACCGGCGCGGATCTTCCCGAAGGTCATGTTCGCCGGGCTGACGATCACCGGCGTCATCTACATCCTCGTCGCGATCGTGTCCGTGACGTTGGTGAGCCCAGAGGACCTGGGAGTGGGGGACACGCCGCTGCTCATGGTGGTCGAGGCGGGCGCGCCGTCGTTCCCGCTGTGGGTCTTCGCGTTCATCACCATGTTCGCGGTGGCCAACTCGGCACTAATCAACATGCTCATGGCCTCGAGGCTGCTTTACGGCATGGCCCACGAGAAGGTGCTGCCGGCGAAGCTCGGCCTGGTCCTCCCGGGTCGCCGCACCCCCTGGGTGGCGATCCTCTTCACCACGGTCCTCGCGTTCGGGCTCATCGCCTTCGCCGACCTGGCCTCCCTGGGCGGGACCACCTCACTTCTGCTGTTGGCGGTCTTCACGGTGACGAACGTCGCCGTCCTCGTGCTCCGCCGCGACCCCGTCGAACACGCGCACTTCCGGACGCCGACCGTGGTGCCCATCCTGGGCACGGTGTTCTGCGCGTTTCTGGTCTCGCCGCTGTCCGGCCGGGCGCGGGAGGACTACACGGTGGCCGGCTGGCTGCTGGCGGCCGGCGTGGCGCTGTGGGCCGTGCACTGGGCGGTCGATCGGATCATCGTCCATCGCAGGCTCCGCGTGGAGGATCCGGACGCGCTCTCCGGCCGCCCCGAGGATCTACCCCGCCGGCACGAGGGCTACCCCTAGAACAGTGCGCCCTGCGCGTCGTCCACCGGTGCCGCCGCGACCGGCCTGCCCGGGCGTACGTCCGCCAGCAGCTCCTCGAGGCGGGAGAACCCGATCAGTTCGAGCCCCTTGCGCCGGGCGAACGCCGCACGCCCGCGAACCGCACCGGGTGCGTCGCACACCGCCAGTGACGTACGGGAGGTGATCCGGTCGGCCACGTACAACCCCTTGTCGACGACGAGACTCGCGATCTCGTCCGGGTCGCGATCCACATCCTGCGTGAACACCACCTCCATGCCCTGCACCAGCGGGCCGCCAGGCTTGAGCCGCCCGGCCGGTCGCCACAATCTCGGTGCGGCGAGGGCGTCCGCCCACACGGTCGACACCAGGTATCCGGTCTCGGGGTGCGCCACCATCGCGGCGAGTTCACGCACTGTCGGCTGCACATTCTTGCTTCTGGCCACCTCGAGCAACCCTCCGAACACCCCGGCCAGCACCAACGCGTCGTCGTGAGCGTCGTGGGCGGCACGCTGCCGCACCCCGAAGTGTGCGGCGAGGGTCGACAATTTGAGGTCTCCGGTGGACAGGTGCAGCCGGCCGGCGAGGTCCAATGTGCACACGAACCGCTTGAGCGGTGGCGTGAGCCCAGCCCGACGCGCCTCCGCAGCGAGGAACGACGCGTCGAATGTCGCATTGTGGGCGACGACCGTCCGCCCGTCGAGGACCCGGTCCAATTCGGACGCCATGTCCGCGAACCGGGGTTTGCCGGCGAGGAGAGCCGGGGTGAGCCCGTGGATGTGGACAGGCCCTGGGTCGACGCCCGGGTTCAGCAGGGTCGTGAACTCCTCGACCACCTCGCCGTCGTCGTCGATCACCACCGCGGCCACCGATAACACCCGGTCGACAGCCGGTGTCATCCCCGACGTTTCGACGTCCACTACAACCCAACCGGTCATGCCGATCATCGTCGCAGACCACTACGACATCCCGGGCGCCACCGTCCTAGGTCACGGCGCTCGCACGGGCCGGTACCCCCGCCCGGGCCGGGCCGCTAAGGTCTACGCAGTCCACTCAGCGCCGGCCGTCGTGCGCGCCCCGCACGGCGCGCCGCGGCCCGGCCAGGCCCCACCCAGGAGGCACCCTGTGCGGCGGAATCAACCCGACACCCTCGCGGCGCAGGTGCGCGACGCCCCTGCCCGGGCGCGGCGCCGCACCCGTCGTCGCATCCGGGTGGCTATCGGGGCGTCCCTCGCCGTGTGCCTCGCGGCGCTGCTCGCGGTCGCAGTGACCGTCCCCTTTTCCACCACCGCCCGCCAGCCCACCCCGGGGGCGCCTGCCCCCCACTTCGACCCGCCCGCGGCCGGTGGCGTGCCGGACGGTCACGTCGCGAACCCGAACCGTCTCGAACAACCGTTGCCTCCAGGGTGGAAGGATGTCGAGCCCCTGCTGGCCGCCGCGGTGGACGAGGCCGCGGGCCAGGGCCACGAGCTCGCGGCGTGTGTACTGGCCATCGACGCCCCCGCCGAGCCCGTGGTGTGCTCAGGTCAGGACGACCCCCGGTACGCCGCGTCGGTCATCAAATTGGCGTTCGCTGTCGGCGCGCTCGAGGCGTGGGACGCCGATCCGTCGGCGCAGACCCCCTACGGCGAACTCGATGACCTGCTCACCGCGGCCATCATCGTTTCGGACAACGACGCCGCGAACCTGCTGTATGACCTGAGCGTCGACGGCCCGACCGCGCCCGACACCGACGATCCGCTCACCGCCCTCGGCGACATCGCCGACCGGGTCGGTCTGGCCGAGCAGTTCCACTCCGGCGGGGCCTTCCGCTATGAGGAGACGGGCGACTGGAGCCGGGTCACCGCCCGCGGGAGCGCCCGCTTCCTGGCCGAACTCGTCCGCGCCGCCGACGGTCGGGCGTCGAGTGGGGCCGCGCTCACCTCCCCCGCCGTGGCCCGGTTCGTGCTGGACGCGATGCTCGCGCAGGAGCGGCGGTGGAAGTTGCCCGCCCGGTTGCCCGCGGGCAGCATCGCCAATAAGACCGGCGAGACCGACGACCAGTCGCACGACATCGCCGTGGTGAACACGGGAAGCGGCAGGTACGCGATCGCTGTGATCGCCTCCGCGTCCGACATGTCCGCCGCCCCCGACGACGTAATGGCGGACCTCGGGCACGACGTGGTCGCCGCCCTGGGCGGTCCGGCGCAGTTCTGAGCGGGGGCGCTGCCTAGACTCGGCGACATGAGTTCCCGCGCGATCACCGCCCTCACCCCCCGCGGCCGGGTGGCCGTGGCCGTGGCCCGCCTGGCGACCTGGGCATCGCGAGTCTCGGGACGCGGGTCGGGCGGGATGATCGGCGGTCTGGTGGCGTTGAAGCTAGATCCGCAGCTCATGCGCCAGCTCGCGGCGGGCCGACGTACCGTGCTAGTCACCGGGACCAATGGAAAGTCGACGACGACGAGGATGCTCTCCTCCGCCCTGTCGACCATCGGCCCGGTGGCCTCGAACGCGAACGGCGACAATATGGACGCTGGCATCGTGTCCGCTCTCGGGGCCGACCGATCGGCCGGCTTGGCGGCGATTGAGGTCGATGAGCTGCACACGCCGGCGGTTGCGGAGAACACCACCCCCGAGGCGATCGTGTTGCTCAATCTCAGTCGCGATCAGTTGGACCGGGTCGGGGAGATCAACACGATCGAGCGTCGGTTGCGGGCGGGCGTCGCGGCGCAGCCCCAGGCGACCGTCGTGGCGAACTGCGACGACGTGATGATCACCTCCGTCGCCTACGACAACCCGTCCGTGGTGTGGGTGGCCGCCGGGTCGGCGTGGGCGGGCGACTCGGTGAGCTGCCCTCGTACCGGCGAGCCGATCTCCCGGACGGTCGACGAGACCGGGGCCGTGCGGTGGCGGTCGGACGGCACGCTGTCCGACGGCCGGAAGTTCGAGCGTCCTGTGCCGGACTGGTGGGTCGACGACCAGTCGATCCACGGGCCCGACGGGTTCACCGCGCCCCTGAGCCTGGCGATCCCGGGCCGGGCCAACCGGGGCAACGCCGCGCAGGCCGTGGCCGCGGCAGTCGCGATGGGCGCCGACCCCGCCGCTGCGGTCCGGGCGGTCGAGCAGGTCGACGACGTGGCTGGCCGCTACTCGACTGTCGACGTGGACGGCCGGGCCGCGCACCTGCTGCTGGCCAAGAACCCGGCCGGTTGGCAAGAGGCACTGGGGATGATCGACACCTCCGCCGACGGCCTGGTGATCGCGGTGAACGGGCAGGTCGCCGACGGCGTGGACCTGTCGTGGCTGTGGGACGTTCGCTTCGAGAGCTTCGAGGGCGTGCCCGTGTACGCCTCGGGCGAGCGCGCTGCCGACCTCTCGGTGCGCCTGAGCTACGCCGGAGTCGAGCATCGGCTGGAACCCGACCCGCTGAAAGCGATCCGGGGTTGCCCACCCGGACGCGTGGAGGTGCTGGCGAACTACACCGCGTTCCGCGACCTGGGACGGGCGATCGCCGCCACCGGGGCCGACACGGGCCGGAAGGGGAAGTAGCGATGAGCGAGCACAGCACCCCGGCGGGAACTCCCGATCCGCGCCACGCGGGGGCAAGCGCGGCCGGGGCTTCGTCCTCGGCCTCCCCACTGAATACCGTGGCCGCTGACTCTCCGCGGTCCACCGAGTCGACCGTGCGGATCGGCCTGATACTGCCGGACGTCATGGGCACCTATGGCGATGACGGCAACTCGCTGGTCCTGCGCCAGCGGTTGAGGTGGCGCGGTTACGACGCAGAGATCGTTCGGATCACGCTGGACGACGAGGTCCCCGACTCATGCGACCTCTACACAGTGGGCGGCGGGGAGGACGCGGCGCAGAAGCTGGCGTCCCGGCACCTGTCCGAGTCGCCCGGACTGCAGCGGGCGGTCGAGCGCGGCACGCCGGTGCTGGCGATCTGTGCCGGGATGCAGGTGTTCGGCGAGTGGTTCGTGGTCTCCGACGGCTCCCGCGCGCCCGGCCTCGGTCTGCTGGACGTCACCACCACGCCGCAGGCCTCCCGCTCGATCGGCGAGCTGGTGGTGGCGCCGCAGGTGGCGGGCCTGATGCAGCCGCTGACGGGTTTCGAGAACCACATGGGCGCCACCGTGTTGGGCCCCGACGCCGCCCCGCTCGGCCGCGTGACCTCCGGGGTCGGCAACGGCGTGCCCGCCGATCAGCAGGTCCCAGCCTCCGGGCTCGTCGAGGGCGTGGTCCAAGGTTCCATCATTGCCACTTACATGCACGGGCCGGTGCTTGCTCGCAATCCGGAACTGGCCGATCTGCTGTTGTGCCGCGCGCTCGGCGTGGACGCTCTGCCGCCGATCGAGGTGCCGGCTGTGGAGCAGTTGCGACGCGAGCGGATCGCCGCCGCACGGCGCTGAGACAGTCGCTCTGCAGTGTTCGTGACCACCGGGGCGCAGCAGTCGGATAGGCACTGGCACGCCACCCGGGGGTGGGTTCCGCCGCCGGCTATTCGATCGCCTGGCGTCCTGTCTCGGTTGACATACCCTCGGTGACATGTGTGACCACCACGGCACCGCCATACTCACCGGATCAGTGACCCCTCCCGACCCTGAAGTCGAGTCGGCGCAGGTCCGTGCCCTATGGGAGCCGTTGGGCCTGCCGGGGATCATCGACGTGCACACCCATTTCATGCCGCCGCGCGTGTTGAACAAGGTGTGGGATTATTTCGACGCCGCCGGCCCCAAGATCGGTCGTCCCTGGCCCATCACGTACCGGGAGGCGGAGGACGAGCGGGTCGAGCGGCTGCGCTCCTATGGAGTGCTGGCGTTCTCGTCGATGCTGTACCCGCACAAGCCCGACATGGGTGCCTGGCTCAATGCCTGGTCCGCGGAGTTCGCGTCCCGGCACCGGGACTGCCTGCACACGGCGACCTTCTACCCCGAGCCGACTGCGGGCGAGTACGTGCGCGACGCGGTCGAGGCGGGCGCGCAGGTGTTCAAGTCACACATTCAGGTCGGCGAGTACGATCCGGGCGATCCGCAGCTCGATCCGGTGTGGGGGTTGCTCGCCGAAGCACAGGTACCGACGGTCATCCACTGCGGGTCCGGCCCGGTGGCGGGCCAGTTCACCGGCCCCGAGCCTGTGGCCGCGGTGCTCGACCGATTCCCGGATCTGCCGCTCATCGTCGCTCATATGGGGATGGGCGAGTACTCGGAGTTCCTCGACCTCGCTGAGCGATACGAGAACGTCTATCTGGACACCACCATGGCCTTCACGGACTTCGTGGAGGCGATCACGCCGTTCCCGCAGGCAGAGCGCAGCCGGCTGGTCGACCTGGGTCACAAGGTCTTACTCGGGACGGACTTCCCGAACATTCCCTACCCCTATGCGCACCAACTCGAGGCCCTGGCCGGGCTCGGGATGGGAGACGACTGGCTACGGTCGGTGTGGCACGGAAACGCCGCGGGGCTCTTCGGTCTCTGACTGCGCGTCGAGTTCTGACTCCGCGCCCGGGTAGCCGATCTCCTGGTCTGCCGGGGCTGGGGCCACGGGCTCAGCGGGGTCGACCTGCTCGGGCCGCAGGACACCGCCGGACCGTGGGGTCTGCGCGGGCCCGCCGGACAGGATGCGGCGACCGGACAATGCGCTGCCCAGGGTGAGTTCATCGGCGAACTCCAGGTCGGCCCCCATCGGTAAGCCCGAGGCCAGGCGGCTCACCACGAGTTCGGGGAAGGGCCGCAGCAGCCGGGCGAGGTAGGTGCTGGTGGCCTCGCCGGTGGTGTTGGGGTCGGTCGCGATGATGATCTCCGCGATCTCCTCGCCCTCGAATTCGGCGCCGACCCGCCGCATCAGGCTGGCGATGCGGAGTTCGTTTGGTCCGATGCCGTTGATCGGGTCGAGCGCGCCGCCGAGCACGTGGTAGAGGCCGCGGAATTCGCGGGTGCGTTCGATGGCCTCGATGTCCTTGGGCTCCTCGACTACGCAGATGAGCGTGGGGTCGCGGCGCGGGTCCGAGCAGATGCGGCAACGTTCGGCTGCGGCGACTGTCCCGCAGACCTCGCAGTAGGTGATGCCATCGACCACGGCCTGCAGTGCGGATCGGAGTCGTTCGACGGATTCGGGCTCGGCCTGCAGCAGGTGGAAGGCCAGGCGCTGCGCGGACTTCGGACCGATGCCCGGCAGTTTGCCGAACTCGTCAATCAGGTTCTGGACCGGTCCCTCGTACATCGCGCTTTCCTGTGCTCTTACTGGCCCGACGACGGCTGCGTCGCCGGGTGGCGGGCCCGGTGTGAGCGGAACCCGGTGGCGGGACCCGGAACATGCCGGGCCCCGCAGGTTCACATGCCTAGGCCGCCCATCATGTCTCCGAGGCCCCCGCCGGAGGCCAGTGGGCCGAGGCGGGACTCGGCGAGCTCCTGGACCTTGGTGTGGGCGTCGCCGAACGCGCCGACGATGAGGTCCTGCAACGTCTCGATGTCCTCGGGGTCGACGACCTTCGGGTCGATCGTGACGCTGGTGACCTCACCGGTGCCGCGCATGGAGACGGAGACGAGTCCGCCGCCCGCCTGTCCGTCGACGGTGCTCGCGGCGATCTGCTGCTGCGCGTCGGCGAGCTGGGCCTGCATTTGCTGGGCCTGCTGGAGCAGTGCGTTCATGTCGGGTCCGGGCTGCATGGCGGGGTCCTTTCGGCGGTGTGCGGGGCAGTGCCTGTTTATGTCTGTTTATGCCTGGTGATGCCGGTTCGTGACAGTTCAAGCATGATCCTGCCGGGTGGGACCCGGTCGGTCAGTTCCCAGCGTAACCGTCAGGTAGGACACTGCGCCCCGGCGCGCGGCGGGGCGGGTGGGTCAGCGCTCGAGTGGGCGGGCCCCGAGGTGCTCCTTGAGCAGGGCCAATGCAATGTCCTCACCGGTGCGGTGGTCGAGGTTCTGGGGGCCGCTGCGGGCCTCGTCCACCATCTCGTCCTCGCTGACCGGCGGTGGGGGCGGGCTGTTCGGCTCACCCGGTTCCGGGTCGGGTTCCTCGGTCGGGGGCGGGATGTCGTCGTAGCCACCGCCCGCGCGACCTCCTGGCTGGCCCTGCCCGGCGTCGACGTCACGCAGTCGGCGCTCCCAGCCCCGCGGCTCGCCCTGGTGGGGCCCGCCGGGGGCGTCAGTAGGGCCCGCGGCGGGTCCCCGTCCGGGTGCTGATGGTGCCGAGTCTGCGGGGCGCCCGCTCGCGGGCGCGGCGGGAGCATTCCCGGAGGTGCAGCGGATGGTCCAGTCCCCGCCCACGACCTCGGTGATTGAGTCGGTGATCGCGGTGGCATTGTGCGGCTGGGATAGTCGCTTGGCCAGCGGCGCGTAGTCGTGGACCAGGTGGATCACCCGTCCGTCCACGCCAGCGACCGTGGCGCCGGCGAGCATGACCTCCACGGTGCGGGTGCGGGTGCGTACCGCCTCGCGAATGGCGGGCCAGGCGCGGCGGATGTCCTCGGCCTCGATTCCGGTCGCGGCCGCGGCGGGAGCAGGGGCCGACTCCGGCGCGGGGTCGGGCTGTCCGCGCCACGGGTCGTCGGTCTGAGCAGGCGCAGGCTGAGCTGACACCGCTGCGGGGGTCGGCTCGGGGGCGGTCTGCGCTGCGGGAATGGGGGCCGGGGCGTCCGTCCGGGCGGCTGACTCCGCGGTCGGGGCCGCAGCCTCGGCATCGGAACTGGAGGCGGACGACCCGGGGCCGGGCGTCAAGAATTCCTCAACCGGGGGCGTCTCCGCCGGGCGGGGCTGCTCTGCAGATACGGGCGCGGGAGCAGCCGCAGGCGCGGGCGCGGTGTCGGCCACTGGCTGCGGCTCCGACGTCGGCGGCGGTGTCGACTGTGACGGCGGCGCTGATTGCGACGGCTCCGACTCCGGCCCGGACGTCCGGTTCGCCACGACCTGCTCCGCGACGGATTCGGCGGGCACGGCCGGCGCGCCGGGGTCAGCGGCGAACGCAGGCTGGCCTGACACCGGCTGGGAATTCTCTGGCTGGGACGGCGCTGCCTGGCGGGACCGCGTGGGTGCGGAAGGCGACTCGGGCGCCGCAGTCGGAGCGGGTGCGGGCTCGGGCGGCAACTGCGACCGGCGCACGAACTTCGGACGCCCCTCGGCCTGGCCCGGAGTGTGCGACGCCGGTCCGCCTGCGGGGCCGGGGCGGGACTCGCCGTCGTCGCTGTGAGGGGCCCCGCCCGAATCGGCTCCCCCGCCCCCGGCGGCACCCACCGCGGCGGCCGGTCGCACCGCACCCGACTCGAGCGACTCGACGCGCTGCAGCAGCGCGGCCATGGAATCGTCGGCCGACGGCAGCAGCAACTTGGCACAGAGGATCTCCAGCAGCAGCCGCGGCGACGTGGCCCCGCGCATCGACCCCATCCCCTCGTGCACCATGTCGGCGCAGCGGGCGAGAGTGGCGGGCCCGATGTTCTCGGCTTGGCGTCGCATGGTCTCGGCTTGCTCCACCGGCGCGTCGACGAGCCCACGCTCGATCGCCTGCGGCACGGACTGCACCATGATGAGGTCCCGCAGGCGCTGCAGGAGGTCGGCGGCGAACCGGCGCGGGTCGTGGCCGGCCTCGACGACCTTGTCGACCGTCCGGAACAGCGTGGCCCCGTCGCCGACTGCCAGCGCGTCGACCGTGTCATCGATGAGCGCGACCTCGGTCGCCCCGAGCAGACTCACCGCGCGCGGGTAGGTGATGCCCTCGTCGCCGGCGCCGGCCATCAATTGGTCCAGCACGCTGAGCGTGTCACGCGGGGACCCGCCACCGGACCGGATGACCAGCGGGAACACAGTCGGCTCGACCTGCACCCCCTCCTGCTCGCAGATCCGCTCGAGCAGCCCGCGCATCGACGTCGGCGTGAGCAGCCGGAATGGGTAATGGTGCGTCCGCGAACGAATGGTCGGCAGGACCTTCTCCGGCTCGGTGGTCGCGAAGATGAAGATGAGATGCTCCGGTGGCTCCTCCACGATCTTGAGCAGCGCATTGAAGCCCGCGTTGGTGACCATGTGGGCCTCATCGATGATGAGCACCCGGTACCTCGACGACGCCGGCGCGAAGAACGCCCGCTCGCGCAGTTCGCGCGTGTCATCGACACCGCCGTGGCTGGCCGCGTCGAGCTCGGTGACGTCGAGGGTCCCGGTTCCACCGGGCGCGAGTGCGACGCACGAGTCACACTCCCCACACGGGGTGGCGGTGGGCCCGTGGACGCAGTTGAGCGAGCGCGCCAGGATGCGGGCGGACGAGGTCTTGCCGCAGCCGCGCGGGCCGGAGAAGAGGTAGGCGTGGTTGATACGACCGGAGGACAGTGCCACCGACAACGGTTCGGTGACGTGCTCCTGACCCACGACCTCGGCGAAGGAGGCGGGGCGATACTTCCGATAGAGGGCCACGTCTAGAGGGTACCCAGGGGGTACGACGACGACGAGGACAGCGTTCGTCTCGCGCTGACGCGTGCCGGGATGTGCCGAAATGACCGGAGGGGCCGCGCCATGCGCAGCCCCTCCCGACGTCCCTCGCGCGCGGAACGGGCCCCCTCAGACCCCCGCAGCGCGGTTCCCGAACCGATATCAGACACCGGCCCCTCACAGCCCCTCAGCTGTATCCGGTGTCCGTATCTCTCTGGCCCGGACCGCTCCGATACAACCAGACGCCCCCGGCCCGGACAAGACGTTGCAGCGGTTGACACACGCTCAATAGAGCGGGCGATTCACATTCGCGCAGGTGGCAGGCCCGCCTATGGTGCGGACGTCGATATCCACAATCTGGGAATGTGGTCGACATCACGAGCGGGCAGACGCGCAGGTCACGTCGACATCTCAACGTCGACAGCGGACACTGCGGAGCGCGCTCCATTAAGGGCGGGGGTTAACGGATCCCAGCCTGTCGTTACAGGCGACCAGGTCCGGTGGGGCGTCAGCCGGGGAGCGCGGCGCGGCAGGCCGCCAGCAGGGCACACAGACCCACGACGTCCATGGCGGCCTCGACCTCGGCCAGCGGCGGAAGCGTGGGCGCCAGACGGATGTGCCGATCGTCGGGGTCCTCACCGTACGGGTACGCCGACCCCGCCGGGGTGAGTGCGACCCCGGCCTCCTTGGCTAGGCGGACAGTCTCGGCGGCGGTTCCGTCGACCACCTCGAGATCGATGAAGTACCCGCCCTCGGGCCGGGTCCAGCGAGCCACGTCGTACTCGCCCACCCTGCGGGTCAGGGCGGCAGCCGCGGCCTCGAACTTGGGCGCGATGAGGTCACGGTGGCGGAGCATGAGCGCGCGCACGCCGTCGGCGTCTTCGAAGAATCGGGCATGCGCGAGCTGGTTGACCTTGTTCGGTCCGATGGAGCGCATGGCAGTGTGGCCCAGGTACCAGTCGAGATTGGCGCGTGAGGACGAGAAGAACGACACCCCGGCGCCGGCGAAGGTGATCTTGGAGGTCGAGCACACCTGCCAGAAGCGGTTGGGGTGTCCCGCCTCGGCGGCCAGCGTGTCCACGTCGGGGACCTTGGGGAAGTCCTCGGTGAGCGTGTGGACGACATAGGCGTTGTCCCACACGACCCGGAAGTCCGGGGCCGCGGTGGCCATGCGCGCGAGACGGGAGACGGTGTGGTCGTCGTACACCGCGCCGGTCGGGTTGGCGAAGATCGGGACGCACCACATGCCCTTGATGGACGGGTCACTCGCCACGAGACGTTCGACCTCGTCCATGTCCGGACCGGTCGGGCCCAACGGCACCGGGATCATCTCGATGCCGAGCGCCTCGGTGATGCCGAAGTGGCGGTCATAACCAGGGACCGGACAGAGCCAGCGCAGCGTCGGCTCGTCCTTCCACGGGCGCTGCGAGTCGGACGTGCCGAAAAGCATCGAGAACGCCAGCAGGTCATACATGATCGACAGGCTCGCGTTGTCCTGGGCGATCACCCGATCGGCGTCCACGCCCAGCAGTTCGGCGAAGATCGACCGCAGCTCGGGCAAGCCGGCTCCGCCGCCATAGTTGCGCACGTCGGTTTTGCCCGCGAGGTGATCGCCTTCTCCCGGCAGCGACAGCAGACGCTCGGACAGGTCCAACTGCTCGGGCGAGGGCTTCCCTCGCGTCAGGTCGAGGGCCAGGCCCTTGCCTGCCAGCGCGTCGTACTCGGTTGCCAGCTGCGACTCGAGTCGAGCGAGTTCGTCGGCGGGGAGTTCGGACAGCGCCACTGTGGCCTCCGGCGGGATCGACAACTTCGGTGTTGGTGCCCTAAGACATGTCCCAAGACATAAGGGGACCCCGCGCACCCGCCAGAGCCCGCTGACCCTTGCTGCCTTCCGGCCCTGGGGGAGTTCACAGGATGGACGCCGCGCGGGGTCCATGGACGAGTCTAGCCATGCCTCCGCCCACCCCGCACGCCACCCGCCTCGCGGACAGCGTCGATCCGATGCCGCGGTCCCGCAGTTTGCCTCCACTTGCACGCGCTGGGTAATGTGCTCTGCGGAGGATTCGCCTAGTGGCCTATGGCGCTCGCCTGGAACGCGGGTTGGGGTTTATAGCCCCTCAGGGGTTCAAATCCCCTATCCTCCGCCGCCGACGCGGCCCGGTGCTCTCGAGCCCGGGCCGCGTCGCTCATTTCGGCCCCGGCAGACTCCCCGCCAGGGACGCTGGGGCACTGTCGTTTGTGGCCTCCGACGATCAGCTCGTCGGTAGCATCACGACTGTGACCGAGACCCCACGACCGAACGTCTCCCTGCGGGTGCTCGTCTACAGCCACGACGCCACCACCCGGGGCCGCGTCATGTCCGCTCTCGGACGGCGCCCCCACCCGGACCTTCCAAGGCTGGACTACGTCGAGGTCGCCACCGCCCCAGTCGTGATCGAGCACATGGATGCAGGCGGAGTGGACCTGGCGATCCTCGACGGCGAAGCCACGCCCACCGGCGGGCTGGGGCTCGCCAAGCAGTTGCGCGACGAACTCGACCGGTGCCCGCCGATCCTGGTCTTACTCGGCCGCGCGGATGACCGTTGGCTCGCCGACTGGTCGCGCGCGGACGCCTCGGTCCCCCACCCGATCGACCCGTTCCGCTTGCGCGCTGCGGTCAACGGACTCCTCGCGCCGGCCTGACATCGGCGCTGCCGCCGGCCAGACACGCCGCGCATCCGAACTCCCGACATACGTCAACATGGTGTGAGTAGAGTCACAGACGCGGGGCCTCACACTGAGCGGCCCTCTGGGGAGATGGACGACCGGGACCCCACCAACGCCGGCCGCTCGGACCCCTGCGGTTGCAGCAGAAGCCCGCCCACAGGCGGCTTCGCACCCAAGCGCGAGGAGTGATGCGGAAGTGAACGAGTACGTGCCCATCCTGGTCCTGGGCGCCTTGGCCGTCGCCTTCGCCGTCTTCTCGTCGGCGGTGTCCTCGTACGCCGGGCCCAGCCGCTTCAACCGAGCCAAGCTCGAGGCCTACGAGTGCGGGATCCAGCCCACTCCGCAGCCGGCCGGGGGCGGCCGTTTCCCAGTGAAGTATTACCTCACTGCGATGCTGTTCATCATCTTCGGCATCGAGATTCTCTTCCTCTACCCGTGGGCCGTCCACTTCGACCACCTCGGCTTCTTCGGCTTGGCCGCGATGGCCCTGTTCGTGTTCAACGTCTCCGTCGCCTATGCCTACGAGTGGCGCCGCGGCGGGCTGAGCTGGGACTGACCCGAAACAACCTGGAAGGAGCGCGGAGATGGGACTCGAGGAGAAGCTGCCAGCCGGGTTCCTGCTGACCACGGTCGAGCAGTTGGCGGGCTACATGCGCAAGGGGTCGCTCTGGCCGGCGACGTTCGGTCTGGCGTGCTGCGCGATCGAGATGATGTCCACGACCGCCGGCCGTTACGACCTCGCGCGCTTCGGTACGGAGGTGTTCCGGGCGTCGCCCCGTCAGGCCGATCTCATGATCGTGGCGGGCCGGGTGTCGCAGAAAATGGCCCCCGTGCTGCGGCAGGTCTACGACCAGATGGCCGAGCCCAAGTGGGTGCTGGCGATGGGAGTCTGCGCATCGTCGGGCGGGATGTTCAACAATTACGCGATCGTCCAGGGCGTCGACCACATCGTCCCCGTCGACATCTACCTCCCGGGATGTCCGCCCCGGCCGGAGATGCTGATGCACGCGATCCTCACTCTGCACGACAAGATCCAGAACATGCCGCTGGGCGCCAACCGGGCCGAGGCGATCCGTGCCGCCGAGCAGGCCGCTCTGGACCAGCGTCCGCTCATCCCGGTCGAGGGAATGTTCCGATGACGGACTCCCCCGACAGGCGCGACGAGGCGCACGCACCCGACTCCACCGACCGCGCCGACGCCGAACTCCCCGTCACACCCGGCACACGCGAGGCCGCCCCGGACACGATCGGCGTCCGCCACGGCATGTTCGGGGTGCACGGGTCCGGGGACACCTCCGGATTTGGCGGACTCGTGCTCCCGACGACGATGCCCGGCAGCACCCCACCGCCGTACGGGGACGACGACGAGGTCATCCGCGCACTCACGGCGGCCCTGCAGCAGCGGGGCGGGCCGAGCTTTGCCGAGGCGGTGGAGAAGGTCGTGGTCCACTTCGGTCAGCTCACCCTGCATGTCCTGCGAGAGCACCTGCCCGCGGTGGCCCTGACCCTCCGTGACGCCCCCGACCTGCGCTTCGAGATGTCGTTGGGCGCGAGCGGGGTGCACTACCCCGACGCCGCAGGCCGGGAGTTGCACGTGGTGTATCCGCTGCAGTCGATCACCCACAACCGACGCGTCATGCTAGAGACGTGGGCCCCGGACGCCGACCCGCACGTCCCGACGTTGACTCGCGTGTACCCCACGACGGACTGGCACGAGCGGGAGACGTACGACTTCTTCGGCGTCATCTTCGACGGTCACCCGTCGCTGACGCGGATCGAGATGCCCGACGACTGGGAGGGCCACCCGCAGCGCAAGGACTACCCGCTGGGCGGGATCCCGGTGCAGTACAAGGGTGCGACGATCCCGCCGCCGGACCAGCGAAGGGCGTACTCATGACCACCGACCGCACCCGCGCGAACCGCGCCGCGGACTCCGACACGATCCTCACCGCCTCGGGCCGGGACTGGGACGCGATCAGCGAGGCCGCACGCAACGCCGACGACGACCGCATCGTGGTCAACATGGGCCCGCAACACCCGTCCACGCACGGGGTGCTGCGGCTCATCCTCGAGATCGAGGGCGAGACGGTGACCCGCGCCAGCTGCGGCATCGGCTACCTGCACACGGGTATCGAGAAGAACCTGGAATACCGCTACTGGACGCAGGGCGTGACGTTCGTGACGCGGATGGACTACCTTTCGCCCTTCTACAACGAGGTGGCCTTCTGCCTGGGCGTGGAGAAGCTGCTCGGGATCAGCGACCAGGTGCCACCGAGGGCATCGGTCATCCGGGTGATGCTCATGGAGCTCAACCGGATCTCCTCACATATGGTCGCGCTGGCCACCGGCGCGTTGGAGCTGGGCGCGAGCACGCCGATGCTGTTCGGGTTCCGCGAACGCGAGCTGGTGCTGGACGTCTTCGAGGTGATCACCGGCCTGCGGATGAACCATGCCTACATCCGGCCCGGCGGGGTGGTCCAGGACCTGCCCGAGGAGGCGGTGCCCAAGGTGCGCGAGCTGCTCGAGGTGATGCCCGGCCGGATCCGCGAGATGGAGCTGCTGCTGCGCGAGAACCCCATCTGGAAGATGCGGCTGCAGGATGTGGGATATCTCGACCTCACCGGGTGCATGGCCCTCGGCGTGACCGGCCCGGTCCTGCGCGCCACGGGACTGCCGCACGACGTTCGCCGGTCCGACCCGTACTGCGGTTACGAAACCTTCGAGTTTGACGTGATCACCGGCTCGGCGAGCGACTGCTACGACCGGTTCGTCATCCGGATCGACGAGATGAAGGAGTCGCTGAAGATCGTCGAGCAGTGCCTCGACCGGCTCGAGCCCGGGCCGGTGATGGTCGACGACCCCAAAGTCGCCTGGCCCGCCCAGCTCAAGGTCGGCCCCGACGGGCTGGGCAACTCCGCCGAGCACATCCGCCACATCATGGACAGCTCCATGGAGGCGCTCATCCACCACTTCAAGCTGGTCACCGAAGGCTTCCCGGTGCCGCCGGGCCAGGTGTATGTGCCGGTGGAATCCCCGCGCGGCGAACTGGGAGTGCACATGGTCTCCGACGGCGGGACCCGCCCGTACCGGGTGCACTACCGCGACCCGTCGTTCACCAACCTGCAGGCCGTGGCCGCGATGTGCGAGGGCGGGATGCTCTCCGACGTCATCGCCGCGGTCGCGAGCATCGACCCTGTCATGGGAGGTGTGGACCGATGAGCGGCCAGGAACCGGTGGGCGGGCCCGCTCCCCGCAGCGGCGGCGAGACGGTGTTCCTCGAGTTCGGCCAGAAGCCCGACGAGCCGGGTGCGATCGTCCGGCCCGGTGCCAAGCGGAACTACCCCGACGGCGTCCTGGCGAGACTGCGGGCCGACGCCGACCTCATCGTCGCCCGCTACCCGCAGGCCCGCTCGGCGCTGCTGCCGCTTCTCCACCTGGTGCAGGCCGAGGATGGACACCTCACACCTGCCGGCATCGAGTTCTGTGCCCTCGCCGTCGGACTCACCTCCGCCGAGGTCATGGCCGTGGCCACCTTCTACTCGATGTACCGACGCACACCCACCGGCGATTACCTGGTCGGGGTGTGCACCAACACGCTGTGCGCGGTGATGGGCGGCGACCAGATCTACGAGGATCTGCGCGACCACCTGGGACTCGACGGGCCCGGCACCACCGACGACGGGCGCGTGACGCTAGAACGCATCGAGTGCAACGCCGCCTGCGACTACGCGCCGGTGGTGATGATCAACTGGGAGTTCTTCGACGATCAGACCCCAGACTCCGCCCGGCAGGTGGTGGACGACCTGCGGGCCGGCCGCCCAGTGACCCCGACCCGAGGGGCGCCGCTGTGCACCTTCCACGAGACCGCCCGCATCCTCGCCGGCTTCCCCGACACGCGGCCCGGCGCTAACGACTGCGCTCCCGGCGACGCGACGCTGGTCGGGCTGCGGATCGCCCGCGAGCACGACATGCGCGCCCCCGCCGCCCCGGCCGCCCCCGCCGATCCCGACGAGGAGGCCTGACATGCCGCTCGCACCGTACCTCAGCCGGTACTGGGACGCCCCCGACAGCTGGACGCTCGAGACCTACCTGGAGCACGACGGTTACGTTGGCCTGCGCAAGGCCCTGGCAGCCGGGCCGGACGAGGTCATCTCCACCGTGCTCGACTCCGGCCTGCGTGGCCGCGGTGGCGCCGGGTTCCCCACCGGCCGCAAATGGGGCTTCATCCCCCAGGAGACCGCCGCCGAGGACCAGGCCGGACCCGGCCCCGAGGCCTCCGCGGCCGCCAAGCCGCACTACCTGGTGGTGAACGCTGACGAGTCCGAGCCCGGAACGTGTAAGGACATGCCGCTCATGCTGGCCACGCCGCATGTGCTCATCGAAGGCATCGTCATCGCCGCCTATGCCATCCGCGCCTCGCACGCGTTCATCTACCTGCGCGGGGAGGTCGTCCCCGTCCTGCGTCGACTGCAGACCGCGGTCGCCGAGGCGTACGCGGCCGGCTATCTGGGCCGCGACATCCTCGGCAGTGGCGTCGACCTGGAGCTGATCGTCCACGCTGGCGCCGGCGCCTACATCTGCGGCGAGGAGACGGCCCTGCTCGACTCACTTGAAGGTCGCCGTGGCCAGCCACGTCTGCGGCCGCCGTTCCCCGCCGTCGCCGGGCTCTACGCCTGCCCGACGGTGGTGAACAATGTGGAATCCATCGCCAGTGTGCCGTCGATCCTGCAGCACGGACCCGAGTGGTTCCGATCAATGGGCTCGGAGAAGTCCCCCGGTTTCACCCTGTACTCGTTGTCGGGGCACGTCGCCCGGCCCGGGCAGTATGAGGCGCCGCTGGGGATCACCCTGCGCGAACTGCTCGACCTGGCCGGCGGGATACGCGAGGGCCACACCCTCAAGTTCTGGACTCCCGGCGGGTCGTCGACGCCGCTACTCACCGACGCCCAGCTGGACATGCCGCTGGACTATGAGGGCTGCGTGGCGGAGGGGTCGATGCTCGGCACCAAGGCGTTGCAGATCTTCGACGACACCACCTGCGTGGTGCGCGCAGTGTTGCGCTGGTCGGAGTTCTACGCGCACGAGTCGTGCGGCAAGTGCACGCCCTGCCGCGAGGGCACCTACTGGCTGGTGCAGATCATGCGACGACTCGAAGATGGCACGGCGACCGCCGATGACCTGGACCGGCTGCTCGACATCTCGGACAACATCTTCGGCAGATCGTTCTGCGCCCTCGGCGACGCCGCCGCGACCCCCATCATCTCGTCGATCATGCTCTTCCGCGACGAGTACCTGGCGCACATCCCGGACGGCTGCCCGTTCGACCACCGCCGCTCCGCCATCTTCGCGACCGCGCGACCCGAGGAGGTGGCCCGATGACCTCGTCCACGTCAGGCGTCCCCCGCGATGCCCGCGGCCCCGCCCAGGACCCGGCGCACGATCCGGCCGAGGACCTCGTCACGCTCACCGTCGACGGCCGCGAGGTCTCGGTTCCGCCGGGCACGCTCATCATCCGCGCGGCCGAGCGGATGGGCGTGCAGATCCCCCGCTTCTGCGACCACCCGCTGCTCGAACCGGTGGGGGCCTGCCGGCAGTGCATCGTCGAGGTCGAGGGTGCGCCCAAGCCTGTGACCTCGTGCACGACCCCGGTCACCCAGGGCATGCAGGTGCGCACGCAGTTCACCTCCTCGGTCGCCGACAAGGCCCAGCGCGGGATCATGGAGTTCCTGCTCATCAACCACCCGCTCGACTGCCCGGTCTGCGACAAGGGTGGCGAGTGCCCACTGCAGAACCAGGCGCTGTCGAGCGGGCACGGGCACTCACGGTTCACCGAGGTCAAGCGGACGTTCCCCAAACCGATCGCTATCTCGTCCCAGGTGCTGCTCGATCGCGAACGCTGCGTCATGTGCGCCCGGTGCACCCGCTTCTCGGAGCAGATCGCCGGCGACCCGTTCATCGACCTCTTCGAACGCGGCGCGCAGCAGCAGGTCGGGGTGTACGGCGACGAGCCGTTCGAGTCCTACTTCTCCGGCAACACGGTCCAGATCTGCCCGGTCGGCGCCCTGACCGGGGCACAGTACCGCTTCCGCGCCCGCCCCTTCGACCTTGTCTCGAGCCCGGCGGTGTGCGAACACTGTGCCAGTGGCTGCGGCCAACGCACCGACCACCGCCGCGGCAAGGTCCTGCGACGCCTCGCCGGCGACGACCCCGAGGTCAACGAGGAGTGGAACTGCGACAAGGGCCGCTGGGCGTTCACCTATGCCACCCAGCGCGACCGGATCACCGCCCCGATGGTCCGCGGCGAGGGCGGCGGCTTGGTCCCGGTCTCCTGGCCAGCCGCTCTGGCCGCCGCCGCGCAGGGGCTGGCCGCCGCCCGCGGACGGACCGGAGTCCTCACCGGCGGGCGCCTCACCGCCGAGGACGCCTACGCCTACGCCAAGTTCGCCCGCACGGTGCTCGGTACGAACGACATCGACTTCCGCGCCCGCCATCACTCGGACGAGGAGGCCGGGTTCCTCGCTGCCCGGGTCGCCGGCCGCGGGCTGGCGCGGGAGTCGGCACGCAAGCCTGCCCCGGAGTCGGCCGGGGACGCCGCGCCCGTGACCTACGCCGACCTCGAGACCGCCCCCGTGGTGCTGCTCGTGGGCTTCGACCCCGAGGAGGAATCGCCCATCGTCTTCCTCCGCCTGCGCCGGGCCGCGCGCGACCACGGGCTGAAGGTCTTCTCGATCGCCCCCTACGCCACGCCGGCCGTTCGCAAGACCCGCGCCGCCCTGTTGCCGACCGTCCCCGGGGCCGAGCCGGAGGTGTTGGCCGCCCTCGCCGTCATCCCCACCACGCCTGGCGGCACCGCACCCGCCGGTGCCGCACCCGCCAGTGCCGACGCCACCGACCCCACCCACGGCGCCCTGGCCGCGCTCCTCCGACAGCCCGGCGCGGTGATCTGCGTCGGCGAGCGGCTCGGTGCGATCCCGGGCGGACTCACCGCCGCGACCGACCTCGCCGACTCCACCGGCGCGCGCCTGGCGTGGATCCCCCGCCGCGCCGGCGAGCGTGGGGCGCTCGAGGCTGGCTGCCTGCCCGGCCTGCTCCCTGGTGGCGCGGCCGTCACCGATACCGCCGCCCGCCGCGCCCTCGCCGACCTCTGGCGCTGCGCCGACCTGCCCACCGCACCCGGCAGGTCCACTGCCGAACAGCTCTCCGCTGCCGTCTCGGGTGAGCTCGATGCGCTGCTCATCGGCGGTGTCGAGGCCACCGACCTGCCCGACCCGCATGCCGCGCTCGACGCGATCGACGCCGCCGGGTTCGTCGTGAGCCTGGAACTGCGCCGCAGCGAGATCACCGACCGCGCCGACGTCGTCCTGCCCATCGCACCCGTCGCCGAGAAGGCTGGCACGTTCCTCACCTGGGAGGGCCGCGAGCGACCGTTCGCCGCCGCGCTGACCGGAACCGACGCGATGCCCGACCACCGCGTGCTGGACGCCCTGGCCGAAGAGACCGGCGCGTGGTTCGGGCTGCCGGACGTCGAATCGGTGCGGCGTGAGATCACGGCTGTACGCGAGGCCGTCGCGCCGCCGCCTGTGAACGCTGGGGCACGGCCTGTGGACGCCGATCCGACCACGACGACGAGGCCCGCTCCCCCGACCCGGGCCCGGATCCCCGAGCCCGCCGCAGGGCAGGCGATCCTGGCCACGTGGCGCATGCTGCTGGACGCCGGGCGCATGCAGGACGGTGAGCCGCACCTGGCCGGCACCGCCCGACGCCCCGTGGCCCGCCTGTCGCCGACGACCTCCCGCGAGCTCGGGGTGTCCGACGGCGACCCGGTGACGGTCTCCACGGATCGCGGGGTCATCACCCTGCCGCTGGCGGTCACCGAGATGCCCGACCACGTGGTGTGGCTGCCTCAGAACTCACCCGGCTCGGCGGTAAACGCGGCCCTCGCGGCCCGCGCCGGCGACGTCGTGTCCATTGCCACCGGGGAGGTGACGGCATGAGCTCCGGCACCGACCTGTCCGCGTTCGGTACCGACCCGTGGTGGCTGCTTGTCGCCAAGGTCCTCGCCGTCTTCGTATTCCTCGTGGTGACGGTCCTCGCGGCCATCTACCTCGAGCGGAAGATCCTCGCGTGGATGCAGATGCGCATCGGCCCCAACCGCGTGGGCCCCGCCGGGATCCTGCAGAGCCTGGCCGACGGCGTGAAGATCGCCCTCAAGGAGGGGCTGATCCCGGCAGGGGTCGACAAACCAATCTTCCTGCTCGCGCCGGTCATCGCGGTGATCCCGGCGTTCATGGCGTTCGCGGTGATCCCCTTCGGTCCCGTGGTCTCCGTCTTCGGGCACTTCACGCCGTTGCAGCTCACCGACCTGAACGTGGGCGTGCTCTACATCCTCGCCGTCACCTCCATCGGCGTGTACGGGATCGTGCTCGCGGGCTGGTCCTCCGGATCGACCTACCCGCTCCTGGGCGGACTGCGCTCCACCGCCCAAGTGATCAGCTACGAGATCGCCATGGCCCTGTCATTCGTCGGCGTGTTCCTCTTCGCCGGCACCATGTCGACCTCGGGGATCGTCGCCGCCCAGTCCCAGGTGTGGTTCGTGTTCCTGCTGGCGCCATCGTTCGTCGTCTACGTCATCTCGATGGTCGGTGAGACCAACCGCGCCCCCTTCGACCTGCCCGAGGCTGAGGGCGAGCTGGTGGGCGGGTTCCACACCGAGTACTCCTCCCTGCGCTTCGCGATGTTCATGCTGGCCGAGTACGTCAACATGACCACCGTCTCCGCGCTCGCGGCCACCCTTTTCCTCGGCGGCTGGCAGGCGCCGCTCCCGTTCTCTCTGTTTGACGGCGCGGACTCCGGATGGTGGGCGCTGCTGTGGTTCGTCGCCAAGGTGTGGACCTTCATGTTCGTGTTCATGTGGTTGCGGGCCACCCTCCCGCGGCTGCGCTACGACCAGTTCATGGCCTTCGGCTGGAAGGTGCTCATCCCGGTCTCCCTGGCGTGGGTCATGGCGGTGGCAACCATCCGGGTGGTCGTGGGGCCCGAGTCCGAGTTACTCACGCCCGCGATGGTGATCGCGGGCCTGGTCGCGGTGACGGTCATCGTCGTCGTCCGCCAGACCCGCACCCGTCGCGGCGGACGGGCCGCGCCCACCGGCGGCGCCCCCCGGACCGCGCTCGTCGACCCCGTGCCCTTCGACCCCGTCGCCGGCGGGTTCCCCGTCCCGCCCCTCCCCCACCAACGGGTGGCGCTTGACCCCTCCCCACAGGTCGACCCCGTCCCGACCCAGGAGACCCGCCATGCCTAGGCTGCCCAAGTTCCTCGAACCGCTCGCCGGGTTCGGCGTGACCTTCGGGACGATGTTCCGCAAGGCCCACACCGAGCAGTACCCGGAGGAGAGGGTCCCCACCGCACCCCGCTATCACGGGCGTCACCAGCTCAACCGGTACGCGGACGGGCTGGAGAAGTGCATCGGCTGCGAACTGTGCGCGTGGGCATGCCCGGCGGACGCGATCTACGTCGAGGGCGCGGACAACACCGCCGAGGAGCGCTACTCCCCCGGGGAACGCTACGGGCGGATCTACCAGATCAACTACCTGCGCTGCATCGGCTGCGGCTTGTGTGTGGAAGCCTGCCCCACCCGCGCACTGACCATGACCAACGACTACGAGATGGTCGACGACAACCGCGCCGACCTTATCTACGAGAAGCACGACCTGCTCGGACCGATGCTCGCGGGGATGGTCCCCGCCCCGCACGACATGGTCCCGGGCGCCGACCACGCCGACTACTACCGCGGCGAGATCACCGGAGCCACACCCGAACAGGGCGAACCGTACGACCCGGAGGAGTTCTAGTGTCCGCCGGGGAAGGGGTGGTGTTCTGGGTGCTGGCCATCGTTGCTGTGGCCGGAGCACTGGGTGTGGTCTCGGCGACCAAGGCCGTCTACTCGGCGTTGTGCCTGGCCGCGACCATGGTCTCGCTCGCGGTGCTGTACATCGCGCAGGGCGCGGTGTTCCTGGGCGTGGGCCAGATCGTCGTCTACACCGGCGCCGTGATGATGCTGTTCCTGTTCGTGGTGATGCTCATCGGGGTCGAATCCTCGGACTCGCTGGTCGAGCGGATCCGCGGGCACCGGGTGGCGGCGATCGTCGCCGGCCTGGGCTTCGGCATCCTGCTGGCCACCGGCGTGGCGCGGGCCCAGTTGCCTCCGTTCGCCGGGTTCGCCCCGGGCTACTCCGACGTCCCGGCGCTCGCGGCGCTGCTGTTCTCCCGGCACGTGTGGGCGTTCGAGCTCACCGGGGTCCTGCTCATCATCGCCACCCTCGGCGCGATGGTCCTGGCGCACCGCGAGCGTTTGACCGGACGTCGTACCCAGCGGGAGATGTCCGAGCAGCGCTTCCTGGACTGGCAGCACGACGACTCCGCCCGCGTGACCCCACTGCCCAGCTCGGGCGTCTACGCACGACACAACTCCGCCGACATGCCCGCCCGGCTGCCCGACGGCTCCGACGCCCTCGATTCGGTGAGCGAGGTGCTGCGGCGCTATGCCCGCGACACTGCAGCCCGCGACGTGGCGGCCAAAGACGTGGCGGCCAAAGACGCGGCGGCCAGGGACGAACTCGAATCCGACGGGGGTGCTCAGCCGTGAACCCCGACTACTACCTGTACCTCTCGGCCGTGCTGTTCACCATCGGCGCAGCCGGTTTCCTGCTGCGACGCAACGCGATCGTCGTGTTCATGTGCATCGAGCTCATGCTCAACGCCACCAACCTCGCGCTGGTGGCGTTCGCGCGGATGCACGGCGACGTGACCGGCCAGCTCTTCGCGTTCTTCATCATGGTGGTGGCCGCCGCCGAGGTCGTGATCGGTCTTGCGATCATCATGGCCATCTACCGCTCCCGCCGATCGGCGTCCGTCGACGACGCCAGCCTGCTCAGGTACTAGGGAGACGACGACGATGAGTTCCGCAGCCCTCGCCCCCGCCGTCACCGAGCCCGCGCTCTGGCTGATCCCCGTAGTGCCCCTGCTCGGCGCCGCGATCCTGCTCCTATTCGGACGCCGCGCCAGCACGTGGGGTCACCTGTTCGGCTGCGCCACGGCCCTGGCCTCATTCGGAGTGGCGGCCTGGCAGTTCGCCGCCATGACCGGTCGCGGGGCGGGCGACCGCGCGGCCGGCCAGACGCTGTTCACCTGGATCTCGGTGGGCGGCCTCGACGTCGACTTCGGTCTGCGCCTGGACGAACTGTCCATGGTGTTCGTCCTGCTCGTCACGGGCGTCGGCCTGCTCATCCACGTGTACTCGATCGGCTACATGGCCACCGACCCGGCGCGGCCGAAGTTCTTCGCCTACCTCAACCTGTTCCTCGCCGCGATGCTGCTGCTGGTCCTGGCCGACAACTTCCTCGGCCTCTACCTGGGATGGGAGGGCGTCGGCCTGGTCTCCTACCTGCTCATCGGGTTCTGGCAGCACAAGCCGTCCGCCGCCACCGCCGCGAAGAAGGCGTTCGTGGTCAACCGCGTCGGCGACATCGGCCTGGCTGTGGCGATGATGGTCATGGTCACCCAGCTGGGCACGGTGTCCTACGAGGGCGTGTTCTCGGCGATCGACGGCTCAGCCGCCGACGGTGGGACGGTCGGCTCCGGACTCGTCACCGCCCTCGGGCTGCTGTTGCTGCTGGGCGCGTGCGCCAAGTCCGCGCAGGTCCCGCTGCAATCCTGGCTCGGCGACGCAATGGAGGGCCCCACCCCCGTCTCGGCCCTCATCCACGCGGCGACCATGGTCACCGCCGGCGTCTACCTCATCACCCGCGCCAACCCGATCTTCGACGCCACCCCGGCGGCCCGCGCGGCGGTGATCGCGGTCGGCGCCGTGACGCTGCTGTTCGGCGCCGTGATCGGCTGCGCCAAGGACGACATCAAGAAGGTCCTCGCCGCCTCCACCATGAGCCAGGTCGGCTACATGGTCATGGCCGCCGGATTCGGACCCGCCGGCTACGCGCTGGCGATCATGCACCTACTCACCCACGGCTTCTTCAAGGCCGGACTCTTCCTCGGCGCCGGCTCGGTGATGCACGGGATGAACGACGAGGTGGACATGCGCCGCTACGGCGCCCTGAGGGCGGTCATGCCGGTCACCTTTCTCACCTTTGGCGTCGGCTACCTCGCCATCATCGGCGTCCCGCCCTTCGCCGGCTTCTACTCCAAGGAGGGCATCATCTCCGCCGCCTTCGACGTGGGCTCTGGCGGCGCCAGCGCAGTGGGTGCGGGCTCGATCAGTTCAGGATCAGCGATCGGCTACCTGCTAGGCGTGGTCGCGCTGCTCGGCGCCGGCCTGACCGCGTTCTACATGACCCGCGTGATGATCCTGACCTTCTTCGGGCCACGACGATGGGCCGACGACGCGCAGCCGCACGAATCACCTGCGATCATGACGTCACCGATGGTCGTGATCGCCGTGGGATCGGTGCTCTCGGGCGCACTGCTCGCGATCGGCGGGCGGCTGCAGGACTGGCTCTCCCCGGTCCTGGGCGAACACCACCCCGAGCACGTCCTACCGGAGTGGCTGGTCACCGTCGCCTCCCTCGTCGTGGTGGCGGCCGGCGTCGCGCTCGCCGTGCGCCGCTACGCCAGAAGCATCGTCCCGGTCACCGCCCCCTCCGGATCCGCGCTCACCCGGGCAGCGCGCCGTGACCTGTACGCCGACGACCTCAACGAAGCGGTGTTCATGCGGCCCGGCCAGGCACTGGTCGCCGGCACCGCGGTCCTCGACCACCGCGTCGTGGCCGGAGCGGCGACCGGCGTCAGCACGGCAGTCGGGGAACTGTCCGCCCGGACGAGGCTCCTGCAATCCGGACTCACCCGCTCCTACGCGCTGTACATGCTGATCGGCGCGGTCGTGGTCATCGCCGCGATGTTGGGTGGTGGCGCACTGTGACCGGCCCCGGACTGCTCACCGCACTGTGGCTCACCCCCCTGATCGGTGCTCTCCTCGTCGTCGCCCTCCCCACCAGGGCGCGCCGCGCGGCGAGGCCCCTCGCCCTGGCCGCATCCCTGGCCGTCCTGGGGTTGACCGTCGCCTTGGCGGTCGGATTCGACCCAGGCGGGGACACCCACCAGTTCGTCGAGTCCCGCCCGTGGATCCCCGCGTTCGGCGCAAGCTACTCGCTCGGGATCGACGGCGTGGCGCTCGTGCTGGTGCTGCTCACCGCCGGGCTCGTGCCGTTGCTGCTGCTGGCCGGATGGCGCGACACCGACCCACCCGGCGGGGAAGAACCCGGGGACACGGGGGGCGAAGGTCGGCGTGCGCAGACGTACCCCGCCCTGATGCTCGCCACGCAGGGACTCGCGCTGGTGGCATTCACGAGCCTGGACGTGCTGCTGTTCTACGTGGCGTTCGAGGCGATGCTCATCCCGCTGTACTTCCTCATCGGCGCTTTCGGCAACAGCGACCCCGGCGGTCGGGCGGCGGGCGACCGTGGGACCGGCGGCGTCGACCGTGCGCGGGCGGCCGTGCGCTTCCTCATCTACAACCTGCTCGGCGGCCTCGTCATGCTCGCCGCCGTGCTCGGCCTCTACATGTACACGGACAGGGCCGGGCTCGGGCCCGACGGCCGCGGCACGTTCGACTACCGCCTCATCACCGACGCCGTCACCGACGGGCGGCTGCAGATCCCGCCCGGCGCGATGCTGCTGCTGTTCGCCGGGTTCACGCTGGCGTTCGCGATCAAAGCCCCGCTGTGGCCGTTCCACACCTGGCTGCCCGACGCCGCCGTCGCCGCGACGCCCGCCTCCGCCGTGCTCATGATGGCCGTGGTGGACAAGGTCGGCACCTTCGCGATGCTGCGGTACAGCCTGCCGCTGTTCCCCGAGGCCGCGAGCACCGCGACCCCCGTGATGGTCACGTTGGCGGTGATCAGCATCATCTACGGCGGTGTCATGGCGATCGCCCAGACCGACCTGCTGCGGCTCATCGCGTACGCGTCGATCTCGCACTTCGGATTCATCGTGCTGGGCGTGTTCGCCGCGACTGAGCAGTCGGCGACCGGGTCGACGCTGTACATGGTCAACCACGGCATCGCCACGGCCGCGCTGTTCCTCGTGGCCGGGTTCCTCGTCCGGCGTCACCGGGTCCGGGAGATCAGCTCCTACGGCGGTGTCCAGCAGGTGGCGCCGGTGCTCGCCGGAATGTTCCTCATCGCCGGGCTCGCCACGCTGTCCCTGCCCGGGCTGGCCCCGTTCATCAGCGAGTTCCTGGTCTTCGTCGGGACGTTCGGGGTGTACCCGGTCGCCGCGGTGCTGTCGACGGCCACGCTCGTCCTGGCAGCCGTCTACATCCTCTGGACCTACCAGCGCGTGATGGGCGGGCCCGTCGAGCCGGGGCTGCAGGCCACGCCCGACCTGTCGACGCGCGAGCGCGTGGTCCTTGCGCCGCTCATCGCGGCGCTGATCGTGCTCGGCTTCTACCCACAGCCGGCGCTCGACGTGATCACCCCGGCGGTCACCAAGACCGTCGCCCACGTGGAAGGTGCCACCCGATGACCCCGGACATCGCCTACTCTTCGCTCCTGCCGCTGCTCATCGTGCTCGGCACGGCGATCGTGTCCGTGCTGGTCGAGGCGTTCGCACCCGCCCGCCACCGCTACGGCACCCAGATGGTGCTGTACCTCGGCGGGCTCCTCGCCGGACTCGCGTCGGTGGTGCTGCTCGCGGGGACGCAGACCATCACCGCCGGCGGCGCCGTCGCCGTGGACGGGCCGACCCTGTTCCTGCAAGGGGCGATGATCCTCGTCGCGATCGGGGCCGGGCTGCTCATCGGCGAACGTTCGCGGGTGGGCGCGGCGGCCGGGTCGCGTTCCCCGGTGCTCGCGGGCTTCGCGCCGCAGGCCGCACTGTCCCCGGGGGGCGACGCCGAACGAGAGGCAGAGCGCGCTGGCCTGTCCCAGACCGAGGTGTTCCCGCTGGCACTGTTCGCCACCGGCGGCCTCATGCTGTTCCCCGCCGCGAACGACCTCATCACCCTGTTCATCGCGCTCGAGGTGCTGTCCCTGCCGCTGTACGTGATGTGCGGCATGGCCCGTCGCCGACGACTGCTCTCGCAGGAGGCCGCCGTCAAGTACTTCCTGCTGGGATCGTTCTCCTCGGCGTTCTTCGCCTACGGCGCAGCACTGATCTACGGCTACGCCGGGACCGTCGACTTCGGCGGCATCGCACGGGTCGTCGCGGACGACGGCGGCACCTCACTGGCCCTGGTCGGCGTGGCGATGATGTCGGTGGGCCTGCTGTTCAAAGTCGGAGCCGTGCCGTTCCACACGTGGACACCCGACGTCTACCAAGGGGCCCCCACCTCGATCACCGCGTTCATGGCTGCCGGGACCAAGCTCGCCGCGTTCGGTGCGATCCTCCGCTTCTTTCACACTGCCGTTCCCCGACTCGAGGCCGACTGGGCGCCGGTCCTCTGGGTGATAGCAGCGTTGACGATGATCGTGGGCACGGTCGTCGGTGTCGCCCAGACGGACGTCAAGCGCCTGCTCGCCTACTCGTCCGTCGCACACGCCGGGTTCCTGCTCACCGGGGTGCTCGGCCCTTCGGGTGCCGGAACGTCCGCGACGCTGTTCTATCTCGCCGCGTACGCCGTCAGCACCGTCGGCGTGTTCGCCGTGGCCGGGTTGGTCCGCGATCCGGACGGTGCCGAGATCACCGACCTGCGGGCCTGGACCGGTCTCGGTCGCCGGCAGCCGCTGATCGCGGGCGCATTTGCGCTGTTGCTACTCGCGCTGGCGGGCATCCCGCTGACCAGTGGCTTCATCGCGAAGTTCGCTGTGTTCTCGGCGGCTGTTGCCGGGGGTGCCGTGACGCTGGTGGTGATCGGCGTGCTCACGAGTGCGATCGCGGCGTCGTTCTACGTCCGCGTGATCGTCGTGATGTTCTTCCGCGACTCGGGCTCGGTCGACGCCGTCGACGCCGACGCTCCGGGTTCCGCCGCGGCCCCCGGTTCCGTCGCAGCCCCCGGTTCCGTCGCAGCCCCCAACCCCGCAGCTTCGGGCGAGGTGGCGTTCGCCCACAGGCCCGTCACGTACGCCGTGGTCGGAGTCGCGACTGTGGTGACCATTCTGCTGGGGATCCTGCCGCAGCCGCTGCTCGACCTGGCCACGGCGGCGTCCGTCTTCGCGGTCCCCGGGCTTGCGGGGTGACTCGCGCTGCCCCATGGAGTCACTGCGGTCAGCGTTCTCGCAGGTGGGTTCCCACCGCCAGCTGACGGAGTGACTCCACGCCACGCCGCGAGTCCCACCTGCCCCACGCGCGCCGCACCGCCAGCCTCGCTTGCCCCACGCGCGCAGGGCGGGCCCCTACTCCCCGAGTCCCAGCGGAGTGGCGTCGAACTCCCCTGACAGCGCCGAGATTGACCGCGCCAGCCGCAGGTCACGCCGGGTCACCCCGTCGACGTCGTGGCTGCGCAGGTCGAGTGTGACCTCGTCGTAGCTCCACAGCAGGTCCGGATGGTGATTCTGCGAGTTGGCGGCCTGTCCGATCGCGGCGACCAGGTTGATCGCGGCCTGCGGCGTCTCGCAGACGGCGGTATAGGTCAGTGACCCTTCAGACAGTGCCCAGCCGGGCAGATCCGACAAGCCTTCGGCGATCTGCTCCTCGGTGAGGCGGGTGTCGTCATCGGCATCGGGGCGGGCATTATCAGCGTCTGCGCTCATGCCGTCCAGTCTGGCATCTCCCGCCGCGGCCGGCACCTCTACCGCGGCCGTTTTCCCGGGCACGCGGCCTACTGTTGTTGGCGTGGAATCCCCAGCCAGTCCTCTGCCCCCCGGTGCCGGACGGTATGCACCCAGCCCGTCGGGCGACCTGCACCTGGGCAACCTGCGCACGGCGGTGGCGGCGTGGGTGCTCGCCCGCGATTCGGATCGGGCGTTCCGGATGCGGGTAGACGATCTTGACACCGCCCGAGCCCGCCCCGGCGTGGCGGAGCGGCAACTTGCTGACCTCGCGGCGATCGGCATCGACTGGGACGGCGAGATCATGTGGGAGTCGGAACGCTCGCACGCCTACGCTGCCGCTGCGAACCAGCTGGCCGACCAGAGCTTGGTCTACGAGTGCTATTGCTCGCGCCGCGAGATCGCCGAGGCCCCGCGCGCGCCACACTCTCCGCCCGGCTCCTACCCTGGCACCTGCCGGGACTTGTCCGAGACGGAACGCGAGAGGCGCCGCCGTGCCCTCGGCCCGCGACGGGTGCCGGCGCTGCGTCTGCGCGCAACGGTCGCGGAATTGACGATCACCGACGTGATTTGCGGACCGTACACGGGTGTCGTCGACGACGTGGTGCTGCGCCGCGGGGACGGCGTGTGGGCGTACAACCTGGCGGTGGTCGTGGACGATGCCGAGCAGGGCGTCGACCAGGTCGTGCGCGGCGAGGATCTGCTTTCGTCCACCCCTCGCCAGGCCCACCTCGCCGACCTGTTGAACCTGCCCCATCCGGAGTACGTTCACGTCCCGCTCGCTGTCAACGCCGCCGGGGAGCGGCTGGCCAAGCGGGACGGCGCAGTGACCCTGGCAGACCTGGCGGAGGTGGGGACGACGACGAGGGCCGCCGTCGCCCGGATCGTGGCCTCTCTCGGTGGACCGGAGGGTGCGGACTCCATCGAGGCGCTGCGCGGTGTGGTCACGGCGGAGTCGCTGCGGTCCGGCCCCTGGGTGGTGGCCTAGCGTTCAGCACGCTCGGCCCGGCGGGCCGCATTCGCCGCCCGGCCGCGCCTGCGCGGATAATCGTCGCTCATGACCACTCCACCGCAGAATTCTGACCCGCTCGGGACTGGGCGGCCGGACGGGAGCACTCCCGAGCCGGCGCGCAGCACCCGGGCCGTCTTCGCCACCGTCGCCAGCCCGTACTACGGCTACCTGATCGCCCTGTTCGTCGGCGTGATGCTTATCAGCAACGTCACCGGAACCAAGGGCGTCCTCCTCTTCCCCGACTTAAGCTTCGAACTCGGTTTCCTCTCGATGGACGGGCTCGTCACCGATGGCGCCTTCCTGCTCTTCCCGCTGGCCTACGTGCTCGGCGATGTGATCAGCGAGGTGTACGGCTTCCACGCGATGCGTCGCGTTGTTCTGTCCGGTTTCGCGGTCCTCGCGCTGGCCGCGGCGAGCTTCACGGCCACCGTTCACCTGCCGGAGGCGCCGTTCTACGAGAACCAGGACGCGTTCGGGGCCGTTGCCGGGGTCATCCCGCAGTTCTTCCTCGCCGGCCTGGCCGGGTATGTGGTGGGCGAGCTGCTCAACTCGTACGTCCTGGTGTGGATGAAGCGCCGCACCGGTGAGCGAAGCCTCTGGGCTCGACTGCTCGGCTCGACCGTGGTCGGCCAGCTCGCGGACACGATGGTGTTCTGCACGATCGCCGCCCCGGCCCTGGGCATGGTGCTCGGCTCGGGCGACTACTGGAACTACGTCGTCATCGGCTTCGTGTGGAAAACCCTCGTCGAGGCGGTCCTGCTGCCTGTGACCTACACGGTGATCGCGTGGATCAAGAAGCGCGAGCCCAGCTATCAGACCGCGCTATCGCGTGCCGCCCTGCAACACTCGGCGGTATGACCTCCCCTGAGCTACCCGCCGGCGAGCGACCCGCCGCTGATCGGCCGGCAGCCGGGCGCCCCTCGGTGACGGTGTTCGGCGCGACCGTGGACGACCAGACCCGATGCGTGCACTACCGCGGCCCGCTGGACGTGGTGGCGATCCGTTTTTACTGCTGCGGCGAGTTCTATCCCTGTTTCCGCTGCCACGCCGACGCCGCCGACCATGCGCTGTCGGTGTGGCCGCGGGAACTCTTCGACGCGCACGCTCTCTTGTGCGGGGTCTGCCGGTCGACCCTGTCGATCGCCGAGTACCAGTCCAGCGATGCGTGCCCGTCGTGCGGGACGGCATTCAACCCGGGCTGCTCGCTGCACTACCCGCTCTACTTCGGGGACTGACGAACTTCCGCGGCTCGAGAGCCCGCACGTCGAGTGGTCACATACAACCTTTCCGGCCTGCCCGCTCCAGGGAAATCGCGAGCGGCTCTGACCACTCGGCGAGCGGTCGGTACACCGGGGCAGGATGCGGCTCAGCCCTTCGCCGAGTGTCAGCCCTTCGACGCGTAGTACCGCCCCAGGAACTGTTCCTTGTAGGCCACGTACTCGTCGGGTCCCACCGCCATCGCCGCGCGCACCTCGTCCACGAGCCGTACCACAAACGCGAGATTGTGCAGGGTGAGCAGGGTGGAGCCGAGATACTCCTTGGCCTTGAACAGGTGGTGCAGGTAGGCGCGGCTGTACTCGCGCGAGACCTCGGACGGCCCCTCGGGGTCGAGCGGGGTGTGATCGTGACGGAACTGGGCGCGAGTGATGTTGACCCGCCCGTCGAGGGTGTAAATCCCACCGTGGCGGGCCAGGCGGGTGGGGGCGACGCAGTCGAAGGTGTCAGCGCCGTTCTCGACTGCGGTGAAGATGTCGTCGGGCTCGCTGATCCCCAGCAGATGCCGCGGCCGGTCTTCGGGCAACTCCTCGGTGCACCAGCCCACGATCGTGCCGAGGTTCTCCTTCTCCAGCGCGCCGCCGATGCCGTATCCACCGAAGCCGCGCCGCCCCTCGGACTCTGCGGCCTCGCTCATCGCGACGAGCCCGCGAACGGCCTGCCGCCGCAGGTCCTCGAACTGGGCGCCCTGAACGACGCCCCACAGCGACTGCCCCGGCCGGTGGGTGCGTTCGGTCGACAGCCGCTCGTGCTCGTCGAGGCAGCGCTGCGCCCAGCGCCGGGTCCGTTCCACCGAACGCTCCTGGTAGGTGCGCGTGTTCATCAGCGTGGTGAGTTCGTCAAAGGCGAACAGGATGTCGGCCCCCAGCGAGTGCTGGATCCGCATCGAGACCTCCGGAGAGAAGCGGTGCCGAGAGCCGTCGAGGTGCGAGGTGAAGGTGACGCCGTCTTCGTCGACCTTCGCCAGCCGCCCCTGCCCCTTGTTCGTCGCGGCGTCGTCAGGCTTGGTGCCGGCACTCATCTCGATCACCTTCTTGAACCCGACGCCCAAGCTCATCACCTGGAACCCGCCCGAATCGGTGTAGGTGGGCCCGGACCAGCGCATGAACTCTCCCAGTCCGCCGGCGGCGTCGACGACCTCGTGGCCGGGCTGGAGGTAGAGGTGGTAGGCGTTGGCCAGGACGGCCTGCGCGCCAGTGGAGCGGACCTGCTCCGGAGTGAGGGTCTTGACGGTGGCCTTGGTCCCGACGGGGATGAATGCCGGGGTGGCGATGTCGCCGTGCGGGGTGCGGATGACGCCGGTCCGACCGCCCGCGGTGCCGTCGAGGACCATCCGCTCGCCCACGTCGAAGGTGGTGGCGCGGGTAGTGGGAGTGATGTTGTCCGGCATCGCTCCATCGTGGCATGGCGGTTCCGGAATGCCGACGTGCCCCTAAGGTGGGGCGTACGTGGGCGCGCGGACGCGGTCGTGCGGTTGCTGAGACGTGACGCTATGACGAGGTGGACTGTGGCGAAGTGGGGCTGTGGCGAGGTGGGGCCCGATGACAGGACGGGGCGATGACGAGGTGGGGCGATGACCGCGTCAGGTGGCCGTAGGCTCTCCCGACACGAGCGCCGGTCACAGCTGATCGAGTTGGGTATCCGTTTGCTGGAGACCGTGCCTTTCCACGCTCTGTCGTTGGACGAGGTGTCTGAGCGGGCCGGGGTGTCCCGCAGCCTGCTCTTCCATTATTTTCCCACCAAGCTGGACTACCTGACGGCGGTCGTGCGGGCGGCCGCCGACCACGTGCTGTCGTTGACCGAGATCCCCGAGGGTGCGCACGCAGAGGACAGCACGCGTGCGATCATCACGGCGCTCGTGCGGTACGTCCAGCGGCGTCGGGACAACTACGTGGCGGTCCTCCGCTCGGGCCGGGCGGTGGATCCGGTCCTGGAGAAGGTGGTCGACGGGATGCACCGGACGATCAGTCTGCGAATCCTCGACAGTTACGGAATGCGCGAGCCTGGCCCGCTGGCGCTGGCGCTGACGCGGGCGTGGCTGGCCGGGGTGGAAGAGTTGGCGCTGCTCGGCGAGGAGTCCGGTGTGCCGCAGGACGCGGTGATCCAGTCCGCGCTGTCGACACTGAACGCGGTCGTGACACTTCCTGACTTCGTCGAGGACCTCCCCGGCCACGCCTGACTCTGCCCGCCGCCCCCGCACCCGCAGCCCCTCCCGCAGCCCCTCCCGCGTGCCCCCTCCCGCAGCCGCGCGCAATCCCTGCAGCCGCACAGGAATTTACGTGCGCGGCTGCAGGGATTGCGCGCGGCTGCGGCTGGGGGTGAGTGACCGCGACATGACAAGAGCCCCGGACCTCTTCTCAGAGATCCGGGGCTCTCCCCTTGGCGGTGGCGGTGGGATTTGAACCCACGGTTGGGGGTTACCCAACAAAGCATTTCGAGTGCTTCACCTTCGGCCGCTCGGACACGCCACCGCCAAGTAGGTTACGGGATGAGTTCCCGCGACGAAAATCGCGAGGTCACTTATCGTTGCCGGTGAGCTTGCTCGCGGCTTCGTTGGCCTTGTCCTTGAGCTTCTCGGCGCCCTGCTTGAGGCCTGCCTTGCCCTGATCGGCCTGGCCCTCGGCCTGCAGATCACGGTCTCCGGTTGCGGCGCCAGCCGACTCCTTGGCGCGGCCACCCAACTCCTCGGCCTTGTTCGAGAACTTGTCTCCCACTCCCATGTGGTTCTCCTCTCGATCGCGGCGCCGGGACCCGGCGCCTCCCGTCCTCCACCGTACGGAGACCCAGGCGGGGCCTCCACCGTGAGCGGGTCACGATCCGGTCACTGTCTGCCGGAGTCGAACGCGACCACCGCGCGCTTTCGCCACTCACCCATGGGCGCGGAACACTCACCGACGGGCGCGGAAGAAGTCCTCCAGGATCGCCGCGCACTCCTCCTCGAGTACCCCGCCTCGCACTTCCGGACGATGCAGCAGCCGCCGGTCCCGGACGACGTCCCACAGCGATCCGCACGCCCCGGTGCGCGGCTCCCAGGCACCGAACACGATCCGTCCGACCCGCGCGGCGACCGCCGCCCCAGCGCACATCGTGCACGGCTCCAAGGTCACCACGAGGGTGCAGTCCTCCAGTCGCCAGCCGTCATCCAGAACCCGTGCCGCCTCGCGCAGGGCGAGCACCTCGGCGTGGGCGAATGGGTCACCGTCGGCCTCCCGACGGTTGGTGGCCACGGCCAGCTCGCGACCGTCCGGGCCCAATACCAGCGCGCCGACGGGCACGTCCCCTGGAGGAGTGCCGCCCGCTACCGCGAGAGCACGCCGCACCAGTCCCTCGTCGGCCGCCCGCGCGGATCCCCGGTGTGCGGGATCCACCGACCCGCGCGGGCTCACTGACACCGCATAATCACGAACACAGCCAACTCACGCGCATACCATCGTCACGTGTCGGGTTGGTGCCGCTCGAACTCGTCGCCGAAGCCCATCCGCTCGGCCACCGACTGCAACTGCTCGTCGGCGTACAGATCGGTCTCGGAGACGATGATCTCCAGCACCCCGGACGGCAGGCCCATGTCCTCGAGGATCGCCATGTCGCCCTCCCCCCAGGGGTCAGTCTCCTCGAGCTCATCGTCGGTCATGTCGGGCACATCCACGTTGAGCTCGTCCAGCACATCTGCCGCGAGGTCGTAATCCAGCGCCGCGGTGGCATCCGAGAGCATGAGGCGCATCCCGGACGGTCCCGGGCGCAGGATCACGAAGAACTCGTGTTCCACATCGACCAGACCGAACGACGGCCCCTCGGCGCGCAGCGACCGTACCTGCTGGGCGGCGTGGTCGAGACTGGTGAGGGCGGCATCGTCCAGTTGGACGACCTGCCAGGACCCGCCGTCCTGGACCACCCCGAGTGCGGTGCCAGTAACAGAGTCGTCGCCGGAGTCGCGGGCGTGTTGGTCGGAGCTGCTGGCCATGGACCCAACCGTAGTCGGCTGTGAGAACCTTGTCAGGTGACGGTGGCGGCGGACGTGTGCGTGCTCGGGGTCGGTCTGATCGGCGGCTCACTCATGCGGGCTCTCGGCCCCGAGCGCACATTCGGCTGGAACCGCTCCGCCCCCAACGCCGAGGCCGCTACCGCCGCAGGTTTCGACGTCACCACGGATCTGCCCTCCACGCTCCGCCGGGCCGCGGAGGCGGATGCCCTCGTCGTCGTGGGCGTTCCCCTCCCCGCCCTCGACGCCGTCCTGGACGCGGTGGCCGAGCACGCACCCACTGTCGCCCTCACCGACGTGATTAGCGTGAAGGGACCTGTCCTCGACGCGGTGCGCCGGCGCGGACTGCACGCACGGTTCGTCGGCGGGCATCCCATGGCCGGGACCGCGCACTCCGGTTGGAACGCCACCGATCCCGACCTGTTCCGCGGCGCCACGTGGTTCGTCGCGGCCGATGACGACGCCGACCCTGACACCTGGGGGCGGGTAGCGCGGCTCGCGCTGGACGGCGGCGCGCGGGTGATCTCGGCGACCTCCGCCGACCACGACACGGCGGTCGCCCGGATCTCCCACCTGGGGCATGTACTGGCCGAGGCCCTCGCCCTGGCCGGCGGGCGCGGCGGAGACCTCGCACTCGCGCTGGCCGCCGGGTCGTTCCGGGACGGCACGCGCGTCGCCGGGACTGCACCCGACCTGGTGCGGGCGATCTGTGAACCCAACCGCGACGCGCTGCTGCCCGTGCTCGACGAGTGCCTCGCCGACCTCGGGGCCGCGCGGGCCGCACTGGCCGAGCAGGGAACCCTGGGGGCGCTCGTCGACGACGGCAATCACGCTCGGCACGCGTACGAGAACGCGCAGGCCACCCGCGCCGGCGGGGACACCCGGCCACTGGAGGTCACGCCGGGAACTGCCGGGTGGCTCGAGGCGCTACGGGAGGCCGGCGCCGCAGGCCGCGAGGTCAAGCCCGTCGGCTAATAGTTCAGGCGCGCCGGCCAGCAGGTCAGACCCGTCGGCTGAGCCCCGGCACGTCGACGATAATGCCGTCGGAGTCGACCGTCGCACTGGTCGAGGCGGTGGCGGTGATGCCGTGAACCTGCTCGTCGTCGCTGGAGAGCGTGACCGTGTCCTCGGTGACGTCGAGCGTCAAGGAGTCCACCGACAGCACGCGCTCCTCTGCAGAGCCCGGCTGCGCGTGCAGGCCCAGGCGACGGATCATCACGCTGGCGAAGAACACGCTGTAGGTGATGTCCACGTCCACCACGCCGTCGGCGCCCACGCGCGAGCGGGTGCCGGAGGAGTCCTCGAGCAGCCAATCCCCCTCGCCGTCGCAGACCAGGTCGATGGTGCGCTCGATTTCCTCGGTGGTGACGGTCAGCCCCACCCGGCGCAGGGCGGTGTCGGAGCCCAGCTGGGCCTCGTACTCGACGGTGAAGGCAGGGTGCTCGGGGTCCGTCGCGGCGACGATCCGACCACGAGCGCGGGAGGAATCGCCCTTGGTAACCACTCTGACCTGCTCGATCAGTCTGCCGGTCTCGGAGATCCACGTGTACAGGCGGGGGGCCGAGGCGGACTGCACTTCGGACTTCGGCGAGGGCGACTGAGAAGCGTTCACACCGTCCACGGTAGGAAAAACTCCACGAAAAAGCACATCTGAGTCCCGTTTACCACATCACCACCACCCGTCACACCTCCGGGGTCGGTAGCCGGGGGGTCGATCCCGACCAGAGCGGGATCACCGCGGGTGCAGGTCCACCCGCGCCCGGCGCCACGGGTACAGGGTGACGTTGCGCGACCGCGGCCACTCTCGACCGCTCCCAACCGGCTCCAACCGATACCGCTCCAGCAACTGCCGCAGGATGACCTGCCCCTCCATCATCGCGAACGACGCCCCGATGCAGCGGCGCGCACCGCCTCCGAAGGGCAGCCACTCGGTGGGCGTGGGCACCTCACCCAAAAACCGCTCAGGGTTGAAGTCACGCGGGCCCGGGTAGGTGTCCGCGGCGCGGTGCGCCAGGACTATCGAGGCGGAGATGGTCACCCCGCGCGGATAGGTTCGGCCACCGACCGTGGCCGGCTCCTGCAGCTCCCGCATCACCATCGGCACCACGGGATGCAGCCGCAGGGCCTCCTTGAGCACGGCGTCGAGGTACTCCGACCCGCCCTCGGCGATTTCGGCGACGCACCTGTCCTGGATGTGCGGATGACGGGCCAGCTCGAGCATCGACCACGCCATGGCGGTGGCGGTGGTCTCGTGCCCGGCCGCCACGAGGGTGATGAGCTGATCGCGCAACTCCCGGTCGGACAGCCCCTGGGCGTCGGTCGCCGAGGCGCGGACCAGCAACGCCATGAGGTCCCGCCGCTCGGCCAACGCCGGGTCGCGGCGGGCGGCGGCGATCTCCTCGCCGAGGAACTCGTGAATGGCCGCCAGGTCCCGGAGTTCCCTGCTCCACGGCCGGAACCGGCGCAGCGCCGGGACCCCCAGGCCGATCATCACCACAGGACCGGCGTCAACCGCCCGGGCCACGATGGGGCGCATCCGGTCCAGACGCGCCGAATCGGTCACCCCGAACACGACCCGCAGGATCACCTCGAGGGTCAGCGCGTTGAGCAGGACGTGCGCGCGGACGCGACCCGAGCGCGGCCACCGGTCCAACTGTCGGCGGGTGACCTCCTCGACGAGCGTGCGGTAGCCGTCGATCTCGCGTCGCCCGAACGCCGGCGCCAGCAGTCGCCGGGCGCGGGCGTGTTCGTCACCGTCCTGGATCAGCAGGGAGTGCTCGCCGAGCAGCGGTCGGAGGACGTCGTTGCCTTTGCCGGCGTGGAAGACCGACGGCGAGCCTGCGAACACGTCCTTGATCTGCGCGGGCTCGGACACCGCGACGACCTTGCGCCCCCGGGGCATGAGATCGAGCGTGAACGGCACGCCGTAGCGCCGAGCCGCGGCCGGGAAGATGGCGACGGGCGCCGCAAGTGCGAGCACCGCCTGCAGGATCCGTGGAAAGCGGGGCCCAGGCGGGAGCAGGTCCCGTGCAACTGCACCCCGCGTGGCCCGGCTACGGCCCGTCTGACTGTGTGCCGCCTCACTGTGCATGGCCCACACCGTACGACCCGGCAACCAAAGCCGCAGCAGGTTCGACTGATGGTCCGCGCTGCTCCCGCACCCCTGCGCCACCCCGGGGCCGCCGCGCGTTCACCGCGATCACCTCGTCGTCGTCAACGATGGGGTTTAGCGTGGACCACATGGCCGTGCTCCCCGTGGACCTGGACTCGACGCCCGACGACATCGCCTCCCTCCTCGCGGTGGACGCGGCCGTGCGCGCAGCAGTGGGTCTCGACCACCACCCGCCCGCCCCGGGGGCGCTGCACTGGGCCGACGACGCGGGAATGTGGATGGCGCTGCTGCGGCCCGGAGACGGGCGCGCGCTCCTGGTCGGCTGGCACCCCGAGTTCTCCCTCACCGAAGGCGGCGGCAACTCCCGCGAGGCTGGCACCGACCTCGTCGGCGACGCCCCCGGGTGGTGGCGCCGCGGCGTCGAACACGCCCGCTCCCGCAACGCCGACCTGGGCTTTCTGTACGGCTGGGACGGGTCGCGGTGGTGGCGATTGGATCAACCGGCCGACGACGGCTTCGACCCCGAACTGTTCCCTGTGACGCGGGCGGCCCTGCGCGACATCGTCGACGAACTAGCCGACGACACCCTGCTCGACGCCCCCGACCCCGACGCTGTCGAGACGCTACTCACCGCCGGCTCCGGGCTGACCGCCGCTGACCTCGCCGCAGTGCTCCACGCCCCCGACGGGTGGCCCGAGGTCGACCTCGACGCCGGAGCCCGCGCCGCCCACGAGCACCGCTCCGCGGTCACCGCCTGAGCGCACCCCCTTCATGATTGCTCTCCGCCCTCTTTCTGTAACCATGGTCCGATGAGAAGACTCGGCTACGTGGCAGTGAGACGCCTCGCGCTCGAGACACTCGGGTGGACGCTCATCGTTCTCGGGGTCGCCGCGCTGTTCCTCCCCGGTCCCGGATTGCTAATGCTGTTCGCCGGAACCGTGGTGCTGTCTCGTCAATACGAGTGGTTCGACCGTCGACTCCTGGTCGTCAAACGTCTCGCCCTAGAGGGCGCCTCCCGTGGCGTCCAGTCGTGGCCCAAGATCGCGGGCTCACTGCTCGGGGTGGCCTGGCTGATCGGCCTAGGGATCTTCTGGGGCATCGGTTCGCCGGTGCCGACCTGGTGGCCACTCTCGCCCGACCTGTGGTTGGTCGGCGGCTGGGGCACCGGCGGCACCCTCATCGTCTCGGGTCTCGTCGGACTGGCGCTGCTCGTCTACGCGTTCCGCCGATTCCGCGGCACCCCCTACGACCATGAGGTCGAAGTGGTGCACGACCTCCATCGCCGCGAGGAGCGCCGCCGCGCGCGGGCCGTACGGCGCCGCGCCCGCACGGAGGTCACTCCAGGCTGAACCTCTCCTCGCCGTGCACCTCGACCAGCCGCTGCTCGCCACGCACGCACACGCGCACGGGGGTCGCATCGATCACGCCGTCACGGTGGCGGATCACCACCTCGTCCCTCATCACCGTCACGGTGAGCGGCGAGCGCAGGTAGGTCATGTTGAACGAGACCCCGTCAATACCGCCGGGCAGGTTCGGGTCGAACTGCAGCATCCCGTCCTCGACCCGCATGCCCGCGTAGAAGCGTTGCACCAGGTCGACCGTGCCGGACATGACCCCCATGTGGATGCCCTCGCGGGTCGTCCCGCCCTGGATGTCGTGCACATCGCTGCCCAGCGCGACCTTGAACCTCTCCCATGAGCTGTCCGGGTCGAAGCGCGCGAGGACACCGGCATGGGTGATGTACGACAGAGTCGACCCGTGCGACGTGCGGCGGTCGTAGTAGTCGATCGTCCGTTCCGCGGCGTCGTCGGGGAACTCGTACCCGAGGCGTGTGAACACCCGGCGCAGCTCGTCGTCGCTGAACAGGAAGAACAGCATCACCGCGTCAGCCTGCTTGGCCAGCTTGTACCGGTCCGGGGTGTCGCCCTCGGCCTTGAGGATCCGGTCGAGACGCTGAATATTGCCGTATTTGTCGCGGTACCCGTCCCAGTCCAGTTCCTCCAGATCCTCATAGCCTTCGAACTGACTGATGATCCCGTCGTGGAACGGCACGAACATCCTGCGGCTCATGTCTTTCCACCTGGCGATCTCCTCGTCGCGCAGTTCGAGTCGGGCACGAACGGCACCGGCGCGGGGTGCCGGCAGCAGGTCGAGCAGGTGGGCGGCGATATCGCAGATCCACGCCACGAACACATTGGTGTAGGCGTTGTTGCGCAGCCCGCCCTCTGAGGCGCCCGGGTACTTCTCGTGGTATTCGTCCGGGCCCATCACTCCGTGGATCTCGTACCGCTGCCGTTCCGACGAGAAGTGCGCGATGGATGACCAGAACCGAGCGATGCCGAGCATCAACTCCGCGCCCCGGAACTCGAGGAACATCGTGTCCTCGGTGATGGTGATGTACTGCCAGATGTTGTAGAAGATCGCCGCGCTGACGTGGCGTTGGTTGTGTGACAGGTCCTCGTCCCACTTGCCCGACATCGGGTTGAGGTGGACCTCCTGCGTCTCCTCGGTCCCGAGCGATCCGCTCTGCCACGGGAACATGAACCCCTTGTACCCTGCTGCCTCCGCCGCTACCCGCGCCTCGGACAGTCGCCGGTAGCGGTACATGAGCAAACTGTTGGTGACGGACGGGAGCCGGAAGTTCAGGAACGGGAAGACGAACAGTTCGTCCCAGAACACGTGGCCGCGGTAGGCCTCACCGTTGATCCCGCGCGCGGGCACGCCGGCGTCGAGATCTGAGGTGTTGTGCGAGCACGTCTGCAAGATGTGGCTGATGTGCACGCGCAGCAGGTGCTGAGCCTCGTCGTCACCGAACACCCGCATGTCGCAGGCCTGCCACAACCGCTCCCAGGATTCGCGGTGGTGCGCGTACGCCGCGCGGAACGAGCGCGCCCGGGAGACCGATCGGCACGCGCGTAGGAGAGTGTCCCCGGTCGCCGGGTCGCGCGAGGTGAACAGGGCCACCGACTTCTCGATCGTGGTGGGGACCCCGCGCTCCAGTTCCACGTGGAGTACCTGCTGGATGTAGTCGTGCGTCCGGAAATCGGAACGGACCACGTCCCGCTCTCGGCCGCCGGTCGAGACGAGGGTCCGGGCGGCGACGCTGACAATCACCTCGGACTGGCGCGTCCGAGTTTTGAGGGCGATCGTCTGCGGCCCCGCGACCTGCGTCGCCTGGGGACTGAGGTGGCTTCTCTCCAGCTGGCGGTAGCGGGGTACGCCGTCGTTGATGACGCGCCCGTCGATCGCGGTCACCACCTCGACCTGGCCAGACCAGTTGAGCGGCGTGAGAGTCCACTCCAGGTAGGCGTGGTGAAGGCTCGCCATGGAGACGAATCGGCGACTCACCAGTTCCGTCTCGCGCCCCTGCGCGTCGCGGAAGCGAAGCCGCCGCGTGAGCAGCGCCGATCGCAGGTCGAGTTCATGGTGATAGTCGAGGATCTCCACCTCTGCCAGCCGGAGCACCTCGGCACCGTCGACCCGAAGCTTGAGGGGCAGCCAGTTGGGGAGGTTGACCAGGTCCTCGTTGTGGACCGGGACCCCGCCGAGCATGGTGGTCGCGCGGTCGTAGACGCCGTGGACGTAGGTGCCCGGATAGTGGACCCCGTCGGCCTCCTCCCATTCGGCGGTGCCCCGGGTGGCCATGTAGCCGTTGCCGGTGGAGGTGAGGGTCTCTCGAAGTCCCTCGCTGACCGGGTCGAGGCCGACGTAGCCGAGGGTGAAGGCGTCGGCGCCGTCGGAGGCCGGAGCGGCGCGGTCGGTGTGAGAAGTAGTCACGCCTGTGACACAACCACACTGCTGACATGTGCGAGGGCTGTCCGGCACCGGAGGCCCCGGGATCGTCACCTCAGGGTGATCCGAAAACCCCACCCGTCGACTATGATCTAGATCACAGTCGGGACGGTTTGGGTCCGCGCCGCGGTCCTCGTTGTCGACCGTCTCCGTCGGACAGGGGTTCATCATGACCGTTCAGCTCATCGAGATCACCGAGGCCGTCGCTGACCGGCTCGAGGTCCTCACCACACCGACTTCCTGCCAGGTCGGCGATGCGCGCATGATCATCATCGACCTGCTCGGTTCGGGGCCGTCGTGGCCGTTGTCCGTTCTGCTCGACAGGGTCTGCACCGCCTACGAAGCCCCGGCTGGCGAACGCCTCATGGTCGACCTGCGCGACCGCGAGGGGCTGGCCGACGACGACCTCCGTGACGAGCCTGCGCTGAAGCACGTGCGGTGGGTCCGGGCCACGCGCCTGGCGCTGCGCCAACTGACCGTGGGCGGCGAGGTGGTGTGGAGCCTGCCCTCCGACGACCCTGACGAGGCCGACCATCCGGAAGTCGAGGTGCTGATGTCCGGCGCGGAACCGCGGGCCATCCGGATCTACGTAGGCGAACCGCTGCCCGACGGCTCGGTCTCCTTGCGGTAACGCACGGCCACCGCGAGCATCACCGCGCCCACGGCGATGAATGACAGCACGCGGAACAATCCCGGCAGGGTGGCCAGGTCGAGCAGCAGGAGTTTCGCCAGCGCGAGCGATCCCAAGACGAAGCCGAGCCTGCGCGCGTCGGCGATGCGTGGGTTCGGGAGGAGGACCAGCCAGGCAGCGCAGCACGTCCACAGCACGGTCACCACCAGATGTGCGGCGAGGAAGCCGTTGCGCGCCGCCCCGGCCAGTTCGCCGATCACGACGCCGGCCGCGACCACCATCACCGAGAGGCTCGCCAGCGCGACGAGAGATCCCACCATCACCACGCGCGTCGATTCGTGCGGCAGGCGGCGGCGCGCCCACCACGTCACGGCGACCGCCAGCGCGGCGATGGCGAACGCCGCGACCACGTCCCAATAGGAGAACTCCCGGACCGCGAGCCGCGCACTGAGCGCAAACTGCGGCTCATTGACACTCGTATGGACGAGCAGCGCGAGTGCCGCGGCGACCCCGGCCACCCAGTCCATCCAGCGGCGCGCCCACAGTCCGGCGGCCACGACGTAGGCGAGAGCGCTCAGGGTCAGCGCGAGTCCGGTCAGCTCGCGCCCGCCCAGCTCCACCCAGGCCAGGAGGAGCAGCGCGCTACCGACGAACCCCGTCACGGCGGAGAGCAGCGCGTGCGCCTTGCCCCGTCCGCCGCGGCCCACGAGGACGGCGACGGTCAGGTAGGCCGCGGCGAGGAGCAGGCCGACGGGCCATCCGGGCCGAAGGAGGTAGGTGGCCGGCAGGAGTGTGAGTGAGGCGGCGGTGGGGACGACGACGAGGGCGGCGTTCTCGAGTGCCGGGCTGCGGCGGACGGTGTCGAACCAGGCCACGCCCACCCCGACAGCGGCAAAGACGATCGCGGTCACGATGAGTGCGATCTGTTCGCCGCGACTGTAGAGAGCTGCCTGCGAGAGGTAAATGGTCAGCAGGAGTCCGGGCAGGACGGACCACACCACGCGGACGGCCACCCCAAGGTCGGCGGCGAGGACTGCGGTGGCGATGCCGACGATCGCAACGAAGATCGGCATTTCGATACCGGTGGAGATGAGAGGCGCCAGCAGCATCGTGCCGGCTGAGACGAGGCAGGCCAGCAATCCGGAGGACCAGCGTTGGGCGAGGGCAATCCCGCCGAGCGCCAGGCCGCCGACGAACATGTAGGCGGCGGGCCCCGGGATCCACTGGTAGAGAGTCGTGCTGGCGATGACGTCGAGCATCGCCGCTGCCAGACCTGTGCCCACCAGGGCGAGGGCGCCCGGATTGACCGGGGCGTCGGCCGTGGGCTCGTGACGAGACTGCAGGAGTAGGCCCAGCCAGATGAGGACCACCGCCAGCAGCGCGGCGGCGAGTACCCGCGCGAGCGGTGGGAACAACCCGGCCTGGATGGCGACGACCAGCAAGAACGCGATGCCGGCGAGCATGACCGATCCGCCGACCGCGGCGATCACGGTGGCGGCGGTGATGCGCGGAGCCCGACGCCGCGGCGCTCCCGTGCTCGGACGCCCCGGCCGGTCGGGGTGCACATGCCTCCCGGGGTGCGCGCGGTCACCGGGGTGAGCGGGCATCCCGTACTGCCCGGGCGCTCCATGCTGCCCCGGCACTGTGTACTGCCCGGGCGGGCGCCAGGGCCCGCCCGGGTGCGCCGGGGCGGGCATTCCCGGCGGCGGCGCGGCAGGGCGCCATGGCGATTCCCGCTGTGGCGGCTCGGCCGGCCCGGGTGCCGCCTGCCGGCCGAGCATCGCCAGCCCGGCCCGGACCTCCGCGACTTCCGCGGTGATGCGTCCGAGCCGGGAGTCGAGGTCGGCGAGGGCACGCTGCAGATCGGGTTGCTGTGGGTTCACCTCAGGATCATCTCCCACTCTGACCCCGGCGTCCACGGGCTTACCGGCGCGGATCCTATTGTGCCGTGGAGCGGACAACCTCGCCCGGCCGCGATTTACCGGCGTGCGCGCTGACCTGCCGCAGCCGGACGGGATCGCAGCACCAGGACCACGCCGACCGCGCTGACGGCCATCCCCGCGACGGCGAGGAGGGTGATCGGGACGCCGAACATGAGCCACACCCAGACCATGGTCGTAGGCGGGGTGAGGTAAAGCAGCACGCTGGCGACGGTGGCGCCGCGGGTGCGGGTGACGAACACGAACAGGACGTAACCGCACAGGGTGGACAGGAACACCAGCCATGCCACGGCCACCCAGAAGTCAACCTCGGCGACAGGGGCCGCCTGGCCGGACAACAATGCCGCAGACATCAAAGCGACACCCGCGACGACGGACTGCATGGTGATGGATTGCAGCAGCGACTCGGGGGGTCGCAGACGCTGTGTGAGAACCGTTCCCGTCGCCAGACTGAGCATTCCCGTCACCGGGAACAAGTACGCCCACCACGGGGCCGCGCCCGCATCGAGACCGCCGGAGACCACCACCACGACGCCCGCCATCCCCAGGGCCATGCCGACCCACATGCGTGCCGTCGTCCGCTCTCCGAGGACCTTGCCCGCCACCGTGGCCACGAGCAGCGGCTGGAGCGCGGCGATCAGTGCCGCAGTGCCGCCGTCGACGCCCCGAGAGACCCCCTGGAAGATCATGAACAGAAACACAGCCTGGCTGAACAAGCCCAACACAGCCTGCCGCGCCCACGCCGCACGATCGGCTAGCCGCACCCCCAGCACGAGGCAGACGCTCACCAGCAGTACACCGAGGATCGAGAACCGCCACCCCAACAGCTGTAAAGGGGTGCCGCCGGCCCGGATACCGAGCTCCGCGCCGACATAGCCCGAGCTCCACATGAGCACCAGTGCCACCGACGCCAGCTGGCCGGCGTTGCGGCGGAGCGCCTCTCGCGCGGGCTGAGCCATCGGCACAGCCTAGGAAGCAGGCGAGCTTGTCGTCGCCATACACCGGGACCCACCCCCGCCCCGGGCCGCCGCGATGACCCCACTCCCCAATAGGGCCGACGCGTGATGTCCACACTGACCGATCGCTACATTTCCGACGTGGTCCGCCACCTGCCCGAGGTGCGTGATCGAGGGGTCGCGAAAATGACGAATGCCCCCGTCCGCGTGGACGGGGGCATTGTCACTGTGCGCCCGAAGGGACTCGAACCCCTAACCTCTTGATCCGTAGTCAAGTGCTCTATCCATTGAGCTACGGGCGCATATTCTTCTGTCGTGCCAGATATCCGGTCACCCGGATCGCCAGCATGGCGGAGGCGAGAGGATTTGAACCTCCGGTCCCCTTTTAGGAGGACAACTCATTAGCAGTGAGTCCCATTCGGCCGCTCTGGCACGCCTCCAGGAGGCTCTGCTGAGCCAACGAGAAGTACAGTACACACACGCCGGGCCGGTGCGCAAAACGGCCGCCCACCAGGCCGCCGCGCGGTGGTCCTACCCTGTAGTCATGTCCCCCGACGTGCGCAGTGACCTCGACGCCATCCCCGCCTACATTCCGGGTGCCTCCGTACCGGGCGCGGTCAAGCTCGCGTCCAACGAGACCACCGCGGGCCCCCTCCCGAGTGTCGCCACCGCCATCGCGGAGGCCGCGATGGGCGCCAACCGTTACCCCGACATCACAGCGGGTGCGCTCGTCGACCGACTCGCGGACTTCCTCGGGGTCCCCGCCGAGAACGTCACCGCCGGATGCGGCTCGGTGGCGCTGTGCCAGCAACTGGTCCAGGCGGTGTGCGCGCCCGGCGACGAGGTGATCTTCGGTTGGCGCTCCTTCGAGGCCTACCCGATCATCGCGCGCATCGCCCACGCGGTACCTGTCGCGATCCCCAACCGCGGGGACGGCTCGCTGGACCTGGACGCCATCGCCGCCGCCGTGACCGCCCGAACGCGATTGATCTTCGTCTGCACCCCCAACAACCCGACTGGCCCGGCGGTTTCCCGCGCCGACCTCGGCAAGTTCCTCGACCGCATCCCCGAGCGGGTCACCGTGGCACTGGACGAGGCCTACTACGAATACATGCGATCGGATGACCCGGTGAACGGCGTCGCCGAGGCGATGGCACGTCCCAACGTGGTCTCCCTGCGCACCTTCTCCAAGGCCTACGGCCTGGCTGGCCTGCGCGTCGGCTATCTCGTGGGGCCCGTGAGCCTGGTCGTGCCGGTCGCGAAGATGGTCGTTCCCTTCTCCGTCAGCTCCCTGGCCCAAGCCGCCGCGATCGCCTGCCTCGAGGCCGGAGATGAACTCCGCGCTCGCACCGACGCGGTCGTCGATGAACGCTCTCGGGTGCGGCGCTCGCTCCTCGAGATGAGGCACGAGGTCCCGGACACCCAGGCGAACTTCGTATGGCTCCCACTCGGGGAGTCCGCGACGGACTTCGACTCCCACTGCCGCGAACACCTGGTCATCACCCGGTGCTTCGCCGGCGACGGGGTGCGGGTGTCCATCGGGGATCCCGAGGAAAACGACCAATTTCTCGCAGCCGCCCGGGAATTCGTGACCAGAACGTAATGCTTCCGGCGGGGTCCCGTGACCTCGCGAGGGCAGCATGGTCCAGGTTTGGAGGAGCACAGCACACACCCGCACTCCCCGGATCACGGGATATGCGAGATGGCGCACCTGAGGAGTCGGTTTGCAGCACAAGAGTTCATGGCACGAGGTGAACTCCGCAGCTCCCCATACGTCCATAACGGGACGCGTAGCTCTTGTCGTGCTGGCGGTCCTCGCTGCCGTGGTCCTCGTGGCCACCCTCACCACCCCGCCGAGTGCAAACGCCCAAACCGGGCAAACCAGTAGTCCGTGGAGCCCCGCGGCGGAGACTCGGTCCGTCCGCGTTCTGGGGATCGGCGAATTCTCCGGCGCCCTCGCCCGGCCCGTGGGGTTCCAGGGCGAACTGCGTGACGGCTCGGGCAACGTCCGCCAGGCCGGAGGCGGGCCACACCTGGCCGCGACGATCGGCAAACTGCGCGCCCAGGCCGAGGACTCACTCCTGCTCGCCACTGGCGACTCGATCGGCGGGACCGCGCCCGAGGCGGCGCTGTTGGGTGACCGACCAACCATCGAGTTCTTCAACCGGATCGGCGTGGACGGCGCAGGCGTGGGGCGCCGCGAACTGGAGAAAGGCGCCGACCACATCCGTTCCTTGGTGAAGCCGGGCTGCACGACCGAACAGGACTGCCGTGTCGACCCGCCGCTCCCGCCGTTCCGGGGGGCGGCGTTTCCGTTCCTCGCCTCCAACGTCATCCCGTCACACGACGCGGCGCCGACTTTCCCTTTCTCCATCCACCGCGTCGGCGACGTCCGAGTGGGGGTCGTCGCAGTGACCGCGCCGTCGGAATCGGCTCCCCAGACGACGACCCGCTTGGCGGAGCCGCTCCGCGCGGTCGATGAGGCCGTCGAGTCCCTGCAATTCCTGGGCGTGGAGGCGATCGTGGCCATGGTCCAGTCGGACGCTGTGCACGGCAATCTCGACCCCGCAGCCTGCCCCGACGAACTCACCCAGATTGACCTGGTCAAGCGGCTCAACCCCGCCGTCGACGCCGTAATCGTGGGGGCCTCCGGCGGGCCGGCGACCTGCCGGGTCCTCGATTCCGAGAACGATGAACGGGTCGTGGTGGCCCCCGCGTCCCATGGCCGGTCCGTCACGGTCGTCGACCTCGCCGTCGACCCGTCCACCGGTGACGTCGTCCGGAAGCAGACGTCGGTGTTCAACCAGACCGTCAACCTCGACATCGCACCCGATGCCGGAACCGAGGAACTCGTGCGGCAGGCGCAAGCCGCGGCGGCGCCGGAAGCCCGCCAGTTCATCGGGACCGCCGACGAGACTGTCTCCCGGGACATGGATGACAACGGAGAATCGCCGCTCGCCGACCTGATCGCCGACGGACAACTGCACGCCGCCCGCGGCCGGGGTGCCGAACTCGCACTGTCCAATCCGGACTCGCTGCTCACCGACCTCCCCGCCGGCCCTCTCGACTACGCCACACTGCACAGCGTGCAGCCTTACGGTGACCGCCTGTACCTGGTCACAGTCTCCGGGGAGGAACTCCGGGCGGCCTTCGACCACTTCGCCGACGACATCGGCCGACACGGCCCGGCCGTGTCGTCAAACGTCCGCTACACCGTGGATCTCGCCCGCCCCTATGGCGCCCGGGTGACGGAGATAATCGTCGACGACGAGCCTGTCGACCCCCGGCGCGAGTACACCGTCGTGGTGAACGAATTCCTCTCCTCACCCGAGTGGAACGGCTCGGTCCTAGCCGAACGCGGGGACCGCCGAGAGGCGGGTGTGACCGATCTCGAGGCTCTTAGGCGCTACGTCGCCGAGGAGGGCCCGTTGAGCGCTCCGGCCTCCGGCCGCATGCGTGTCATCGACGGTTCGGGACCAGGCGGCCGGTGACCGGCCGACAGGCCGGTGGCTGACACCACGGCTGACACACCTAGTGCGGAAGTGGAGGGATTTGAACCCCCGGTGCTGTTTAGGCACGCTCGCTTTCAAGGCGAGTGCATTCGGCCGCTCTGCCACACTTCCCCGCCGCAGGCCACGACGCGCGCGGCCGCGTGGTTCCACGTGGAACCACGGTGTACGGCGCTGCCCATAGTAGATCACCCCACCCACCCGACCTCAGTCCGGCTACGGTCAAGTGTATGAAGGCCATCGCATACACCAACGGTCCTGAGTCCCTGCGCCTGACCGAGGTCGATGACCCGGTCGCCGGAGCCGGCGAGGTACTCATCGACGTCGCGGCCTCGGCCGTGAACCGGGCTGACCTGCTGCAGTCCAAGGGACACTACCCGCCACCACCCGGCGCCTCGGAGATTCTCGGCCTCGAGTGCTCGGGCCGCATCTCGGCGGTGGGCGACGGCGTGGAGGGGCTCGCCGTGGGCGACGAGGTGTGCGCGCTCCTGGCCGGCGGCGGGTACGCCGAGAGGGTGGCCGTCCCGGCTGGGCAGGTCATGCCGGTCCCTGCCGGGGTCTCCCTGCACGAGGCTGCGACGCTTCCGGAGGTGGCCTGCACGGTGTGGTCCAACCTGGCCATGACCGGCGGGCTCGGCCGCGGTGTCCTTGCGGCGCATGCCCGCTGGGGAGAGACCGACCTTGGCGCCCCGCGCGTGTTGATTCACGGCGGCGCGGGCGGAATCGGCTCCCACGCGGTGCAGGTCTGCCGCGCGCTCGGAGCTCGCGTGGCCACCACCGCCGGCGGGCCGGAGAAGGTGGGGATGTGCCGGGAGCTGGGCGCGGACCTGGCGATCGACTACCGGGACGAGGACTTCGTCGAGCGGGTCAAGGAGTGGACCGACGACGACGAGCGGGGCCGCGGCGTCGACCTGGTTCTGGATGTGATGGGCGCAAAGTATCTGGAGAAGAACATCGACTCCCTGGCGCCGGACGGTCGCGTGATCGTCATCGGACTCCAGGGCGGAGTCAAGGCGGAACTCAACCTGGGCCGACTATTGCCCAAGCGGGCCGGCATCCTCGCGACCAACCTGCGGGCCCGCCCTGTGGACGGTCCCGGCGGAAAGACGGGCATCTGTCAAGAGGTGGTGGATCAGGTGTGGCCGATGGTCGCAGCCGGCGACGTCACCACGCGGGTATCCCGAGAGATCCCCCTGGAAAGGGCGTCGGAGGCGCTGTCCCTGCTGGAGTCCGGGGGATCTCACGGAAAGATCCTCCTCACGGTCGACTGATCGCGACGCTGATCGCCCAACAGCGGCGAAAGAACTACACGGTATCGATGAGGCGCTCCAGCACTTCCAAGGTCTCATCGCACCAGCCCAACCATGCCTGCTCCGCCTGGATGCCCAGCTTGAGCACCTGATGTTGGAGGACGCCGCGGGTGTCAGCAGGGTCGCGGGACGCAAAGTCCTGCTCCTCGATCTCCCGGTACCGGCGCAGAGTCTCCAGCCGGCCACGGCGGTGGTGTTCGAGTGCGTGCCGCAGCTCGTGGATCCTGCCGGTGCTCGCCGCCGCGCGGACCCGGACCGCGAGGCTGGAGCGCATCGAATCGGGCTCGTCGTCCTCGCCGATCCACGCCACGAGTAGGTCCCGGCCGTGGTCGGTGACAGCGAAGCGCCTGGGCTGCCCACGTCGCGGTGGCCCCTCCTGCGGCAATTCGCGGATGAGATCCGCAGCGGCCAGCCGGTCGAGCTCTCGGTAGATCTGCTGATGGGTAGCGGGCCAGAAATATCCGATAGACTTGTCGAAGCGGCGGGCGAGTTCGATGCCACTGCCCTCCCTCTCGGTGAGGGAGGTGAGGATGGCGAATTTCAGCGACACCGGGTCAGCGCATCGCGGGCAGGCCCGCGGTGAGGGCGGCCAGAGCTTCGTCGTATTCGGACCGCAGACGGTCCACCAGCTCACGGGCGGTGACGACCGAGTGCACTGCGCCCACGCCCTGGCCGGCGCCCCAGATGTCACGCCACGCCTTGGAGTCGGCGGTCCCCCCGGAGCCGAAGTCCATGGTCGACGGATCCGACTCGGGCAAGTTGTCCGGGTCCAGCCCGGCCGCCTCGATGCTGCCTCGCAGGTAGTTCCCGTGGACGCCCGTGAAGAGGTTGCTGTAGACGATGTCGGCGGCGCCGCTGTCGACGATCATCTGCTTGTACGCGTCGGTGGCACGGGACTCTTCGGTCGCGAGGAATGCCGAGCCCACATACGCCAGGTCGGCGCCGGCCGCCCGCGCGGCGAGGATCGAGCGGCCGTGGGCAATGGCCCCCGACAGCAACAGCGGGCCGTCGAACCATTCGCGAATCTCCTGGATCAGCGCAAACGGCGACTGGGTCCCGGCGTGCCCGCCGGCCCCCGCGGCGACGGCGACCAGCCCATCGGCACCCTTTTCCACGGCCTTGCGGGCGAATCGGTTGTTGATGACGTCGTGCAGAACGATGCCACCGTAGGAGTGCACGGCCTCGTTGACCTCCTCTCGCGCGCCGAGGGAGGTGATGACGATGGGCACCTCGTGCTCGACGACAGTGGCCAGGTCTTGCTCGAGGCGGTCGTTGGAGCGGTGGACGATCTGGTTGACCGCAAACGGGGCCACGTACCTGTCCGGGTTGGCGGCGGCGAACGCTTCGTTACTCTGCCTGACCTGGTCGATCCACTCCCCCAGCGCTGACTGCGGCCGCGCGTTGAGCGCCGGGAACGACCCGATCACCCCCGCCTGGCACTGCGCGGCGACGAGCTCAGGACCGGAGTAGATGAACATCGGCGAGGCCACCACCGGGACGGTGAGCGGGCCGGCGAGGACGGGGGGCAGGGCCATGAGCAGTCCTTTCGGAACCGGGGCGGGACGGGTAACCACCCCCGACCGTACGGTCACCCGACTGTTCATGCAACTAGTTGCACGAACACGGGCCGGCCACGGATACCTTTCTCCACGGGTTGAGTCACTCCGTCAGGGTCGCTGCGGCGCCGGACTGGGGAAATGCTGCACAGAGCGACTCATCGACGTCGTTCGGGGTAGAGCTCGTCCGCCAGGTCCCGCGCCGCCGCGATGAGATCTGCGACGGTTGCCGGCTCGAATCCGCCCGCGGACGGCACCGGCGGGACCGCGGCCGCGCCAAAAGAATCCGCGATCTCGTACGCGTCGACGAGCTCCCAGGGCGAGCCCGCGGCCGTCAGGGAACCATGCTTGACGTCGTAATAGGCCGACCCGGTGCGGATCGCCACCCCCGAAGCACCGCGGGCAGCCGCGAAAAGATGCGGATGGAAGCGAGTAGTCAGCCAGGACTGCCCGGGACGGGCCGGAAGACCCGCGGCCCACAGTTCCTGGAACGGAACGAAACGCGCGCGCGTCAGGTGCAGATCTGCCAGCGCGCGGCCCACCTCGTCGTCGTCGGTCTCGGCGCGGGCGCACACCTCATCCCACACCACCCGGTCCCCGCCAGGGATCGACTCCACCACCGTGATCCGCTCCCCCGGCACCCTCCACGCCGCGAGGATCCGAGCGACCGCGTCAGCGAGCACGTCCGAATCGACCAGGTCAGACTGCGCGCACAGGACCAGGTCTCGGGCGACGTCGGGGGCGCTGGAGTAGACGGGGTGGTCGCCGCGGACGGGGCGCCCGTCGGCTCCGACGCCACCGCCGGATGACAGGGCAAGCCAGCCGTCGTCACCAGTGAGCGCCAACGGGACATTCGACCCGGCGAGGAGGTCACGAGAGGCCTCGTCACGGACGGATACCCAGTCGACACCACGCAAGGCGTCGACGAGGAGGGCGGTATCACCGCAGGGTGTCAGCCCCTGGCCCGTCGCCACCACGCGCGCGCCGGACAGTCGCCCGGCCTCGCCCGCGCCGGCGACCACACCGAGGTGATGCGGCCACTGATCGTTGATGTAGCCGCCGCCGATGAGATGGATCACCGACGCGCTACGCAGCAGATCAATGCCCGAGGCCAGAGCCGGGCGCACCCCTGGATCGGCGACCGCCGAGCGGCAGAACGCCAGCGCCTCGTCGCCATCCGTGCACTCCCCAGCCAGCCGCCACAAGGTGTCGGTGAACAGCACGTCAGGATGCTCGGCGTGGTGCAGGACCGCGGCCTGACCGGGCGTGTGGCAATCCACCACCACCGGCGTACCCGGCACCCGGTGGCGAAGATAACGCAGCCACCCCGCCAACAACTGCTCGTCGCCGTGGTTGGGGTGCCCCGCAGGGGCAACGAGATACACGGGCCGATGGGAGTCGCGCGGCCGACCCCACCTGGCGTCCGCCGCGGCTCGAACGGTATCGAGCCCCCGACGAGCCCGTCGGCGCAGTCGGGAGGCGGGCGCGGCCCGGCGAGTCGGCGTCATGGCTTCCAGCCTGCCCCACCCCCGGCCCGCGCCCCCGCCCGGGTCGGGGGTCAGATCTTGACGAGCATCTTGCCCACGTTGGCGCCCCTCATCAGATCGAGGAACGCGTCCACCGCGTTGTCGATCCCGTCGACCACGGTCTCGTCGTACACCAGCTCGCCGGAGGCGACCCACGGACCGACCTTGGACGTGAACTCCGTGTAGTGCTCCATATGGTTACCGATGGTGAAACCCTGGAGTGTCAGACCGCGGGTAATGGCGTTCGCCAGATTGTCGGGCCCCGGGGACCGCTCGGTGTCGTTGTAGGCGCTGATGGCACCGCACAGGGCGAGCCGGCCACCGTCGTTCATCATGTCCAACGCCGCCTCGAGGTGGTCGCCGCCCACGTTGTCGAAGTACACGTCGATCCCCTCACCACTCTCGGAACCGAAGTGATCGCGCACGAGCTCGCGGACGGGGCCGTCCTTGTAGTTGATCGCGGCGTCGAACCCGTACCGGCCGGTCACGGTCTCCACCTTCTCCGCACTACCAGCCGACCCGATGACCTTCGACGCCCCCTCGAGTCGCGCGATCTGCCCGACGGCCGATCCCACGGAACCGGCCGCCCCGGAGACGAAGACGGTCTCGCCGGCCCGGAACTTTCCGATGTGCATCAAGCCGATGTAGGCGGTCAAACCGGTGAGCCCCAGCACTCCGAGGTAAGCCGAGATCGGCACACCGTCGAGCTCCTCCACCACCCGGAACTGGCGGGCCGCCCCCTGCGCGATGTCACGCCACCCCAGGTCGTGAAGCACCACCGCACCGACGGGATGGGAGTCGGAGCGCGACTCCACGACCCTCCCCACCGCGCCGCCGGTCATGGTCTCGCCCACCTCGAACGGTTGGATGTACGAACGGCCCTCACTCATCCGTCCGCGCATATACGGGTCCACCGAGACGTATTCGTTGGCCACCCGCACCTCCCCCTCGGCGAGGTCGGGCAAGTCCACGGTGACGGTCTGGAAGTTGTCGTGGGTCGGCCATCCACGGGGACGGCTCGCGAGCTGGATCTGGGTGCTTGTTGTCATCCCTACTGTCTACTCGCAGTCGCGGCGGGGCTGCCATATCCGAACGCTCTAGTAGGCTTCCCGATCGTGCAGGACCAGTCCCTTCCCGATCCCGCTGCGGCCACGCTCCCCGACGAGCGCGTACGTGGCGAGATCGTCAACGACTCCCAGACTTTCCGCAGGGCCATCGCCGACCTGCGTCAGGGGCTGCACCAGCGCGAGTTATGGTTGTCCCTCGGCTGGCAGGACATCAAGCAGCGCTACCGGCGCTCCACACTCGGCCCACTGTGGATCACCATCGCCACCGGCGTCATGGCAGTCGCGCTGGGCCTGCTCTACTCGATCCTGTTCCAGATCCCGCTCGCCGAATTCCTCCCCCATGTCACCGTGGGCCTCATCATGTGGGGCTTCATCTCCGGGTGCATCAAGGAGGGCTCCGAGGTCTTCATCGCCAACGAAGGCCTGATCAAGCAGCTGCCCAGCGCCCTGAGCGTCCACGTCTACCGACTGGTCTGGCGGCAGTTCCTGTTCCTGTGCCACAACCTGGTGATCTGGGTTGCACTCATGGTGGTGTTCCCGCGGCCGCTGGGATGGGAGCTACTGCTGTCCGCCCTGGGCCTAGCCGTACTGATGATCAACGGCGTGTGGGTGTCCATGCTGTTCGGCATCCTCGCCACCCGCTTCCGCGACATCGCGCCGCTGCTCGACTCGATGGTGCAGCTGCTGTTCTATATGACCCCCATCGTCTGGACCACGCAGACGCTCTACGAGCAGGGCGGGCAGATCGCCGACCGCGCCCGCATCGCCGAACTCAACCCGCTATACCACTACCTGGAGATCGTCCGGGCGCCGATGATCGGCCAGCCGGTCGCTGCCTACCACTGGTGGATCGTCCTGGCCTGCACGGCCGTCGGTCTGCTTCTGGCGTTCGTGGTGCTCCGCCGGTTCCGCTCCCGAGTCCCGTACTGGGTGTAGGAGGTACATCCCATGAGCTCCGCTACACCCTCTGCCGGGGGCGTGTCCATCGACTGCGTGGACGCCTGCGTCGACTTCCCGATCTTCGACGCCAAATCGCGGTCCCTCAAGAAGGCCGTTCTCGGCTCCGCCGGCGGCGCGATAGGCAGGAACGCGTCCAACGTCGTCGTCGTCGAGGCGCTCAAGGACATCACCCTCTCCCTCCGCGAGGGCGACCGCGTCGGCCTCGTCGGACACAACGGCGCCGGCAAGTCCACCCTGCTGCGACTGCTCTCCGGCATCTACGAACCCACCCGAGGCGCGGCACGAATCCGCGGCCGAGTTGCTCCCGTGTTCGACCTGGGTGTCGGCATGGACCCGGAGATCTCCGGCTACGAGAACATCATCATCCGCGGGCTGTTCCTCGGGCAGACCCGCAAGCAGATGAAGGCGAAGGTCGAGGAGATCGCCGACTTCACGGAGCTCGGCGAGTACCTCGACATGCCGCTACGCACCTACTCGACCGGCATGCGCGTCCGCCTGGCCATGGGCGTGGTGACCTCCATCGATCCCGAGATTCTGCTGCTCGACGAGGGCATCGGTGCTGTGGACGCGGAGTTCATGAAAAAGGCGCGCGTCAAGCTCGCCGAACTGGTCTCCCGTTCGGGAATCCTCGTGTTCGCCTCGCACTCCAACGAGTTCCTCGCCCAACTGTGCGACTCGGCGATGTGGATCGACCACGGCCGCATCCGCCAGCGCGGGAGCATCGAGGAGATCGTCACCGCCTACGAGGGCCCCGAAGCCGGAAGGTCCATCGGCGAGTACATCGGCAGGATGCGGCATGAGGCCTGAGTCCGGCGCGTCGGCCTCGGGCGAGGCGTCCAGCGCCGAGCCAGGGGACGGCGAGCCGGGGGACGCCACGCCGGGCAGCGCCGGGGTGCGCGCCGAGCCGGGGAGCGCCGGGGTGCGCGCCGAGCCGGGGAGCGCCGGGGTGCGCGCGCAGAATGGTCCAGACCCGCAGCACACCCCCGTCTGGGGCGGGCGGTCCGGGCGCACAACTGAGCAGGAATCGGCCGACAGCCGCCGAGTCGTGGCCGTCGTCGTGACCCACCGGCGGCTGGAGCAGCTGCGCGCGTCGCTCGCGGTGGTCTGCGGCCAGACCCGGCCGATCGATCACCTCGTGGTGGTGGATAACGCCGACCAGCTGGCCGTGCGCGACCTAGTCGAGTCGCAGCCGGTGGAGGCGACGTACATCGGGTCCAAGCACAACCTGGGGGGCGCCGGCGGGTTCGCGCTGGGGATGCTGCATGCCCTGGCAACCGGGGCCGACCTGGTGTGGTGCGCCGACGACGACGGCCGCCCCGAGGGGCCCGAGGTGCTGGCCACCCTGCTGGGCTGCATGGACCGCCACGGGCTCTCCGAGGTCTCACCGGTCGTGTGCGACCTCGACGATCCTGACCGCCTGGCCTTCCCGCTGCGGCGAGGCCTGGTATGGCGGCGCTACCGCTCGGAACTGTTCAGCGACGGACCCGGCGACGGCGCGAGCGAGCCCGGAGAGACGGGCACCACCGCAGCGCAGACCGAGGACCTGCTCCCCGGAATCGCGTCGCTGTTCAACGGTGCGCTGTTCACCGCCGAGTGCCTGGACCGCGTCGGCGTTCCCGACCTGCGCCTGTTCATCCGCGGTGACGAGGTAGAGGTGCACCGCCGTCTCGTCCGTTCCGGCCTGCCCTTCGGCACCTGCCTGACCACCGCGTACCTGCATCCGCAGGGCTCGGACGAGTTCAAGCCGATCCTCGGCGGGCGTATGCACACCCAGTTCCCCGACGACCCGGTCAAGCGCCACTTCACCTACCGCAACCGCGGTTACGTGCTCTCCCAGCCGGGACTGCGGCGGCTCATCCCCCAGGAGATCGTCCGCTTCGGCTGGTATTTCCTTGTCTCGCGACGCGATCCGGCTGGTTTCCGGGAGTGGCTGCGACTGCAGCGCCTGGGCGCGCGCGAGCGCTTCGACAAGCCCTGACATCGCACACGGTGCGGATCGAGGGTCGGCGGGCCAGGGGCCGGATGCGCACTGGCCACCGCGGGGCGCATGATGGGCTCATGACCGACTGGATCGCCCTGCAGTCCCGCGCCGCCGACCTCTACGACGAGGTCCTGCCCGCCGTCACCGACTGGGACGCCGCCACCCCGTGCAGCGACTGGACCACTCGCGAGGTCCTCGCCCACGTGGTCGACGAGCAACTGTGGGTGCCGGGGCTGCTGGCCGGTGGCACTGTCGACGAGGTGGCCGAGGACCTGGAGGACCGTCTGCGTCGACTGCGCGACGCAGACGGGCCCGATCTGGTGGGTGACTGGCAGTCGGTCCGCGCACCGGTGTCCGCGGCCTGGCGTGGCACCCCCGACGACGACGAGGTGCACCTGTCGTACGGGCGGGCGCCCGTGAAGCACTACCTGGCGCAACAGGTGTTCGACCTCGCCGTCCACGCCTGGGATCTGGCCGCCTCACAGGGCATGGACCTGCGGTGGGGCGACCAACTCGAGCGGGCCGTCCTGGACTTCGTCCGCGCTGATCTCGCCGACAACCCGGCCCCACAGCTGTTCGACCCGCCCGTCCCCGGCTTCGACGGCCCCGACGTCTCCGCCCGCGACACCGCGCTCGCGCTGACCGGCCGCGACCCGTCCGACTGGCCGCGCCTCTAACCGCCGGTCGCCGTCACGCCCGCGCGAGCGGCAGCGCGTACGGCAGCCTGACGCGGGTAGGCTTATCCGGTCACCCGGCCCCTCCCTGAAAGGAATCCCCGTTGGGAGCCTCGCCTCTCGCCTGGACGCTGTCGGTCGGGCTGATCCTCGCGCTACTGCTGTTCGACTACTTCTTTCATGTGCGCAAGGAGCACATCCCCACGCTGAAGGAGTCGGCCATCTGGTCCGGCCTGTACGTGGGAATCGCCGTCGTCTTCGGCTTCGCCGTCTGGCTCTTCGGCGGCACCGAGATGGGCGTGGAGTACTTCGCCGGGTACATCACCGAGAAGGCGCTCTCGGTGGACAACCTGTTCGTGTTCCTGCTGCTACTCACCAGCTTCAAGGTGCCGCGGGCGGCACAACAGAAGGTGCTGCTGTTCGGCATCGTCTTCTCCATCATCGCGCGGACCGCGTTCATCTTCGTGGGCGCCGCTTTGCTCAATACGTTCTCTGCGCTGTTCTACGTCTTCGGCTTGTTCCTCCTCGTCACAGCCGGCCGGTTGCTGGCCGAGGACGACGAGGACGACGACGCCGACAACGTGGTCGTGCGTCTGGCCAAAAAATTGATCCCGGCCACCGACCACTACGACCACGACAAGCTGTTCACCGTTGAGAACGGTAAGCGCGTGATGACACCGATGATGATCGTCATGGTCGCGATCGGCGGCACCGACATCATGTTCGCGTTGGACTCGATCCCCGCGATCTTCGGCCTCACCCAGAACGTCTTCATCGTCTTCACCGCCACCACGTTCTCGCTGCTCGGCCTGCGTCAGCTGTACTTCCTGCTCGACGGACTGCTCGACCGTCTCGTCTACCTCAAGTACGGCCTGGCCGCGATCCTCGGGTTCATCGGCGTCAAGCTCATCCTCCACGCCCTGCACGAGAACAACCTGCCGTTCATCAATGGGGGCGAGCACGTCGACGTCTTCGAGATTCCCACCTTCCTCTCGCTCGCGATCATCGTGGGCGTCCTCGTCGCGACGGTCCTGGCCTCGCTGCTGAGCCCGGCCGGCAAGGCGCTCACCGTCCTCGGAAACCTCAAGCGGCACTCGAATGAGTACCTCAACAAGAACTTCACCGATGATCCCGTCGAGCGGGCCAAACTGTGGGCGAAGATCGTCGAGAACGAGGACAAGCTCAACCACATTGAGCGCAAGTACTTCGGCTCCGAGGGTGACGTCTGGGAGCTGGAGCAACTCCTACGCCGGGTATGGGACGAGCAGGGCCGCTACGAGCAGGCCACCGACTACACCCGCTGAGCCAGATCGGAACCGCACCCTCCACTCCGCGTGGTCGGCCCCGGCGTCTCACCATCCCCCGCCAGACCACATCCCGTGGGGATCCGCCGCGCCGTCATCGCGCACCGGGAACCGGACCTCCGTCGACGGCCAGCGCGACTGCAGCACGGCCGCAGCGCGATGGCAGGTCGCACCGGAAACCCCGGTCTCCATGGGCGCGTAGGGAACGGGAGCACTGGAAGACACAGCCATGTCAGGGGCGATACGGGCCCCGGGCGTGGCCGTGGCTGTGCGCGCGGCCGGGCCTCTGACATCGATCACAGTCCACCCGGCCCGCTGAAGGCGCACCCGATAGCGCTCTGCGGACCGTCCGCGCGCGAGCGGGCCCCCTCCGGGCGTGAACACCACGCACCGGGCCATCGGATCGGCGAGCGGCAGTTCGACGGTGTAATGGCCCATCCGGACGGTGTGCCCGTGCCCGAAGGTTCCGCACCCGGCTGCGGCGAGCTCGAGGCGGGCGCGGGTCGATGCTGCGGATCCCGAGCGGGGTTCCGCGGCCCGGATCACCGCGCGGAACGTCGTCGCCCCGCGCCCGACCGGATGATCGGCCGCTCCCCTCAGCTGGCCCGGCAGTTCGGGCACCATCGCACACAGCCGCTCCACCGAAAGCACCGCGTCCTCGAAACTCACATCTCCGGCCAGGTCCCGGCAGGTGCGCAGCGGAGTCGTGACCCTCAACCCGGCGATCTCCGTGACGGCCGAGGAGGGCATCGAGCCGTAGCGGTACACCCGTCCCGGGCACGACCTCCGCGTCGACGGCAGCCAGATTTCGGGTTGCGCGTCCGCCGGTGCCGTGTCGTCACCCCACAGCAGGGCAGCGCTGCGCCCGCGCAGAACTCCCTCTGGCCAGGTTCTCGCCAGCGCCTCGCTGCGCAGCCGGAGATCGTCGGGCTGGTCCTCGCGGCGATACATGCCGTGCCAGATCCTGCGGTACCGCAGGCGACCGGCGGGATTCGGCACCGCGGCCGCGAGCTCGGCAGCGGTCAACGGGCCGGGCGGCAGTCCGGCGAGGTCGGCGAGTTCTGCGACGTCGGCGGGCTCTGCGCCGGCTTCGGGCTCTGCGCCGGCTTCGGGCTCTGCCGTGGTGGTGCGCTCGGCGCCCTTGGCGGGTTCAGCCCTCATGGCGTGCTCTACGCCGGTGGCGGGTCGGGTGGTCGTGTGTGCGCGGCTCGGGGCTGGTGAGTTCATGCCGACCACTCTGCGCCACGCCGCCGCCCGGAACTCCCCCTCGAGCGCCCCAGGTGACCCGTTTTGTGGAATACGCCGCGCTGTGGAGAACTCTGCGGGCCGCATATCCGCCTCCGCTGGAAGCCCACGGAAGAAACCGCCCTTGTGGAGTCACTGCGTGCAGCGTTCTTGCAGGACAGTTCGCACGCCACGCTGACGGAGTGACTCCACTGGGGCCGTGCATGGCCGGGTTGCGGGCCGGGCGCGCGAGGCGGGGGCTACACCCCGTAGAGGCGCGCCCAGTTCTCCCGCGTGGTCAGTTCGGCCTGCGCGGCACGCCACCGCTTCTGGGCGGCCGGGGCCTCCCGGACGAACCGGACGAGCAGCGAGGCGAGGCGCTTCTGCAAGTCGGCGGCGCGCGCGGGATCCACCTTTCGGTGGTGCACCCCGGACTGCGAGGCATCGGTGACGTACACCTCGTCGAACAGAGAAACGTGCCACCAGGCGGCATCCTCGTACGGGATCGCCACCACGCCGCGGCGCTGTCGACCCAGCTTCTGCATGAGCAGCCGCTTGGCCAACACCTGATCCTCGCGGTCGTCCCGCGGGATCCCGACCTTGCGCTGCACACCGATCCCGGCGGGAAGGGTCTCTACCCCCAGCTTGGCAGTCTCCGGGTACTCCGCGCGCTCGGCGCGGATCGCGGCCAACGCGGCCTGCCCGCCGTCGCCGACGCCGTGGGATCCGCCGGGTCCGTCGAGGAACGCCTCGATCCCGCGTAAGCGAGTGGCGGCCAGCCCGTACTGCATCGCCACCACCGCGCGCAGGACATTTCGGCCGAGTGTCTTGGCCATATTTTTCGGGTCGATCCCCTGCCTGACGGCGGCGGTCGTCAGCGAATTCCGCAGGGAAAAGAACTGACCGAAATCGTCGCCGTCCTTCCAATAGAAGTCGGCGTGCCACACGGCCGCGCCCTGCAGAGTGCAGGTGGGCATCCCCGCCTGCCGGCACCGCAGGCCGTATTCGATGTCATCCCACTGGAAAAAGTACGGCATGGGGAGACCGACGCGCTCCACGGCCTCGCCGGGGATGAGGCAAGACCACCACGCGTTGTACTCGGCGTCGATCCGCCGTTCCTGCCGGTTGGCCACCACCGACTCGTCGCGCAGCGCGAACTCGTCGGCGTCCAACCCACCCTTCAACTCGTCGAGCTGCGTGCGCTCGGCCGAAACCAGCAGGTAGTCAGGATTGAACAGATAGAGCATCTGGGCGCCGACCAGCATCGGTTCACGGGTGACGGCCGCAAACGCGAACAGCCGCAGCACAGTCTCCGGCTCCACACGGACGTCGTCGTCCATGAGCAGCACGTCCACCGGCCCCGGGGCGTCCGGCGCCGTGGCCTCGAACAGCCCGCGACTGAAGCCGCCGGCACCACCGAGGTTGGGCTGACGCAGGTAATGCAGCCGGTCGCCGAACTCCTCCACCGCGTGCCGGAACTGTCCGCGGGTCTCCACCAGGTCGGTGCCCTGGTCCGTGACATAGAGATCGTCGATGAGGTCCGCGACGAGGGGATCCGACGCCAGCGAGTCGACCGTTGCCGCACAGTCATCCGCCCGGTTGAACGTGCAGATGGCCACGGCGGCGCGACGGGCGGGCCTCGTCGTCGTCGTACTCCACTCCACATCCGAGACCGTCGCCGGCGCGTCGACCGCGTGGAATTCCAGCCACATCGCGCCGCCGTCGGTGAACGTGTCCACCGGCACGTGCAGCACAGCCATGCCGTCACCGTGGTGGTGGACCACGTCGACCGTCCGCACGTGGGAACCGATGTCGGAAGCGCGGACCAGAACGTCCACCTGCCCGGCGGCCTCCACCGACACCCGGACGGTCACCTCGCTGACGGAGGTCCACCGCTGCCAGTAGGACGCTTCGAACCGGCCAAAGTAGGTGTTGATGTCCACGACGGCACCGACCTGGAGGTGCAGCTCACGGCGGGTGCGGCGGGCCACGCCGCGCAGGACCCGCGAGTACAGGTCGTCGTTGACCCACCGGAGCGGACCGGAGAACAGCGAGCGCTGGAGCAGCAGGTCCCGCTCGGTGTCCCCGTCCGGGTCGGCCGCTGGGCGCGTGTCGGCGATGCTCTCGGAAGCCATGGACACCAGGCTAGTGGCGCGGCGGGGCCACCGGCGTCAGGGCTCGCCCGGCCGGGTCGGGCCCCCGACCACGTCGAGCGAGTCGACGCCCTCGGCGATCGGCGGCACCACCGCGGGGATCCCCTCCGGCGGCGGCGCCGGCGGATGCGCACCCACGGGCATAACGCGGTACAACCGGGCATCGTCGGTGGCGGCGACGAGTTCGAGATGGGGGTTGAGACCCAACCCCTCGAAACCAGGCGGGCGGCCCGGGCCGCCGATGACGCCGGAGCCGACCACGACCCACCGCACGTCCAGGTCGCGAACCGTCATGGTGACAGCCGGTTCGAACCCGTACCGGTTCATCGACGTGTAGAGCAGCATCCGCGGCTCCCCGACCTGGGCCGCCGGGTCCTCCGCAAGCGGGGCAGGAATCACGACGGGGATCCCGTACAACGTGTAGATCCAACTCGAACCGTCGGAAGGGTCGCCGAGGACCAATCCCCCCACATACCGGTCGTCGAGCTCGGCGAACAGCTCCGCTTCACCGGGAGTGACGGCCGGCCCGTCGCCGTAAACTGCCGATGTGAGGACCCGCTGGGTGCCGAGGTCGGCGTGGACGCACACCCCGGCCGCCACCACCACGGCGACGACTCCCGCTGTCCACGACCACGACTCGCCGCGGGCCCCCACCGCCCGCGCGAGGGTCGCCGCACCGACCCCAACCAGCGGGGTGGCCGCCACCATCACCAGCGCCGCGAGACGGTTGGCGTCGTCCCACCAGACGGCGGTGAACAGGTGCGCCCAGTCCGCACTGACCGTGTAGGCCAGCACGAATACCGCGGTGAACAGCGCAGCGGAGACAGCCAGCGCGAGTCCCGCCCGGGACCGTGCCCGCACCACAGCCACCACCCCGGCCGCCAGGATGAGCCACCAGAGCACAGATGCCGGGGCGGACTTGGTCACCTCGAAGTACTCCTGGGCGACCCGGAGCAACGAGTACGTCTTGGGCCAGCGAAATCCCGCCACGGATCCGCCCGCGCTGAGGGCGATCTGGGGAAGGAACAGTACGAGCGCGACGACGGCCGCGGCGGCCAAGGTGAGCAGAGCCGGAATCCTGGCTCCCTGCCGCGCGCACACTAGGAGCAGCCCCAGCATGATCCCCGCGCCCACGCCCACGGAGGGATGCACCGCCAGCAGACCTGTCATCACGGCCCCGAGCAGCAACGCGTGCCGCGCGGACACCGTGCGTGCGCGGACGACCGCGATCCCGAGGACCAAGGCGCCCGAGATCGCCGCGACGCCGAACGCGTACGGCAGTACCGGACCCCAGTTGAGTCGCCCGAACGGGAACGTCCAGGTGGTGGCGGCAGCGACTGCCGTCACGGCGACGCCGACCGGCCCGCCGCCGAGCCGCGCGGCGACGGCGGCGGACCCGAGCACGAAGACGACAACGGTGGCCGCGGAGAGCGCCGAGAGCACTCCCGGCATCTCCTGGCCGGGCAGTTGGAGCAGCAGCGCGCCGATCGCGTGGTAGACGTCCGGATAGTAGTAGTCCTGGTTGGCGGGCTGAGCCGCCCCGGCCAGCGAGAACGGGCTGGCCTTGCCGGTGTCGGCGATGTATCTCACCGCGACCCCGTGAAAGACCGCGTCCCAGAACTGCAGCGGGCGGGTAAGTCGATCACTCGCGACGACGATCTGCGCGGCCCCCGCGACTGCGCTGACCACGATCACGACGCCGGCCAGCACCCGAGCACGTGTCGTAACCGCGGTGGTAACCGCGGTGGTAACCGCGGTCGTTGCCGCGGTCAACGGCGGACGTCCCGACGGCGACGACGACGAGCGGCTGGGCTCGTTCGTCCGGTGAACCTGGCCGAGGAGTGCCCGGCGCCGCTCGACCACCGTCAGCAAGATGGACACGACAGCGGCCGTTGCCACCACGAGCACGGTCCACAGCGCAACGGCCGCCGGGGTCCAGCGCACGTTGACCGCGGTGGTGGCCATGGCACCGACGGAGACCACCGCGAACGTCAGGGCAGGCGCTACCGTCAGCACTACGACACGGTTCTGACGGAACACCGCCGCCACCAGGACGCCCGGCACATAGAGCAGCGCGAGGGCGAGAAGAACCGACACCACTGCGGCAGTCACAGCCGCCTCACCGCACCCGGAAGATCACGGTCCGCTGGACGATGAAGTTGGTGACCGTCGCAACACCCTGCGCGATCACGTATCCGACGGTCGTGGCCCAGAACGTGCCCCAGTTCTGATCCTCGAAAATGGGCACCAGCACCATGAACAGGCCCCACTGGACGCCGAACATCACGGCGTACAGGCCCATCGTGGCCGCGAAGCGGGCCCGCGACGGCTCCGCCTGGAACGTCCAGCGTCGGTTGAGGGCGTACGCGGTGAGCGTGCCCGCCACGAACGACAGCGCCTTGGCCGCACCGTGGCCGAGGCCCGCGAGCATGAGCAGCTGCAGCAGGCCGTAGTCGACGATCGCCGACAGGACGCCGGTGAGGAAGAACCGGATGACCTGCGTTTTCAGATCGGTCGGTGCGGCCGGATCGGACTCGTGCCGCGGCTCCAGCGGGTCGACGGCGCCGCGAAGGGAGTCGAGGACGGAATCCTCCGGCGGGTCCGCCGACTCGTGGTGTGCGGGTCTGCCGCTGGATGTCGTCACCCGGCCAGGGTAGTGCGCCGGCCCGACAGGTGGTGCGACCCACCGCCGCGAGTGACGCCGCCCGCGCCCGGGTGGCACCCATCCGCCCGGAACGCATTCATCACCGTCTACGCCGGCCCGGCGGACCACATCCTGCATTCAATCGATCCTCTGGAGGCCGGCAAGATTCCGCCCCGGGTGCGGGTGCAATAGTTTTCCAACCGCGTGCACACCAGCGCGCTTCTGGTCGGACCGTCGGCGGCGTGTCAGGTTCCCGCTCCTTTCCGACCAGCAGCAATCCCACGTCGCATCTCTGCAACCCCTTTGTGGACAACGCGCCGACCGCGTTCTCGTACACGCCGACCGGTCGAGCCATCCCGCCGTCCTCACCGCTGCGCGAGCCGAATCGTCGCCTGGCCTCGCCGTCGTACACACCCACCGGTCGCGTCGTCCTTCCCACGTCGACCACCCGCGGTTCCGCCTGAGACAGACCCGGAGTCAACCGGGCGGGTCGGCGGGGCGGCTTGGCGGGGTTGGCCGGGTTGCCGTGTTGGCGGGGTTGCCGTGTTGGCAATGAGTGGCGCCGACCGTCTGGCGCGATACCGTACGCACATGAGGTCGCGGTGCCCCCTCCGTCCGTGCCGCGCAGTCGCCGCGGCAGTCGTCTCACTGGCCTGCCTGTTCGGCGGGGTCCCCTCGGCCGTGGCGACGTCCGGTCCCGCAACCGGGCCCTCCCCCGTCGCGCTGCCGGATGCGCTGGCAGTGTTCCGGCCGGCCCCGGCGCACGAGCGCACCCCCGAGCGATACCTACCCAGCCCGTCACCGGACCCCTGGTACTCGTCGCCACCTCCGCTCGCTCCCGCCACCGCTCCGGGGACGATTCTCGACTCGCGTCCGGTGACGATCCCGCCGCACAACGTGCGAAACTTCGGACGGGGCTGGCAGCTGCTGGTCCAGAGCACGGACTCCCACGACCGGTCTCAGCAGATCGTCTCCACCGTCATCGAGCCGGCCACTCCCTGGACCGGTCCCGGCCCGCGACCGCTGGTGTCGTTCAACGCCACGATCGACTCCCTCGGCCTGACATGCATGCCGTCGCACGTCCTGCCGCGCGAGTTCAACCTCGAACTGCCGCCGTTCCTGCAGATCCTCGCCGACCGCGGATACGGCCTGGTCGTGACCGACTTCCAGGGCCCGAAGGCAGCGTATGCGGCGGGCCGCGCCAATGGCCGGGCCGTCCTCGACGGGATTCGCGCGGCCCGCGCCTTCGTCGCGCCCGGGGACACCGGTCCGCTGTTCGCCGACTCGCGGGTCGTGCAGGTCGGGTATTCCGGCGGCGGCATCGCCACTGGCTGGGCCGCCCAGCTGCAGCCGGTCTACGCGCCCGAACTGACCGGGGTCCTGGTGGGGTCGTCGGTGGGCGGTGTTCCCGCCGACTACGCGGAACTGTTCGACACGATGGACGGCAATGTCGCCTCCGGGCTCTACCGGGCCGCGGTCCTGGGGATCGCCCGCGAGTACCCCGAGCTGTACGCGCTGCTCAACGACACCGGCGACGTGGCCGCCCATGGTCTGCGCGACACGTGCGCCGCCGCGAACACCGCGGCTGGACTGATTCCCGTCCCACTGGCGATGCTGACCACCACCGATCCGCGCACCGACCCGACCGTGTTGAAGGTCCTAGCCCGAAACCGGCTGGGCACCGCCGACCCTGTGCACGGCGCGGACCCGCGTGAGGTGCCGACCAGTCCGATCCAGGTGTGGCACGGGGATGCCCTCGCGCCGATCGGCCCGGGCCCGGGCTCGGAGCAGGGCCCCGGGGACCTGTTCGTCCCCGAGCGGACAGCCCGGCGACTGGCGGACGAATGGTGCGCAGCCGGCGCAGACGTCGAGTACACGCCCGTGCCCGGCGAGCACATCCTCGCTGCGTACACGGCGGTGGGGCCGGCGCTCGACTGGGTCGACGCCCGCGCCCGCGGCGTGCCGTTCACCGCCGGCTGCCGCTAGCGCTCGGCTTGCGCTCCCCCTTTGTACGCAGATGGTCCGGTTGCGCCGCCGGAAGGGACCACCAAGGACGCGCGGGTCAGAATCACCACGCATCCGGGACGAGATTCGCTGGCCGACTGCACATCAACGCAGCCAGCGGCCCCTGCGCAGGCGACGACGGACCGTCACGAACGCCGCGCCGGGCTGTTCCGATCGCTACGAGCGGACGTTGCGGGCGTCACGCCGAGACCGTCACAGGGTGGATCCGATGTCAACGAGCGGTAACCTCGACCACGTGAGCACCGCCCAGAACTCCGCCCCGGCCCAGTCCTCCCTGGACACCGAACTCAAGCGCCTCACCGGCTGGGGTCGTACCTCCCCTGCGATGAGCCACGTCCTCACCCCGCGCTCGGTGGAGGAGATCTCCGCAGCCGTCGCGGCGGTCAACGATGCCAACGCCTCCGCCCCGGCACACCTGCAGCGCGGAGTAGTCGCCCGCGGGCTCGGCCGCTCGTACGGCGACAGTGCCCAGAACTCCGGCGGCCTGGTGCTGGACATGAGCCTGTTCAACCGCATCCACGAACTCAACGCCGAAAAGGCACTGGCCGTGGTGGACGCGGGCGTGAACCTGGACCAACTCATGCGCGCGGCGCTGCCGTTCGGCCTGTGGGTCCCGGTGCTACCCGGTACCCGGCAGGTCACCGTCGGCGGCGCGATCGGCCACGACGTCCACGGAAAGAACCACCACTCCGCCGGATCGTTCGGCAACCACGTCACGCGCATGGAACTGCTCGTCGCCGACGGCCGGGTGCTCACGCTGGAGCCGGGCGGTACCGCCGACGACCCGGAGGGCACCCTGTTCTGGGCCACGGTAGGTGGCAACGGTCTGACGGGCGTCATCCTCAAGGTGTGGATCGCGATGACCCGCACCGAGACGGCCTTCTTCCTGGCCGACTCCGATCAGACCGGCTCGCTCGACGAGACGATCGCTCTGCACACCGACGGTTCCGAGTCGAAATACACCTATTCCTCCGCCTGGTTCGACGCCATCAGTGCGCCACCGAAGCTCGGCCGGGCTGCCGTCTCCCGCGGGTCACTGGCCACCCTGGCCCAGCTCGAGGAGTACGCGCCGAAGCTGGCGAAGAACCCATTGGCGATGGATGCCAAGCCGCTCATCACCTTCCCGGACATCTTCCCCAACGGGTTGGCGAACAAGTACACCTTTGGACCCATCGGCGAGGTGTACTACCGGCTCGGCGGAACGTCCCGGAACCAGATCAAGACGCTGCCGGCGTTTTATCACATGCTCGACCTGTTCTCGGAGTGGAACCGGGCCTACGGATCCAAGGGGTTCCTGCAGTACCAGTTCATCGTCCCGCCCGGCGAAGTCGAGGGTTTCAAGGAGATCATCGGCGACATCCAGCGTTCCGGCCACTACTCGTTCCTCAACGTCTTCAAGCTCTTCGGGCCGGGGAACGAGGCGCCGCTGTCGTTCCCGATGGAGGGGTGGAACGTCTGCGTCGACTTCCCCATCAACGGTCGCCTCAACGCGTTCGTCAATGAACTTGATGCCAAGGTCATGTCGATGGGCGGTCGGCTGTACACGGCCAAGGATTCCCGGGTGCCGGCCGAGCGCTTCCACGCCATGTATCCGCAGATCGACTCGTGGATCGCCACCCGCCGCGGCATCGACCCCAACGGTGTGTTCGTCTCCGACATGGGCCGTCGGCTCGAACTGCTCTGACGGGGCGGGGAGTACGGGCCCGAGCCGCTCTGTCCCGTCCCCCGCGCACGGTCCCCCGCGCAGGGGCCTCCAGGCGGGGGCTTCACACGACCCTCATGCCGGGGTGACACTGGTCCGCACCCCAGACGACGAGGGTCGCCCGGGGCACCGAGCCGGGAGCCCACGATGATCCTCCGCACCACCGTCGCCGCGTTCGCTCTGATCGTCACCACCCCACCCTCCATGGTGTGGGAGCGGAGACCGAGAAGGTCGGACCCTCCGCCACGCCGCCGCGCCACCACGCAGCGGCCCCCGCCGGCACGCCGCACCGAGTGAATGCGCCGTCACCCCGTGACCGCGCGGCGTCGTCGGACCCCCTCGGTAGACTCCTGCCCATGATCAATGCCGTCGGCGTCCCCCAGACCCTGCTCCTACTCGGTGGTACCTCGGAGATCGGTCTAGCCATCTGCGCCGAGTACCTGCAGCAGGGCCCGATGCGCGTGATCCTCGCCTGCCTGCCCGGCGACCCGGGCGTCGAGGACGCGCGCGCCGAGATGACGGCCGCCGGCGCGAACTTGGTCGAGGTGGTCGACTTCGACGCCGCCGCCACCGACTCCCACCCGGCCGCGTTCGAGCAGATCTTCGCCGGTGGGGACGTGGACGTGGCGATCGTCGCGTTCGGCCTGCTCGGTGAGAACGAGGAACTCTGGTCCGACCAGCGCAAGGCAGTCCAGATCGCGCAGATCAACTACACCGGCGCGGTGTCGGTGGGCGTCCTCCTGGCGGAGCGGATGAAAGCGCAGGGCTACGGCCGAATCATCGCCATGAGCTCGGCCGCCGGCCTGCGGGCACGCCGATCCAACTTCGTCTACGGCTCCACCAAGGCGGGGCTGGACTCCTTCTACACCGGCCTCGGGTACGCGCTCGCCGAGCATGGGGTGGACGTCCTGGTCATCCGCCCCGGCCAGGTCCGCACGCGCATGTCAGCGCATGTCAAGGAGGCGCCGCTGACGATCAACAAGGAAGAGGTCGCCCGCATCGCGGTGAAGAACTCAGGTGCCGGCAAGGGCGCGGTCTTCGCGCCCGCGGCGTTCGGCGGGGTCATGGCCGTGCTCACTCACGTACCGCGCCCCATCTTCCGCAAGCTCCCCTTCTAGGGATGCCGGTGGCGCTCCGGGGTGTCGGCCTGGCCGGCGCGGCGACGCTGCTGGCCGCCGTGGTCACCGCTGTCGTCCTCGCCGGTTTCTCCCTGGTCTCGTTCCCCGCCTACGGCAACTCGAACGTCCTGCGGGCGCTGACGGTGGTCGGCCAGGTCGCCGCGATCGCCCTGGTCGTACTCGGGATCCTCGCTGCCCGCTCGGGCGAGCGGCCGGGAGGTCGGCCCGCGCTGGTTCGTCTGGGCACGCTCGCGGCGCCCACCGGCTCGGCGTTGCTCGTGGCGGCGACGCTGGGCATCCCGCTGGCCGCCTCACGCCTGTACCTGCACGGCGTGAGCGTGGACCAGGAGTTCCGCACCCAGTTCCTCGGCCGCTCCGCCACCTCGCTCGGCCTGCCCGACATGGCGTACGCCGACCTGCCGTCGTTCTACCCGTCGGGCTGGTTCTGGCTGGGTGGACGCTTCGCCACCCTCGCCGGCCTCGAGGGCTGGGCGGCCTTCAAGCCGTGGTCCATCCTCTCGCTGGCGATCGCCGCCGCGCTGGTGACGGTGCTGTGGACCCGCCTGCTCCGCACCGATCTCGGTGCCGCGGTGGGACTGGCCTCGACTTCGATCATGCTCGCCTACGGCAGTCCCGAGCCCTACGGCGCGATCGTCGCACTGTTCCTCCCGCCGGTGCTCATCCTCGCCTGGCACGCCGTCAACCCCACCGCACTGCACGCCGGTCGTAGGGCGACCCTCGCGACCACCCTGTTCCTGGGAGTCTCGGCCAGCACCTACACCCTCTACACGGGCCTGGCAGCGGGGACCGTCGTGCTGATGGCGCTGGTCTCGACCGTCGCCGCGTTTCTGCGCAATTACCGCGCTGGCCAGGGGAACGCCCCCCACGGTGACGTCCCGCGTGCGGACCGGGGCGGCGGAGCGCCGCGGTCCAGGTACGTCGTCCCGCTCTGGCTGCCGGCGGCCCGACTCGCAGCGATCGGGCTCGGCTCCATCGTGATCGCGCTCATCGTATGGGCGCCCTACCTGCTCGCCGCGCTGCGCGGGGCGCCCGCGGACTCCGGGACCGCCATGCATTACCTGCCCGACGCCGGCGCCCGCCTGCCGCTGCCCATGACCGCAGGTGGCCTCACCGGCTGGGTCTGCCTGGCCGGTCTGGTGTGGATCGTCGCCCGCGCGTGGACCTCGCGCCGTGCACAGGCCCTGGGCCTGGGTGTGGTCGCCGTCTACCTGTGGTGCCTGGCCTCGATGGCGGTCACCGTGCTGGGCACCACCATGCTGGGCTTTCGCCTAGAGCCGGTGCTCATCCTGCTACTGGTCGTCGCGGGGGTCTTCGCTGTTGCCGACGTCGCCGGGTTCGCCGTGCGGGCGGCCGGGCGACAGGACGGGGTGGAGCGCCCCGCCGCGGAGGCGGCCAATCGTCGTCGCCGGGCCACCGCGGTGGTGGGCGTCGTGGCAGCCCTGGCCGCACTCGCCCACGCGCAGGGCATCCCCGATCACCTGCACGACGAGATCCGGCTCGCCTACACGGATACCGACGGTTTCGGTGAGCGCGCGGACCGCTACCCGCCCGGGCCCGAGTCCCACTACGCCGAGGTCGACGAGGTGATCCGGGAGGCATTCCCGGGCCGCGACCGGACAGACCTCGTCGTCGTCAGCACCGCCGACGCCTTCCTCGCCTACCACCCGTACCTGGCCTATCAGGCTGTCACCTCCCATTACGCCAACCCTCTGGGCCGCTACGCCGACCGCAACGAATCCATGATCCGGTGGCAGGATGCGACCAGCGGCGCCGAGTTGCGCGCCATGATGGACGAGACCCCGTGGCGCGGCCCCGACGCGATCGTCGCCCGCCCGACGGGCGACGGGTACGCGTTGCGGCTTGCCGAAGACACCTACCCCAACGACCCCAATGTCCGACGGTTCGGTGTCACCATTCCCGTCGAGGCCGTGGAAGGTCCCCACTTCGAGGTCCACGACGCGGGACCGTTCGCCGTGATCGTGGTGCGGTGATCAGGCGATGACGAGGTGGGAGGCGGGAACCGTGACACGGGGCGACGACGACGAGGTGCGCGACAGCGATCATGAGCGCCCCCTCGGTCTGCACCCCTACCCGGGCATGGACCGCGACCGCCGGTGGGCGATCATCACCGGGTTCCTCGGTGCGTTCCTGGCGATCCTCGCCGGGGTGTTGCCGGTCAACCAGGACACCACGCGAGTGCAGTGGACCGCCGGACCCGACTACGCCTCCGTCACCGCGCCACTGGTTTCAGGGCGGCCCCTCGACCTGACCATCACCGCCCCCTGCGGGCCGCTCTCGCAGGTGCCGGAGAACACCATCGTGTTCTCGACCCTGCCCAAGGGCGCCCCCGGGCGGATCTCCGACGGGTTGGTGGTCCAGCGGGCGAACGACGCGGCAGGCGACCCCGTCATCGAGGTGGCGGTCCGCAACCTCACGTTGCTCTCCGTACCCCTGTCGACGTTGCGCGATCCCGCCTGCGAGACCCTGCACGTCCGCGCTGAAACCGGGATCCTCGTGGCCGAGTTCACCGGCCTCGACCGCAACCCGAACGACGCCGACGACGCCGTGCGCGCCGCTGTTCCCGGGGCCATGCGGCCGCAGGTCACCGGCGTGTTCACCGACCTGACCGCCGCGGACGCACCGGACGGGCTGGGCGAGTCGACAGTGGAGGTGACGGTCGACTCCCGCTACTCCTCCAGCCCCACCCTGCTCAAGCAGGTTCTCATGGCGATCGGCGTTCTGGCGACCATCGCGTCCATCGTGTTCCTGCACCGTCTCGACGGTATCGACGGGCGTTCCGGTCGGCGGTTCGTGCCACGGTCGTGGTCGCGGTTGTCCGGGGTCGACGGTGTGGTGATCGGCGTCCTGAGCTTCTGGCATCTCGTAGGCGCCAACACCTCCGACGACGGATACCTGCTCACCATGGCTCGCTCCGCCGGACCAAGCGGGTACATGGCCAACTACTATCGCTGGCTCGGTTCCCCAGAGTCCCCGGTGGGGTGGTACTACGAGATCCTGCGGATGTTCGCCGAGATCTCCACGGCCAGCCCGTGGATGCGGCTTCCCACCCTGGTGTGCGGCATCCTGTCGTGGCTCATCATCAGCCGAGAGGTCGTCCCCCGGCTCGGCCGTCTCGCCCGCACCTGGCGCGGCCCGCGTTGGACGGGCGCCGCCGTGTTCCTCGCGTTCTGGATGGCCTTCAACAACGGCTTGCGACCCGAGCCGATCATCGCGCTGGGCGCCCTGCTCACCTGGTCGCTGGTGGAGCGGTCCATCGCCACCCGCCGACTCGTGCCGGGCGCCGCGGCGATCGGCGTGGCCGCGTTCTCCCTCGGAGCCGGCCCCACCGGGCTGATGTGTGTGGCGGCGCTGGCCGCGGGCGCGCGCGAGTTCGTCCGCATGGCGCGCCGCCGCGCGCAGGTGGTGGGCTGGGCGCCGATCCTGGGCCCCGTGCTTGCCGTGGGTCTGGCGCTGCTCTACACCGTGTTCGCAGACCAGACGCTAGCCGCCGTCCTCGAGGCCACCCGGATCCGCACCGATCTCGGTCCGAGCCTGCCCTGGTACGGGGAGAAGGAACGCTGGGAGGCGCTATTCGGGGTCTCCGCCGATGGTGGCGTGGCCCGACGCTTCCCCGTCCTGCTCATGCTCATGTGCCTGATACTGGTCTCCGCGGTGATGCTGCGGCGCGGCCGGATCCCCGGTGCAGCTGCCGGGCCATCCCGCCGACTGCTCGGTGTGATCGCGGGATCGCTGCTGTTCCTGGTGTTCACCCCCACCAAGTGGACCCACCACTTCGGGGTTTTCGCCGGGCTGGCGGGCGCGCTGGCCGTGCTGGCTGTCATCGCGCTGCGTTCCTCGACGGTGTCGCTGAGCCGGAATCGCTGGCTGGTGTGGGCAGCGCTGTGCCTCGTCGTCGGTCTGTCCACCGCCACTGACAACACCTGGTGGTACGTCTCCGACTACGGCATCCCCTTCTCCGACTCATTCCCCGCCATCGGCGGGGTCCAGGTCCAGTACGTCGCCTTCATCGGCGGGTTCGTGTGCCTGCTCATCGCCGGGCTCATCCACTCCGGGATCCTGCCCGACGACCCCGGCGCCGCCCTCCGGGTGCGCATCAGGCGCGCGGTGCCGTTCCTTCGCACGCACGCCGACACCCCAGCCTCGCGACGGCGGGACGGGGGCTCCGGGGCCACGACGCGCCCACGCCTGCGTACCGGGATCGACGGCGCCCCTCTGACCGTGGTGGCATTCTCCGTGGTGGTCTTCGAGCTGTTCTCCGCGGTCACAGCCGTGTTCGCCCAGACCCCCGCCTACACCGTCGGACGCAGCAACATGCGCGCCCTGGCCGGCCAGCCGTGCGCGCTCGCCGACTCGGTGCTGGTCGAGGAGGACTCCAATGACGGTCTGCTCAGCGCCATCGGCGCCGGACCGGAGATATCCCTCGGCGCCGGCGTCGTCAACGGCTTCGCCCCCAACGGACTGCCCGATTCCATCACCGTCGAGAGCACCGAAGCCTCGGGCACCCTGGCGACGTCCGAGACCGGCGAGCGGGACCCCGGCGACGGCGTCGACGTCGGCACCACCGGCGGCCGCGGCGCCGTCACCGTCAACGGATCCACAGTGGCCCTGCCCTTCGGCCTCGACCCGGATACCACCCCTGTCCTCGGCTCGTACCGTCGCGGACCCCAGGTCGCGGCCGAGCTCACCAGTGCCTGGTACCAGCTCCCCACCCGCAGTCCCAACCGGCCGCTGCTCGTCATGGCCGCCGCCGGTCGTGTCGCGAACGGTGATCTGAGGATCGAGTACGGTCGGCCGGGCCGGGTCGGCGCCACCGGGCCCACCGATTTCGAGGTCATGGGCTCCATGCCCCCCATCGACATCGGACCTGCCCCCGCGTGGCGCAACCTGCGGATCCCGCTCGAGTCGATCCCCGCCGAGGCAGAGGTCGTCCGCGTGGTCGCCGAAGACGGCAACCTCGACCCCGACTGGTGGCTCGCCGTGACCCCGCCACGGAACCCGCGACTACGTACTCTCGACGAGGTCGTCGGCCACACCGACCCGGTGCTCGTCGACTGGGTTGTGGCGCTTGCCTTCCCGTGCCAGCGGCCGTTCGTGCACAACGGTGGCGTGGCCGAGATTCCCCGGTACCGCATCCTCGCCGACCGGGAATCGTCCTCTGCCGCGAACTGGTGGCAGAGCGCGGGCGGTGGCGGCCCACTGTTGTGGACCACGCAGACGGTCGAGGCGGTCACGGTCCCCACCTACCTCGACCATGACTGGTCTCGCGACTGGGGTTCGCTCCAGCGGTTCGAACCCCTCGACCCGGCGGCGCGCCCCGCCGAGCTCCTCCGCGGGAGTCAGTTGCAGTGGGGCTGGACCACGCCGGGTCCGATGAAGTGATCGTCGCCTAGAATCGGTCGTCGTGTCAGACTCCTCGCCGGCCCCGTCCCCGGAAACTCCCCCGGCTATCGGGCCGGTCGCCGGCTCGATAGCCGCCGACGCCCGCGTCGGACGCCTCCGACTCATCGCCATCGTCAGCGGAATCCTGGGCACACTGTGCTTCCTGTCCCTGCCGTTCCTGCCGGTCGCGCAGACAACGTCCACGGTGCAGTGGCCACAGAACGGGTCCGTCGACTCGGTCACCGCCCCGCTCATGGCGCACTCCCCTCAGCGATTCACGGCGACCGTGCCGTGCGCACTGGTCGCCGATCTGCCGGAGGCAGGCGGGGTCCTGCTGTCGACCGCGCCGCCCGGTGGCAAGGAGGCCGGCGACCGGGCGCTGTTCGTGCGGGCGTCCGCCGACACGGTCGACGTGGTCTCCCGCAACCGGGTGATCGTCTCCGCACCACGTGATCGTGTCGAGGCTGGCGACTGCACACAACTGCGCGTGGTGGCCGCCCCCACCTACGTGGAGGCCGACTTCCAAGGGATCGACGGCGCCGCCCGCCGGGTCGACGCCGACGACCTACGCCCGATGGTGGTGGGGGTATACACGGACCTCCCCTCCGCTACCGCCGTGCCCGCCGACCTCGACGTCACCGTGGAGGTCGACTCCCGGTTCACCACCGATCCCACCGCCCTGAAGTGGGCAGCGATCGTGGTCGGCCTGCTGGCCACCGCCGTGGCCCTGTGGGCCCTGCACGGCCTCGATCAGACCGACGGCCGACGCGCCCGTCGTTTCCTGCCGCGCGGCTGGTTCCGGATCCGACCGCCCGACTTCGCGGTGATCGGCACACTTCTCGTCTGGCACATCATCGGCGGAAACACCTCCGACGACGGTTACATCCTCTCGATGGCCCGCGCCGCCGACCCGGCCGGCTACATGGCCAACTACTACCGCTGGTACGGGGTCCCCGAGTCGCCCTTCGGCTCCCCCTACTACGACCTGCTCACTCTGTTCTCGCAGGTCTCCACCGCCAGCCCGTGGATGCGACTTCCCGCGCTCGTGGCGGCCATCCTCTGCTGGCTCGTCATCAGCCGTGAGGTCCTGCCTCGACTCGGCCGGGCCGCGCGCACGACGCCGGTCGTGGTGTGGAGCGCCGCCGCCGTATTCCTCGCCTTTTGGATGGCGTTCAACAACGGCCTGCGGCCCGAGCCCGCCATCGCGCTAGGGGCGCTGCTCACGTGGGTCTCCGTCGAACGGGCGATAGCCACGCGCCGGATGCTGCCGTTCGCCATCGCGGTGATCATTGCCTCGTTCTCCCTGGCCACCGGCCCGACCGGTCTGATGGCTGTCGCAGCACTCATCATGGGCTTGCGCGCGGTCGTGCGGACCGTGGTGGTGCGCGGCCGCCGGATCGGTTCGTACCTCGCACTGGTCGCTCCGGTGGCGGCCGCTGGCACCATGGTGCTGATCGTCGTGTTCGGCGTCCAGAGCCTCGCCGCGGTCCTCGAGGCCATCCGCGTCCGCGGTGAGATCGGCCCCAACCTGAACTGGTTCGAGGAATTCGTCCGCTACTACTACCTGATGATCCCCACGGTGGACGGCTCCCTCGCGCGCCGCCTGCCGGTTCTGCTGGTGCTGCTGTGCCTGATCCTTGTGATCGGCACGCTGCTGCGGCGCGGCAAGGTTCCCGGTGCCGCCTCAGGTCCCGTCTGGCGTCTGGTCGGCGTGGTCGTGGGCACCGCCTTCTTCATGATGTTCTCGCCGACCAAGTGGACCCACCACTTCGGGGTCTACGCCGGCATCGGCGCGGCGATCGCCGCACTCGGTGCCCTCGCGATCTCCGCGTCCGCCGTCCGGACGGCCCGCAACCGCACACTGTTCCTCGGCGTGATCCTCGTGGTCGTCGCGCTGGCGTTCGCCGGACCCAACGGTTGGTGGTACGTCTCCAGCTACGGGCTCCCGTGGTGGGACAAGGCACCCAGCATCCGTGGCATCGACGCTGCCACCGTGCTGCTCGCGCTGGCCGTGCTCACCTTCGCCTTCGCGGGATGGCAGCACCTCCGACGCGACTACACCGGCGACCCGACGCCCCGGACCTCCGAGGGCCGTCGCCGGGTGCGGACCTTCGCCGCCGCTCCCATCGCCGTGGTCGCGGGCCTGCTGGTGGTCTTCTCGATCGCCTCTTTCGCCAAGGGCATCGTCAAGCAGTACCCGGCCTACACGATCGCTGCCGGTAACCTGTCCGCGATTGCGGGTAACCCCTGCATGCTCGCCGACCGCGTCCTGGTCGAACCGGATGCCAACGCAGGCATGCTGGACCCACTCGGCGCCACCCCGCTGCCCGACGGGTCGATCAGGCCCCAGGACCGTGCAACGGCTCTCGAGGCCGGAGAGAACACCGCGTTCACACCTGACGGCGTCGCCCCGGATCTCTCCGCCGACGCGGTGGTTGCGGATCCCGGCGCGGCCAACACCTCCACCGATCCCGGCGGCGGCCCGTCGGTCAACACCGGTGAGAGCGCCGGCACCGGCGGCGGACGTGGGGCGGAGGGCGTCAACGAGTCCACGGTGGCCCTCCCGTTCGGGCTCGACCCGGCTACCACCCCGGTTCTCGGCTCGTTCCTCACAGGTCCGCAGCGTGAGGCGAGCCTGGAGACGGGCTGGTACCGACTTCCCGAGAACCGGGAGTCCCACCCACTGCTCGTCATCTCGGCGGCGGGCCGGATCGGCCGCTATGACTCGGACGGCATCTACAAGTACGGCCAGGAGGTCGTGGTCGAGTTCGGCCGGTCCGGAGACGCCGGGGTCGAGACGGTCGGCGAGCCGATCGTGCCGTTCGACATCGGTCCCGCTCCCACGTGGCGAAACCTGCGGGTGGACATGAAGGACGCCCCCACCGACGCGGATGTCATGCGGGTGCGGGTCGACGACAACGACCTCACCCCCGAGCAGTGGGCAGCCATCACGCCGCCGCGCGCGCCCGAGCTCGTGACGCTCCAGGAGATGGTCGGGTCGGAGTCGCCGGTCCTGCTGGACTGGGCCGTGAGCCTGCAGTTCCCGTGTCAGCGGCCGTTCGCGCACTACGCCGGCGTCGCCGAGCTCCCGGAGTTCCGGATCATGCCGGACCGTCCGCTTGCCGTCAGCGCCACCAGTACGTGGATGTCCTACGAGGCCGGTGGCCCGCTCGGCTGGGTCGAGACCGCTCAGCGTGCTCGTACGATCCCGTCGTACCTGCGCCATGACTGGAACCGCGATTGGGGTTCGATCGAGGCATACGCCCCGCTGGGCACCTACCAGGATGATCCGCCGAGGCCTGCCGAGGTGACAACCTCGACCGAGACCCGCTGGGGCTGGTGGCAGCCCGAGGGGCCAATTCTGGTGACCGACCCGGAGTGACGTACAAGCCGGTGCCCGCGCCCGCACCCGGGCCCGAGCCGGCACCCGGGCCCGAGCCGGCACCCGGGCCCGAGCCGGCACCCGGGCCCGAGCCGGCACCCGCGGCAGGGGTAGGGGCGGTGCCGAGATAGGGGCAGTGAAGGGGTAGGGCAGGGCCCGCCGATGGCAGAAGCCGACGGCGGGCCCTTTCCTCGTCTGGTCCTTCGCACCACTCGCCCACCCCGCCCTGCCCCAGCTCCGCCCCGGGCCCCGGCCCCCGTCGGCCCCTCGTTTGCCCCCGCCGCGTGCATGGACGCAGCGCACCCGGCCCCAGCCACGCTGTCCCTCTGGCTTATGCGTCCTCTTTGCACACGAATAGAGGGGGTCCGCTGCGGGAATGGACCACACTGGGCGCGCAGGTCAATGAGGCAGCGTAACCAGGACACGGCGCGCTGCCCGATTGCCCACCCCGACGGCGGTGAGCGGGCATGGCCGGGCCGGCCGGCCAGCATGGGCCCGGGGCGGGCACGTATGCGCGGCACGGGCGGGGCTCTCGACTGTCAGCCGGGTGGCGGGCCCCGCCCGCGTGGATCACATCGGGGCGATCGGGTGCTTTCTCGGGGACTCGTTGCGGATCTTGTCGCGCAGCTGATTCAGCGCGCCGCGGAGCACCAGACGGGTCTGGGATGGCTCGATCACCGCGTCGATGTAGCCACGCTCGGCGGCGGTATATGGGGTCGCGATGAACTCGTTGTACATGTCGATCAGCTGCTTGCGCAGTTTGGGACCCTCTTCGGGGCCCGCCTCCTCGATCTGGCGGCGCTGCAGCAGGTCGACGGCGCCCTCGGCACCCATCACGGCGATACGTGCGGTGGGCCAAGCGAAGTTCAGGTCGCCACCGAGATTCTTGGACCCCATCACGGCATACGCCCCTCCGTAGGCCTTGCGCACGACGAAGGTCACCTTGGGAACGGAAGCTGCGACGACCGCGAAGCCCATCTTGGCGCCACGGTGAATGATGCCGAGCTTCTCCTGCTGCACGCCGGGAAGGTATCCGGGAGTGTCCACCACGTAGACGATCGGAATCGAGTAGGCGTCGCAGATCGACATGAACCGTGAGGCCTTCTCCGAGGCGTCGATGTCCAGCGCTCCAGACAGGTGCAGCGGCTGGTTTGCGACCACACCCACCGGCTCGCCGTCGACCCGGGCGAAGCCGGTAATCATGTTGGGCGCGAACTGGCCCGACGTCTCGACGAACTCCCCGTCATCGAACATCCGGATCAACACGTCGTGCATGTCGTACGCGGCGTTGTCCGAGTCGGGGATGATCGAGTCGAGCTGCAGGTCAGACTCTGTAGGCTCCGGCTCGAGGCCCGGGTTGATCCGGGGAGCCTTTTCGGACGCGGAGGATGGCAGGAAGCTCAGCAGGTTACGCACGTACATGAACGCTTCATGTTCGTTGACGGCCACATGGTTGACGTTGCCGTTCTTCGCCTGCTGCAGGGCCGACCCGAGATCCTCCATGGAGATCTCCTCGCCGGTGACCTGCTTGATCACGTCCGGACCGGTGACGAACATGTACGCCTGGTCCTGGACCGCCACCACGAAGTCAGTGGTCACGGGGGCGTAGACGGCGCCGCCAGCGCACTTGCCCAGCATGATCGAGATCTGGGGGACGTAACCTGACGCCGGGTACTGTCGGCGTGAGATCTCCGAGTAGTAGGCCAGCGAGGTCACGGCGTCCTGGACGCGGGCGCCGCCCGAATCATTGATGCCGATGATGGGGCACCCGACCTTGATGGCGAAGTCCATGATGGCGCAGACCTTCTTGCCGAAGGCCTCCCCCACGGACCCGCCGAACACCGTGTTGTCGTGGGCGTACACGGCCACCGGGCGGCCGTCGATCGTCCCGCGGCCGGTCACCACTCCGTCGCCGAACGGGTTGTCCGGACTGCCGGGGGCTTTGGCGAGCTGGCCCATCTCCACGAAACTACCCGCGTCGAGAAGTTCCGCGATCCGCTCGCGGGGAGGAGTCAGGCCCGCGGCATCGCGGCGAGCCTTGGCCCGCTCGCTACCCGGGTCCATGGCCTGCTCGGTCTTGACCCGCAGTTCCGCGAGCTTCTCCGCGGTGGTCTTCGCCGTCACGCGTCTGATCCCTTCCGTCTACCCGCGTCGAGCTCGGTGAGCCGACGCGCCAGATGCCTACCGACCGTACCGACCACCGGTTCGTCGACCATCGCGAGGTGGTCCCCCTCGAGTTGGACAACCTCCAGATCGGCGACGATCCCGGCCCAACCACCGTCCGGGTCGATGTGCGCGTAACGCGGCTCGAGTTCGATCGCGCCGTCGTGCATCCGCTCGGCCCGGTACAACACGAACGGCACCTCGGCGCCGACACCGGCCCAGGAAGACAGGTCCGCGCTCTGCAGGATCCGGTTGTCGACGAAACTGGCCCGCTGATGCTCGATAACGCCGCCACCCATGGTGTTGGCCTCGGCCCCCAGCGCGCCGAGCAGCATGTCCAGAACGCCGTCCTCGCCGTGCTCGGCCAGGAAATCCCTCGGCACCTCCACGTCGAGCCCGTAGGTGCGCTTGGCGAACTCCGAGTAGCGGCGCCACCTGGCCTCGGCCTCGTCGAGGCTGTCCGGGATCGGCTCCGACGGCTGAACGGTATCCAGCAGGACCACCAGCGCGACCTCGTCGCCCGCGGCCCGCAACTGCCGGGCCACTTCCACGGCCAACGCGCCACCGAAGGACCAGCCACCGACCGCGAGGGGCCGGCCGGCCGCGATCTCGCGGATGCGGTCCAGGTAGCTCGCGGCGCGCTCGCCCAGCGGTCCCTCGACGCGCTCGACGCCGTACACAGGGGTGTCCGGGCCCAGGCGATCGACCAGCGGCTCGTAGACGAACGACGACCCGCCGGCGGCGTGGAACAAGAACAGCGGGGTCCGCTCGGCCGACCCTTCGGCCAGCACCCGGATGTTGCCCTCCACGGCGACCTCGGTGAACGGGCGCAGCAGGTCGGCGATCTCGGCGATCGTCGCGGCCCCTGCTACCTGATCGGCGGTGACATCGCCCCCCGAGCGTTCCGAGAGTCGCTCAGCGAGAGTGGCTCGGGTGGTCTCGTCGATCGGGGGCAGGTCGCCGGTCACTCCTGGCGCAGCCGCGCCGGTGACCACGGCCCACGCACCGAACGCCATACGCTCGGTGTCGTCGCGCGGCGCGATGGTGACCGCGGCGTCGTCGGAGCCGTCCCCCGGTTCGGAACCGGTGCCCGATTCGGGAGCGCCGCGCAGTGCGGCCACGTCCACTGCGCCCTCGCCCCGGGCCTGCTGGGCGGCCAGATCGCCGACCTCCTCGGGGTGCTCGACCGCGAACGTCACCATGTCCGCAACGTCGTTCAGTGACGCGTCGCGCATCGCCTGCAACTCGAGCGGCGGGATCGCGAACTCGTGCTCTACCCGGTTCTTGATCCGCACCGCCATGAGCGAATCCAGCCCGAGGTCGAGTAGCGGCAGCTCCCTCGGCAGGTCATCGGGGCTGTACCCCATGGACGACCCGATGATCCGGGCCAGTCGGTCGCCGATCGGCTCACCGGACTCCGGGTTCCAGCGACTGTCGAGCTCGTCGTCGTCCTCGTCGTCACCGACCACCGGCGCATCGGACTCGGTTGACACGTAGTGCTGCTCCGGCGCGGAGTCCGGGTCGATCGGGGCGCCGCCGGTCACCGCGCACTCGGCGACCAACACGAACGCGGCGGACGCGTCGCCGGGCTGGGCGTGGACCTGCACCGACGCTCCACCCGGGTGCGGGGTCATGGTCGTGGTCACGGACCCGGAGGGCGGCAGGACGCCGGGCCGGTGGACGGCGGTGAGGGTCGCCCCCTCGAGCACCGACGCCGCGGCGGCGGTCATCAGCGCGTCGACGCTGGGCACCACCTCGGCGCGGACCTGCCAAGCATGCCGGCCATCGGGCAGTGCGACGTGCGAACCCGGCATCCGGCCCTCGCCCGATCCGCCGCCAGCGGTGACAGTGGGCCACAGAGTCCGACGCTTCCAGGCGGTACCCGGCACCGCCGCATACCGGCCGGCGCCGGTGACATAGCCGTGGATCATCTCCACCACGCTGGGCATGTCGATGGTGTGCCCGTGGACGTACAGCTGCGCGATGGCGTGGAGCAGCGTGTCAGCCTCGGACTCCTTGCGCTTGAGCGCGTGCAGGAGGTTGGGCTCCAAGAGCCCCGCGTCGAAGCACGTCGCTGCGACCGACATCGCCGCCACCGGGTTGGGGGCCAACTCCAGGAATGTGACGTACCCGGCCTCTACGGCCTTGCGCACGGCGTGCGTGAACCACACCGAGTGGCGCATGCCCTTGACCCAGTACGCCTCAGCGTGGACCGGCTCGTGGCCGGCGCGGTAGAAGGTCTCGCGGTCGACCGAGGAGAACAGGCCGGAGGTGAGCTCGTGGGGCTCCAGACCGGCGATCTCCGCCGCCAGCTCCCCGAGCAGCATGTCCACGTCCGAGGTGTGCCCGGCGCCGCGGACCTGCAGCTGACGGGCGAACTTGCCCTGCTCCTCGACCCAGGCCACGAAGTCGGCAACGGGCTGGGCGCGCCCGCCGACCGTGGTGTGTGTGGGCGCGGCGTAGACGGCGGGCTCGATCGAGGCGAACTGCGGGTTGTCGGCGATGATCTGTGCGATCTCCTCCGCCGAGTACTCCACCAGGGCCATCGCGCCGGCGTCAGCGTCCGACACCTGGCCCTCGGCATCGCCCATGAGGCGCGAGCGGACGCAGATCACGCGCACCGCGTCCTCGAGGCCGAGCCCACCGGCGGCGTACGCGGCCGCCACCTCTCCCATCGAGTGCCCGATCACGGCCTCCGGCTTGGCACCGAGCGCCTTGAGCGTGTCGATCAGCGCCACCTGGATGGCGAAGATGCCGACCTGGGAGTTCTCCAGCTCGTACGTCTGGGAGTCGTCGAGGATGATCTCGGCGATCCGGTACCCGGCCTCGAAGTCGATGAGCTCGTCCACCGCGTCCAGGCACGAGGCGAACAGCGGGTTGGACAGGTAGAGCTCCTTGGCCATCTTCCGGTGCTGGGAACCGAAACCGGAGAACACCCATACGTCGCCGGTACCTGCGGGGGCATCGGCGCTGAACACGCCCGGCCCGGGATCACCGGCCGCCAGCGCGCGCAGGCCCGTGATGAGCTCGGCGCGGGTGTGACCCACAACGGCCCCCCGCGAGCGACCGTGGTTGCGGGTGGCCAGGGTCCGGGCGACCGCGCCCAGGTCCACCGAGTCGTCCTGCGCCTCAAGCCAGTCGGCGATCTGGCCGGCGGTGGATTTACGACGTGACGGCAGCGACCCGGAGACCACGAGGACGGTCGCGGGCGCACCGGGCACAGAGGTGCCGGTCGTGGCGAGCTCGTCGGCGTTTCGCGCGACGGCCTCGGCCACACAGCGGGCGACGTCATCCGCGTCGGCCGGAGTCCCGGGAGCGGAGCTCTCGCTGGCACCGGCACCGGCACCGGCAGTGTCGGTGCCGGCGGCCTCGGTGACGGCGGCCTCGTCCGCGGCGGTGCGCACCTGCGCCGGCTGGTACTCGGCCACCACGACGTGGGCGTTCGTGCCACCGAAGCCGAATCCGGAGATGCCGGCCACGGCGCGCCCGCTGTAGCGCGGCCACGACGTGGTCTCGGTGACAACGTTCAGCCGGGCGGCGTCGAAGTCGATGTACGGGTTGGGGCCCGCGAAGTTGATCGTGGGCGGCAGTGCGTCCTTGTTCATCCCGAGGATGACCTTGGCCAGGCCGGCGGCGCCGGCGGCGGACTCCATGTGACCGAAGTTGGTCTTGGCCGACCCGAGCAGCGTGGGACGGTCAGCGTCTCGGCCGCGGCCGAGAACCTGGCCCAGCGCAGTGGCCTCGATGGGGTCGCCGAGGATCGTGCCGGTGCCGTGCGCCTCGATGTAGTCGACCTCGCTCGGGTCCACGCCAGCGTCGGCGTAGGCCTGGCGCAGGACCGCGACCTGGGCGTCGGGGTTTGGCGCGGTCAGCCCGTTGGAGCGGCCGTCCGAGTTCACGGCGGACCCCTTGATGACGGCGAGGATGTCGTTACCGTCGCGTTCGGCCTCCGAGAGGCGCTTGAGGATGAACACTCCCCCGCCCTCCGAGCGGCAGATGCCGTTGGCGTCGGACGAGAACGCCTTGATGCGGCCGTCCGGGCTCAGCGCTGCACCGGTCTTGGCAAAGCCCATGGTCGCAGCGGGCGCGAGCATCATGTTGACGCCACCGGCCACCACCAGGTCCGATTCGTGCAGCCTCAGGGAGTTGACGGCCTCGTGGATCGCCACCAGCGACGTCGAGCAGGCGGTGTCCAGGGTCATGGACGGACCGCGGAAGTCGAACGTGTACGAGACCCGGTTGGAGATGATCGAGTTGGAGGCACCCGTGACCGCGTACGGCGAGGCCGCGGCGGAATCGGAGGTGAGGAACACCTGGTAGTCGCTTGACGAAGACCCCATGAACACGCCGACTTCGCGGCCCTTGAGGTCACTGGCCGGGAGGTGGGCGTTCTCCAGTGCCTCCCAGGTGAGTTCGAGGGCGAGTCGCTGCTGCGGGTCGACCATCTCGGCCTCGCGGGGGCTCATGCCGAAGAACTCGGCGTCGAACTCGCGCACCTCCGAGTCGTCGAGCCAGCCACCACGATCGGGCGCCTCGGAGAGCACCTGCTGCACGTAGGCGTCGCCGGCCCACTCCGCCCAGCGGGTCGCCGGGCGGGGCGTGGTGGCGTCGCGGCCGGAGGCCAGCAGGTCCCAGGTCGCCTCGGGGGTGTCGGCGCCGCCGGGGAAACGGGTCGCGAACCCGATCACGGCCACATCGAACTCCATGCCGGCCCCGCGGTCACGGAACGTGTGGAAGTCGGTGGGCTCGTCGGACCCGACCGGACCGTTGACCACGTACTCGGCCAGGGAGGCGATGGTGGGGTGCTGGTAGGCGACGGTCGCGTCGAGTGGCCGGCCGATGAGGTCCTCGAGGTCGGCGGACAGGGAGACCGCGTCGCGGGACGACAGTCCGTACTCCTCCAGCGAGCGGTCATCGGTGACCTTGGAGAGGTCGAGCCCAGTGGCCCGGCAGACCCAACCCCGCATCCATTCGCGGAGCTCAACTACCGTCATCTCGCTCTGTGCCATCCGTGGCTCGCCTTTCCCTCGGGTGTCGTCCGGTGTGTCCCGTCGCAGCGGGGCACCCGTGGTGCCTTTTACAGGCCCGGTCGCCGGACGCTACTGCGTCGGCAGATCCGGGAAGGCGGTCTGCTGGTGGCCCCCGCGCAGGGTGCCGTCCACGTACGCCGCCCTGCACGCGCGGCGCGCGATCTTGCCACTGGACGTGCGGGGGATGGATCCGGCGGGGACCAGCAGCACGTCTTGGGCGGTGACGCCGTGCCGGGCCGAGATCGCCGTACGGACCGCGTCCGCGACGGGGACCGGATCCGCCTTGCCCGCGCCGGGCGCGCGCTCGGCGACCACGACGAGTGTCTCCGAGGAGTCATCGCCGGCGATCTCCGCGCCGTTACGCGCCTCCATCGGCAGCTGGTTAGCCGGCACCGAGAACGCGGCGACGAAACCCGGACGCAGTGCGTCAGACGCGCTCTGTGCGGTGTTCTCCAAGTCCTGCGGATAATGGTTACGGCCGGCGACGATCACGAGGTCCTTGACTCGGCCGGTGATGTACAGCTGACCGTCCACGTAGGCGCCGTAGTCCCCGGTGCGCAGCCACCGCGCGTCCTCGGGCACGGTCCCGAACTCGCGGACCGTCCGGGAGCCGTGCTCCAGGCGTTCGACGAGCGTGTTGCCGAAGGTGGCCTCGGTCTCTTCGGTGCGCCCCCAGTAGGCACGGCCGATGTTCGTGCCGTACAGCCAGATCTCGCCCACCCGGCCCTCGGGGAGCTCGCGACCGGTGCCGTCGTGCTCGCCGGTGGCCTCGTCGATGTTCGCATCGACAATGGTCGCCCACTGGCTCGGCGCGACGTAGCCACAGGCGACCTGCGGGATGGCGTCCTCGTTGCCCTCGACCTGCGACGGGTCGAGGACGGTCATGAGGCCCTTGTTGAGATCGGACCGATCCACATGGATGACGATCGCCTCGTCATCCCGGCGCGGCGAGGAGACGAAGAGTGTCGCCTCGGCCATCCCGTAGGACGGCTTGATGACGGTGGGCGCGAGTCCGTACGGCGCGAAGGCCTCGTTGAAGGCCCGCATGGAGGCTGGGGTGACCGGCTCCGAGCCATTGATGATGCTCGTGACACCGGACAGGTCGAGGGTTTCGCCCTCCTTGGGCAGTCCCCGGCGGGCGGCGTGTTCAAACGCGAAGTTGGGGGCCGCGGCGAACACTCCGTCGCCGTCGGACATGGCGCCCAGCTGCGAGACCCAGCGACCCGGGCGCTGCACGAACGCGCGGGGGCTCATCACCGTGATGGCGGCCCCGCCCATCGCGGGCAGGATCACCGTCACCAAGCCCATGTCGTGGAACAGCGGCAACCAGCTGACGCCACGGGACGCGCGGGTGAGCCCGAGCCCGTCGAACAACTGCATGACGTTGGTGACCACGTTGCGATGGGTGATCTCCACACCGGCCGGTACCCGGGTCGAGCCGGAGGTGTACTGCAGGTAGGCGATGTCGTCGGCGCCGAGGTCGGGTCGGGTCCACCCCGAGCCGAGCTCGGCCGGGATGGCATCGACGGCGACGGTGCGCGGGCGTTCGCGGGCAGGCAGTGACCGGAACAACGTGCGGACACCGGCTGCGGATTCGGTGGAGGTGAGGATGACCGCGGGTGCGCAGTCTGCAAGGACGGCGTGGAGGCGGTCGTGGTGACCGGGCTCGTCTGGGTCGAACAGGGGTACGGCGATGAGCCCGGCGTGGATCGCGGCGAAGAACGACACGATGTAGTCGAGCCCCTGAGGCGCGAGAATCGCCACCCGGTCGCCCGGCTGGGCGACTTGCTGCAGGCGGGCCGCGATGGCGTAGAGCCGGTCCCCGAATTGCGACCACGACAACTCGTGCACCTCACCTTGACGGGAGGCCGAGTAGTCGATGTAGCGGTAGATCAGCCCGTCTTCGGCTGGATCTCTGCGAGCGGCGGAGATATTGGCTTCGACGAAGTCGACGAGGGTGGTGCGATCAGGGATGACGATCGCCCCATTGGCGTCGTGGTACTGCTCGAACTCCACGTTGCTCCGTTCCGATCCGTCTTACGGTGGTCGACGTCGTCGACTACGGACATGCCGGGTGCCCTGACGACAAGCTTGGTCGATCCTACAGCGTGCCCTAGGGCACTTCCGAACTCCGAATCACCCGGTCCGCCAGGCGTGTCGCGCGCGGAGTCCGGAGAGGGGGCTCACGTGTCACTCGTGGGCGATCTCCGGGGCGGCGTCGACGAGCTCGCGCACATGTCCGATCGTCCATTCCGGGACCGTGGTTCCCATTATGACATCGGGGTTGGTGGCGTACATCGCGTGGATCGCGTTGTTGGCGATGAACTCCTGGAACCGCGCGGCTCCGTCCACCACGTTGACCGGGGCGTTGCAGATCAGATCGCGGGAGTCGCAGATCTGTGCGGTCCGGCCGGCGAGCTCGCCGAACCCTCCCGGGCGGGGACCGGTCATGGTGGCTCCGGCGATGAGCTGTGTGAGCCCGGTCGCCGGCTGCAGGGAGATCTCCATCCCCTGACCGTTGCCCGGCGCCAAGCCCGGCGACTGGCCGTCCCCCGGTAGCCGGCGCCCGTCGGCGATGAGGACGGAGCCACGAACCAGGTCGGCGGGCACGGGCCCGTTACCGTTGCCGATCTCGCCGGTGAGATCACCGGCGATCACCGCACCCTGGGAGAAGCCCAGAAGCACGAAGGAGGTGTACGGGCATCGCTCGTGCGTGCCCGCGAGTTCGGTGCGAGCACGGGCGGTGCCCTCCGCCCGGCTCTGGTCGTAGGTGATCTCGTTGGGCGCCTGCGGGTTCCGGAACTGGGCCACGTACGGGACGGTGAACACCTCGAGCCGCTCTTCCGGGTACTGCTGACTCAGCGGGTCGGTGATCGTCCGCAGCAGGGCGTTAGGCAGGAAGCTCGGGTTGTACGGGTCATCGGTCGGACTGCTCTCCCACGTTCCCGGCACGGCGATCATCTCCACGTCCGGGCAGTCCGCGGGCTGGGCGAGTTCAGGCTCCCCCGGGCCGGGCAGGGGCCCTTCGGGCCCGGTGGGTAGTCCCCGGTTCCCGATCCACCATCCGATACCCAGGACGAGCGCGACCACCAGCACGAGCGCCCCCAACGAGCACCCGAGACGGCGGCCGCTCCCACGACGCGATCGGCGAGCCACGATACGAACTCCTTTCTGGCCTCACCGCGCGAGAAGTGGCGGATGGCCGACGACCGGTCAACGCCCCGGGTGTCCCTCGGGTTCCGCCTACCCCGGGAGGGTGTCGGGACTCACTCCGCGATTTCTCGGGTTGTGCGGGGCGGGGCCTCCGGCCACTGCGAGGGCTACGGACAGAGCTGGCTCGCCGAGGCGTCCACGACCACTCGCGAGAGCTCGTCGACCTCGCGATCCGAGTAACCGCCCGCCGAGATCTGACCAGCGACCGCGTCGGCGATCGTGGTGGTCTCGTCGGCGGCGCCACCGGTCGTCCGGATGCGGCAGATGGTGTTCCCCGCGGCGACGAGCGAATCGGAGAGTTCCGAGGTTTCGATGCCCTGCTTCTCCAGCGCTGCGAGGTACCCGCGCTCCCGCGCACCGACGGCTGGGGCGGTGTAACCGGTGGCGTCCCGGTCGACTGGAGCGGGCGCCTCCGTGTAGCGGCCCGAGTCCTCGGTCGCGGGCACGCGTGACGCTCCGGACGTGACGCCGCCACCGGGGGGCGGAGCCAGTGTCTCCGAGTCGGGCACGCCGGAGACCGTCGAGTCGCCTCCACCGCACGCGGTGAGTACCCCGCCGGCGACGATCAGCGTGGCGGTGAGGGTCACCAACCGGGTTCTCACGACGAGATCTCCGCCTGGCCGCCGCTCACCGTGATGCGGCCGCCCTCGAACTCCATCACCTGACCGTCCCTCGTGTTGCGCAGCGGTCCAGTCGGGTAGCCCAGCCGTCCACGCTCGTAGTCGGCCGTGCCCCAGGCGTCGAACACCGGGCCACGCGGAACGACGTGCGCCCCGGTCCGCGGGGACCAGTAGATCGCGCCGCCCTGGAACCGGCTGAATGCGCCATTCCGGGTACTCAGCGCGATCTCGTCGGAGGTGGGGTAACCCAGCTCGGAGTTCTCGGCGCCGGCCTCGCGGTAGGTCTTGAGAATCTCGCCCTCGACGACCTTCGGGCCGGTCTCCTCCGACCAGTAGACGGTCCCACCCTGGAAGCCCTGGACGACACCCGGCTTATTGGGGTTGGTGATCTCATCGGTGGTCGGGTAACCGAGCTTGCCGCGCTCGGCGCCGCGCTCCTGCCACATCGCCCTGATGCCACCGCGGACGGCGTGCGCGCCGGTGGTGGGCGACCAGTAGATGACGCCATTCTGGAAAGTGGAGAACCGGCCACGGCCGTCCGGGGCGGTGGTCTCACCGGAGGTCGGCAGGCCGAGCACCCCGTCGGGCCCGCCCTCGGCTTGGAAGGCCGCACCGATCGCGCCGAGGACCGAGTGGGCGCCGGTCCGCTGGGACCAGAAGACTCGACCGAAGCGGAAGTCTGTCGCCTTGCCCCCGCGGACGTCGTACTCGCCGGTCAGGCACGGCCCGAGACCGGGCTGACGCTCTGCGAGGCGGGCGATCTCGCCCTCCGCCGCGCACGGCTTCTCGACGTTCTCGATCCCCATCGCGGTGGCGTACTGCGGCCACGCCTGGGTCATCTCGAACTGCCAGTACGGCCAGGTGTGCGTACCGGACGGCCGGAAGTTGGCGGTCACCTCGACCCCGTCGGCGCGGGCCCTGTTGACGAAGGTCTGGGTGGTCATCCGTGACAGCAACTCCAGGCCATAGCCGGGGAAGTTGGTGGGGATGTCCGGGAGCCCGGACGGTTGGTCCCAGGGGCCGGTGTTACCGCTGCCCGCGGAGACGTAGACGCTCTGCCCGCGCATCTTCTCGGTGTGGAGTTTGGGGTCCTGTTCCTGCCAGCGTGGGGAGCCGAGCGGGCCCCACATGTTCTCGGCGGGGTAGCCACCGGCGTCCTGCATGGCCACCTTCACGGCCTCGGGCATACCGAAGCTGGTGGTGTCGAGGAATCCCGAGTAGCTCGCGGCGAACTTGAAGTGCTCCGGGTAGCGCTGGGCGAGCATCATGGCGGCCGTGCCGCCCATGGACAGCCCGGCGACGCCGTGCTGGTCCCCCACCCGCCAGTCGCGCGCCAGCAGCGGCGGAAGTTCCTGCATGAGGAACGTCTCCCACTGGTATGCCGACCCCTTGGCGTCGGAAACCCAGTCCGTGTAGAAGCTCGACTCGCCACCGATGGGCAGGACGATGATCGCATTCTTGGCGTCGAAGAACTGCGAGATTTTTGTCTCCAGCGTCCAGCCGCTCGCGTCGTCCCGGGCACGGAGCCCGTCGAGCAGCAGCAGGGACGGGTAGGTGCGCTCGGGGTCCGCGTTCCACGCCGCCGGGAGCATGAGTTGCACCTGGATCGCCTGCTTCATGGCCGGCGACTGGACCCACAGCGCGACCCTGTTGGCGGATTTCCACTCGACCTTGTCGAGGCGGACCCCGGACGGCGGTGTCGACGGCACGCGCAGGGTGGGCGCCTCCGGAGCGTTGGCCGGGCTCTCGGCGGGGGTCGACCGCGCCGGGCTTTCCGCCGTGCTGGCCTGTCCCGGACTCGGCTGTGCCGGCGTCTCCTGCGCTGCGGCGACGGGAGGGAGGACGAGACCGGAGCCCACCACGGACGCCACGAGGGGAGCCGCGAGGAGGGAGGCCCACCGGGAACGGGGGCTCGCGTGTGCGCTGGGGGTCGCCATGAGTTGTTCTCTTCCTTGCCGCGTCGTGTCGCCGAATAGTTGGTGAGCGCGCGTCGCACCGACCCGCGCCATATGAACCGAGGCCCGGGTCCGTGGCGCGTCCGCGGGTTCCCCTCCCGCGGCCGAACCCGGCGGTCACACGCGACCGGGGCCCCGCACGAGAATCTACGCGCGGGGCCCCGGTGTGACGGGTGAGGACTCGCTGATGGGAGTCCGATTCGTCGGTTAACTCGGTGTCATCACCACGCGTGGGCCTTCATCACGTCGAGGATCTGCGCCGAGCGGGCCGCGATGAGGTCGTCGTTCCAGTAGCCCCAGCCGTGGATACCGGTGGTGCGGTATTCGAACGTGGCCTTATTCGGCGCCGCGTTCATGGTGTTCTGGAACGCCAGCGTCGAGCCACGCGACAGTCCTTCGAGGATGATGCCGTTGAACGTGTTGAACACGGCCTGCAGGCTGGAGGGTTGGTCGTACTGCCCCGGGATCGCGGATCCGGCGGTCACGTACATCGGGATGTTGCGCAGCTTGTCCGCGTTGAGCAGCGGGTCGTTCCGGCCCCACTGGGGCGAGCCGGGCAGGCCCCACATCGCGAACGGGTCGCACTTGCACTGGTCGAACATCGCAAGCGGGATCATGGTGTACATGCCCGGCGCGGTGGGGTTCATGTAGCCGGAGAACACCGACACCTGCTTGAACTGGCCCGGATGGTTGGCGGCGAGCGACGCGGCCGCGGAGCCGCCCATCGACAGTCCGGCGATGGCGTTGTTGTCGCGGCGGACACCGAAGTGGTCCGCCAGGTAGTTCGGCAGCTCCTTGGTCAGGAACGTCTCGTACTTGTACTCGAGCAGGTTGCCGCCCAGGTTGATGGGCCGCTCCCAGTCGGAGTAGAAGGAGACCTGGCCTCCGACGGGCATGACCAGGGTGATGTTGTCCTGCAGGAAGATGCGCTGCGCCTGGGCGTCGTGCGTCCACGCGTTCCAGTCGTCGCGCGCGCGCAGCCCGTCGAGCAAATATAGGCCGGCGTTGCCGCCGAAGCGCGCGGGCTGGACCTGGACCTTGATGGGCCGGTTCATGGACGGCGAGTGGACCGTACAGATCTGGACCCAGGAGGCGACCGGGTCCCAGTCGCAGCCGGGACGCAGCCAGTTGCGGAAACCAACCGGGTTCTCGTCACCACCGGCCGGCCGGAACGCGGCGGCGGCGGGCGGCGGGGCAGCCGAGCCCGCGGACCCGAGGCTGGCCGACGAGCCCTGCTCGGTCGCCTGGGCGCCGGCCAGGGCCGGGGCGCCGACGAGGAGCCCTGCGGCCGTCGCCAGTGCGGTGAGCCCGGCGGCGAACCTGCGCCGGAGGGTGGAGTGGGACATTCGTTGGTTCCTTTGTTCGTTCCTGGTGCCCAGGGGGGCATCGGTGACGTTCATCGGACCGGCCCCACCAGGGGAGGACCGGAACTGCGACATCGAGGTCATCGATACTGTCGCGCACTTTGGGACAGGTGTTACAGGTCGGGGACCAATTCGGCCCCCAACTGTTACCTTTTCGAGATAACAGTGAGCGCCAGACTACCGAGTCCCCTGGTACTTCTCCACATTCTCAGGCATCGGCAACCCGCACCGCTGCACCTCATACGCAGGGATTCTGTTGATCCGATACTCGGCGTATGAAAATGCATTTACCACGTTCGACCAACGTCGTTCCAGCGTCAACGGGGCTGAATACGACTCTATGAGCGCTTGCGTCGCCGGACACTGCAGCGCGACCTCGGCCTGGTTCACCCAGTTGACGTCAATCCACCGCGGGAAGTTGACCGGGTCCTCCACGACGCCGGTGCGGGCGAGCACCCAGTCGTAGGGCAGGAACTTGTCGTGCCCGATCCGACCGTCCTCCATGCGGTCCGTGTGCGCGGCCAGCGGAGAGGCCAGCCCCACGGTGTCGTAGACGCCCACGTCGAGGGGCAAGTTCATGCTGGTCATACCGAGGTTGAGGAACACGACCGTCTTGATCGGCTCCTCCGGGAGCTCGAACGGTCCCAGTCCGGGCATCGGCCGGTCGTAGGAGACCACGTCCCACCGGTCCTGGAACCCCGGCACCGGGAGGAAGACCGCGCCCGTCCGGTTCTGGTCGACGGACCGCACCAGCGCCCGCATCCGGGGGAAGTCCAGGTAGTCCTCGGCGAGCAACGGATGCTTGTGACCAGTCCGCTGGATGTAGAACTGTCGCTCATCGACGATCCCCGCCGCGGTGATCGACTCCGGCTTCTCCCGGAAGGGGTCCTCCGTGACCTGGATGGTCACCGCCCAGCCGACGACGACGAGCCACGCCACCACGGTCACCGGGACAGCCACCCGGCGCACCGAGGCGTCGACGGACCCGCGGGCAGGACCGACGGGAAGCGGTATCACCGAGACGGGCAGGAGGATGAGGAACAAGGACGGCAACAGCACGCGGCCGTGCATGAAGTCGCCGCCCACGCGGACGACGTAGAGCAACATCACCAGCGCCACCACGAGGAACACGGCCGTGACCACCGGGGTCGAGCGAACCCGGCGACGCAGTCGGAGCAGGCGGCTGCCCTCATCGTCGTCGTCCTCGTCGTTCGCCTCGCCAACCTCGCCGTCGTCGCCCTCGTTACCGCCAGCACCGCCCGGGGCCACTCGGGCCCACACGGCGATCACCCCCGCGACGAGGACCACCACGAGCGGCAACACCAGGGCGTAGGGCGCCAACAGGTCCCACAGGTACTCGGCACCCTTGTCCCACTTCGACCCGCCCGCGTCCTTGGCCACGGCCGTGAGCGGATACGGCAGGGCGTAGTACGACATCCGCCACACCTGATAGGCCACCGGAACCGCACCGGCGATGCCCACCAGCCATCCGAGGTGACGCCAGGACTGGGGGGCAGCGGCCATCAATGCCAGGAACGCCGCCGCCGCCAGCGCCATCTCGGGTCGCACAAGGGGGCCGAGACCGGCGACGAAGGCGACCGCTGCGGTGCCGATCGCGGGCAGTCCGAAGCGGCCCTCCCCGTGCGGGGCGCGCGCCCAGAGCTGCAGGCCCAGCCACATCAGGCCGATCCAGCAGATCACCAGGCCCGTCTCGAGCCCCGAACTCGCGAAATCGCGGGCAGGCGGCAACATGACGTAGATCAGCACCCCGAACGGCAGGAGCACCATCGGGCCCCCGGACGGTGCACGACGCGTGCCGCGGTACATCACCCGGGCGCCCAGCATCGCGCACACCACCGCGGCCATGCTCAGCGTGAGCGCCACACCGAGGACGACCAGTTCGAGCCGGTAGCCCACCACCTCGTGGGCGAAGTAGACGAGGTAGGTCCACAACGTGGAGGTGTTGGACTCGACCCGCTCCCCCGCGTTGAACACCGGACCGTTGCCGGCGATGAGGTTCCTGACGGTGCGTAGGACGATGAGGCCGTCGTCGGCGATCCACCGCCGCTGCCACGCACCGGCGAAGAAGATCGCCACCACCGCCACGACCCCGGACCAGAAAACCGCATCGGTGCGCCCGGCCCGGCGCGCCACCGTCACCTCCGACATCGTCCGGCCGCCGGACTCAGGAGATCGACGGGACGATATAGACGCCGATCACCACGGAGAGCACCCACAGGGCGGCGAGCACCTGCAGGACGCGATCGCCGAGAGCGATGTCCTCGGGCTCGCCCGCCTGCGCGGCATCGACGTCGACCGCATAGCGCAGGACGGCGATGGTGAACGGCACAATCGAGATCTGCAGCCAGATCGCCGACCTGGCCGGCTGCGTGGGGTCGGATCCGCGGTCGTAGGCCCACAGGGCGTAGCAGAGCACGAGCACCGTGGCCGAGAGCGTCCACACGAACCGCAGGTACGTGGGCGTGTAGCTCTCCAACGCCTTGCGGATCTTCGCGCCGGTCTTCAGGTGCAGGCTCAGCTCGGCGTACCGCTTACCGGCCGCCATGAACAGCGAACCGAACGCCATGACCAAGAGGAACCACTGCGAGATCTCGACCTCGGCGGCCGCGCCACCGGCGACCGCGCGCAGCAGGAAGCCGGAGGAGACGAACGCGATGTCGAGCACCGGCTGGTGCTTGAGCCCGAAGCAGTACATGAGCTGCAGAACGATGTACACGGCCACGACGATCGCCAGGGCCGAGTGCGCGAAGATCAGCGAGATGGCGATCGATGCAACGATGAGCACCACCGCCATGCCGTACGCGAGCCCCACGGGCAGGACACCCGCCGCGATAGGCCGGAACCTCTTGGTCGGGTGTGCGCGATCCGCCTCGACGTCCATCGCGTCGTTGATCAGGTACACGCTCGATGCGGCCATGCAGAACGCCACGAACGCGATGAACACCGAGAACAGGACCGTGCCGTCGGTAAGGGTCTGGGACCCAGCGGCCGCCGGCGCGGCGATCACGAGGACATTCTTGACCCACTGGCGCGGCCGGAGGGCCTTGATCATGCCCTCGAGGAGGTTCTTCGGGGGCGCGCCCTTGGCGCCCTCCTCCGCCTCGGCGATGTCGTCGATCTCGTTCGCCGTGTGCGGCTCGGCGCCGAGGAGGTGGTGATCTGTACCGCCCCGGGCTGCCGGCGCTCCGGAATGATCGGTCATCGCTTCTCCTCGGGATTCTGGGTGACGCGTGGGCTCGCCGCGCCGTCGCGAAGTGTTGCGGGCAACACGTCCTGGACGGCGTCGGATTCCCACACCACGCGGGTGAGCGCAGCGCAGCCTGCACCGACTGCGGCGCCGGCCAACACATCCGAAGGGTAATGGACTCCGAGCACCAACCTGGACGCCAGCATCACCGGCACGAGCGCCGGCGCCACCGGGACGCCGCTCACCGATCCCGCTAGCAGCGCGAACGCCGTGGTCGAGGTGGCGTGGGAGGACGGGAAACTCAGCGTCGAGGGTGTACCGACACCGACGGTCACGGCGGGGTGGTCCGGGCGTCGCCGTCGGACGACGCGCTTGACGACGACGGACGTGGCGTGTGCCCCGAAGGTGCCGACACCGACCATCGCCCACCGGCCACGGCGGCCCGGGTCGACCGCCATACCGGCCGCCGCGATCGCCATCCATCCCAGGGCGTGCTCGCCGAGATGGGACAACGTCACGGCCGCCTCGCGCGAACCCGGCACGGCCAGCAGTCGCCGCTGGACCGCCGACAACAGCCGGACCTCGCCGGTCGGCGCGGGGATCTCCACGGCCGCGGGCTCGGACCACACCGGATCAGGCATCGAAGACACGGCCCCAGGCCTCCTTGGTGACGAGTTCGGCGTGGGCCTCGCGGTAGCGGCGGCGCATCTCCGGGAAACGGCGGAACAGTTCGCGGTGCACGGCGACCGACTCCTTGAACAGGGCGGCGGCGAGATCGCGGTCGCGTTTGCGGTACACCACTCCGCGTCCGTCCGCGGTGGTGACAGTCGCCCCGTCGACCCGGCTGAGCGAGTACCAGCGGGCCTCGATCGGCGGGAAATTGGCCTGCGGCACCTCGTGGTGCGTCTTGTCGTCCTTGCTCAGCGTGTGCGCGAGGCCTCGGGCCAGCGCCACGGCCTTGCGGACCGGGCCCCGGGGCTCGGCGTGGATGCCGGCCGGGCCGCCCGACGGCGCGGGCAGGTCGACGGCCGACGGGATGACCACTGCGTCGGGGAACTCGAGGCGCATGGCGCGCACCTTGGGTAGGGCCGTGGGGAGAAGTTCAAATAGGGCCTCCGGGCCCCGCAAGAAATCACGGATGGCCTCGATCTGGATGGCCACCGTCGAATATTCTAGGCAGACGAGGTGTTTGACCAGCGCTTTGAGGCTGGACTGCATGATGCCCTTGTGGTCTCCGTCGTGGTACATCGAGGCCACCACCAGCCGATTGCGAAGGTGGAAGTACGCCTGCCAGTCGATAGCGTCGTCCTTGTCCGACCACGCCATGTGCCAGATCGCCACCCCGGGCATGGTGACCGTGGGGTGGCCGGCCTGTCGCGCGCGCAGCCCGTATTCCGCGTCGTCCCACTTGATGAACAGCGGCAGCGGCTGGCCGATCTTCTCTGCCACCACTCGTGGGATGAGGCACATCCACCACCCGTTGTAGTCCACGTCGATCCGGCGGTGCAGCGGCTTGGGATTGTCGCGGTCCGTCAGCTGGTAGGTGGAAAAGTCGTAATCGTAGTCCGCGTGCGGCGCGGCGGTCCACATGAAGTCGTGGGCGCCCACCACCTCACCCATGGTGTGCAGGTGGCTGCGTTCCTGCAGGTTGAGCATCTGCCCACCCACCAGCATCGGGACCGTGGCAAAGCGTCCAAAGGCCAGCGCACGCAGGATCGAGTCGGGCTCGATCTCGATGTCGTCGTCCATGTAGAGGATGTACGGCGAATCCGTCAGCCGCCGCGCCTCGTACATGATCCGGCTGTACCCACCCGAGCCGCCCAGGTTGGGCTGGTCGAAGATGCTCAGCCGGTCGCCGAGGAAGTCGGCCACCTCGGCGAAGCCGGGCTCGTCGCGGACCTTCCGGTCACCCTGGTCCGGCATGAGCACCGCGTCGATCACCGCGTCGACCTCGGGATCAGAGGTGAGGGCCCGCAGCGCGGCAACCGCGTCGCCCGGACGGTTGAACGTCGGGATGCCGATCGTGACCCGTCGGTCGTTGGGCACCTGCACCGCCGGGTCGGGCGTGCCGTCCGGGCCGGCGTCGGGGCGCGTGGCCGGTGCGTCGACCGAGGAGTACCAGCCGCCGGCGAGCAACTCGATGTCCGTGTCTGAGGTCAGGTCGAACCAGATCCACCCACCGTCCTCAAACGGGCCGAGGTCGCAGACGAACTCGACCGTCGTCACTTCGCCGGCGCGTCCCGGCTCCCCCACGACGTCACCGGTGATCGCGATGCGCGAACCATCAATCTTGGAGCGGTACAGGTCGACGCGGCCCGCGCCGCGCACGGTCAACCGCAGGACGACCTCACCGAGGATCGTCCAGCGCCGCCAGTACGCCGCGGCGAACGCGTTGAAGTATGTGGCGAACGAGACCTCGGAGTCAGCGCCGATGCTCAACGATGTCCGCGACGACGAATGCGCGCGCCGAACATTGGTGGGGGCCTCGGCGAGATAGAGCGAGCGGACGTCCGACGGCTCCCCCGCCCGCGGCAGGATGATGCGCTGGAGGCATTCCCGGCCACGTGGAGCGGCGAGCGCAGCGACCGATCGCTCGACCTCGTCGACCAGTTCGTGGTGGCCGTGGTGTTCCATATATGCCAGTCCCCGTCCCGACGGCCGGGGCCGCCCTCATCCACCTTGCTGTACCGACCGCATCCGCAGCGCGGGCACGAAAGCCGGGTCGATCGTACCCGGCGGGGCCCTCACGCTCAGCCCAGCACGCGCCGGGACCCACCCGGGCGGACGAAAGAAGTAGGTTCGACCCATGCACCTCACCGGATCCCCCCGCCGCCGCCCGACCGTTCGCACCGCCCTGGGACTGCTCGCCCTCGCCACTCCACTCGCACTCGCCGGGTGTGGCTCGGATGACGTGCCGGCCGACAATGCGACGGCCACCGGATCGACTGCGGCCGCGCAGTCCGAGTCCCGCGGATCCGCCGGGGGCGCCGCCGAGTGTCCGCCCGCCGAGGGCGCCGCCGAGCGCACGACGTCGTTCGACTCGGCCCCGCCGATGTGTCTGACGCCCGGGGTCGACTACTCGGCCGTCATCACCACCGACGCCGGTGCGGTCACCGTGGACCTGCTCGAGGAGAAGGCCCCCGAGACGGTGAACAACTTCGTGTTCCTGGCCCGCAACAAGTACTACGAGGGCATCACGTTCCACCGTGTCATTCCCGGCTTCATGATCCAGGGCGGCGACCCGGAGGGCACCGGCAGCGGCGGTCCGGGATACGAGTTCGCCGACGAACTGCCAAAGTCCGGCGAGTACGAGATCGGATCGATGGCCATGGCCAATGCCGGCCCAAACACCAACGGTTCCCAGTTCTTCATCGTCACGGGCGACTCCGGCGTCTCCCTGCCGCCCGACTACAGCCTCTTCGGCACGGTCACCGACGGGATGGACGCCGTCACCGCAATCGAGGACGACGGCAGCCCCCAGGGCCGGCCGACGACGTTGCACACGATCGAGTCGGTGACGATCGTCGAGGGCTGAGGCGCCCCGGGCCAGCACCCGTCAGCAGCCCGGCCGGGCGGCGCTCGGCAGGAGACCGGCCGGGCAGTCGGCCCCGGGCCTGGCGGGCGGGACGCCGACTCCACCGCCCCCGGATTCGCTGCACCCGTCGGCTTGCGCACCCAGAACGGTCCATTCCTCCCGCGCACCGCGGAAGAAACCGTGCACTGGGGGCGCGCAACCCTGAGTGGCAGGCGCGCTGTCGGGCGGGTGCGGAGCTAGTACCCGCTCGACCCGCCGCCGCCCGAGAACGAGGCGTTGGAGTAGCCAGTATTGGTGGAGCTCGACGCCGCCTGGGCCGCCTGCACGTCATGCGCGTGCCAGCTCGACACCACGTAGTAGGGCACGAACCCGTTGTATCCGTAACCTGCTCGCCAGTCCCGGTCGTACAGTCGCGGCGCGTGGCGATCTCCTGCGTCCTTCGCCGTTTCGACGCCCGCCATCTCGCGGGCCCGGATCGCCTCCACGACGAGCCGGTAGTCCACCACGAGCCGGGCGTAACGGTCCATGAAGTCGGCCGACCGGGTGTCCCGGGCCAGGTCGTCGGCCCGCGCGTCCAGGGCCCTGGCCTCGGCTGCCAGCCGCTCGTCCTTCGTCCCCAGCGCAGCCGCGAGCATGTCCTCGTGGAGGTCGCCGAGCTGGCGGCGGCGCACGTCGGAGTCGCCCTGCTCCATCCGGAAGAGCTGGTCAATGTTCTGCTCGGCCGCGAGCATCTGGTCGACAGTGGTGTGGGCGGTGTCGATGTCGCCGGCCTTGGCGCGGAACTCGGCGTCCGTGGAGTCCGGTCGCAGATCGCCTATCCGTCCCATGACGGTGTCCAGCGAGAGGAACCGGTCACGGACGTCCTCCCACTGCGATCGGAGCTCAGCATCGGCCAGTGGGGATCGCAGCGAGTTGGCGCGGACGTCCAGCCCGGTGAGTTCCCCTGCAATCCGCCCGTACTCGCGGGAGATCCGGTCGTAACGCTCCCTCGCCGTCGTCGCCTTCTTCTTACGGCTCGCCGCGACCCCGGCGCCGACCGCGCCCGCGGCAACGACCCCCGCCCCGCCCAAGGCCCACGGCAGCCACCCCGGTGCGCCCTCGGGCTCCGGCGCCAGCACGGTGGGATCGGCCGCCGCCTGCGCGCCCGAGAGCAGCCCGACCGCGTGATTCCCCCGCCGCATCGGGTCCTTCATCGCCTCGAGTGCTCCGTCGAGGTGACGCCCCTCGAACAGGTCTAGGGCGGCGCAGACGTCGTCGCCGCAGTAGATGCCGACCTTCCGCGACGAGGTGTCGTTGGCCACGATCAGCGTCCCGGGCGCCCACTTCTTCCGGTCGTCGGCCACCAGGTCCGGGCGCGCGTCCTGGGCGAACCGCTCGGTGGTGTCGTTGAGATTGTCACCGTCGTCGTCGAAGACCAGGTACTCGACCCTCGTCACCTGCAGGGGGAACGCAATCCGATCGGTCTCCCCGCGGAGGAGGTCTTGGTCGCCCGACGAGAGCACCCCGGCCCGGTCGGTGATGCCGACGTCGACCGCCCCGGTCTGGGCGGGCGCGGGTGCGGGTGCCTGGGCTTGGGCAGCGCCGACCTGGAACATGAAGAGCAGTGCTGCCGCCACGCCGCACCAGACCACGGCCAGATGAGAGGTGGGTAGGAACGTGATGCGCGTCATGGCCTCACCCTAGCGCTCGCCGGGAAGGCCGGGACTGCGTGAACGTGGGCGGCGCCAGCGGGCGACTTCCAGCCGAGAGCACCGACCGGATGCGCCCCGCCGGCGACGTTGGCCAAGGTCCGCAGCCGGCCCCACACCAGGCCCGGCGAGTGGTCGCAAATCCGCCTGCTCCGCCGTGCGGTCCTGGGAGAACGTGAGCGGGTATGACCACTCGCCGGGGTGGTGGAGATAGGGGTGGTCGGGGTGGTCGGGGTGGTGGGGGTCGGGGGGTGGGGTCGGGGTACCTGGGTCAGTCCGCGAGCGGGGCGCCATCGCGTAGGTGCGGCGCCAGCGTGTTGTCGAACATCGTCAGTGCCGACGCGATCGCCATGTGCATGTCCAGGTACTGGTACGTGCCCAGCCGGCCGCCGAAGAGGACCTTGTTGGCGGCAGTCTCGGCCTTGGCCCGCTCGCGGTAAGCGGCCAACCTCTCCCGGTCGGTGGATTCGTTGATCGGGTAGTACGGCTCATCGTCGCGCTCCGCGAAGCGGCTGTACTCGCGCATGATCACGGTCTTGTCCGTGGGGTAGTTCTTGCGTTCAGGGTGGAAGTGCCGGAACTCGTGGATGCGGGTGAACTCGACCTCGGCGTCGTTGTAGTTCATCACCGGGGTGCCCTGGAAGTCGCCGGTCGGCAGGACCTCGGTCTCGAAGTCCAGGGTGCGCCAGCCCAGCTCGCCGTCGGCGTAGTCGAAGTAGCGGTCCAGTGGGCCTGTGTAGACCACGGGCGCGTCTGGGCTCGCGGCACGCACGGCGTCGCGGACATCGAACCAGTCGGTGTTCAGCACCACGTCAATCTTCTCGTCGGCAGCCATGTTCTCGAGCCACGCGGTGTAACCGTCGACGGGCAGCCCCTCGTAGGTGTCTGAGAAGTAGCGGTTGTCGAAGTTGTAGCGCACGGGCAGGCGGGTGATGTTGCCGGCGGGCAGGTTCTTGGGGTCGGTCTGCCACTGCTTGGCGGTGTAGCCCTTGATGAAGGCCTCGTAGAGCGGGCGGCCGATCAGGGAGATGGCCTTCTCCTCGAAGTTGGCCGCGTTGTCGGCGGTGAACTCGGAGGCCTGCTCGGAGATCAGCTTCCGGGCCTCATCCGGGGAGTAGTAGCGGCCGAAGAACTGGTTGATCAGCCCCAGCCCCATAGGGAACTGGTAGGCGGTGTCCTTGTACATACAGAACACGCGGTGCTGGTAGCCGGTGAAGTCGGTGAAGCGGTTGACGTACTCCCACACGCGCTCGTTGGAGGTGTGGAATAGGTGCGCGCCGTACTTGTGGATCTCGATGCCGGTCTCGGGCTCGGCCTCCGAGTAGGCGTTGCCGCCAATGTGGTGGCGCCGTTCGAGCACAAGTACGCGCTTACCGAGCTCGGTCGCCGCCCGTTCGGCAACTGTCAGGCCGTAGAAACCCGACCCCACCACGATGAGGTCGTAGGTGCCCCACTGCCGTTCGCCTGCCATCACTTCGGGCCTTTCCGTTGTCCGTCGCGGCGGTTCGTCCGGGTGTAGTGCGCCCGAGACCACTCGCCTGTCCACACGCCGGTCGGCGCGGGTCCTTCGCTCAAGGGTATCCGGCGGGTGGGGGGTGGGTTCAGGGCACGCCGACGACGACGAGGAGGGCGACTTCTCGAACCGGCCGCGATGGCCCGCCCTGCAGGTCGAGGGTTTTCGCAGTCGTACGCCGGTTCGAAACTACATCCCTGTAGTCCCAAAATTCCCACCTTTACCACTTGGTTTCACGCGTTTCTTGACTAACATTGACCTCGTTCGTCACATTTGCCCCAGTGGACGCGTCTCGGCGCGGCCTTCGGGCAGTAGCGCCCCGCAGCCCGCAGCCGCGTGACACTGACATCTGATCTGGAGAAGCCCTTGAGAACACGACGCCGCCCCCTGTACGTCAGTGGTCGACGCCGCACCCTCGCCCTGGCGGTGGCGGTCGCGGCGTCCGTCGTCACGCCCCTCGCCGTGTACGGGGCGGACCAGGTCGTCCAGTCCGGCGACGGCATCGCCACCACCGCGGGCAGTGGTCTGCCGACCGCCGAGACCGAGGTCCCGCTGGGCGAGGCCCCGCCCGCCGTCGGCGTGGACACCGACATCGCCGCCGGCGGCGCCGCGGTCCGCGAGGTCACCTCCGAGACGCCGTTCTCGATGGTCGGCGTCACCTGGAAGGGTCACAAGCCCGAAGCCGTCGCTGCCGTGCGCGCCAAGAACCCCGACGGATCGTGGGGGCCCTGGTACGAGGCTGAATCAACCGACGGCGAGGGAGAGAGCGTCACTGGCACCGGCGGCACCGAGCCCGTCTTCCTGGGCACCGACACCACCGCGGTCCAGATCAAACTCTCCGGCGTAGACCTCGCCGATACTTCGCTGGCGGACGCACCCGAGGCCACGACCGAGGGCGATGAGAAATCCGACGCTCCGCGACCCGCACCCGCCGCCACTGAGCCCGCGGTCGACGAGTCGGCCGCCGATGCGAGCCGCTCCGAGGCCCCGCGGGCCGATACAGACGTCGCCGCCACCCGGGCCGCCGAGCCGCCCTCGCCGGCAGGCCCCTCATCCGCACCGGCACGGCCCGCGACGGCCAACACCCCACCGGTGCCGACCCGCTACGCGGACATCAAGCCGGTCGCCGAGAGTTCCGACCTCGGCGCCGAGTCGGTCAAGGCCGTCCTCATCTCCCCCGACAACACCCCGACGCCCGACCCCGACGCGTTCGCCGACATCACCGCCTCCGGCGGTACCGGTACCAACGGCGACATCGCGGCCAAGCAGCCGTCGATCATCTCGCGGGCCGGGTGGGGCGCAGACGAGTCGATCCGCTGCGGCGGCACCACCTATGACTCCTCGCTGGCAGCCGCCACCGTCCACCACACGGCGGGCAGCAACAACTACACCCGCGAGGGTTCAGCCAGCGTCGTGCGCGGGATATACACCTACCACGCACGGACGCTCGGATGGTGCGACGTCGGCTACAACGTGCTGGTCGACAAGTACGGTCAGGCTTTCGAGGGCCGCGCCGGCGGACTCAACCGCAACGTCCAGGGCGCCCACGCCGGCGGTTTCAACAGCAACACCTGGGGCATCTCGATGATGGGCGATTACTCGACCGTCGCCCCGTCCGATGCCACCATCCGCAAGGTCGGCGAGATCATCGGCTGGCGCCTGTCGGTCGCCGGTGTCGACCCCAAGGGTTCGGACACCCACTACTCCGAGGGCACCTCGTACACCAAGTACTCCTACGGAACCGCCGTCCGACTGCCGAACATCTTCGCCCACCGCGACGTCGGCCTCACCACCTGTCCCGGTAATTCGGGCTACGCCAAGATGGGCCAGATCCGCGACATCGCGGCCTCGTACGCCAAGGGCGGCGGAGGCGGCGGAGGCGGCGGAGGCGGAACTGCTCCGTCCACACCGAGCCCTGGCACCGGTGGCGGCGGGGGAGGCACCGGCGGCGGTGCCGGGAGCACCGAGTTCCCGTCTGTCACCCAGGGCAGCGTCCAGGAGGCCGTCACCACGGCCCTGCGGACCGTCCTCACCGGCGGCAAGCTCGACTCCGCGACCCTGACCCGCATCCTCACCGGCGGCAAGACCCTGGCCGACATCCCGTTCGATGCCGGCTCGGTGCAGGACGCGATCGGCGGCGACTTCTCGACGCTCGCCCAGCAGCTCGCCGGGCCGCTCGGGAAGGCCCTGTCTGGCATCCAGCGCTTCGGCAACGTCTCGCTGGTCAAGCACGAGAACGGTGCGCTGTACTCCTCCCCCGAGACGGGCACCCACCCGGTGTGGGGCGTGATCGGTGACGCGTGGGCCGCCCAGGGCTTCGAGCACGGCCCCCTCGGGCTCCCGGTGTCCGCGGAAGCCGAGCGGGCTGACGGGACGATCGCCCAGCGGTTCGTCGGCGGCACGCTGGTCTACGACCCGGCGACAAAGGAACTCTCGGCCGAGCCGAACCCCTGATCCCCGGCCGGGCGCCGCTCGAACGACGAGCGTGCGCCGGCCGACCAGACGTGCGGACCGGGTCCCACCAGGTGTGCCCGCCTCCCCCACCAGGGGCGGCGGGCACACCGGGGAAGTGGTGGGGACCGGTCCGCATCCTATCTGGGCGGGCCTGCCATCTCCCGGCGGGTCTGCCGTCAGCCGCTCAGCTCCACCAGCGACGCAGGACGTGCGCGAACCCCGCCTCGTCGTTGGTCAACGTGACTTCGTCGGCGGCGGCGTGCACGGCGGGGATGGCATTGCCCATCGCGACCCCGTGGTCGGCCCAGCGCAGCATCTCTAGATCGTTGGGCATGTCACCGAACGCGACCGTCACCGGCACCGCGGCGGTTGGGCTGGCTGCGGCAACCTCCGTGCCCGACACGATTCGGGACAGCCCGCTCGCCTTGGTGACTCCCCGGGCCGCGAACTCGATCAGCCCATCGGTAGTCGAGTAGGTGAGGTCGGCGAGGTGGTCCACCTCCCCTCGCAGGGCGGCCACCATGTCCGCGCTCGGCATACCCGGCACCCGGGCCAGCAATTTGAGCACCGGCTCGGAAAGGACCTCGTCATGGCCCACCTCGAGGTGAGCGGGGTGAATCCAGGCGTGGTCGTAGTCCGGGCTGGCCACAAAGTCGGCGTCTGCGGCGTCGGCGCCGAGGCGTTCGGCTGCGATCCCGCTACCTGGCAGTAGACGACGGAGCACGTCGTCGATCTCTGCGAGCGTCTCGGGATCGAGCAGACTCGTGGCCAGGAACTCGCCACTGTCGGTGTCCATGATGACGGCGCCGTTTGCACAGACGGCCAACGGCGCGATAGGCAACTGGTCGACCACCTGCGCCAGCCAGCGCGGGGGCCGTCCGGTGGCCAGGACGAACGTGGCACCGTCGGCAACCAGTTCTTCCACGACAGCCCGGTTCGCCGCCGGTACGAGGTGGTCGTTGTCGATCAGTGTCCCGTCGATATCGGAGGCGATAAACAGCGGCCTTGAGGGGGTCACGGAGCGTCCGGCCCCGCCGGCCCCTTCGGAACATCGGTCGCGTCGGCCCCGGGGTCAGCCGATTTCTGGGCGCGGCGACGCATGCGCTCGGCGTGTTCGGCCTCATCCAGTGCGGTGGCCTCCTCCAGGGTGGGGGCGGATCCACCGAGGCGGTGGGGCACCCAGGGGGCACCGACCGGGTAGGGGCCGTAACGCCGCGCGTACTCGTTCTGTAGCCGCTCGAGGGTGGCCTGCATCCTGGAGCGGACCTCCTCGGTGCACTCGTCGACGGGCTCGTACGGCGTCATCGGAGCGCCGACCTCCATCATGATGGGCACCTTCGGGCGCAGCAGCTTCTTGGGCAGGCCCTTGGTCCAGACTCGCTGGGAGCCCCACAGCGTGACAGTGATGATGGGGACGCCCGCGGCGAGCGCCATGCGCACCGCGCCGGACTTGAACTCCTTGATCTCGAAGCTGCGGCTGATGGTCGCCTCGGGGAACACACCGACGAGCTCACCGGCCTTGAGCCTCGCGACGGCCTCGTCGAAGGACCCCTTGCCTGCTGTGCGGTCCACCGGGATGTGCCGCAGCTCCCGCATGATCGGCCCGGACACCTTGTGGTCGAACACCTCGACCTTGGCCATGTAGCGGATGAACCGCTTGTGCACGCGCGCCGGGATGCCGCCGTAGACGAAGTCGAGGTACCCGGTGTGGTTCATCACCACCACAGCCCCGCCGACCTCGGGAAAATTGCGCTCCCCGCGAACAGTGAGGTCCAGTCCCTGGACCCTGAACAACATGCGGGCGAACCCGATGATCCCCGTATAGAGCAGCTCCACGGCCCCCAGCGTAGCGGCCCGCCACGACAGACGGCCGACCCTGCCGGTAGGTTCGGCGCCGTGAACGACGATGCCCCCTTCGATTCGGTCGACCCGGCCGCGCGACGCCGCCATTACTCATGGCCCGCCCGTCCGGCGGCCGGCGACCGCGCCCACCACGCGGGCCTGGACGCACTGCACCGGATCATCGACGGCGAGCGGCACCTCTCCCCCGGCGCGCACACGCTCGGTGTCCGGCTCGCCGCGGCCGAGGAGGGCGCGGTGACCATGACTGCCGAGCCCGCCGAATGGGCACTGAACAACGGCGGGACGGTCCACGGCGGGATCGTCTCGGGGTGGGTGGACACGGCGCTCGGGTACGCCACGGCGTCGATCGTGGACGAGGGCGTGGGTTACAGCACCCTGGATCTGACCGTGCGATACATCCGGGCGCTGCGGCTGGAAAAGACGCCCGCCACGCTCCGCGCCGAGGTCGAACACGCGGGCCGGTCGACGTGCGTGGTGCAGGTCCGGGTCACGGACACCGACGGTCGCACGTGCGCCAGCGCGAGCGGCGTCATGATGCTCTTCCGTCCCTGACCGGCTACCTGTCCTGCGCCGGACCTGCCGGTCAGCGCACCGGCTCGAGCACGTCCTTGCCGACGAACGGGCGCAGGGCCTCGGGGACCACCACGGACCCGTCGGCCTGCTGGTGGTTCTCCAGGATCGCGACCAGCCACCGAGTGGTGGCCAGCGTGCCGTTGAGGGTGGCGGCGGTCTGCGTCCGCCCCTCCTCGTCGCGGTAGCGCACCCCCAGCCGACGGGCCTGGAAGGTCGTGCAGTTGGAGGTCGACGTGAGCTCCCGGTAGGTGCCCTGCGTGGGGACCCACGCCTCGCAGTCGTACTTTCGAGCGGCCGAGGAGCCCAAGTCGCCACCGGCGATGTCGACGACGCGGAACGGCAGGCCCATCGCCTCGAGCATCTCCTTCTCGAAGCCGAGCAGGCGCTTGTGCTCCTCGCGCGCCTCTTCGGGCTTGCACCAGGAGAACATCTCCACCTTGTCGAACTGGTGGACGCGGATGATGCCGCGGGTGTCCTTGCCGTGACTGCCGGCCTCGCGGCGGAAGCAGGAGGACCAGCCGCAGTAGCGCTTGGGCCCGTCGGACAGGTCGAGGATCTCGCCCTGGTGGTAGCCGGCGAGGGCGACCTCGGAGGTGCCGACCAGGTAGAGATCGTCGGCCTCGAGCCGGTAGACCTCGTCGGCGTGGGCGCCGAGGAATCCGGTGCCCTGCATGATCTCGGGCCGCACCAGCACGGGCGGGATCATCATGGTGAAGCCGTTGGCGGTGGCCTTCTGGGCGGCCAGCTGCAGCATGCCGAGCTGGAGGAGGGCGCCGTAGCCGGTGAGGAAGTAGAAGCGGGCGCCGGAGACCTTGGCGCCGCGCTCCATGTCGAGCAGTCCCAGACTCTCGCCCAGCTCGAGGTGGTCCTTCGGCTCGAAGTCGAAGGTCGGGATCTCGCCGACGCGCTCGATCTCCACGAAGTCGTCCTCGCCGCCGGCGGGAGTGCCCTCCTCGACGACGTTGGACAGTAATCGCTGCAGCCGGTCGACCTCTGCCGCCGCGGTCTTCTCGGCCTCTTCGGCGTCCTTGACTGCTTGTTTCAGCGCACCTGCGGCTTCGAGCAGCGTGGGGCGGTCCTCCGGCGCGGCCTGTCCGACCTTTTTGCCGTGGGCCTTCTGCTCGGCGCGGGCACCGTCCGCGGCCGCGATCGAGGACCGGCGGGCCTCGTCGGCGGCGAGTAGCTGGTCGACCAGCGACGGGTCCTCGCCACGGGTGCGCTGGGAGTCGCGGACGACGTCGGGATTCTCGCGGAGCAGCTTGAGATCGATCACGCACCTCAGCCTAGCGGCCCCGCACGATGGTCCCGATCTGCGACCGCGCGCCCCGGCCGATCAGACGCCGAACAGTTCCAGAAAAGCGTCCTTCTCGAACATGCGTGCCGTGTCGATCGCGGTGGGCGTTCCGCCGTAGGGGTCCGCACCGGCCTCGAAGAGCGCGCGGACGATCTCGCCGTAACCCTTGAATACCGCACCAGCGAGCGGCGTCTGGCCCCGGTCGTTGGCGCGATCCACGTCCGCACCGCGCGTGAGCAGTGCGCGGACGGTGTCCGGATGACCGTTGTAGGCGGCGAGCATCAGCAGCGCGTCGCCCCGCTCGTTGGTCAGGTCGGGGCTAACCCCGGCGTCGACGTACGCCGCCAGCCGCTCCGTTTCACCCTCGCGGGCCAGCTGGAACAGCATCTGCGCGAATTCGAGGACCTCCGGGTCCACGCCCTCCCGCGGCGAGCGCACGTCGCCGTCCGCACCGGCTCGCTCGTCGTGGTTCTGTCCGCTCATGCACTGGATCCTATCGGGACGGCGTGGTTGCGGCATCATGGAAGCGATGAGCACTACTACCCGATCGTCGCGCCGTGGTCGATCGCTGCTCCGCACGCGGGGCGCGGTCATGGCCTCGCTCCTCGCCGTCCTGTCCGGCGGGGCGGTCACCGGCGCCCTCATGGCGTCGGCCATCAACGATCCCCACTCGAAAAGCTCCGAGCGCATAGCGGCGGTCGTGCCCCAAGTCGATCCGCGCACCCTGTCCGGACCCGCGTACGCGGACGCCACGCCGGGCACCTGCCTCACCTGGTCGATCGACGCCGCGGACCGCGTCACCTCGTTCGACACCGTCAACTGTGCCGAGCCGCACCGGTTCGAGGTGGCGGGTCGGATCGACCTCTCGGGGGTCCCCGGCTTCGGGGAGGCCGCGCCACTGCCGGTCAGCGCCGAGCTGGCGCCGGTGGGCACGAACCGCTGTCTGCCGCTGGTGGCCAGTTACGCCGGCGGACGCGAGGTCGACCCCGAGGGGAGGTTCACCGGGCTCGTGGTGCCGCCGTCCGAACAGGGGTGGAACAAGGGTGACCGGAGCGTGCTGTGCGGTATCGCCGCCGCTGAGCTCGACGGTCGCTCCGCCCTGTCGACGGGAACATTCGCCCGGGCCGACCAGCACCGCCGGTGGGATCCGGGCACCTGCCTGGGCTTCACCGACGAGGGCCTGCCCGGCGCGACCACGCCCTGTTCGGAGGACCACTCGATCGAGATCGTCGCCGACATCGACGTCTCCGGCGTATTCCCGGAGGGGCCAGTCCCCCCGGATCCACGCCAGCAGTCCGAGCTCACCGCCGACGCCTGCCGGGAGGCCGGCGTCGCCTACCTCGGTGAGGCCGAGGCGCTACGCCAGACGACCCTCATCTCCACGCTGGTCAACCCGATCTCGGAGGTCTCCTGGCAGACCGGTAGCCGAACCGTCAACTGCGGGTTGATGAAGGCCGCGGAGCCCGGCCCGTTCGCGGTACTGCGGGGGTCGGCTCGGCAGGGCGTGCTGATCGACGGGGCCACCCCGGTCGCGCCCACCACCACCCAGATACCGCCGCCGGGTCAGCCGCCGGGGGGCGTCCCCGGAGCCCCGACCGACACGGGCCAGGGCACGGTGTCGGTGCCGGTGCCCGGCGGGACGCCGTGAGCCTCACCGTTGACGAGACGCGCTTCGAGGAACTGGTGGACGACGCCTTGGACTCCGTCCCCGATGCGCTGTTCGCGGCGATGGACAACGTCGTCGTCCTCATCGCCGACCGCCACCCGGACGAGCCCGACCTGCTGGGCCTGTACGAGGGGGTGGCGCTGACCGAACGCGACACCACCTACTCAGGATTCCTGCCGGACACCATCACGATCTACCGGGGCGCGCTGTGCGCGTTCTGCTCCACAGAGGAAGAACTGGTCCACGAAGTGGCGGTGACGGTGATCCACGAGATCGCGCACCACTTCGGGATCGACGAGCAGACCCTCCACGAGCTCGGCTGGGGGTGAGCCGCCCGGGCCCGTCCGGCGCGAGCAGTGCCCCGCGGTCAGTACCCCGGACGCCCCGGGTGATCGCCCCACCGCTCGCACGACCAGCCGCCGCCGTCCGGCGCGAGTTCGATGATCCCGCAATTGGGGATCCGGTTGTCCAGTGCCCACTGCGAGGGCACCGAGCCGGCGAACACGGAGACCATCCGCATCAGCGTGCCGTGCACCACCAACACCACATCGATGGCGTTGTCGAGGTAGGACTCGCGCAGCTCCGCGATCAGTGGCATGGTCCGCGCCTGCACGTCCAGGGCGCTCTCGCCGCCCGGCAGCCGAGAGTCGAGGTCGCCGCGCTCTAGCCAGTCGCGCACCATCCGGTTATAGGCCAGCAATGCCTCGGTGCCGGTCTGCATCTCGTAGCTTCCGGCCTGCACCTCGTGGACGCCGGGAACGGCCTGCGTGGGCAGGTTCATCTCCGCAGCGATCAGCCCGGCGGTCTCGCGGGCGCGGGCGGCTTCGGAACTGAGGACGACGGAGGGCCGGATGCCCGAGCCGGCGAGCTCCTCACCCACGAGCCGCGCCTGGTCGCGACCGAGGTCAGTGAGCGGGGCGCCCGGCAGTGCGGTGTCCAGGGCGCCCGCGACGTTCGAGGGGGTCTGACCATGGCGGACCAGGTGGAGGCGTGCGCTCACCCCGCGTCCTCCCCGCGGCGCAGCCCGTCGACCCACTGCAGCGCCGCCCCGCGATCCGGCGGCGGCGCACCGGCAGCGTTTCCACCGTCCGCGACGGGCCACGATCCGAGGTACCGCAGGTCGGCGGTCCGGTGGCGCAGTGCGACGAGCGCCTCGGCTACGGCAGGGTCCTCGAGGTGCCCCACGAGGTCCACGTGGAACAGGTAGGTGAACCGCTCGACGCGGGTCGGTCGGGAGCCGATGCGGGTGAGGTCGATGTCGCGGATCGACAGTTCGGTGAGGGCCTGGACCAGGGAGTTGGGTTCGTGCGGCAGTCCGAAGATCACGCAGGTGCGGTCGCTGCCGGTGCGGGGCGGCGGCGGGGCGGGACGGCCGACCAGTACGAACCGGGTGCGGGCGCCGCTCACGTCGGCGACGTTCTCGGCGAGCGGGACCAGCCCGTTGATCTCGCCGGCCCGGCCGGGTGCGGCGGTGGCGTCGGCGGTGCCGGCGGCGACCTCCTCGGCTCCGGCCGCGGTGGAGGAGGTGGTCTCGATGTGTGCCCTCGGCAGGTTCACCCCGACCCAGCGCCGGACCTGCGCCGCGGCGACGGGGTGAGTCCGCAGGACGCGCACGTCGGCGGCGGCAGTACCGGGCCGCACGAGGATGGAGAACACCACATCGAGTTCGGTCTCGGCGAAGATCTGCAGCCGGTCCCCCACAGCGAGCGCGTCGCTGGTGGGGTTGACGGTGCCGTCGACGGAGTTTTCGAACGGGACACACGCGTAGTCGGCGGTGCCGTCGCGGACCATGGCCAGCGCCTCGTCGGGGGTGCCGGCGGGGACCGCCTCGGCGTCCGCGAGCAGAGCCGAAGTCCGCGCGTCGGCGCGCAGTCGGTGCAGGGCGGCATCGGTGAAGGTGCCGGGCGGGCCGAGGTAGGCGACGGTGACCACGACGACAAGCCTAGCCAGCGTCAGGTGCCGTCGACGGACGCGAGGCCTGCCGTGACGGCCTTGACCCGCCCGTCGGGCACGAGAACGTACGTCACCACGTCGCGGATCGCCTCCCGGGCCGACCTCGACAGGCCCAGAATTCGGGCCGGGTCCGGCGCGCCTAGTGCCGCGCGCACATCCGCTCCGGTCATGGCCGCCACCGCGCCGGCGAGCAACGCCCACACCTGACCGGCGTCGGCGCAGCGTGGCACCAGCCCGGAACCGAACCCGACCCCGGAGTGCGCGGCTACCGCCAGCAGGCCCGCGAGATGATCGGCGGCGGGGCCGGCCCCAGCCAACCCGGGGGCTACGTCGACGACCGCAGGAGTACCCGCGGCGAGGACGTCAGCCACAGCGTCGAGCGTGGGTAGGCCGGTGCCGGCAGCGGACTCCACCACGACCGGGGCAGGCGCAGACCAGCGGGCCAGCGCCGACACCATCGAAGTCTCGTCGACAACAAGGTCGTCCAGGAGATCCGGTCTCGAAGGTCCGCGGCCGAGCAGTTCGAGCGACACTGTCATGACCTCAGGTCTACACCCCGGGCGTTGCTACGCTCTCCCCGATGGGTACCGACAACTCCCCCGTGCCCGAGTACGCGGCCGACCACCTCCCCGCCCCGGACGACGCCCCGGACGCCTCCCACCTCACACCGGAGGAGAAGCACGGGCCTCGCACCGTCTACGTGGCACTGGCCCTGCTGGCCGCGTTGCTCATTATCTCGGTAGCCACCGATCCGGCGTCAGTCCTGCCCAGGGACTCGACCCTGCACGGCGCCTATCACCTGGACAAGGCCTCCGGGTTGGAGCTGCAGGTGCCCGTCGGCTGGCGTGTGCAGAGCAACGCCGAGTTCGGGACCGTGGAGATGCGACCGGTCGGCACCGGGCGGGCCCTGGACACCCGCATCCTCGCCGGGCCCCTGGAATCCGGGATCGCCGCCGCGGCGATCGATGACGACCAGGGTGCGGCGACCGCCCTCGCCGAGACCGTTCAGATGTTTGTCCTGGGCGTGACCGGGGTCCGTGACGAACAACGAACCGTCCCCGTCGCCAACGAGGCGGGCACGGGCGCCTCGATCTCGTACGTGGTGGCCCCGAGCGGCGTCGACCATGACTCCGGCGGGCTCGTCTACGCCGCCGTCTTCGGTTCGGAGGGTCGCCGCTGGTGGGTGGCATATGTGACCACCGCGCAACGGTCCGCTCCCGGCATCCGGTGGATGGACCGGATCGTCGACCACGTCCGGCTCCCCTGGTGAGCGACTCGTCGACCCCCTGGTCCGGGGCGGGACGACTCCGACGCGCTCTCTCGCCCCGCGAGGCGTTCGCCAGGTATGCGGCTCGGTTCGACCCGGTCATCGATCCTCGAGTCCGCCGGTTGTTGGTGGCGGAGTTCGTCGTCGTCCTCCTCGTCACTTTCGGCCTTTCCGGCGCCTACGCCGTCCTCGACCTGGTCTCCGCCCTGCTCGCACCCACCGGTCTCGGGGAGCAGACCGCCGCGCTCAACGTCTCGCGTTCTGAGCACCCGTGGCTCGACCTGGCCTACCAGGCGCTCGGGGTGATGCGGCTGGTGGCATGGGCGCTGCTGCCACTGGTTTTGCTCGCGCACTCCGGGCTCCGCGCAAGGGCGATCGGTCTCGTGCGCGACCGGCCGGGGCGGCAGGTGGCGTGGGGGCTGGCGTTGACGGCCGTCATCGGCGTCCCCGGCCTGGCGCTGTACCTCGGCGCGGTCGCCGCCGGCGTCAACCTCCAAGTGTCCGCGTCGGGCCTGGGCGAGACGTGGTGGCGGCCTGTCGTGCTGGTGTTGTCCGCGGCCGGTAACGGCGCCGCCGAGGAAATCCTCGTGGTGGGCTACCTGCTGATCCGTCTGCGTCAGCTGGGGGTGCCACCCGCGCTGGCCCTGGTAGCGAGTGCCCTGCTGCGCGGGTCGTACCACCTCTACCAGGGATTCGGCGGCGGGCTCGGCAATCTGCTGATGGGCGTGGTGTTCGCACTGTGGTGGATGCGAACCCGACGGCTGTGGCCGCTGGTGCTGGCGCACACGCTGCTCGATGTGGTGGCGTTCGTCGGCTACGCACTACTGGCCCCGCACGTGTCGTGGCTGTGACGCTGGTCCCGCCGGGGCGGTGGGACCCGCCGACCGCGGGGCCGGGCAAGTAGAGTCCGATCCCATGACCGACGACCCCAGGCGCCGGCACCTCACTCCGGAGGAGGCCGCCGAGCTTCGGCGACGCGCGCGCGAACGCCGCGGTTACGCCGACCCCGGCACGTCGGGCGATCCGTCGGCGCGACCCGACCAGGCCGCCCGGCGGGACCCGCGCGCAGCGGGCCGTGAGCGTCCGGCGGGTCGCGCCGGATACCAGCCACGTCAGGACCCCGAACCGCTGTCCCCGGAGGAGCGGGCGCGTTACGCCGGACGCGCCCGCCGAGATCCGCGCGACCCCGGTGATCTCAGAGCCACGCGGGCCCCTCGCGACCCACGAGCCTCCCGAGACCCCCGGGATCCACGAGCTGCCCGAGATCCCCGCGCCCGAGACCCGCGAGCCGCCCGTGACCCCCGGAACCCGAGGCAGCCGTCGGGCGCCCCGACCGGGTCGCGCGATCCCTACCGCCAGCCCGTCGACCGCCGCGGCGGTCGACCGGACCGCCGGCCCCCACGCGGGTCGGCCGCGATGCCGCCTGGCGGGCGACGCACCCGCCGCACCCCGCGGCGCCGAATCGGGCCCCTGAGGATTCTCGGTCTCGTGCTGGTCCTCGTGCTCACGCTCGGAGTGATCAGCGTGCTGTGGGCGGATTCGACACTCCAGCGGATCGACGCCTTGACCGACTATCCGGGGCGCGGCGGCAACACACCCGGCACCGTCACGCTCCTCGTGGGCACCGACTCGCGGGAAGGGCTGACCGCCGAGCAGCAGGCCCAGTTATCGACCGGGTCGGAGTCCGACGCCGGTGGCAAGCGCACGGACACCATGATGCTCGTTTACACCCCCCGTGGCCGTGATCGGACGATGCTCATCTCGCTGCCACGCGACCTGCTGGTCGACATCCCCGGGTACGGCGAGAACAAACTCAATGCCGCCTACACGTTCGGCGGCCCGCCATTGCTGACCCAGACGCTGGAACAGCAGACGGGCATTCGGATCGACCACTACGCGGAGATCGGGTTCGGTGGGTTCGCGGGGATCGTCGACGCCGTCGGTGGGGTCGACATCTGCATCGAGGAGCCCATCAATGACCCGCTCGCCGGCCTCGATCTGGCGGCGGGCTGCCAGACCCTCGCCGGCCCGCAGGCCCTGGGGTTCGTACGCACCCGCTACGGTTTCGCCGAACAGGACCTGCAGCGCGTCCGCAACCAGCGGCAGTTCCTCGGTGCGCTCATGCATAAGACCCTCTCACCCGGGAATCTGCTCAACCCGTTCACGTCGGTGCCGTTGCTGAACTCTGGTGCCGAAGCTGTCACCGTGGACACCGGAGACCACATCTGGACCCTCGCGATGGTCATGCGCAAACTCAGCAACGACCCGCTCACCGTCACCGCACCGCACGACGGGATGGCGTCGGGATCCGTGGGTTCCTACCTGGTGTGGGGACCCACGACCACCGGGTTCTTCGACGCGCTCGCCGCCGGGCGGACCCCTGGACAGGAGTACCTCGACACCGGGCCGTGAGCGGCACCGGTCAGCCGGCCGGGGTGATGGAGACGATCCCCCAGGTTCCGTCCGCGTTCTCGGCGACGCGCACGCGTTGCCGGATCAGCACCGGGGCTGCCTCCGGTGGGTACTCGGTGAGGTCCACCTCTAGCAGGGTGGGTGAGAGTTCGCGCAGCTCCACACAGTGGGTCGTGCCCTCTGGAACCTGCTCCACCCCCTCGACGCGCAGCTGCTCCTCGGTCATCCGGCTCGACGGCGCGACCGCCTCGAACGCCTTTCCGACCGAACGTTCCACGTAGTAGGCGTGGTCGAAGGCCAGCACCGCGCCGGCGGGCGTCTCGAGCGAGCCCGGTCCGGAACCGACCACCCGGCCCGGTTCCGACACCTCCACGCACCCCGAATCCTGCTCCGCCACCGGGCTGACGGCCCCACGGGCAATGACGTACCCGAGGACCGCGGACCCGCCCAGCACGGCGACGCCGGCGGCCACCAGAAGCGCTATCCGCGCCGGGCGGCGGTCCACCACCGCACGGGAGGCCGGCTCAGGATCATCCGGTCGATTCGAGACCGCGACCGGGGCGCCGAGGGAGAGGGTGGACAGGCCGTCCGCGTCAGACGGAGCGGTTCGGCCGGAATCGTAAGGGTTGGTGCGGTCGGAGTCCCCGGACGGCAGCCGATCTGACCCCGGGGGGCCGACTGGATACTCTGCGGGCGGGGGACCGCCCGATCCGACGGACCTGGCACCGGGGCGGGCGGAGCCACCGGCGGCACCCAGGGTGATCCGGTTGGGCGGCGGGGCCTGACCCGGGGGATCCTGCTCCCGCGCTGCGGCCCGCGCGACGTCCGGACCGGTCGCCGCACCAGCCGACCGGTCCGCGGCCGTCACGCCGGGGATCGCGTGCTCTGGGGTCGGCCCGGACCGCAACCACGGCGGAACCGTCACCTCCGGGGGACGGGGCCCCTCATCGTCGTCGCCCGTCCTCGGTCGGTCGGCCACGCCGCCCCCTCATTCCACGCCTGGTCGCCTCGTCGGATCTCCGGCGGCCACAAGTGCCACCGGACAGGATCCTAGAGGCCACCGCGCCCGGTCGGGGGTCCGTACCGCGAGGACCGGGCGGGAGGAGGTCCGTCTAGCGGAGGGTGACCTGGCGGGCTCGCAGGCCGTCGCGGGACGAGCGTTCGTCCGAGGTGAGGGGCGTGTCGTCGGCGAGCGCCTCGGCGAGCCGGGCGTCGAGCTCCTGCAGCGCCGGCACCCACTCCTGGTGATGCATCTCGCGGTCTAGGTCGAACACGGGCACGAGCAGCCCGTGCGTGCGGAACGACCCGGCGAAGCGGGACCCCTCGCCCAGATCGAGCGCCCCGGTCGCGTGCACTCGGGCGAGCGCCTCGAACAGGTCGTCCTCGTCCTCCGGCCGCACCCAACGGATGTGCGCCTTCTCACCGGCATCGACCCACCAGGCCGCCTCGATACCGTCGGCGGTGACCCGCGCCGACGGCATCATGACCTCGTTGGCGTTGCGGATCGCCTGTGCGATCTCGGGGCCGACCTCCACGCCCTCGGCCACCCACCACGAGAAGTCGTCGTGGACCACGATCTCCAGCGGCGCATCGGCGACCACGACGTCGGCCAGCCCCGGGGTGGAGTCGGTCGGGTGTGACGAGGTGAGCGTCTCCCCGCCACCGGCGCGGCTCGCCCAGTCCACCGCGTATGCCAGATCAGCCGCCGGGTCCGGTCCGTGGACCTGGACCTGGAGGCCCACCATCGCTTCCCCGCCGAGCCCCTCGTCGCGGACCAGTCCCGCGATGGCGCCGGGCAGGACGGTGGCCAAGGTGACCTCCCGTCCGCCTTCGACCGGGGTGAGTTGCGCGGTCGCTGATGGCACGAATTCGCGCATCGCCACCATGTCGCACTCCCCGGCGAACCCGGCGAACGGCCGTGGCTCGACGCTCAGTTCCTCACGCTCGGCCGCGCGCGCGGCGATCTTGGCCTGGCGGTTGCCGCCGGCCTTGGGCTCATTGTGCCGATTCCGTCTACCCACGATCCCCACATTACGGTGCGCCTCCGTCGCCCGCCCGCATAGGCGTCAAGCTTTGTCAGCCGCCTGCGGGCACCTTGCTCCGGGGAGCGCCCCCTCCGAGGACTGCCAGGGCCCGCGACGGGACGTTGGTGCCCACCCAGTCCACTCCGAGGTCGCGACACAACAGCAGGTCGGCGGGGTCGTCGACGGTCCAGCAGTAGGTGCTCAGCCCCCGTGATCGCCAGTACTCGACCAGCCACGGCCGTGTCCGCAGCAACCCGATGCCCGCCCCCATCAGCTGGGCGCCGCACCCCTCGGCGGGCCACGATTTGAAGACGTTCCGGCGCCCGCGCAGCTGCACGGTCGGCACGTCGGGGGCGAGGGTGCGGAAGCGCCGCACGGCCGCGACCGAGAAGCTCATCATCACGGCGCGCGAGTCGGCGAAGGACCCGGACCGGTCGAGACCGAAGTACCTCAGCTCGTCCCTCAGGGCGGTCTCGACCCGACCTCCGGACGGCACCGGGTGCTTGGTCTCGAGGAATAGCCGGACCTGCGGGTACGCCTCGGCCATGGCGAGGAAAGCGCGCAGTGTGAGCACGTGTTCGGGGGCGCGGTGCACGGGGTGCCACGAGCCCACGTCGAGGGCGGAGACCTGCTCGAGCGTGCTGGCGTGGACCAGCAGGTTCTTGTCGGCGACACGGGCGGTGCTCGCGTCGTGGAGGAGGACGGGAACCCCGTCGGAGGTGAGCCGGACGTCCACCTCGAGCCCCTCGGCGCCCTGTTCGAGGGCCTGGAGGTAGGCGACACGGGTGAGTTCGGGGAATTCCGCCGAGGCGCCGCGGTGCGCGACGACTCCGCAGCGGGTGGAGACGGGTGAGGGCAGGTGGGTGGTCGCGGGGACCGTCACGTCTCACTCCTTCCGGGTTGCGGACGTTTCCAGAATCCCCACCGCGATGAACCTGCGGGTGAACCGCGGGGAAGGCTCACTGAAACTCTCCATGACACCCCGGGTCTCGCGGACCGCCCACACGGCGGCGAGGGCGGCCAGTGCGGTGAGCAGGACGGTGTCGGCGGCGGCCTGGGCGCCGTCGCCGCTGCCGCGCCACAGGGCGACCGCGACCGCCAGCGCGTTGACGGCCCAGGCCGCCCACCAGCGGCGCAGTTCTGTCCGGGACGGGGCGCGGGTCGACACTCGGCGTAGTTCCTCGAGGTAGACGGGGAGCCGGAAGAAGTTAATGACGACGAGAAGGCTGCCCACCCAGAGGCCCGTCCGTGAACGGGGGTCCCGAACCGGTGCGTACGCCCGTCGCCGCGTCTCCACGAGCCATGCCGTCGCAGTGACCGCCGCAGCGACCCCTACGGCGATGGCGACGATCCCGGTCACCCAGACCAGTGCGGAGGTGAGGGCCTCCAGCCACCACGGTGCGAGCCGGTCCGCATACCAGGACAGGGCGGCGTACCGCAGACCATGGGCCACGGCGGTGGCGACGAACCATGCGCCGGCCGCCCGCATGATGCCGGGGGCGGCGGTGGCCAGGCGGGCCGGTGTCGGCTCGGCCGGCTGCACCCGGCGGCGCGGTATCGCCACGGGCGGCAAGCCCCAGTGGGGAGTGGCGGGATAGGTGGGGGTGCGATCGCCCCACGCGGGTCCGGTGCGGCGCCGCGGGACGGGTGGCCGCGTCACGGGCGTCGGGGGGCGCCACGGCGGATGCGCGACCCAGCGCCACTGCCCCTGCCGCCGCGGTGTGGTCATGGCGACCATGCTGACACAGGACAGGTGGCGCGGGACGGCGGTGTGCCGGACCCTAGATGCATGTCCGTGAGCTGCCTGCGCGTCCACGACCTCGTCTCGGGAGAAGTCGATCCCGGCGGTGCCCACGTCGTCCTCGTAGACCGGCTGTGGCCTCGGGGCGTGAGCAAGGAGTCTTTCGATCATGACGAGTGGTGCAAGGACGTGGCCCCGTCCGACGACCTGCGCCGCGAGTTCCACCACGGCGAGGTGGACTTCGACCGGTTCGCGGAGCGGTACCGGGAGGAGCTGTCCCGGAACCCCGCAGCCGATGAGGTGGCACGCCTGACGGCGCTGGCGACCGACGGCGACCTGGTGCTCGCCTACTCGGCACAAGACACCGAACACAACAACGCTGTGGTGCTCGCGGACGAAATCCGCGCAAACGCCCGCTGACCGGCCCTTTTAGACCGGATACCTGTCACATTCCGCGAACGATGCGAACAGTTTGCGTGCCCTTCGTCACATTAGGGGTGACGGACCGCGGCAGCGTGTGTATGGTCATTCTCAGTAGTTGAAATCGTTCGTTGTATTTCTGTAGATCCACCGTCCTTGCGAGAGGACAGTGCGGCACCGCAGGGAAACACACAGCACGCTCTCTGCTGCAGCATCCGGTACTCCGACAAGCGGAGTACCAACTCTCGAAAGGACGCCACTATGGCTACCGGTACCGTGAAGTGGTTCAACGCCGACAAGGGCTTCGGCTTCATCGCCCCCGACGACGGCTCCGCCGACGTCTTCGCCCACTTCTCCGCCATCCAGGGCTCGGGCTACCGCTCGCTCGAGGAGAACCAGCAGGTCTCCTTCGACGTCGCGCAGGGCGCCAAGGGCCTGCAGGCGGAGAACATCACCCCGATGTGATCTGACGTCAGAGCGATCTGACGTTTAGAGACTCCACGAGAGGGCCCGGCAGGAGAAATCCTGCCGGGCCCTCTCGCATGTCCGCACAAGTCTCTAGGCCCCTCGGACGCCTAGAGACTTGTGCGGTGCTGGAAAGCCCGCTCTGGCTCAGATGGGGCAGGCGACGCCGCTGCGAACGTGACAGTCGTAGCCGCCCGGATTCTTGACGAGGTACTGCTGATGGTAGTTCTCGGCGTAGAAGAACCTGCCGGACCGAACATCCTCCAGTTCGCCGATCTCGGTCGTCAATGGCCCGTAGCCTGCGGCGTCGAGCTCCTTCTGGTAGCCGGCAGCGAGACGGCGGGCCGCCTCCAGCTGCTCCGGCGTGGTCGTGAAGATTGCCGAGCGGTACTGCGTCCCCATGTCATTGCCCTGGCGCATCCCCTGCGTGGGGTCGTGCCACTCGAAGAACGTGGCCAAAAGCTTCTCCACCGGTAGCACTTCGGGATCGAAGACGACCAGGACGGCCTCGGTGTGGCCAGTCGCGCCGGTGCAGGTCTCCTCGTACGTGGGGTTCGGCGTCCACCCTCCGGCGTAACCGGCGGCGGTCGTCCAGACCCCGTCGAGTTGCCAGAGCACCTTCTCCGCACCCCAGAAGCAGCCCATGCCGAGCACTATCGATTCGTGGCCCTCTGGGAACGGCGGGACCATCGGGTTTCCGGTGACGATGTTCTCCGGCGCCACCACCACCTGTTCCGCCCGGCCCGGGAGCGCCGCCTCTGCCTCGACGACGGTGGTCGCCGTGCGCATTGCAGCTTGTCTGATCGCGTCTTGTAGCCAGCCCATGCCGCCAGGGTAACCCTGTCCTCCACTCGTGACCCCGCCGTGACGTGACCAATCCCACATCGGGCGTTAGGGTGGTCGCTATAACGACCGAGGGGGTGAACTCGACGTGACCGCTACACAACCCGCCGCACAACGCCTGCGCGCGATTTTCGAAGCTGGGCCGCCGGAGCCTTTCGAAGGGTCCGGCTGCAGCGATCACGTACGCCGCCGCAACCTCCGTGTGAGCGTCGCGATCGCGCTGGGCCTCCTGCTTGTGCTCATCGCCCTCATTGCGCTCTGAGCAGGGACGTTCCTTCACTCGAGACAGTCGCGTGCGACGCGTACGAGCAGGGGCGCCCACGGTGCGCACGAGTGCTCAGGCAGCGTAGCGATGTGGGCCATCTCCCCCATCGTCACCCACCGGACCTCCTCGATCTCGGCACGAGGCCGCTGATCCCCGTCGACCTCGGCAGCAAATACTTCGGAGATCAACGAGAAGCCCGGTTCGTTGGCGGTGGCGGTCTCGAACCGACCGAGGAATGTGAGCCCGTCGGGGGCGATGGTCACCCCCAGTTCCTCGTCTACCTCGCGGACAGCGCACGCCACCGGCGACTCCCCGGCTTCCCACTTCCCGCCGGGCAGCATGTAACGCTCGGTTCCCGTCTTCCGCACTGTCACCACTGCCCCGTCGGGCCGGGTGAGCACCACGGCGGAAACCGAGATGACGCCGGCCCCAGAAGCCATATCGGAGTGATCCACGTTCCCGATCATGGCAGGCCACCGGATCCGGTGCCGACCGACGGCAGTGCAGCCCGACGCGGCGCTTTGCAGATCACTATGGTGGGGGTGGACGTCGTGACGGGCGCCACGGGCGACGCCCGCGTGCAGCCCGCCACTCAACCGAAAGGACACTCCACTATGGCCGAGTACGTTCTTCCCGATCTCGACTACGATTACGGCGCTCTCGAGCCGCACATCTCCGGCGAGATCATGGAACTGCACCACTCCAAGCACCATGCGACCTACGTCAAGGGTGCGAACGACGCCATCGAGCAGCTCGCCGCGGCCCGCGAGGACGGCAGCATCGCCGCCAAGGCCCCGCTGCTGAGCAAGAACCTGGCCTTCCACCTCGGCGGCCACACCAACCACTCCGTGTTCTGGCAGAACATGTCGCCGAACGGAGGCGACAAGCCCGAGGGTGAGCTGGCCTCCGCGATCGACGCCGAGTTCGGCTCCTTCGACAAGTTCCAGGCCCACTTCAATGCCGCCGCCACGACCCTGCAGGGTTCGGGCTGGGCCGTCCTGGGCTGGGACCACATCGGGCAGCGCCTGATCATCCAGCAGCTCACGGACCAGCAGGGCAACATCTCGATCAACATCACCCCGCTGCTGATGCTGGACATGTGGGAGCACGCCTTCTACCTGCAGTACAAGAACGTCAAGCCGGACTACGTCAAGGCTTGGTGGAACGTCGTCAACTGGGCGGATGTCGCCCAGCGATACGCCGCCGCCAAGGGCTGAAGGCAGGCCTAGCGCTTCACGGCTCACTGAGCTCGTTGCGGCCCGGGTGGGGATCCTCCCCCGCCCGGGCCGCTGCTCATTCGTCGCCGCACCGGGTATCCGGAGCGGCGCCCTGGGAAGGACCCACCGGACGAGCGTCCGATTGGGTAGCGTGCGCCCCATCGCGGTGATGTGAATCACCGTTGCACGCGCACCCGGGGAGAACAGATGTCCGACAACCGAATTACCGTCAGCCGCCGCACCGTCCTAAGCGGGGCGGCCGCACTCGGCGGGGTCGCGGCCCTGCAGTCGCTCCTCCCGGCGGTCGCCTCCGGCCAGTCGACCGCCATGTACGTCGGCCGCGGCATCGGCGACATGACCGGAGAGCCGCTGGGCGCGGGCATGAACGGCTACGCGGACACCGAGCAGCTCTCCGTAGGGCTGCACTTACGACAGAGGGCCCGCGCCTTCATCTTTGCCGACTCGCCGTCGTCGCACCGATTCCTCCACGTCACCGCCGAGACCGGTCTCATCTTCCAATCGATTCAGCAGGAGGTACTTCGCCGGCTGGCCGCCGAATTCGGCGACACCTACCACGAAGGCAACGTGGTCATCACCGCCACGCACACCCACGTCGCGCCCGGCGGGACATCCGGTCACCCGATGGTCGACCTGACGATGCTCGGTTTCCGACCGGTGACCTTCGAGGCCAATGTCGCCGGAATCGTCGACGCCGTGCGCATGGCCCACCGCGACATGGCGCCGTCGAGCGTCGGGATCAGCACCGGGGCTCTCCACGACGCCAGCGTCAACCGCTCGCGCGGTTCGTTCGACCGCGACACCCCCGAGGAACGGGCGCACTTCCCCGAGGGCATCGACCCGAGGTCGCAGTCCCTGCAGATCACCAGGGACGGGCGGCTGGTGGGCGTGCTCAACTGGTTCGCTGCCCACGCCACGTCGATGACCTCGCACAACCAGGTCGCCTCCTCGGACAACAAGGGGTACGCGGCCTGGCACTGGGAACGCGAGGTGGCCGGGCAGGACTACCTCGACGGCAGCACGCCACACCTCGTCACCGCGTTCGCCCAGACCAACCCGGGCGACGTGAGCCCTAACCTCGAGCTCTCCCCCGGTCACGGGCCGACCGCTGACGAATGGCTCAACACCCGCACGATCGGCGAGCGGCAGTTCGCGGCCGCTCGCGACCAGGTCGACCGAGGGGTCCGCCCGCTCGGTAGCGGCGTCGACGTCCGGCACCGCTGGGTGGACATGTCCGCGGTGGAGGTGAGACCCGAGTTCACCGGCGACGGTCACACGCACCGGACGGCGGTGGCAGCCCTGGGCGCGTCCTTCGCCGCCGGCAGTCAGGAGGACGGGGGCGGTGGAGACGAACTGCCCTTTATGGAGGGCGACCGCGGCGGGAACCCGGTGATCGCGGCCATCGCCGATGTAGTCATGCCGGCGTGGCTGCGGGAGGCCCACGGCGCCAAGGAGATCCTTCTCCCGGTGGGCCTGGTCCCGAACGCGATCCAGCGCGTGTACCCGTTCCACCTAGTCCGGCTGGGCTCGCACTACCTGTTCACGTTGGGATTCGAACCGACCGTGGTTGCTGGCCTGCGGTTGCGCCGGACGCTGTCCGCGGAACTGGGGGTGCCCGAGGACCATGTCACCATCCAGGGGTACTCCAACGCGTACGGCCACTACATCACGACGCCCGAGGAGTACTCGGCCCAGAACTACGAGGGCGGTGCGACGGCGTTCGGGCCGTGGACACTGCCCGCCATCCAGCAGGTCGCCGCCGAGCTGGCCCGCTCGATGCGGGCCGGGACGCCATTGGATCCCGGCACCTTCGAACGGGACCTCACCGGACAGATACCCGTTTCCCCGCTGGGCAATCCGACCGTGGACACCCCGGCCCCATTCCGGAACTTCGGGGACGTCCTGGACCCGCCGATGGCCGAGTATCGCGTCGGCCAGCGCGTCGCGGTGCGGTTCTGTGGCACCCACCCCAATTCCGACCTTCGCCGGGGAGACACGTACCTGGCGATCGAACGCCGCGAGGGCGACCGGTGGGTGCGGGTTCATGACGACGGCGACTGGTCCACGATGATCGTGTTCGAGGGCCTGCTGACCGTCACAAATGCGCTCGTCACCTGGGACGTCCCGCCGGGCACTCCGGCCGGTGCGTACCGCGTGGTCTACACAGCTTCGGGCCGCGCGATCGACGGCAGCCTGTTCCCCGTGAGGGGGGAGAGCCCGGCCTTCGACGTGCGCTGACGGCGGGTCTGGGACACTGGGGGCGACATTCGTTGCACTTCCTAGTGCTCGTTCTCCCTAAACGAAAGGACTTCGCCCGTGGACATCAAGGGTGCTTCCGTCATCGTCACCGGCGCCGCCTCCGGCCTGGGCAATGCCACCGCGCGTTCGTTTGCCGACAAGGGCGCGGTCGTGTTCGGCCTCGACCTCCAGCAGTCCATCGACAAGGCAGTCGAGCAGGGCATCGATGAGGGCATCACCCTCCTCGCCGCTGACGTCACCAGCGAAGACGACGTCAAGGCTGCCATCGCTCGCGCCACCGAGGCCGCCCCGCTGCGTGTGGTGGTGAACTGCGCCGGCATCGCCCCGGCCGCCCGCATCGTGTCCAAGCGCGGTGTGCACGCCCTCGACCTGTTCGAGACCTGCATCTCGGTGAACCTCGTCGGCACGTTCAACGTCTTGCGTCTGGCCGCCGAGGCCATGTCCACCCAGGACACGGTGGACGAGGACGGCCAGCGCGGCGTCATCATCAACACCGCCTCCGTCGCCGCCTACGAGGGCCAGGTCGGTCAGATCGCCTATGCCGCCTCGAAGGGTGGCGTCTACTCGATGGGCATCTGTGCCGCGCGTGACCTCGCGCAGTTCGGCATTCGCGTCAACACGATCGCCCCGGGAACTATCGAGACCCCGATGCTGCGCGGTCTGACCGAGGAGTTCCAGAAGACCCTCGAGGCCTCCATCCCGTTCCCGTCGCGTCTCGGCCGCCCGTCCGACTACGCGCAGCTGGCGAACGCGATCGTCGAGCAGGACTACCTCAACGGCGAGTGCTTCCGCATGGACGGCGCTCTGCGCATGGCCCCGCGCTAGGACGTGCCACGCCCGTGCGGGCGAAAAGATGATCGAACAGCACTGTGGCCCGCCCCTTCAAGGGGCGGGCCACAGTGCTGTTGCGGCTGGGTGTCAGCCGCGGCCGTTGTCGGTCACGGGGCCGGGAGCAGGCGCCGGTGCGGCTGCGGGAGCCGGGGCCCACGGCAGCGGCGGCAGTGGCGGCAGCTCGATGCCGGCGTCGGTGAGCGCCTGGTGGATCTCCGGCGCAAAGTAGATACCCGCACCGAGGGCGCCGAGTCCCAGGGCTGCGGGCACCAGGGAGCCCGTATTGCTCGACCCGATGATTGTGGTGGCACCCTGGCCGATGCCGAGCGAACCCGCGATGGGGGCGTAGATCGGGGCGAGCGAACCGGTGGTCGGCTCACCGATGAGCGCCGACCCAGTGGTGTCGACGGAGCCCGTGCCGTCCGCGGGGCTGAGCGAGTTCACGCCGGAAGAGGCGATCGCCTCGGACAGCGATCCGGACAGGGACCCGGTGGTCGGCTCACTGATGAGCGACCCGCTGGTGTCGAGGGAGCCGTTAAGGTTTGCGTTGCCCTCCAGGATGATCGAGCCCAGGTCCTGTCCGGCGGAGCCGTTGCCCGCCGAGTCCCCGCTGCCGGAGCTGAGCTCGCCGAGGCTGCCGGCGTCGAGGCTGCCCTGCGCGTTGGCGACGCCCGTGGCGCCGAACATCGCGAGGGCTGCGGCCGCGGTGAGGGCGGCGGCCTTGCGGGTGGTGAACGTCATCGTGTGCGTCTCCTCGTGTGGAAAGTGTTCCCAGGCGCGGAGGCTCGTAGCCGGACCACCCCGGGCAGGGCTCGACGGCGCCGGATCAGTGTTGCAGGGTCCGGATCCGACCGTCCTTGCCTCACCCTATCTGTGTCCTCAGGCAGTGAACGGCGAGAACTTAGTTAAATCTTAGTTATGAAGTCAGGTCGACAGTGGTTCGCGCGGTGCGCTTGTGACCTGCTCGGCGGCTATCCATCCGGTCCGGTGACGTTGCCGGCGTGTCACGCCGACCCAGAACGTGTGATCCAGTCGCGCACAGCCCGCGTGGCCAGCACGTCGTCCTCGTTGTAGGCGAGGATGCGGGCGCGGCCGGCGTCCCGCTCCACACCCCGCGCCGCCTGCGCGTCGCGATACCAGCCGAGCGAGGCCTCGCCGCCGGCCTCGGGATCGCGCCACGTGAACCCGGCGGCCGGGGCGACCACCTTGAGCCCGAGACCCGAGGTGGAGACGAACTGCGTGGAGACCGCCTCGTGCACGTCGACCCACAGGGGGGACGAGATGAAACTCCGGACCTCGGCGACGGAGGGGACGCCCTTGACGACGGCGAGGGTGCCCTCCGGCCCGAACCTGCCCGCTGACGAGAGCATCCACCCGTTCTCGGCGGACCGGGAATAGCAATAGGCGCGAAACGACCGGCCCTGCCCCGCCGCCCTGTCCCGGATACCGGTGAGCCAGCGCCAGAACTGCGCGAACGAGCGCCCCTCGTCCGGATCCGGCAACCGGGCCCAGGTGACGAACGGGCGGTACTCCTCGGACTCCAGAGGCCGCCCGTCTCTCAGCGTGAGCAGGGTCCCCCACAGGTAGGCGCCGTCGTCGAGGTGACTCTCCAGGTCGACGTCCACCTCGATGTCGGCGCGCGGGATGCTCGGCCGGGCCACCTTGGGGACGACCACCTCGCCGTCGCGATGGGCCCGGGCCCGCAGGATCGCGTCCGAGAACGGTTCCCCGTTCCAGTCCACCGGTCGGTCCGGCCCGGCCTCCGCCAACTGCGCTACGGTGCGGATACCGTGCGCCCGAAGTGGCCCCACCTGTCCACCGCCTACGACGAGACTGACGTCGTCGGCCATGACCAGCCGGTCGCGGCAGCCCTCGACGGGCCCGTCCCGGCCATTCCACCCCTCCCACCAGGGGCAGGTACGGCACTCGCCGATCCGGCTGGGCGATGTGTCTAACTCCCCCCGGACCACCGCCAGCCGCGTCGCATGGGTGCTGTCAGCGGCGTCGAGCACGGGCTGCAGATCGTGCACCACCGCCCGCGCCGACCCCAACCCCAGCACCGCGCCGACCGGGGACGAGGCCGCATATCCCACAGCGTGGAGCAGCCACCAGGCGTGGACGAGCCGGTCCAGGTCTGCGGGATGGCGTCGCACCCGGAGCGTGGGGTCCGGCGCAGGCGCCCAGTCGAGCAACCGGGTGACCGTCGCCGTCGACGAACTCCTGCCCCGCCGTGGATCGACCACCTTGTGGTTAACCACCAGCACCGGCGCGTACCCACCGCCGGGCACGGCTGCCAGGGTGCACCGAATGCCCGCCCTGCCACTCTGAGGGTCGGCGGGGAGGGCTGCGCCCCACACCAGGGCCACCCCGGCAGCCAGGGCCCGGAGGGTCGCCCTCTCGTCGTCGTCACCAGGTATGTCCCCCGGCAGATCAGTCCAGTGGTCCCCCACCACGTCGACCACCGCGGCGTCGGGTCGCGCGTCGCGCAGCGCGCGCTCGCGCAGACCCGCGCGACGATCCGCCGCCGCCATGGCCCGCAGCCGCACACCCTCGTCGACCGGTGCCGTCCGCCACCACCCAGGTTCGGCGTCACGCTCTCGGGCCAGACGGTGCAGACATCTGGCCCCCGAGGCCGGCCCCACCACCGTCGCGTCGGGGGCCCGGCGCGTGGTGCTCCCGGCGTCCTCCATCACTGTCCATCATGGACCAGGCACACTTCACACAACGGTCCGGATCCTCACCGCGCGCCGATTCGCCTAGGCTGGAGACCTGATGTTCGCGACGAGAGAAGGATCGACGCCCATGGGCAAGCTGACGACCTACCGCGACAAGCGTGCCGAGCTCCGCGCCCATGCAGCGGCGCTCAAGTCCACGGCGATGACCGAGGCCAAGCTCGCTGCCAAGGAGACCCGCAAGAAGGCGAAGGAAGCCCACCGCGTGGAACTCGCCGAGGCCAAGGAGCGCGCGAAGCTCGAGCGTAAGAACTCCGACCGCAAGGCGAAGCGGGCGGAAAAGCGTGCCGACAAGCGCGCCAAGCTTGACCGCAAGGCCGCCAAGCGGAACCGCAAGAACGAGAAGGTGCACGCCAAACAGGAGCGCGCCACCATCAAACGCGAGGCAAAGCTACTGGCTAAGGATCGCAAGCTCGCCGAGAAGATCGACTCGGCCGGCCGCAAGCACGAGTACCAGCTCGCGGAGATGGAGCTGAAGAAGCTCGAGGGGACCAAACTGAACAAGGACGACCTACAGCGGTGGCTGAATATGGCCAAGGTCGCCACCCCGATACTGCTGCCGCTCGTCTACAAGGCCGTCTCCAACGTGCAGGGATCGCCGGGCAAACCCGCTGGCCCCGGTGGCGTGGATATCCAGGCCGCCGGAATCAACGCCACCGGCCCGGGTGCCGCACTCGGCGCTCGCATCGTCCGCCTCGAGCAGACCCTCGACCACCTCGACGTGAGCCGCGGCAGCGAGCGTGAGGTCAAGGACTTCATCACCTCCACCCGGAGCCGGCTCACAGACCTGCGCACGGCCGTCGAGACCGCCGAGACCACACCGACCGCGCAGCGGCGCGAGATCCACGCAGCGATCTCCGGCGAGCTCGACAGGATCAACAAGGACGTCTTCGCCCGCTTGGGGGTCAAGGCGTGACGATGCTCCGTGGCCGCCTGGCTTCCGTCGCCGTCGCGGCCGCCCTGGTCGGCGGGGCGGCCGCGCCGTCCGTGGTGCTCGCCCCGGTCGCCACCGCACACTCCGTGTTGATTTCAGTCGACCCCGAAGACGGCTCGGAGCTCGACGCCTCGCCCGGCCAGATAGTTCTGAGCTTCAACGAGGAGATCAACCAGAATTTCGTCTCCGTGGCCGTGACCTCCGAGGACGGCCAGGCCAACCGGGTCGCGGGCAAACCCACCGCGAGCGGCGAGACGGTCACCGCCCAGGTCGAAGATCTCGAGCCCGGCTCCTACACCGTCGGCTACCGCGTCACCTCCGCGGACGGGCATGTCGTGTCCGGGTCTTCGGCATTCACCGTGGCGGGCGGGGCCGGCGGCGCGGGGGCCGAGGCAGGTGCCGACGCGGGAGCCGACGCTCAAGCGGACGCCGCCGATGAGACGTCGGGCGAGGACTCGGGCATGAACCCGGCGATCTGGGTTGTCGGTGGCCTGGCGATCTTGCTCATCGGCGGGGCGTTCCTCCTGCTGCGCCGCGGGAACTGAGCCGGGTCCACGACGTCGGCCACGGGCCTGCGCGGATTCTCACAGTCCCCGGGGTCGTCCAGCGGGCGCCCCATACCGGAGGGGTCCGTCCCTCACGCGGCGCTACCCCCACGATGTACACCGGAGGATAGCGCTGCCGTGTACACCGGGCCAGTGCATCCGAACTGAGATGCGCTGGCCCGGTGACTTACTCGCCCTCAGCGGTCCATTTCGACGGCACAGGCCCTGCTGGCGCGTACTTTCTACCCGCGTAAGCCAGAGTGCCAGCGCGTCCGGCATGGGCTGCGCTGGGAGAATGCCTAGACGTCCCGTCCGGGCGGCTGGCACGGACGTCCGCACCTGACGCCCGTGCCAGCCGCCGCCTACCGCCCCGGCAGGAAGCGCATCGCGTCGGTGGCGGGCGCGAGCAGCTGCTGCCACCGCTTGCGGGGCAGGAACGACGGCCCGCCCAGGTGCATGACGCGCTGCGTGGCAATCGTCTGAGCCTCGGTGTATTTCAGCAGCCCCTCATCGCCATGGCGACGGCCCACCCCGGAGGCGCCCATGCCGCCCATCGGTCCGGCGATCGAACCCCACCCCGCGACGTAGCCCTCGCCGACGTTGACCGTGCCGGTCCGCAGGCGCGCGGCGATCTGCTCGCCCTCGGCGTCCGATCCGGCGAACACTGACGAGTTGAGCCCGTACTCGGTGTCATTTGCCCGGGCGATCGCCTCCTCGACCGAGTCGACCGGATAGATCGACACGACCGGGCCGAAGGTCTCGTCGCCGTAGCAGGTCGCGTCCTCGGGCACGTCGGTGAGCAGGGTGGGCTCGTAGAACAGCGGGCCCAGGTCGGGCCGCGCTCGCCCCCCGGCGAGGACGCGAGCACCCTTCGCGACGGCATCGTCGACGTGGTCCGTCACGGTGTCGAGCTGGTCACGGGAGATGAGGCTGCCCATCTCGGCCTCGAAGTCGTAGCCAGGGCCCACGCTCATCGCACGCACACGCGCAGTGAGGGTCTCGATGAGCTTCGGGGCGACCGACTTCTCCACGTACACACGCTCGACCGAGATGCACAGCTGGCCCGAGTTGGAGAAGAAGGCGCGAGTGGCCACCTCGGCAACCTCATCGAGGTCGGCACCCGCGGTGACGATCATGGCGTTCTTGCCGCCCAGTTCCGCGGAGTACCCGATCAGTCGCTCACCGCACTGTCGGCCCAGCGTGCGGCCCGTCGCTGTGGAGCCGGTGAACATCAGGTAATCGACGTTGTCGACGATCGCGCCTCCGACGGTCCCGCCCGAACCCGGCACGACCTGGAACAGCTCGCGCGGCAGGCCGGCCCGGTAGAGCATGTCGGCAGCGGCGAGGGCGCAGAACGGGGTGAGTGACGCCGGCTTGATCACCACGGCGTTGCCGGCGGCCAGGGCTGCCAGCGCATCGGTGGCGGCGAGGTTGAGCGGGTAGTTCCACGGGGCGATCACACCGACGACGCCCTTGGGCTGACGACGCACCACCGCCTTGGTCAGCCCCGGCAGCATGCCCTGCACGCGTTTGGGAGCGAGCAGGCCGGGTGCGGTCCGCGCGTAGTGGCGGGCGGTGATGAGGCAGTCGAGTACCTCTTCCTGCGCTGAGGCGCGACTCTTGCCGGTCTCGGCCTGGACGATGTCCATGAGTTCGCCGCGGTTCCGCATGACCTGTGTGGCGAACCGGGCGAGTACGGCGACGCGGTCCTTCACGTCACGTTCGGCCCACGCGACCTGCGCCGCCCGAGCCCGCTCGACGGCTGCGGTCACGTCGTCGGCGGTACCGGCGGGGATCTCTGCCAGCGGCTCGCCGGTGAAGACCTCGTTGATCACCGTCGATGGGCGACTCGAGGGGTCGGCCAGGAATTCGGGGATCGCGACGAGGTCGCGGAGGCGGTCGTACACACGGGGCGCAGGTCGGCTCATGGCTCCGATGTTACCGGCGGGTAAGGATCTGTGTGCGGGTCTCGCGGTGGCAGCCCGACAAAACGGGGCTTGACCCTGACGTCGCGTCAGGCCCCACGCTCGTGGATGTGAGAGATGCTGGAGCAATGACAACGGGTGGGGTGCCGGGCCGGGCACCGGGCGAGGGCCTCACCGTGGGCGCGGTCGCTGGGCTGGTCGGCGTGAGTGTCCGGACCCTGCACCACTGGGACCGGATCGGGCTCGCTCCGGCGAGCGGACGAACGTGGTCGGACTACCGGGTTTATGACGACGACGACGTCGCCCGCATCCACCGGATCCTGGTCTACCGCGAGCTGGGCTTTCCACTCGCGCAGATACGGGGCCTGCTCGACGACCCGGATGTCGACGCCCGGGCACACCTGACCCGCCAGCGCGAGCTGCTGGTCGGGCGCATCTCGCACCTGCAGGAGATGGTCTCCGCAGTGGACCGCCTGAAGGAGGCGTTGGCCGTGAACGCACCGTTGACACCCGAGGACCGGGCCGAGATCTTCGGCACCGACTGGAATGAGGAGTGGCAGGACGAGGCCGCCGAACGCTGGGGAGAGACCCCACAGTGGGCGCAGTCGCAGCACCGCGCGGGGTCGATGTCCAAGGACGAGTGGGCGCGGGTCAAAGCCGAGGCAGAGACCTTGAACACCGACCTCGCCGCCGCCAAGCGGGCGGGTGTCGACCCGTCCTCGACCGAGGCCGCAGCGCTGGCGGAGCGGCACCGGGCGTCGATCGCACGGTTCTACGACTGCACGCACTCGATGCAGGTCCTGCTGGCCCGCATGTACCGGCAGGACCCGCGTTTTGCCCGGACCTACGAGTCTCTCGAACCGGGCCTGACCGAGTGGCTCGCGACTGCCGTCGAGGCCAACGCCAGCGCGAACGGCGTGGACCCGGATGCCGCCACCTGGAGCTGACACGACTCGGCGCGCGGGAGCGTCGGTGGGCAGAGTCGGACCGCGACCGTACGCTGGCCCGCATGAGCCGATGGACCACCGCCGACATTCCCGACCAGACCGGGAGGACCTTCGTGGTCACCGGGGCGAACTCCGGACTGGGCTTGCACTCCACCCGCGCGCTGACCGAGGCGGGAGCCCGCGTGATCATGGCCTGCCGCGACACCGGCCGCGCCGAGGCCGCCCGCGCGGGCTTGGAGCACCCGGACCGCGCCGAGATCGTCGAGATGGACCTGGCCGACCTCGATTCGGTGCACGCGGCGGGTGAACTACTCGCGGGCCGCGCGCCGGACGTGCTCATCAACAATGCGGGACTGATGAACATCCCGCGGTCGCGCACAGTCCAAGGCCACGAAATGCAGTTCGGGGTCAACGTGCTCGGCCACTTCGCGCTCACCGGACATCTCGCGCCAGCGCTCACCGACCGGGTGGTGTGGCTGGGCTCGATCATGCACCGCTTCGGCCAGGTGGACCCGGACGACCTGGACTGGACCCGCCGCCGCTACTCACCGATGGCGGTCTACGCCGCCTCGAAACTGGCCTGCGTGATGCTGGCCTACGAGCAACAGCGCCGACTGGCGGCCGCCGGGTCGACGCTCAAGTCGGTGGCCGCCCATCCCGGTTACTCCGCGACCAACCTCCAGTACCGCAGTGGCAGCCGCGCGCAGGACCTGCTGATGAAGGGCGTCGAGAGGATCCCGTACCTGGTGCAGCCAGCCGAGCGCGGCGCCCTGCCGCAGCTCTACGCCGCGACCGTGAAGTCCGTGCCGGGCGGCGCATACATCGGACCGAACGGGCCCGGCGAGCTCACCGGGTACCCGACGACCGTCAACTCCACCAGGGCCTCCCACGACCGCGATGTTGCCGCCGCACTGTGGGACAAGTGCCGGGAAATGACCGAGCAGGGGTGACCCCCGCTCGGAACCGCGCCGAGGGGGCGACGACAGGTCCGGGCCGCTACGCGCGTCGACGGGCGAAGGCCAACATCAGCCCACCCAACAGAACCGTCACAGCGGCAACTTCGACCAGCGTGGTGGTCCGCACACCGGTGACGGCCAGCGCGCTCGGAACCGAGTGCTCGGCAGGTCCGGCCATGGCTTCGCCCGCAACCACCGTGTCGTCGCCCGGAGCGGCTGCTGCGTCGAGCGTGGCGCCCTCGTCACCGGTTCCGCCCTGCGAGTCCCGGGCGGGCCCGTTCTCGCCGACCGGGGACACGCCGGTCTCGTCGTCGTCACCCTCGCCCATCTCACCCCGCTCACCGTCTGCGGCACCCGCATCGGAAACATCAGCACCATCACCGGTGGCCCCGGACTCGGCGTCTTCCGCAGCAGCCGCCTCGGCTTCGGCACGGCGACGCGCGTTCTCCTCGACGGGATCCTGCTGCGCGGCGACCTGGACCGCCGCGATACTCCCCGACAAGGATCCGGGCAGCTCGGTCCCGGCGGCGTCCGCGGCGTCCGTGAGCAGAGCGCCCCCTGCGGCCGAACCCTCGACCACCCCGTGCCAGAATTCCAGCTCCTGCGGAGAGAGCTCCCCGGCCTCCTGCCGCTCACCCGCGGCGGCGAAGAAGCCGCCCGCGAGCTGCAGGCTCAGCACGGGCAAGACGTATTCGGGGATCGTGACGGATCCCAACCCGATGGTGCCCGACCCCAACGATCCGGTCGGGTTGACGTAGACCGACCCGGGCAGGCTCCCCGAGGACGCCACCGAAGCCACCGCGGACCCGCCCGCCGACCCGAGCGCCTCCAGCGGCGCCACCGAGCCCACGACCTGCCCCAGCGACAACGCTGCATCAGCCACCGGCGCGCTGCCCGTGTCGCGTAGGGCCTCAGACCCGAGGCCGTTGCCGCCGATGACGATTTCCTCCGGCAACTGACCGATCAACTGGTCCGCGCTACTGTTTCCCGTCTCGGCGGGCAGCGTCGTGTCAGACCCGGTTCCCTCCTGGGCGTACCCGACGGCGGGGGCCACGACCGCCGCCACAACGGCGGTGGTGATGGCAGCGCCGAGGCGATTGGTCCGGACTCCGGAACCACGGGTCTGGGGCATCGGGGACAGCCTCTCGTCACAGGGGCTGGCCAGAGCGACCCGCCGCACGGAGAGCGTACTACCCCATAAAGGGACCATTCAGCCGATGCGACCATCTCCCTGCCGTGTCGGTCCTATTGCAGGGCCGAGGTGAGGCGCGCGACGTTGTCGATGTACCGACCCGGCCACGGCCGACTCATCCACGCCTCGAGCCGGAGGGTGGTGCAGTCCTCAAGGTAGGCATCCACCACGTCGTTCAGCTCCGAGACCGCCTCACCCCCCAGGGCCAGCAGACTGATCTCGAAGTTGAGATTGAACGAGCGCTGGTCCATGTTGCTGGAGCCCACAACACCCGCGTAGTCGTCGATGAGCACGGCCTTGGTGTGCAGAACCGCCGGGGAGCGGAAGCGGTGGATCACCACCCCTGCCTCGAGCAGGGCACGGTAGTACGACCGCTGCGCATGGTGGACAAGGAACTGATCGGCGTGTTCGGGGACGAACACCTCCACCTCCACCCCGCGGAACGACGCCGACGTGACGGCATGCAGGAGTGACTCATCCGGCACGAAGTACGGGCTGACGATCCGGACCCGGTCCCGGGCCTGACCGATGAGCTGGGTGAACATTCGGAGACCGGGCTGCGTCCTGTATCCCGGCCCGGACGGGACCAGCTGGAACGCGCTGACCGGGTCGCCGGCCGTGGGATCCCCGCCCTTGCGTCCGGGCGCCAGTGGGGCCCCGTGCGCCACGTCCTCGAGCGTGCCGATGACCTCTCCGGACTCCGAGTACCAGTCCACCGCGAACACGCTGTCCATCGCCTGAACGATCTCTCCGCGGACCTCCATCATCAGGTCCACCCACTCGCGCCCCAGCTTGGCGTTGCGGGCGCTCCCGTAGTGGCGCTCGATGAGGTTCTGCGAACCGATGAAGCCGTGGACGCCGTCAACGATGAGCATCTTGCGGTGATTGCGCAGGTCTGGTCGCCGGAACCGGCCCCGGAACGGGTTGACCGGCAACATGAGATGAAACTCGACCGGAGTCGGACGCAGCCGCTTCCGCAGCGATTTGAAACCCCGGTAGCGCAACGAACCGAGGTGGTCGACCAGCACCCGAACCGCGACCCCGCGCTCGGCTGCCTCCACCGCGGCGGTGAAGAACTCATCTGTCGCCCCGTCCCACGACTGCGCGTAGAACTCGATATGCACATGGTCCCGCGCGGCACGCACCGCTTCGGTCATCGCCGCGAGCGACCGACTGTAGTCCGAGTGCAAGGCGATGAAGTCCCCGGACATGGCGGGGATCGCAGTGAGGTTCCGGTTCATCTCCAGGATCGTCCGCACCCCCGGGCCCACCTGCACCCCGTCCGGGACGGTGGGGCGCTGCTCCAGCGCGTTCGCGTATAGGAGGTTCGCCTCGGCCTGGATGATGTGGCGCCTACCGGTGATGTACGGATTGCCCAGCAGCAGGAAGAGCGGCACCCCCACCACCGGGACGAAGAGGATGACCAGCAACCACGCCTGCGACGAGGCGGGCTGCCGGTTTTCCGGAACCATCCCCAGCGCGAGCACCTTGATGACGTACTCGGTGATGAGCAACGCCGAGACGACCCCGTCCGGGAATGGCAGGTCGAAACGTATCGCTGTGAGGTTCACGTGGTCGGTCGGGTCAGGACCGTCCCGAGGGCGAGTGCACGGGGGTCGATTACTGTCCCACCCCGCATCGTCCACCTCACCACGCCCGCCAGGGCTCGCTGGGCGTACACCGAATCCGATGAACCCAGCTTGCGGGTCCGGGGCAGGACGACGAACGCCTCGTCGTCGGCGACCGCGGCGAAGTCCGCGCGCAGACCGACGCGGATCTCACCGCGATCCCGCAGGCCCACGATCTCGGCCGTGCGCACTGCCATCCACCCGGCCACGTCGGCGAGATCGAACCCGCGGCGACGGGCCTCGGTCCATACCACCGACAGGCCCAGCCGGGCGGAGGCCACGGCGTCGATAGTGCCGTCACGCAGCGCGTCCCACAGCAGCTCCCGGTTGGTGGCGTCCCTGATCGGCGGATCGAGGCGCGCGACTTCGGCACCACCGTGGGTGACCTCCGAGACCAGCGCCAGCATGTGCGGGCTGGTCGACGCGGTGACGGCCAGCCCGTTCTGCTTGGCCTCCCGCAGGAGTGGCAGCTCCTCGTGGTCGGCAACCGACCGCACGTGCAACCGACCTCCGGTACGTCGGCACACCTCCAGCAGTCCGGGTAGATCGTCGATCCCGGCGTCGACGGCGAACAGCCCGCCGGACTCGGCGACCTCCTCGGCGGCCTCCAACACCTGCGCAGAATCCAGTGTTGGCGCGCCCGCTACACCTTTGCCGACTGCCACGGCCGACACTCCGAACACGCCTCGGTCCAACAACTCCCCGAGCCTGCCGAGGTTTCCCGGGACGGCGGCGCCCCACAACCCCACGTCGACCGTGGATTCGCCCGAGACCTGGGCCCGCCACCGGTCCACGTCCTCCGGCTGGACGGCGACGGGATCGCCGTCGGTGCCGTAGTCCACGACGGTGGTGATCCCACCCTGCGCCGCCGAGCGCGTGCCCACCGCCACATCCTCAGTACTGACATGCGGGTCGACGAGCCCCGGCATCAGTACCGCATCATCACCGAGGTCGATCGTGTGGTCGCCCGCCAAACCGATGTCCCGGGCGTCCGGCCCCGTCCGTACCGAGGAGATCACTCCCCCGTCCACTGTGACCGCCGCCTGCTGGATCCGGCCATCGACCACCGCGCGGCGGGCATGGATCAGGAGTTCGTACTGGGCCACGGATGGCTCCTTCCGGTTCTCGAACGATGGCGGGGCACCCTTCAGCCGTTATTGTCCCCCACGGCCGCGCTCCCCCGGGGGAGCGCGGCCGGATAGCGTTGCCAAGAACAGACCACTTCCCAGGAGGCCCCGCATGAACGACACCCCCGCCGGATTCGTCCCCACCGCAGACCTCGTCGACGAAATCGGCGAGGACGTCCGCAGCTGCGACACCCAGTTCCGCGACCTCGGCGGACGAACGGAATTCTTCGGCCCCATCTCGACCGTGCGCTGCTTCCAGGACAATGCCCTGCTCAAGAGCGTCCTCGGCGAGCCCGGCGAGGGCCGTGTCCTGGTAATCGATGGTGGTGGCAGCGTGCACACCGCCCTGGTGGGCGACATCATCGCCGAACTGGGTCGATCCAACGGCTGGGCCGGCATCGTGGTCAACGGCGCGATCCGAGACTCGGCGGTCGTCGCCGGAATGAACTTCGGGTGCAAGGCTCTGGGCACCAACCCACGCAAGTCCAGCAAAACCGGTGAGGGCGAACGTGACGTCACCGTGAGCTTCGGCGGGATCGACTTCGTGCCCGGCGACACTCTCTACGCCGATTCCGACGGGATCGTGGTGCGCTGATTCGTCCATGGGCATACCGCGCCGGGCGGCCGGGGTAGGCCAGGCCGGGCGGCGAGACGCAAAAGGCAGATCGACCAGGCGAGGATCCTCGCGGAGGTCGCGTACGTCGCGTGGAGTCGCTCAGTCCACGGGGTCCCCGAGTGCCCCTGCGGAAACACTGCGCGCAGTGACTCCACGCGAGGCGTTCGTGCGCACGGTTACGCTCGAACGGGACTGACTAGGACTGGACCGACGCGGGCGGGATATCTCTCAGGAGGCTCCCCCGAGGCTGGCGGTCGGGACGGTGAGCAGGCCGCCGATCGATGCCTCGGGCCCGTAGCTGCCGAGCGACCCGGGTGCGTATGAGCCCGTCGAGTTCGGCAGATCCACGGACAGGACGACCGAACCGGTATTGATCAGCCCGCTGAGCAGGTCCATCAATGAACCCGTTCCAAACGAGCCGTAGCCGGAGCCCGTAGTGGGCGCGAATGCTGCCGGATCGACGTTCATGCACCGGGACGCGCCCGCAAACGCCAAGATGTACACGCATCCAGCGCGGGCGTCCGTGTCCACCGGGTCCACCGTGTCCACCGGGTCCACCGGGTCGGCCTCCTCAGCCGTCGCGGTGCCGCCGCCGGCCAGTAGCGCGGCGGCGGTGAGCGCTGTAGCGGCGAGGGCGGTCGTGCGCATCGAGATCCTCCGAGTCGTCGCCCCGCCCCACGGCGAGGTCATCCGACGGTGATGCTATCCGGCGCAACGTCGAGACGGTCCCCTATAGAGAATCTCTTAGCCTGTCCGCACCATCGTCAAGGCCGACCGGTCCGATCAGGCTTCGCGACGGATCCAGCGCAAGAGTGGACCGAGCGAGACCCGATCAGTGAGGTCCAGTCCGCCCAGTTCGAGCATGGCCTCCTCCTCCGGCGTGCGTTCGGACTTGCGGCGCAGCGCAGCGAGCGCGGTCTTGATTCCCAGCCGCTGGCGGAACCCCAGCTGGTCCGGGGTAACGACGCCACGCAGTTGGAAAAGTTTGAGATCGCGCAATTGCTCCGCAGAGAACTCGCTCGACATGAGCTCGATGCGGGCGTCATCGGTGACCGGGGTGGGACCCACCATGACGACAGCGACCCGGCGGCCGGCCTCGACGAGTGCCTCCCAGTTGTCGCGGATGAACGCCGAGCCGCCCAGCCCACCCCCCGCCCGCATTCCGGTGACGAGGACGACCGTCCCGGCGACAACGAGTTCGGCCGGATCAGCAGCATCGTGATGGGTGGCCCGGGTGTCGAACTCTTCGGCGAGCCACGCCGCGTAGCGCCCGGCACCGGGATCGTCGTCGTGTAGCACTACCGGGGCCTGGACCGGCCCCTGCGTCTCATTGGTCATCAGGCCTCTCCCCGTCTGTTTCGGGCGACCACGCGGGCCGCACGGCCTCCGATCTCCACCATGTCGCCGTCGACCATGCCGCGACCCCGACGGGTGTCGACCTCACCGTTGACGCTCACTGCACCGGAGGCGACAGCATCCTTGGCCTCAGCACCGGAATCGATCAATGACGCCAGCTTGAGGAACTGTCCCAGCGTCAACTTGCTGCTGAGGTCGCATTCGACGTCGTCGACGGGCGGACGGGCCGGCGGTGGCGTCGCACGGCCGGCCCGTCCTCGTCCTGCGATGTGGCGGCTCATACGACCGAGCCTATCGGGCGCGCCGTCACACGAGAGGACCCGTCTGCGGCGGCGGCTCATCGGGCAGGTCCCCGCGGCCGCGCCGCGTCACCAACGCCAGCCCTGTCCCACCGGCCACCAATACCGCGGCCGCCAGTGCCAGCGCCACTGTCTGCACTCCCGACTTGCCGGAGGTATCGGGGTCCTCCTTCTCGTCCACGACGGACGGCTCCCCCTCAGAGGGGAGCGGTGGCAACTCACTGAGTACCGGTAGCTCCGTCACCACCGCCCGGGCCCCCGTTTCCAGAAGCTGGGCCGACACCATCGGCGCCCCTGCCAGCATGATCGTCGCGCAGAGCGCAGCGATCATGCTGGCGGAGCGACGGCGGACCATGGATGCCTTCCGTGACGGAGGCCGGACGGCCTGATGTCAGAGTAGCTCTAATCTTAGGTTCCATTAAGGTCAGGCGCCACGGTCACCCTCAACGCTGGGCCACGTCCGTCGGCCGGACCGGTGCGGGCAGTGCCGTCTCCCCCATCAAGAAGCGATCCACCGAGGCTGCCGCGGCGCGGCCCTCTGCGATGGCCCACACGATGAGCGACTGGCCGCGGCCCATGTCGCCGGCGACGAACACTCCGTCGACATTCGTCGCGAACGTGCCGTCACGGTCGACATTGCCGCGGTCGGTGAACTCCACCCCAAGGTCCGAACACAGCCCGGACTTCTGCGCGCCGGTGAAGCCCATCGCCAGCAGAACGAGATCTGCCGGGTGCTCGAAGTCCGTACCGGGAACGGGCTCGAATCGACCGTCTACCATCCTCACCTCGGACCCCTTGAGGGCGGTGACATGCCCGTTCTCGCCGACGAACTCCGCGGTGGACACACCGTAGACGCGTTCGCCGTTCTCCTCGTGCGCGGAGGCCGTCCGGAACATCAGCGGGTACATCGGCCACGGGGTTGAGGCCGCACGGGTGGCTGGCGGTCGGGGCATGATCTCGAAGCTCTTGATCGATTTGGCCCCCTGGCGAGTCGCCGTGCCGAGGCAGTCTGCGCCGGTGTCACCGCCACCGATGATGATGACGTGCTTGTCCCGCGCGTGGATGGCGGGCAATCCGTCGGAGTCCACCACAGGGTCGCCGACCGCTGCCTTGTTGGCCAGTGGCAGGTAATCCATGGCCTGATGGATGCCGTCCAGCTCGCGGCCGGGCACCGGCAGATCCCGCCTCATCGTGGCACCGCCGCACAGCACCACAGAATCGAACTGCTCACGCAACTGCGACGCTGTGATGTCCTTGCCGACGTTGACACCGGGGCGGAAGACCGTCCCCTCGGCCTCCATCTGAGCGAGACGGCGGTCGAGGACCGCCTTCTCCATCTTGAACTCGGGGATCCCGTAACGCATCAACCCACCGATGCGGTCGTCACGCTCGAACACCGTGACGGCATGACCAGCGCGCGTGAGCTGCTGCGCAGCTGCCAGGCCCGCCGGTCCCGAGCCCACAACAGCGACGCTCTGTCCCGTGCGGAACGACGGGATGACTGGGGCCATACCGCCGTCGGCCCACGCAGCCTCGGCAATCTCCACCTCGATCTGCTTGATTGTCACCGGCGGCTGGTTGATCCCCAGGACGCACGATCCCTCGCACGGTGCGGGGCAGAGCCGACCGGTGAACTCCGGGAAGTTGTTGGTGGCGTGCAACCGGTCGACCGCGGCATTCCACTTGCCGCGGTGCACCAAGTCGTTCCACTCCGGGATGATGTTGCCCAGCGGGCAACCCTGGTGGCAGAACGGGATGCCGCAGCTCATGCAGCGGCTGGCCTGAGTCTTCAGGTCATCATCCGGGAGGGTCGTCGACTCGTAGACCTCTTTCCAGTCCATGATTCGCAAATCGACGGGCCTACGGGCGGGGAGCTCCCGTTCGGTGTGCTTGAGAAAGCCCTTCGGGTCAGCCATTTGCGGCCTCCATGATCGCCTCGTCCACGTTGCGTCCGTCCTTCTCCGCCTGCTCGATGGCCAGCAGCACGCGCTTGTAGTCGCGTGGCATGACCTTGGCGAAATGATTCACGTTCTGGGCCCAGTTGCCGAGGATCTCCCGTCCCCGGGCCGAACCGGTCTCCTCCACGTGGCGCTGCACGATGTCACGGAGGAAGTCCACGTCTTCGCTGGTCAGCTCGTCGGTATCAACGAGCTCAACGTTGAGGTTCTCGGACAGCGAGCCCTGCGGGTCGTAGAAGTAGGCGACGCCGCCGGACATGCCGGCCGCGACGTTACGTCCCGTCTCGCCCAGGACGACCACGCGACCGCCAGTCATGTATTCGCAGGCGTGATCGCCCACACCCTCGACCACCGCGGTGACGCCCGAGTTGCGCACGCAGAAGCGCTCGCCCACGATGCCGCGGAGGAAGACCTCGCCGGCTGTGGCGCCGTAACAGATCACGTTGCCTGCGATGATGTTGTCCTCGGCCACGAAATCGGGGGCGGCGTCTTCCGCTGGGCGGACCACGATGCGTCCCCCCGAGAGTCCTTTGCCGACATAGTCGTTGGCGTCACCGAACACCCGGAGCGTCACGCCGGAAGCGAGGAACGCCCCGAGGGAGTTGCCCGCGGACCCGGTGAACCTCAGGTCGATCGACCCGTCCGGGAGCCCGGGAGCGCCGTGGGCCTTGGAGATCTCGTGGCTGAGCATGGTGCCCACCGAGCGGTTGACGTTGCAGATCGGATAACTGCCGGCGAACGGCTCCGACGTGCGACCGTCGATCACGGACCGGCAGTCCTCGATGAGCGTGCGGTCCACGACGCCTTCGAGCTTGTGGTCCTGAGACTTGGTACGCCGTAGGTCCTGGTGCATGAACGGGGACTCCGCCTGGGCGAAGATCGGTTCCAGGTCGAGCTTGGCCACCCGCTTGTTGTGCGCGAAAGCGCGCGACTTGTCGAGACACTCGGAGTGGCCGATCGCCTCATCGAGCGAACGGAACCCGAGTTCAGCGAGATACTCACGCACCTCCTGGGCGATGAACTCCATGAAGTTCACTACGTACTCGGCTTTGCCGTTGAACCGCTCGCGCAGAACCGGGTTCTGGGTTGCCACGCCGACGGGGCAGGTGTCCAGGTGGCACACCCGCATCATGACGCAGCCGGCGACGACGAGCGGGGCGGTCGCGAAACCGAACTCCTCCCCGCCGAGCAGCGCAGCGACGACGACGTCACGGCCTGTCTTGAGCTGCCCGTCGACCTGCACGACGATCCGGTCACGCAGACCGTTGGCCAGTAGGGTCTGCTGGGTCTCGGCGAGCCCCAACTCCCACGGGCCGCCGGCGTGCTTGAGCGAGGTCAGCGGGGACGCGCCCGTTCCGCCATCGTGGCCGGAGATGAGCACCACGTCGGCGTGCGTCTTGGACACACCCGTCGCGACTGTGCCCACGCCCTGCTCGGCGACGAGCTTGACGTGAATCCTCGCCTCGGGGTTGGCGTTCTTCAGGTCGTAGATGAGCTGCGCCAGGTCCTCGATCGAGTAGATGTCGTGGTGAGGCGGCGGTGAGATCAGGCCGACACCCGGGGTCGAGCCGCGGACCTCGGCGATCCAGGGGTAGACCTTGCCCGGCGGGAGCTGGCCGCCCTCACCGGGCTTGGCGCCCTGTGCCATCTTGATCTGGATGTCGGTGCAGTTGGTCAGGTAGTAGCTCGTCACGCCGAATCGGCCGGACGCGACCTGCTTGATGGCCGAGCGCCGCCAGTCACCGTTGGGGTCCGGCGTGAAACGAGTGACCGACTCCCCGCCCTCACCCGAGTTGGATCGGGCGTGGAGGCGGTTCATTGCGATCGCCAGCGTTTCGTGCGCCTCGGCGGAGATGGAACCGTAACTCATCGCCCCCGTGGAGAACCGCTTGACGATCTCCGAGACCGGTTCGACCTCCTCGATCGGCACGGGGGGACGGGTGCCCCTGAGCTCGAACAGCCCACGGATGGTTGCCAGGCGCTCCGACTGGTCGTCGACGAGCTTGGTGTACTCCTTGAAGATCTCGTAGCGACCAGAGCGCGTGGAGTGCTGGAGCTTGAACACCGTGTCCGGGTTGAACAGGTGGTATTCGCCCTCCCGGCGCCACTGGTACTCCCCACCGATCTCCAGCTCGCGGTGTGCGGCCTCTTCCGGTCGCGGCAAGAACGCGAAACGGTGGCGGCGGGCCACGTCCTCGGCTATCTCGTCCAGGCCGATGCCGTCGATCGGGCTGACCGAGCCGGTGAAGTACTCGTCGCACAACTCCTGCGACAGGCCGGTGACGTCGAACAACTGCGCGCCGGTGTAGGACGCGAGGGTCGAGATGCCCATCTTGGACATCACCTTGAGCACGCCCTTCGCGGCGGCCTTGCGGTAGTTGGCGCAGGCTGTGCGCGTGTCCGCCCCGGTGAGGTGACCGGCCTTGACGAGTTCATCGATGGACTCGAAGGCCATGTAGGGATTGATCGCCTCGGCGCCGTATCCGAACAGGACCGCCATGTGGTGGACCTCGCGGGCGTCACCGGACTCGACCACAAGGCTGACCCTCGTGCGGGTCTTCTCTCGGACGAGGTGGTGATGCACGGCCGAGGTGAGGAGCAGCGACGGGATGGGCGCGTTGCGTTCATCCGACTCGCGGTCCGACAACACGATGATCGTGGCGCCCTCCGCGATGGCGTCCGAAACCTCGCGACGAATCCGCTCCAGAGCGATGCGGAGACCGCGACCACCGTGGGCGACGTTGTACAGGCCGCGGACGACCACCGAGCGCAGGCCCGGTCGCGTCTCGCCGGCCGCCATCAGGGTGGATAGTTCGTCGTTTCCGAGGATCGGGTTGTCGAGCCGGATCTGACGGCACGACTCCGGACCCGGGTTGATGAGATCGCCCTCCGGGCCGAGCGTCACGCCGTAGCTGGTGACGAGCTCCTCGCGGATGGCGTCCAGCGGCGGATTGGTGACCTGGGCGAATCGCTGGGCGAAGTAGTCGAACAGCATCCGTGCGCGCTGGGACAGTACCGGCAGCGGAGTGTCGGTCCCCATCGACCCGATCGCCTCGGCGCCGGTCGCGGCCATCGGCCCGACCAGGATCCGGAGCTCCTCCTCCGTGTATCCGAAGACACGCTGACGCAGCACGACCCGCTCGTGGGGCATGTACGGGTGCTCGACCTCGGGGAGATCCGCAAGACGGGCCATCCCCTCGTCGAGCCACTGCTGGTACGGGTGCTCGGATGCCAGTCCGGTTTTGATCTCCTCGTCGTCGATGATTCGCCCCTGTGCGGTGTCAACCAGGAACATCCGTCCCGGGCGTAGGCGGGTCTTGGTGACGACCTTGTCCTGGGGGATGTCGAGGACGCCCACCTCGGAGGCCATGACGACGAGACCGTCGTCGGTGACCCAGATCCGCGAGGGACGCAGGCCATTGCGGTCGAGGACGGCACCGATCACGGTGCCGTCGGTGAACGTGATGGAGGCCGGGCCGTCCCACGCCTCCATGAGAGAGGCGTGGAACTCGTAGAACGCTCGCTTGGCCGGGTCCATCGTTTCGTGGCGCTCCCACGCCTCGGGGACCATCATCAGCACGGCGTGCGGCAGGGTGCGGCCGGTCAGCGCAAGCAGTTCGAGCGCCTCGTCGAACCGCGCGGTGTCGGAGCCTCCCGGGGTGCAGATGGGCAGAGCCGCCGACAGGTCCTCGATGTTCTCACTGGACATGAGCGACTCGCGGGCCCGCATCCAGTTCTCGTTGCCACGGGCGGTGTTGATCTCACCGTTGTGTGCGACATAGCGGAAAGGGTGGGCCAGCGGCCATGCCGGAAACGTGTTGGTGGAAAAGCGGGAGTGGACGATACCCAGGGCGGACTCCACGCGCTCGTCCTGAAGGTCCAGGTAGAACTCTGGGAGCTGCTTCTCGGTGAGCATGCCCTTGTAGACGAACGTGCGCGGGCTCAGCGACGGGAAGTAGACCGTCTCCGAGCCGAGGTCACCCTTGCCGGGGCCCTGAGAGCCGAGTTCGTGCTCGCACCGCTTGCGCACGACGAAGCACTTGCGTTCCAGGTCCAGTCCGGTGAGCAGCGACCCGTCGGAGCCGGCGGCCTTGACAAAAATCTGCTGGATGCTGGGCTGCGCATCTCGGGAGATCGCGCCGACCGTCGAGTCGTCGACCGGGACTCGGCGCCAACCGATCACGCTCACGCCCTGTTCGGCGGCGATCCGTTCGACCATCCGCATGGCGTCCATCGCGAGCATGCGGGACTGGGGGAGAAAACAAAGGCCGGTGGCATATGCACCGGCCTCAGGCAGTTCAATGTTCTGCTCCTCACGCATTACCTCGCGGAGGAACAAGTCCGGTATTTGGATCAGCAAGCCCGTGCCGTCACCAGTGTTGGCCTCGGCACCCACGGCGCCGCGGTGCTCGAGGTTCCCCAGTGCGGTGATCGCCTTCTCGACGATGCCCCGGGACTGACGGCCATACATGTCCACGACGAACGCGACTCCGCACGAGTCGTGTTCGTATTGAGGGCGGTACAGGCTCTTTGGGCCGGGAGTCGTCGTCATGTGTTCGCCTTCGCTTGTCGACGGGCGGACTCCGTGCTGTCTGGAGCGCCCGTACTCAGCGGACCGAAGCCCTCTGGCCCTGAAATAATATGGGGAAAACGTGCGCAGCACACAAATCGGATAAGTCAAACTGTGGGGCCTGACATGGGAATGCGATTCCACCTTGTGAGATTTCTCTCAAGGGCCCGCCGCCAGAGGCCGGAGAGACGGCGGTCCCGCCCAGGGTGGAGGTTCCCCGGGCGGGCCACCTGCTGCGCAGATTGGTCACCTGATGAACGGCAGCGGCGGCAGGGAGACACCGTCCGGCAACACCACCTCGTAGTCGCCCACCGAACCGGTCATCACGACGACCGCGTTGACGCCCACAGCAGCCCCGGCGCCACCGCCACCAACGACCCCGGGTTCGCCCCCGCGCCCGTTGGGTGCCGAAGGCCCGGGGGCGGCGGGCAGTTCGGGGACCACCTGCGCACCGACCGCCGGGGCAGCGGCGACCGGAGCCGGCAGTCCCGGCAGTGGCGGAAGCGCCATCCCCACGTTCGCGGCCGCTTGGACAATCAGCGGTGCGGCGGCGAGGGAGCCCCCGATGAGCGCGACTGGCACCAGCAGCGGCAGCGACCCCGCCGCCGAGCCTGCGGAACCCAGCGGCGCCAGCGATGCCGTGAGAGACCCGAGTGGAGCGAGCGACCCCGCGGCGGACCCCGGGGCGAGAGAGCCCAGCGGCACGGAGCCATTGGACGATCCCTGCTCCAGCGATCCACTGCCCTCGCTGCTTTCGCTCGCCGACCCGCCGAGGTTGTCGACCGAGCCAGTGTGGAGCGACCCGGCGGGTAAAGACCCTCCTGACGACGACCCCTCCTCCAGCGACCCCGCCCCCACAGCCCCCTCGGCTGACTCGGTATCCGCCGACCCGACCGACAGCATGGCCAGCAACGCGACGAGCGAACCACCTCCGAGCGATCCCGACCCCAGGGATCCGCCCCTAACCATCGAGCCCGATTCAAACGAGCCTGGATTCAACGACCCCGCCTCAAGCGACCCGTCGTCGCCACTGCCGACGGTCAGTGATCCGCCAGCGTCGTCGAGGGACCCGGTGGGCAGGAGCCCCCCGACGGAGCCTTCGATGTCGTCCAGCGAGCCGGTGGGGCGCGAGCTGCCCGAGCTCGAGGAACCGGGACGAGAGGAGCCCGGGCTGCCGGAGTCGATCCCCTCCAGCGACCCGGTTGGGTAGGGCAATGCACTCCCGAGCGATCCGTCCTCACCCGATCCGAGGGCGAGATCCAGGTTGAGCGCCAACTCGGCGGCGCCCCCGAGCGATCCTGTCTGGGCCTGGGACACGCCGGCCGCTCCGGAAACGGTCAGGGCGGCGATGCCACCGGCCGCGACCAGTCGTCGGGCAAGAGGATGGTGGTGTGACATGGCCGGACTCGATTCTGATCGTGCCCCGGGGGGCGCGTGGATCTTGTAGCACAGCGACCCACGTAACCCGTGGGATGTTCACTGCTATCAGAATACTGTTATCTAGATCACAGTTCCACCGCTACTTAACCATCCACATATGTCGGACCCGGCCGGGCTCCGTCATGCCGCCGGAATGGCGGGTGGATTACCTCGTCGTCGTCATCGCGGGACACCCGGACCCCCTAGGCTTTCCGGGGTGACTCCCGCCCCGGTTCCACCGCTGCGCCGTATGGCCGACGGCACGGTAAAACAGACCAACCCCTTCACCGGTACCCAGGTGTGGACCGTCCCCGGTCGCGCACACCGACCGATCGACCACTCCCCCGGAGTCGTCACCGCGGTGGACCCGACGGCCCCAGAGGCGCACTGCACGTTCTGCTCGGCGCGCCTGCGCGAGACCACCCCGGAGAAGGCACGTGTGGTCCGTGACGGCGACACCTGGCGGGTGCTTGAAGAGGTTGCCCCGGACTCCCTCGACGCCACGACCCCGGAGTTTCGGCTGCTCGCCAACCTCTTCGAGATCGTCTCGCTGGACTACTGGAAGTCCGTGCACGGCTATCACATCCCCGCCCGCGCCGCCGCCCACCAGGCCGCCTACCTCGGCACACCCGCTGGCGCCGAGCACGTCCGCGCGCTGGTCCGCGCCCGCATCGCCGCCGCGCAGGGCGACCCGGCGGACGTCGACGCCATGGGCCCGGCCGACCTCGCCGCACAATCGGAGAGCTTCTTCGGCGGGTGCCACGACGTGGTGGTCGCCCGGAGGCACCTCACCGACGGCGCCACCACAAGCGATCGCCACGCTTCCTCCGGCGACCTCACACCCGCCGAGCACGAGCAGTACATCGCCTTCACCGCCCGCGCGATGCGAGCCCTGTACCGCGATAACGCGTACGCACGGTACGTATCGGTGTTCCAGAACTGGCTCGCGCCGGCCGGCGCGTCGTTCGCGCATCTGCACAAGCAGTTGGTCGCGATCGACGAGATCCCCGCCAAGACCTCCCACGAGGTGACCGCGCTGGGCAGCGACCCCGAGCTGTACAACCGACTGGGCGTGGACCACGCCGCGTCCGAGCAACTGGTGGTGGCGGCGAACGAGCACGCGGTGGCAGTGGTCGGGGTGGGGCACCGCTATCCCGCGCTGGTGGTCTATTCGCGGTCGGCGGCGAGCGCGCCGTGGGACCATTCGACGGCCGAGCTGCGAGGCGTCTCGGATCTGCTGCACGCGTGCCACGCCGCGACGGGTCGGCTCGTGCCGTGCAACGAGGAGTGGCACACCCGACCGCCCGGGTTGGGCGGACGGGCAATGCCGTGGCGGATCGTGCTCAAGTGGCGCATCTCCACCCCGGCCGGTTTCGAGGGCGCGACGGGGATCTACGTCAACACGATCGACCCGTGGAGCCTGCGTGACCGCGTACTGCCTCGGTTGATCGAGCTGCGGGCGGCGGGCCTGATCGCGGACGTCGCCGTGGGCACCGAATGTGGTGACGTGCGGGGGTCGCTGCGGTACGGGCGGTGAGACCACGCCGCGAACGACGAGGACGACGACGAGGAGTGCCGGCTCTGTGGGCGGATGAGCCGGTCAGTGATCGCCGGTTCGCAATCCGCGGGGTCGACCGAGGGCGGGCACGGTGGCCGGCGCGGGGTCCAGCACCCTGGCCGGCGCGGGGGCGGGCGTGGGTGCGGAGGTGGCCTCCCGGATGCCGGGGACCGAGGCGGGGATCACGACCGGGGCGGAGAGTTCCGGGTCGAGGAGCATCACGGTGGGGGTCTCCTCCGACCCGCCATTGATGCTGCGGCACAGTTCGTAGGCGTCCTCGTCCCGCCAGATGTTGACCCAGTGGACGTCGAGCCCCTCACGGGTGGCGCGACGACGCAGTGCCGATGAATAGGGACACCCGGGGCGCCACAACACCACTACGGCGCGCCCTGCCTTGGCGACGGCCCGGGCGGCCTGGAGCGGTTCGTGGCCGGAGGCCCGGAGCGGAGAGTTCCACAGGGCCAGCACCAATGAGGCGACGAGGACCGAAGCCGCCAAGGGCGCACCATGGCCGAATCCGATGATCGTCCATGCCGTCGCGAACCCCAGCGCCAAGACGGCGGCGGGGCCGAACCAGTGGCCGGGGACGAGCTCCCTCCCGGCCCGCGCGAAGGGGTGGGTCACTCGCACGACCTTACGCCCCGCGGACCGAGCCGTGGGGCCCCCTTCCCAAGATTTGTGATCCGACAACGACTCTGGGCCTCTCAGTTCCTGTCCCTCAGCCTCAGTCCATCTCAGTCCTTGCCCGCGCTCAGGCCCAGGGCAGCGGTCCCAGCTCACGCTCAGCCCACCGGCGAACGGCGTCGAGTTCGCGCACGTCGAAACCCGTGGTGTCGACCTCGAGTGCATCCGGCCACGGAGCCAGCCCGTCGAGCTGGGCGTCGAGTACGTCCACCGTCGCTTCCGAGGGGTCCGTGCCCGCGCGTGCCCTCTCGGTGATCCGTCGCACCAACTCGTCGCGCGGCGCGGTGCACGCGATCTCCACCAGTTCGGCGTGCGCGTCGGCGGCGGTCGTCTCAGCCTCCGCGCGGCGACGCGGTTCGAGCCACGTCGCGTCCAGCACGACACTGCGCCCCCGCGCGAGTGACACCGCCGCCCGGGCGAGCAGCTCCGCGTAGACCGCCCCGACCGCCTCCTCCGAGTACGCGTCGCCGGCCACCGACTCACGCCGGACCACGTCGGAACGGATGAGGTCCGCCGCCAACGCCCGGGCCAACGGCACCGCCAGGGTCGACTTGCCCGATCCGGAAACCCCACCCACCAGCACCAGGCGGACGCGACCCCGCAGCAGCGAGTCGACCGCCCGGTCCGCCAGCACCAGCGCCCGCCGCGCGTCGGCGGCCCCGGCGTCGTCATCGGCCTGCTCCGCCCGGATGGCGGTGACCTTCGAGCGGACCAGGGCGCGGTAGGCGATGTAGTGGTGGACGAGCGACGGCGGCGCGTCGTCACCGGAGAAATCGCGGTAGGCCTCGAGGAGGACGACGGCGAGGTCCCGCGCCCCCGAGACGTCGAGGTCCATCGCCAAGAACCCGATGTCCAGGATGGCGTCGCCAAACCTGAGCCGGTCGTCGAACTCGAGACAGTCGATGATCCGCGGTCCGGCATCGGTGAGGTAGACATCGGACGTCAGCAGGTCCCCGTGCCCGTCGACGATCCGGCCGGCCGCCACGCGGTCCTCCAACAGCGGGGCCCGACCTCGCAGGTAGTCGGCGGCAAGGACCTCGATGTCGTCGATGATCTCCGGGGCATCCCTGCCCACGTCGAGCCTGCGCAGGTGGTCCAGGGACTCCCGCCACAAGCCCGCCACCGCCGCGGGGGAGCCCACTGCGTCGATCTCCTCCGAGCGGGGGCTGGCCGCGTGGAGGTGGTCCACCTGCCGGGCCACCTCGCGGACGCCGGCCACGATGTCCGTATCGCCGACCGCGATCGCGCCGTGGTGCCGGGATTGCACCAGGGCGGCGAGGCTCCGGTGCGCCGGCAGCCGACGCATCCTCACCACGTGATCGATCACCTCGCCGTCGGGCCCCCTCACCTCCAAGACTCCCGTGTACACATCCGGAGCCAACCGGCTGTTGAGTTCGACCTCGCGCCGACTCTGCTCCCGCCGGGCCAGGACGGTGGTGTTGTCGAGGAAGCCGAGGTCGAGCGGCTTGCGCACTTTGTGAGCCTCGTCACCCCAGAGGATGATGAGCGCGCTGTGGGTCTCCACCAACATCGGCGGGCCTGATGTCGCGGGGTCGGGTCCTGGGTGGACGGTCATGGAGCCAGCCTAGGCAGGCACGACCCGCGACGAAAGGACCCGTACGGCGCCGGCGGGTAGTCCTGAGAACCGCCAGTGACCGGAGTGTTACCTCGCCCGGGGCTCACCTCATGGCCCCCTTGCGCTCATACTGACCGCTTGTAGTGTCGCCGACGCGCCTCGCTTCCGACCGAGGTGCCCGCGATGAGAGACATCGGGGTCAATGCAGATCGGAGACGTTCTCTATGACGAACACTCACCGCAAGACCACCAATCGCGCCACCGCCAAGATCGCCGCTGTCGGCGCGTTCGGTATCGGTGCCGCCATCGCATTCCCGGGCCTCGCCGCCGCCGCGCCGGCCGACGCCCCCGTTGATCCCACCGCCAGTCTCGCCGAGGCCACGGGCGAGGACGGCAGCCTCCAGGGCGCCCTCGGTACCGAGCTCAATCTCGACCTGGGCAGCCTGACGTTCAACCTCAACCTCGATGCCGAGACCCCCAACCCGGGCTCGCTCGAATTGGGCAGCCTCGGTGTCTCCCCGAACACCGGCAGCGCGCTGATCGACAACGGCTCAGGTCCCGGCTCGGGCGAGGACAGCACGCAGACCGGCGCGGCCACCGGCTCCGCCGCCGAGGAAGAGCCCGAAGCGGACGTCGACAGCGGCTCGCTGGGCTCCGGTGACGAGACCACCACAGAGGACGACGAATCCGCGTCCTCGACCGGGTCACTGAGCAGCTCACTGGCCGGCCTCAGCTCCGACACCCCTGAGGACGAGGGCACTGAGCCGGAGGACACCACGGGTACGACTGACACCGCCGGCGTGAACGCCACCGCCGACGGGGGACTCGGCTCGCTGGGCTGATACCCCCGCGCATGTGATGCGCCTTCCCGGCCCGGGATCGTGACTCTCTCCCTCACGATCCCGGGCCGTCGTGTGTTCGCCGACACTCATGGGGGATGATGCAGGTGTGACGATCGTCGTGGCCTGCGGGGCCTTCAAGGGCTCCCTCACCGCTGTCGAGGCCTGCCACCACGCGGCCGAGGGCGCACGGCGGGTGCACCCCGGCACCGACGTGATCGAACGCCCGGTCGCCGATGGCGGGGGCGGCAGCCTCGAAGTGATGGTCGCGGGCGGCGCCCGCACGGTCCCCGTCACCGCGTCGGGGCCCACCGGAGAGCCGGTGGAGACCTCGTTCGCCGCCATCGATCCGGACACCGCGTTCGTGGAGATGGCGGACGCCTGCGGACTACTGAGGTTGCCTCACGGTCAGCCACGCCCCCTGGAGGCGTCTAGCCGCGGCGTCGGCGAGGTGATGCTGGCCGCGTTGCGATCCGGTCGGGGAAACATCCACCTGGGCATCGGAGGCAGCGCCTCTACCGATGGCGGCACCGGAATGCTCTCCGCGCTGGGCGCACGTTTCCTCGACGCCTCCGGCTCCGAGCTGCCCGACGGCGGGGGCGCCTTGGTCAACCTGGACCGGGTCGACCTGGACGGCCTCGACCCGGCCGTGCGCGCCGCCCGCATCCTCGTCGCCTGCGACGTGGACAACCCGTTGCTCGGGCCGCTGGGTGCTGCCCGCGTCTACGGCCCGCAGAAGGGTGCATCGCCCGCGCAGCTCGACGAACTGGAGACCGGCCTGACCCGACTGGTCGAGGTATTGCGCGCGCAGGGGCTCGACGTCGACCCGGACGCGCCCGGCTCCGGCGCGGCCGGAGGAGTCGGCTTCATCGCCCGCGAACTCCTCGGCGCCTCCCTCGACTCAGGCTTCGAGGTGCTCGGCACGCTCACCGGGCTGGAGGACGTCCTGTCCGCCGCGGATCTGGTGGTGACCGGTGAAGGACGGCTCGACGACCAGACGATGCACGGCAAGACCCCGATGGGAGTCGCCGCCCTGTGCCGGTCCCATGCCGTCCCGGTCGTCGCAGTGTGTGGCCGCCTGGATCTGGAGGCCGACCGGGTGGCCGCGGCCGGGTTCGCAGCCGCGGCCGCACTCACTGAACGGGAACCCGATCTGGCCAGATCCATGGCCAACGCGGGCCCGTTGCTCGAGGACGTTGCCGCCGAGGTCGTCTCGCGCATCCTGCCCTGACTCGGCCGGTGCGCTCGGTCCATCCGCCGCTGCAGCTCCGCCACCGTCGTCCGCACCGCCACCGTCATCCGCACCGTCGAGTGGGCAGTATTGATCACGTTTCCCCTGGAATACGTCGAAGAAGGACCGCGTTTGTGACCACTCGGCGAGCGGCGCGCGTCAGGAGCCCAGCGCTGTGATGAGGTGGCTCGCGAGCTCATCTGGCCGACGGTAGAGAAGTGTCGCGGTCACGGTGATCACAGTCCATCCGGCAGCGCGGAGGCGATTCCATCTCCTCACATCGTCTGCATGTTGGGACGCGCTGCGGTGGCCGGCTCCGTCGTATTCCACCGCGACCATGCGGTCTGGGAAGGCGAAGTCCAAGCGATACGGCAGCCCCGGTGTCCGGTACTGGACCTGGAATCCGGTTAGGCCGAGGTCCGTCAAGAACAGTCGGAGACGCGTCTCCATAGGAGATTCTGTCGCCGGTTCGACGAGTGCGCAGCGACGCAGGGCCACCCGACGACCCCGCAAACCCGGGTAGCGATCGAGAAGCGCCGGTACCGCTCTCTTGACGTCGACGCCCGCCCCCATCCGCGAGGCACCGTCCAGTGCGACGACCGCCTCCGTGCGGTCGAGATGTCGCGCGAGGTCGAAAAGTGTCCACTCTGGGCTTGCGACTCGAAGTGGCCTTCCGTCCGTGTCGAGGAGCGTAACTATCTGCTCCTCCGGTACCCCGTATCGGCGAGCGGTGATGCCCGGCCGGCGGACCCGTTTCAGGCCGACTGCGAGTTCGACGGGAAACTCGCGGGGCGGCCACGGATGACCGTGGATCGACGCGGCGAGCCACCCGGTAGCCACCGCGTCCGGACATGCGATTATTGCTGCGGCCAGCCTCGTGACCGGAGTGGCCACAGTGTCTGCAGGTTCCCAGACCCCGTGGTGGACCCTGCGGTGTCCGTTCGTCGCGCGATGAGTTCCGTACTTCGCCTGCAATTCGCCTCGCCGTCGAGGACCCGTCGGACGTGATGTCATGACGTGCACTGTGTCGCAACACCCCGCGGCAGCGACCTCGAAAACCGCCTATGATTCGCCGGACTGTGGAATGCACGCGGCCTGTGGATGGCGCTTCTCACGGAGTGCCCGCACCCCGCGGCAGCGCCCGACCACAACGACGAGCGGTCGATTCTGTTCGCATATTGCGTGTTCGCCGCAGCGCCCCCTGCCCATTTGCGACCACTCGCGAGCGCGGAGGGGCGGGCGGGGCACGGCGGCGGGCGCCGGGGTGGTCTCATCGCGCCACACAGCCCCCTCAGCAGCATGGGACATCATGGGGTACGCCCGTCACCCACGCACCCCGCCCCCCTTTGGAGGTCGACATGCGCAAATGGCTGCTCAGCGCGCCCCTTGCCGCACTTGCCGCGGTCGCGGCCACCGATCTGAAGCAGACCAGGTATCCGATCCTGCGGACCTTCCCCGTCCTGGGGCACGCCCGCATGGCGCTGACGGCCATCGGCCCCGAATTGCGGCAGTACGTCATCGCGGGCAATAACGAGGAGCGTCCGTTCACGCGCGACCAGCGCGACTGGATCTACGAGTCCGCCGAGGCGCGGGCGACCACGTTCGGGTTCGGGACGGACAACGACGTCGAATTCCTCGAGGGCTACCCGATCGTCAAGCAGCGCACGTTCTCGGACGTCACCCTGTCCGCGCACGCCCATTCCGGACAGGAACTTCCTCTCCCGCCTGCCAAGGTGCTCGGAGCCGCCCGCGGCCGGGCCAAGGCGTTCCGGCCGGAGTCCCTGGTCAACATTTCCGCGATGAGCTACGGCGCGCTATCTGCGCCGGCGGTGGAGGCGCTCAACCGCGGTGCCGCCCTCTCGGGCGCCCTCCACAACACCGGCGAGGGCGGCCTGAGCTCGCACCACCAGAACGGCGCCGACCTGGTCTTCCAGATCGGGACCGCCTACTTCGGGGTCCGGGACGACGAGGGAAGGTTCGACATCGACAAGCTGGTCGCCCTCACCGAGAAGCACCCCGTTCGGGCGATCGAGATCAAGCTCAGTCAGGGTGCCAAGCCCGGGCTCGGCGGGCTCCTCCCGGCGGCCAAGGTCACCGAGGAGATCTCGCGCATCCGGGGCATACCGGTAGGACAGGACTGCGCGAGCCCATCCCGGCACACCGCATTCGGCGACGTCGATTCCATGCTCGACCTCGTCGAGGACATCGCCGACCGCACCGGGCTGCCCGTGGGAATCAAGTCAGCCGTCGGCGACATGGCGTTCTGGGAGGAGCTCGCCGCCGCGATGGTGCCCCGCGACCGTGGCGTCGACTTCATCACCATCGACGGCGGCGAGGGCGGCACCGGCGCCGGCCCCCTCGTGTTCACCGACGCGGTCTCCCTGCCGTTCCGCCTCGGCTTCCCCCGCGTCTATTCGATCTTCGCCGAGGCGGGATTGACCGACGATGTCGTGTTCATCGGCGGCGGCAAGCTCGGGATCCCCGAGAACGCAGTGGTCGCGCTCGCGCTCGGGGCGGACATGATCAACGTGGCCCGCGAGGCGATGCTCTCCGTCGGGTGCATCCAGGCGCAGAAGTGCCACACCGGCGGCTGCCCCACCGGGGTCGCCACCCACAACCCGTGGCTGGTGCGCGGGGTGGACCCCACCGCGATGGCAGGGCGCTGCGCCAACTACATCCGGTCACTGCGGCGCGAACTCGTCAAGGTCGCCGGCGCGGTGGGGGTCCCCCACCCCGGTCTCATCGGCCCCACCGACGTCGAGCTCGCCCGCGGCACCCGGGACGCCCACCCACTCGCCGAGGTCTACGGCTACCGCGAGGGGTGGGGACTGCCCGGACCTGACGACGCGCGAACCATCACCGAGCTGATGGTCGCCTCCGGGGTGGCCGAGTACACCGCGGCGATCACCCCGCCGGGGATCCGGCCCCGCGGCTAGTCGCCGGTCACGCCCACGCGCAGCAGCCCCAACTCGCGATTGAGATTGGCGTGCGCCTGCTTCTCCCACATGTCGCGGCCGGCGCGGGTGAGGAACACCGACCTCCGCTCTAGGAGGCCCTCCAGCGCGGCGATCCGCCCGGCGACGAACCTCTCGCCCGGCACGTGAGCGAACTCGTGGCGTACGTCTTGCGCGTAAGCGTCGTACGTCTCGGGGTCGGCGCCCAGCACGGAGAGGTCGGCGTCCGAGAGTACGGCCCCGTTCAGGTCCCCTGCCTCGACCCGGTGCCCGCCCATCAGTCGCACCAGCCTCGCGACCTCCTCGATGGGCGCGGCCGGGTCGAGCACCCGCTCAGCCATCGACGCCGACTTCTCGGTGTTCTCCGAGCCCGCCGGATCACACACGGCCGCGTGCAGCCACGCGGCCAGCCGGACCGCCGTCGCGTCGAAGGACTCCCCGTCCGACTCGAGCGCATCCACGGCCCGGAGCACGGCCCTCAGGTGCGTCGGGTTGTGGTACCGCCGCTGCGGCTCGTTCCAACATTTCAGCAGTTCCGAGCGCAGCTCTGGCGTGAGGAATTCGACCGTGACGTCGAGCGGGTCAGCGGAGGCCGTGCGATCCGTGTCCATGTGCGGACTCTACCGCCGAACCGCCACCGAATCGGGGCGGATCGGCTTACTCGTCGAGCTCGGCACCGAGCATCGGTGGGAACGCCTCAAGCGCGGCGAGCTCACCGGGGTCGAACGTGCGGGCCCTGGACAGGAACCGCTTGCCGGTCGGGTTCTCGAGGCTGAAGCCCGAGCCTCGGCCTGGAATCGCGTCCACCACCATCTGCGTATGTTTCCAGGTCTCGAACTGTGTGCCCGAGATCCACACGCGGATGCGGGACGACGACGAGGAGGGCTCGTGCGTCTCGTCGTCGTCGCCCGGTCCTCCCGTCCGGTCAGGTGACCCCAGGTCCAACTCCCCCACCAACACGTCGCGTTGTCCCACGCGGAACTCGCCGTCGGGATAACACATGGGCGCTGACCCGTCGCAGCACCCGCCCGACTGGTGGAACATCACAGGCCCGTGCCGGCCGACGAGCTCGCGGAGGAGTTCCACTGCCGGCTCGGTCGCCACGACGCGCGGCGGCAGGTCGGCGGGAGCGCCCTCCGGTGGGGTGGCGCGCGCCGCGATGCGCACACTCCCACCCGAGGGCAACCCGCACACGTCATCCATCAGAAGAAGCCCAGCGGCTTGCCCGAGTAGCCCACCAGCAGGCACTTGGTCTGCTGGTAGTGGTCGAGCATCATCAGGTGGTTCTCGCGGCCGATGCCGGATTGCTTGTAGCCGCCGAACGCTGCGTGCGCCGGATACTGGTGGTAGGTGTTGGTCCACACGCGGCCGGCCTGGATGGTTCGGCCGGCGCGGTAGGCGGTGGTGCCGTTGCGCGACCACACGCCGGCGCCGAGACCGTAGAGGGTGTCGTTGGCGATCATCATGGCGTCGTCGAAGTCGGTGAAAGAGGTCAGCGACAGGACGGGTCCGAAGATCTCCTCCTGGAACAGGCGCATCTTGTTGTGGCCGCGGAACACGGTCGGCTGCACGTAGAAGCCGCCGGCCAGGTCACCTTCGAGCTCGGCTCGGCCGCCGCCGGTGAGCACGTCGGCGCCCTCCTGCTTGCCGATGTCGATGTAGGACAGGATCTTCTCCAGCTGGTCGGTGGAGGCCTGCGCGCCGATCATGGTGTCGGTGTCGAGGGGGTTGCCGAGCTTGATGCGGTTGGTGCGTTCGATCGCCAGCTCGGTGAACTCGTCGAAGATCGATTTCTGTACCAGCGCGCGCGACGGGCAGGTGCATACTTCGCCCTGGTTGAGTCCGAACATCGCGAAGCCCTCGAGCGCGGCCGAACGGAAGTCATCGTCGGCGTCCATGACGTCCTCGAAGAAGATGTTGGGGCTCTTGCCGCCCAACTCGAGGGTGACGGGGATGAGGTTCTCGGAGGCGTACTGCATGATCAGTCGGCCGGTGGTGGTCTCACCGGTGAAGGCGACCTTGCGGATGCGCGGGTTGGAGGCGAGGGGCTTGCCGGCCTCGGTGCCGAAGCCGTTGACCACGTTGATCACGCCAGCCGGGATCACGTCGCCGATGAGGGACATGAGGTAGAGGATCGAGGCGGGGGTCTGCTCGGCCGGCTTGAGGACCACGCAGTTGCCGGCAGCCAGTGCGGGGGCGAGCTTCCACACCGCCATGAGGATCGGGAAATTCCACGGGATGATCTGCCCGACCACGCCGAGGGGCTCATGGAAGTGGTAGGCGACCGTGTCGTCGTCGATCTGGGAGATGCCGCCCTCCTGGGCGCGGATCGCACCGGCGAAGTATCGGAAGTGGTCGATCGCCAGTGGGATGTCGGCGCCGAGGGTCTCGCGGATGGCCTTGCCGTTGTCCCAGGATTCGGCCAGGGCGAGCTTGTCGAGATTCTGTTCCATGCGGTCGGCGATCCGCAGCAGCACCAGCGACCGTTCGGTGGCCGAGGTGGCGTTCCAGGACGGTGCGGCGGCCCACGCGGCGTCGAGCGCGGCCTCGATGTCCTCGGCGGTGCCGCGGCCCACCTCGCAGAACACCTGCCCGGTGATCGGGGTGACGTTCTCGAAGTATTCGCCCTTGGCGGGCGCCACCCACTCGCCGCCGATGTAGTGGTCGTAGCGGCTCTCGTAGGACATCACCGCGTCGCTGGATCCGGGCTGGGAGAAGACGGGCATGTGAAGCACCTTTCGCGTGCGGGGAACGCCGACCCGCACGGCCGGCGACTATGATCCGGGACACTATCGACGCCGGGGTTGCACGCACGTTGCACGCGGCGCCCGGGCCGACGACGAGACCGGTCAGGCCCCCAGTCGGTTGTCCAACACCCGGTACACCGAACGTGCCGAGGAGGTCGCCGCCGGAGAGAGCCCCGGCAGCGACCCGAGCGCCCGCCACGCCTCGGGGTCCTCGCGGCCGGGGCCGGCGACCCAGGTCCGCAGGGCCCGCGGCGACCCCGCGGCCAGCGCCGCGGCGCGCACTCTCGCGTCCAGCTCCTCGCGGAGGTCGGCCACCCCGGGCGAGTCCGATGCCGGCAACAGCGGGCCCGGGTACGCGGCGACCGCGGCGTCGACGTCGGTGTGCAGCAATTCGGCCACCCGCGCCGCGTCGGTTTCCACGGCACCGGGTACCAGCCGGTATGGGCGGGACAGCACCGCGTCGGGGCCGAGGACCCGGCGTAGTCGCGACACCTCCGCGCGGATGCTCACCTCGTCGAGCCGGCCCGCGGCGAGCAGTTCTGCCAGCGCCCCGCCGGACAGGCCCCGCGGGTGGGCGGCGAGGAGGACGAGGATCTCCGCGTGACGGCCGGTCAGTGGGCCGTGTCCACCCAGGGTGGGACGCAGGGTGCCCAGGACTTCCAGCCGCCGGGCGCCACCGGTTGGCATGGACCGCAGTTCCGCCTCCGCGAGCAGCGCGGTGGCCGTGACCAGTGCCAACAGCTCGGCGGACGCCGCGATGTCGTTCCCGGTCACGTCGATGCCCCCGATCACTCGGCCCGTCTGCGGATCGTGGACGGGCGCGGCGGAGCAGCTCCACGAGTGGGCGGGGGCCAGGAAGTGCTCCTCGCCCCGGACGCGGATCGGAACGTCATGCCGCAATGCCAGCCCGGGCGCGTTGGCACCCACGGCGTCGTCGCTCCACAGTGCGCCGGGAACAAACGCCATCCGCTCCGCACGCCTCCGTACCCCGTGGTCGCCGTATAACCACAGCAGGCGGCCGTCGGCATCGGCCACCGCGACGAGGTGCCCACTGCTCACCACTCCGGAGACGAGGATCTTCTCGACCACCGGCAAAGCCGCCGCCATCCGGTGGCCGGCGAGGTGCTCGGTCAGCTCGGCGCCCTGCAGGTCGACCGGCGGGTCGGCTCGCTCCGGGTCGATTCCCCGCCGCCTGCTGCGCTCCCGCGATTGCGCCACGAGTGAGCTGCCCGCGGCTGGCACTCCCGCCGTCATGGTCCGAGTGTAACCAACATCACACACATCGGTCGCCCCTTCGTAAGCGGATCTAAATACACCGAGCTCCACACGAGACCCGGCGACCCCTCTACACTTGCCAGTGATGCAGGCCACACATGACCTAAGGATCGCGATGACGACCGAGTTCGCCACCCCTCCCGCCTCGAAGCCCTTCCCCGAGCAGAACTTGGCCAGGCTGGTGTTCACCAACGCGCAGGAGGCCCCGAACGACATCGCCGTATTGCGACTCGTCGGAAGTGAATGGAAGGAGGTCACCTGCGCCGAGTACCTGGAGGAGATCAAGGGCGTGGCCAAGGGCCTCATCGCCCGTGGGGTCACGCCGGGCGACCGCCTCGCGATCATGAGCCACACCCGCTACGAGTGGTCGCTCATCGCGTGGGCAGCCTGGACGGTCGGCGCGGTCACCGTGCCCATCTACGAAACCTCGTCCTCCACCCAGTGCGACTGGATCCTCACCGATTCCGGGGCGTCCTTCGCGGTTGTCGAGAACCCTGAACTGCGCGAGACGCTCACCGCAGAGACCGAGTGGCAGGGCGACCTCCTGCTCATCGAGGACGACCTGGTCGAGCAGCTCATCGAGGCCGGGGCCTCGGTCTCGGACGAGGAGCTCGAGAAGGCCTCGCTGACCATGGGCCAAGAGGATCCCTGCGCGATCATTTACACCTCCGGCACAACCGGCAACCCCAAGGGCTGCGAGATCCTGCACGGCGGCTTCGGCGGCGTCGTGGTGGCCGTGGAGGAGCAGCTCCAGGAGGCGTTCGTCCCCAACAGTCGGACGCTGATCTTCCTGCCGCTGGCCCACGTCCTCGCGCGCATTCTCGAGGTGGCGTGCTTTTACAAGCGCGTCACCGTGGCTCACGAGCCGGACACCACGAAGGTCGTCGAGCGGCTGGGAGAAATCCATCCGACGTTCCTCGTGTCGGTTCCGCGCGTACTGGAGAAGGTGTACAACTCGGCTGCGAGCAAGGCCGAGACCGCCGGTGGGGCCAAGGCCAAGATCTTCAAGGCGGCGGTCCAGACAGCCATCGACTACTCCAAGGCCCTCGAGGGCGGCGGGAAGCCGTCCGCCGTCCTGGCCCTCAAGCAGAAGCTGTTCTCCAAGCTTGTCTACTCCAAGCTGCACGACGCGCTCGGCGGCGAGTGCGACCGTGTCATCTCCGGCGGCAGCCCGCTGGGCGCGCGCCTCGGCCACTTCTTCCGCGGCGCCGGTTTCGACCTCCTGGAAGGCTACGGTCTCACCGAGTCCTCGGGGGTGCTCACCGTCAACCCGGTCAACCAGGCCAAGATCGGCACCGTCGGCCGACCGATCCCGGGCGTGACGATCCAGATCGCCGATGACGGCGAGGTGCTGGCCAAGGCCAAGACACTGTTCAAGGGCTACTGGAACAATCCGCAGGCCAACGAGGAGTCCTGGACTGGCGACTGGTATCACACGGGTGACATCGGCGAGCTCGACTCCGATGGTTACCTGAGCATCACCGGCCGGAAGAAGGACCTCATCGTCACCGCCGGCGGCAAGAACGTCTCGCCGGCGCAGCTCGAGGACCTCCTCACCTCGGACCCGCTCATCAGCCAGGCTGTGGTGGTGGGCGACAACCGTAGCTACGTCGCGGCCCTGGTCACAATCGACCCGGAAACCTTCCCGGGGTGGCGGGACAGGAACGGCAAGACCGGCGAGGTCGCGGACCTGCTGCAGGACGGCGACCTGGTCGGCGCCGTCCAAGACGCGGTGGACCGGGCCAACAGGTCCGTCTCGCGCGCGGAGTCGATCCGCAAGTTCAACATCCTCTCCGCGGAGTTCACGGTCGAGGGCGGGGAACTCACCCCGACGCTCAAGCTCAAGCGCAACGTCGTGCACGAACGGTTCGCGGACGAGATCGAGCAGCTGTACGCGGGGTAGACGTCGCCCACGACGCCTCGGCGCCCCGGAGCCCTCGTCGGCCCGGGGCGCCCGGCGTCGTCAGGCGTACATGGCCTCGATCTGCGCGGCGTAGCGCTCGTTGATCACGTGCCGCTTGACCTTGAAGGTCGCAGTGAGCTCGCCAGACTGCTCGGTGAATTCGTTCGGCAGCACGGTGAACTTCTTGACCCCTTCGGCGTGGGAGACCTGGGCGTTGGCCTGGTCAACCGCGGATTGGAGTTCGGCCTGCACGTCCGGATCCGCGACCAGCTGGTGGGCGGGCGTCCCGGCGCGGCCGTGCTCCTCGGCCCAGTGGGTGAGTTCGGCCTCATTCACCGCGATGAGCGCGGAGACGAACCTGCGACCCTCGCCGATCACCACGGCATTCCCAACCAGCCGGTGGGCGTTGATGCTGTCTTCGAGGGGCCCCGGGGAGACATTTTTGCCGCCGGCGGTGACGATGAGTTCCTTCTTCCGGCCGGTGATGCTCAGGTAGCCGTCCTCGTCGAGCGAGCCGAGGTCCCCGGTGGCGAACCAGCCGCCTCCCAGAGCTTCCCCGGTGGCCTCCTCGTTGTTCCAGTACCGCGTGAAGACCAGCGGACCGGACAGTTCCACCTCGCCAGACTCGGCGATCCTGATGCTCGTCCCCTCGACGGGTCGGCCGACGGTCCCCACCCGTTGGCATCCCGGGCCGTTGACGGCGGCGGCCGCCGTGCTCTCGGTGAGGCCGTAACCCTCGTAGATCGGCACCCCGAGTCCGCGGAAGAAGTGGGAGATGCGGTCGGGTAGGGCACCCCCGCCGGAGATCGCGTACTCGCATCGACCGCCGAGTGCCGCGCGGACGGCACGATAGACGGCGATGTCGAAGAGCGCGTACTGCACGGTGTGCAGGAGCGACGGCCTCCGTGTGTCGTTCAGTCCGTCCCCGCCGCGCAGGGTGCTCGCCTCGATCGCGACCTTCTCGGCGCGTGTGAACACCTCCCGCTGCAATCGCCCCTTGGCACTGGCCTGCTTGGCGATGCCGTCGCGGACCTTCTCGAACACTCGTGGGACGCCCAGGATCGTGTGGGGCCGGAAGTCGGCGAAGCGCGGCAGGATGGTGGAGGTGTCGGCCCAAAACCCGATGGTCGCCCCACCGAGGAATACCGCGTAGGTGACAGCGCGCGCCAGGACGTGCGCCAGCGGGAGGAACATGAGCGTCTTCTTGCCGTGCCGGGCCATCGTGCCGACGGGGTGGTCGAGGAGCCCGTGGCACTCGGCGAGCAGGTTCCGGTGGGTGATCACGCAGCCCTTGGGGCGCCCGGTTGTGCCGGAGGTGTAAATGATCGAGGCAGGACTGTCGGGCTCGAGGGTGGCCAGCGCGGCCTCCAGCACCTCGGGCTCCACCGCTCGACCGCGTGCCTCGAGCATGTCGAGGCCCCCGTCGTCGAGGTAGAAGACGTGTTCGCAGGTCGACGGGACGTCGAGGGCATCGACGACGGCCGCGTGCGCCTCGCCCTCGGCGATGAGTACCCGGGACCCGGAATCCTCGAGAATCCACGCGAGTTGGCTCGCCGAGGAGGACGGGTAGACCGGGACGGTGATCGCGCCGGCGGTCCACACGGCCATGTCGACGAGCACCCATTCGAGCCTGGTCTCCGCCATGAGCGCGACGCGGTCGCCGGGCACCACACCCGAGGCGACGAGTCCGGCGGCGATCCGCTCGACGCGCCGGTGGAAATCACCCACAGTCACGGGCTGCCAGCCACCGTCCTCAAAGTGCTCGAACGGGACGGTGTCGGGGTGGCCGGCGGCGCGCTCCCGCGCGACCACCGGAATCAGGTCGGCGCGAGTGTAGGTGCGCTGGGTGGGGACGGCGATTTCGCGCATGCGGCGGTGCGGCCTTTCGGACGACGACGAAGTGGAGCGCGCTCCATTATCGCCGCGGGGAGACTACGGCGCCACTCGCGACGATTTTCTCGGTCGACCCGACGACCCCGAACTGTTCATCACGTAGACTACGCAATAGACAGATCGGTTCATTCTCAAGAACGGAACTCCTCATGGCGAAGATCTACTCAGACATCAGTGAGACCATCGGCAAAACCCCCCTGGTCCGTCTCAACTCCCTCACCGACGGGCTGCAGGCCACTGTCCTGGCCAAGCTCGAGTCCGCCAATCCCGCGGCCAGCGTGAAGGACCGGATCGGCGCCGCGATCATCGACGACGCGGTGGCGTCCGGGGGCCTCAAGCCCGGCGGCACCATCGTCGAGGGCACATCCGGCAACACCGGAATCGCGTTGTCCATGGTCGCCGCGGCCCGCGGCTTCAAGGCCGTCATCGTCATGCCCGACACGATGTCGGTCGAACGTCGCGCCGTCATGCGCGCCTATGGTGCCGAGCTGATCCTCACCCCCGGCTCTGAGGGGATGAAGGGCGCGGTCGCCAAGGCCGAGGAGGTCGCCGCGACCCGCGAGAACGCAGTTCTGGCCCGGCAGTTCGCCAACCCGGCCAACGTGGACATCCACCGTCGCACCACCGGTCCGGAGATCTGGGAGGACACCGACGGCGACGTCGACGTGTTCGTGGCCGGTATCGGTACCGGCGGCACCATCTCCGGTGCGGGCAACTACTTGCGTTCGCAGAAGTCGGACATCCAGATCGTCGCCGTCGAGCCCAAGGACTCCCCGCTGCTGACCGAGGGCAAGGCCGGCCCTCACAAGATCCAGGGCCTCGGCGCGAACTTCGTCCCCGAGATTCTCGACCGCGAGGTCTACAACGAGGTCATCGACGTGACTCTCGAGGACTCGCTCGCCATCGCCAAGCGCCTCGGCAAGGAGGAAGGCATCCTCGCTGGCATCTCCTCGGGCGCCAACGTGTGGGCGGCGCTCGAGATCGCCAAGCGTCCCGAGAACGCGGGCAAGACCATCGTCGTCATTGTGTGCGACTACGGCGAGCGCTACGTCTCCACCATGCTGTTCGAGGACTACCGCGACTGATGTCTGACACTTCCGACCGCCCGGTGGGGTTCTGGCGCACTCTGCGTGAGGACCTCGCTGCGGCGCGCGCCCACGACCCGGCCGCCCGGGGCGACGTCGAGAACGCCGTCGTCTACTCGGGGCTGCACGCGATCTGGATCCACCGACTGTCCCACCGCATGTGGAACGCAGGCGGGGTCGGGCGGACCGCCGGACGCGTACTCGCCCAGTTCGCTCGCTTCCTCACGGGGATCGAGATCCATCCCGGCGCCACGATCGGCCGGCGGTTCTTCATCGACCACGGGATGGGTGTCGTGATCGGGGAGACCGCGGAGATCGGTGACGACTGCATGCTCTACCACGGCGTCACCCTGGGCGGGGTCTCGCTCAAGCAGGTTAAACGGCACCCCACCTTGGGTGACCGCGTGACCGTGGGTGCGGGCGCGAAGATTCTGGGCCCCGTCGAGATCGGTGACGATTCCTCGGTCGGCGCCAATGCCGTCGTCGTGAAGAGCGCCCCTGCCGATTCGATCGTCGTAGGCGTCCCAGGCGAGGCTCGGCCGGCCACGTCGACCAAGGAGGAGCTGCGCGACGCGCAGTTCTACATCGACCCGGCCATCTACATCTAGCGCGCCGGGGCCGAGCGGCCACAGCGACGACTAGGCTCCCTGCCTGTGCGCTCGCTTCCCTCCACCTACTGGCTGCGCGGCCCGCTGGCACTGCTGGCTCTCGCCTCGGTAGTCGTGGTGCTGCGCGCGCCCGACGAGCGGACCCCGTGGTGGGGGATCTCGCAAAGCATGCTGGACGTACACGTCTACCGCTGGGGCGCGGAGGCGGTACGCAACAGCGAGCCCCTGTACGAGGGACTCCTCTGGGGAGTCAACGGGCGCTTCTTCGTGCCGATGCCGTTCACCTACCCGCCGTTCTCCGCGCTGCTGTTCCAGCCGCTGCCGATGCTCTCCCGCCCGCTCATGGCGGCGGGGTGGACAGCGCTCACCCTGGGGCTGCTGTACCTGGTCATCCGGATGTCGCTCCGCGCGCTCGACTACGCCCCCGACACCGTCACCCGTCAGGTGTCCCTGTGCCTCGCCCTGATCTGCCTGTCGCTCGAGCCGGTGCGCACCACGATCTGGCTCGGCCAGATCAACCTCGTCCTCCTCGCACTCGTCCTCGCCGACCAGCTCCTGTCCAGGGACGGTCCCGGTGGACGCGCCAGCCGGTGGCGTCATCTCGCCGGGATCGGTAGCGGGCTGGCGGCCGGAATCAAGCTGACGCCGGCGTTCTTCTGGGCGCACTGGATCGTCACCGGACGGTGGCGGGTCGCGGTCGTCTCGGTCGTGACGTTCCTGGCGACAGTCGCTCTCGGTTTCCTCGTCATCCCTTCCGATGCCGCACGCTACTGGTCGGGCACGGTCGTCGAGTCGGGTCGCATCGCGCAGGACTCGGTGGTGGCCAACCAGTCGATGCGGGGGGTGGTCGCCCGGGTACTCGACGTCGATTCCGCCCCCACGATCGCGTGGCTGGCCTTCGCTGCACTCGCCGCGCTGGTAGGCCTGGCCACGGCGGCCCTGCTCCACCGGGCAGGGCACCAACTACTGGCACTCACGCTGTCCGGCATGACGATGTCGATGGTGTCCCCGTTCTCGTGGGGCCATCACTGGGTGTGGTTCATCCCGCTGTTCGTCCTCACCGTGCATTACGCGCTCAGCGCCCGGCGCTGGTCTTTCTGGCTCCTACCGCCGCTGCTGTGGGCCGCCACCGCGGCCTGGGTGCAGAGCTTCCCCAACCCGGATTTCCCCGATGATCGCTGGGTGGCGATAGGCCTGTTCATGCTCGGCGGCGACATCCCGCCGGTGATCTTCGGCCTGATCACCAACATCTACCCCCTTGTCTGGCTGGCCACGGTGGGCTTGTCCGCCCTCCTCCTGCGACGGTCCGGTGCCGCCGGCGCTAGGCTGCGCGACTATGGGACGGCGGACGACTCGGTACCCCGCGCGGAGGATCCTCGCCGCGGGTGACGCCAGACGAGAGGTGGCGACGCTGGCCGTCGAGGAGCCCCTCGAAATCAGGGTCGGTGGCCAGCCGTTCGTCGTGACCATGCGGACCCCGGGCGACGACATGGACCTCGCGGCGGGTCACCTGGTCTCGGAGGGCGCCGTCTGGCACCGCGATCACCTACCCGAGATCTGCTACTGCACCACCGTCAGCGGTCGGGCCGAGCAGGACTACAACACCCTCACCGTCACCGTGTCGCCGGACATCCCCGCACCCCGCTCCCCACGGGCGTCGACCATGAGCAGCGCCTGCGGCGTGTGCGGCGTGGACTCGATCGACGAGGTCCGGCGCGCGACCCACTTCCCCGCCGAGCCGGCCGAACCACTCATCGATTCCGGGGTCCTGCTGTCCCTGCCCGACCGACTCCGCGCACAGCAGCGGGTCTTTGACAAGACGGGCGGCGTCCACGCGGCCGGCCTCTTCTCCCCTGCCGGCGAGTTGCTCTGTCTCCGCGAGGACGTGGGGCGGCACAACGCTGTGGACAAGGTCGTCGGCTGGGCGTTCCGCCAGGGGCTGCTGCCGCTGCGCGGGACCGTCCTGCAGGTCTCCGGTCGGGCGTCGTTTGAACTCGTACAGAAGGCGTCGATGGCGGGGATACCGGTACTCTCCGCCGTCAGCGCACCATCGTCGCTGGCGGTGGATCTCGCCACGGAGACCGGGGTGACGCTGGCAGGCTTCAGCCGGGTCGACCGCGCCACCGTGTACACCCACCCCGAGCGTGTCCGCGACTGATGCCGCCCACCCCGGCGCACCGGGCGGGCCACAATAAAGACATGTCGTCACAAGACCCGCGGCGCGCCCGCTCACAGAGCAAGCTGCTCGAAGCAGCATCGTCACTGCTGCTGTCCGGCGGCGCGGCGGCGGTGACAGTCGACGCGGTGACCCGACTGTCGGGGGTCGCCCGGACCACCCTGTACCGCAACTTCCCGTCGACGGACTCGTTGATCGCGGCGACCTTCCGACGGCTGCTCCCCACCCCGACGCGTCCCCCGACCGGTCTACCGATCCGCGAGCAACTCCTGGAGTTGGCCACGTCGATAACGCAACTCGTCCAGGACGCGCCACTCCAGCAGTCGATGTTGGGGTGGCTGGCGATGGGCCGGGACACCGGTGACGACGACGAGGTGGGCCGGCTCCGCCGGAGCGTGGCCGAGTCGTACACCGAACCCCTGCACGCCGTCCTCTCCGCTGGCGAGGACTCCGGGATCCTCATCCCCGGCGACCGCGATCTGGCCGTGGCGCAGCTCGCCGGCCCCGTGGTCCTGGCCCGCATGATCGGGCTGCGCCCCTTCACCACGCAGGACGTGGAGCGGTTGGTCGACGACTTCCTGCGCGGGCGCCGGACCGAGGACGCCGTGTGACCGGGCCTGGCACCAATGGTCCGGGCCCCGGTCGGGGCGGCTGCGGTGGTGACGTCTGCGGTGGTGACGGCAGTGTGGGGGCGATCGTTCTCACCGGCGGTCGCGCGAGCCGGCTCGGCGGAATCGACAAGGGCTCCGTGGCGGTGGCGGGACGACCGATGGTGGAGGCGGTGCTCGGCGCCGCCCGGGCCGTGGCGGGCCCCGTCCGCACCGTGGGCCCCGGTGGTGACACCCGCGAGGACCCGCCCTTCTCGGGGCCGGTGGCGGGGATCGCCGCGGGACTGCGGACGCTACCGGAGTCGGTGGACCTCGTCGTCGTCGTCGCCTGTGACCTCCCCGACCTCGACGCCGCCACCCTCCGCGACCTCCTCGACGCGCTGCGGCCCCACCCCGCCTCCCACCGCCCGGGAGCCGCACTCGCGGTGGATGCCGCCGGCCGCGACCAGTATCTGTTGGCCGCGTGGGACCGCCGCGCCCTCACCTCGCGTGTGACCGCCCTGGAGCGCTCCGGCGGCGTGGGCGGGCGAGCCGTCCGGGCCCTCTACGACGGCGAGGATGTCGTCCGCGTCCCCGTCGGAAGCGCCGCACGGGACGTGGACACCTGGGCCGACGTGGCCGGGCGCGGACCCATCGGCCTCCCCCACGTGGGTGCCGTCCTGCGCTCGGCGCTCACACCGTCGCCGGCGGACGGGCGCCCGCCCCTGGCAGCCGTCGGTGGGGTACTCACGTCAGCACTGATCGCCGTGGATCCGATGCCGCGCGAGCCGGTCTCGGCAATGGACGGCTACGCGCTGGCCGGGCGGGGCCCCTGGCGGTTGACCGGGACGTCCCGTCGCGCCGGGGACGACTCGCCCGCGTCACTGGTACCCGGCAGCGCGGCGCCGATCGCGACCGGCGCGCTCGCCCCCGCCGGCTGCGATCGCGTGCTGCGGCACGAGCTCGTCACGGTGACCCGGGCCGCGGCCGGCCCCGACGTGGTCACCGCATCGCCGGACGCCGCCGGTGTGAACGATCTGCGCCCGGTCGGCGAGGACTGGCCGGTCGGGCACCAGCTGGCTGCTGCGGGCACGGTACTCGACGCGGCGCTGGCGTCCGCGGCCCTCTCGGCAGGGGTGACCGAAATCCCGGTCCGGGGGCCGATCCGTGCGTCGCTCATCACGACCGGCGACGAGGTCCTGCCCGCCGAGGCGCCCTCGCCGCTGCCGCCGGGCCGGATCCGCGACACGGTCGGCCCGGTGCTCGGCGCGGTGCTGACGCGGGCCGGGTTCGGGTCGGTCGGCCCGCCCGGGCACTGCCCGGACACCGCGGACGCGGTCGGCGCCCTCCTCAAGGACGGTCCCGGCGACGTGCTGGTCTTGGTGGGCGCCACCGGCGGCGGCGTCGCCGATCTCCTCCGCCCGGCCCTGGCGCGGGCGGGCGCGCGGGTCGTCCTCGACGGGGTCCGCGTCCGTCCGGGGGGATCGCAGCTCGTCGCCGTGCTGGCCGACGGGCGCGTCCTCCTGGGCCTGCCGGGGAACCCGCTGGCGGCGGTGTCCGCGGCGGCGACGACGGGCCGGGCGCTGGTCGACGCCCTCACCGGTCGCCAGCGCACCCCGACGGTCGCGCACCTGAACGGGCTCGACGACCTGGCCGCCCCGGGTCGAACACGGATCTTGCCAGCCCGTCCGGACGGTGCAGGCGGCTGGACCATCACTCCACGCCTCCGTACCGCCCACCTGGCTGATCTCGCGGGTGCGCCCGTCCTGGCGCTCGTCCCCGACACCGCCCCCGCGGACGGGGCGGTGGACGAGCCGGTGGAACTCATCGAGTGGATCTGAGCTCCCCAATGGATTCCCCGCGGCGGTAGCCGCATACGGGCTGGTCGGGGCGACGATCGTTCGCTGCCCCATCCGAACGGATCAGAGAAACAGCAAATGTCCAGCTCAGAACGTATTTAAGATCACCGCGCACAAATGCGCTCAGGTAGTTCGGAATATGGCACGCTCGGCGTTGTGCAGTTGTCCCGGTCCTCCGATCTCGCGATCCGCGCTCTCATGCGCCTCGCCGTCGCCGATGAGCGCGGCGACCGCATGACCGCCGCGGCGATCGCCGAGTCGGTGAACGCCTCGACCTCCCACGTGGCCAAGATCGTCTCCCGACTCGTCGAACTCGGCCTCGCCGAGTCCCGGCGCGGTCGGGGCGGCGGACTCGTCATTACCGAGGCGGGCCGCAACGAGTCCGTCGGACGACTGCTGCGCGAGCTGGAGGGCCCGGGTGAGGTCGTCCAGTGCGAGGGCCCGACGCCCTGCCCGTTGGCCGGCAACTGCGGCCTCCGACGTGCCCTGGTCGACGCCCGCGACGCGTTCTTCACCGCCCTCGACCCGCTCACGGTCACCGCGATCGTTCGCGCGCCCACCCGGCAGGTCACCCTCGACCTGGGTCCCGCCCCACGGTTGGCACCCTCCCCGAATCACGATTCCAGCCCACTCCCGGGCGTCGGCCCGGGACCCTGACCACCCGGTCGGCGCCGGTCCACCGTGCGCCGACCAGCCCACTCCCCCATCCCAGTCCGGCCCGAACGGTGCCCGGGCTACCCCGTCGCGCCTCGGGACGCCTCTGCCTGGTCCCGGCGCCGCTGTAGAAGGAGATCACCATGACCACGTCGCTCACCACACTGGAGTCGATCCTCGCGCACCCGCGCGAGCTCTCCGAGGAGCACGCTGCCGTCATCCGCGCGACGCTGCCGGTCATCGGCGCCCACATCGACGAGATCACACCGGTCTTCTACCGCACCATGTTCGCCGACAACCCCGAGCTCCTGCGCGACACCTTCAACCGAGGCAACCAGCACCTGGGTGCACAGCAACGCGCGCTCGCCGCATCGATCGCCACCTTCGCGACGCTGCTGGTGGACGGCCGCAGCCCGGTCGACATGCTCTCCCGCATCGGTCACAAGCACGCGAGCCTCGGCATCACCCCGGACCAGTACCAGGTGGTCCACGACTACCTGTTCGGTGCGATCGTCGAGGTGCTGGGCGATGCGATCACCCCGGAGGTCGCTGCAGCATGGGACGAGGTCTACTGGATCATGGCCGCCGTCCTGGTGGACTTCGAGTCCGCGCTCTACGCCGAGGCCCGGGTAGAGCCGGGTGACGTTTTCCGCACCGCCACCGTGATCGCCCGCGAGGACGTCACGGACTCGGTCACCGTGTTCACCCTCGGCGGGCCCGATGGCGAGCCGCTGCCCGACTTCCGCCCAGGCCAGTACACGTCCGTCGGAGTGGTCCTTCCCGACGGTGCGCGCCAGCTGCGCCAGTACTCGCTGTCCACGGCACCGGGGGACGGCACGTGGCGTATCGGCGTCCGCCGTGTCGAGGAGGGCGTCCAGGGTGAGGTCAGCTGTCCCGCTGGAGAGGTCTCCGGCTGGTTGCACGCCCACGCCCGGGTCGGCACGACCATCCAGGTCACCCTCCCGTTCGGCGACCTCGTCCTGGACGCTGCCGGGATTGGCAGCGACCACTCCGCCGCACCCGTAGTCCTCTGCTCTGCCGGCATCGGCATCACCCCGATGCTCGGAATGCTCGCCCATCTGTCGGCGACGGAGGACAGCCGCCGGGTGCTCGTCCTGCATGCCGACCGCTCCCCGGCCGACCACGTCCTGGCGGAGGAGGTCGCGGGCGAGTCCTCACTGCTCGCCGACGCCGACGTGCACACCTGGTACGAGCAGGGCGCGGAGACCGTGTCCGGCCCGGGCGCGGTGCACCCGGGATACATGGACCTGTCCACGGTCGAGCTCCCCGAGGGCGCGCACGTCTTCCTCTGCGGCTCCACCGGCTTCCTCCAGTCGCTCCGCCCCCAGTTCATCGAGGCCGGCGTGCCCGCCGACCGCCTCCACGCGGAACTGTTCGCGCCAAACGACTGGCTGGTGTAGTCCCGACGGCGTGGGCCCGGACGTCTTCCGGGCCCACGCCGACCGGCCAAAGGCTCACTCTGAAGTGTATTTGCGCGATAACAAACAGTCGGTGTGTCGGCGATCTCGCAGACGGGCGCCGTCTTGTGGCACAGACTCGGGAGTCGGGCGACCTTCTCCCGAGCGAGCCCGATGAAGCGAGAAGCCGACGCGAAAGGACCCATGGTGTCCTCAGCCCAAGATTCCCTGACAGGTGCCGCCGAATCACCTGTCGGCCCCGACCCGAAGCAGGCCAATCTCGCACTCGCCCTCTGCTTCTCGGGTTTCCTCCTGACCTTCTGGGCATGGGCCCTGATGGGACCGCTCGGCGCGACGTACAAGGACCAGCTCGGGCTGACGTCGTTCCAGCAGTCTCTGGTGGTGGCGCTACCTGTGGTCGTCGGCTCGCTCGGTCGGATCCCCGTGGGTGCGCTCACCGACCGGCTGGGCGGCCGCACGATGTTCCCCCTCATCGCGGCACTGACGATCGTCCCCACCCTGTTCGTCGGATTCGTCGACCACAGCTACGCCGCGTTGCTCATCGGCGGCTTCTTCCTGGGGATCGGCGGCACCTCCTTCGCCGTCGGCGTCCCCACCGTTAACTCGTGGTTCCCCCCTCATCGTCGCGGCACCGCGATCGGCATCTTCGGTGCCGGCATGGGCGGCACCGCCATCGCGGCCTTCACCACCCTCCGGCTCCGCGGCGCATTCGGGGACCAGGCACCGTTCATTCTGGTCGCGATCCTGCTCGCGGTGTACGCGGTCGTCGCCCGGGCGCTACTGCAGAACTCACCGGCATGGACGCCCGCCCAGGGCAACTGGGTGGTCAAGGCGGCGGGAACCCTCGCCCGGCCGGTCACCCTCAAACTGGCCTGGCTGTACACGATGGGCTTCGGCGGGTTCGTGGCGTTTTCCGTCTACCTGCCCACGTATCTCCACAACTTCTACGAGCTGGACACGGAGGACGCGGCCCTGCGGACCGCCGTGTTCGTGGTGATCGCGGTGGCCTGCAGACCACTGGGCGGTGCGCTGGCCGACAAGTTCCCCGGCGCCTGGGTTCTCATCGCCAGCTTCACCGTCACCGGGCTGATGGCGGCCGCGGCCACCGAGCGGATGCCTCTGCTGGGAACCGAGGAGGGGACGTTCTACCCGGTCGGTACCGCGGTCTTCCTCTTCATGGCCGCCTCGCTCGGCGTCGCCTCGGGCGCGGTCTTCGCACTGGTCGCGGAACTGGTCGATCCCTCGGCAGTGGGCTCTGTCACCGGGATTGTCGGCGCCGTCGGCGGCCTGGGCGGCTTCGTCCCACCCCTGCTGCTCGGCTACTTCTGGACCGCCCACGGAAACTACCGGATCGGTCTGCTCCTGCTCTTCGTCCTCTCGATCATGACCGCCGTACTCACCTGGCTGTGGTTCCTCCGCACAGCCCGGGCACAGTCTGTCGACCCCGAAAGGAACCCGGCATGACCAGCACCGACTCTTCCCGCCAGGCGCATCCCCTCACCGGCCGCGGCGAGGCTGGACTCGACGGTCCCGCTTCGGACGCTCTGCTCAAGGCGGGTCGCTTCTTCCGCCGGGGCCAGGCCTCCGATGACCTGCGTACCGTCACCCACGCCGGCGGGCGCGAGTCTGACGTGTTCTACCGGGACCGCTGGTCGCACGACAAGGTGGTGCGCTCCACCCACGGCGTCAACTGCACGGGGTCGTGCTCGTGGAAGGTGTACGTCAAGGAAGGGATCATCACCTGGGAGGCACAGCAGACCGACTACCCGGATATCGGTGACGATCTCCCCGGGTACGAACCGAGAGGGTGCCCTCGCGGCGCCGCATTCTCCTGGTACACCTACTCGCCGACCCGGGTGCGGTACCCCTACGTCCGCGGTCGTCTCATGGAGCTGTGGCGGGCCGCCCGCGCCGAGCACTCCGACCCGGTGGACGCCTGGGCGTCGATCGTCGAGAACCCGGACAAGACCGCCTACTACAAGAGGGTCCGGGGCAAGGGCGGGCTGGTCCGCTGCCGGTGGGACGACGCGATGGAAATCGCGGCCGCGGCGCACGTGTACACCGCCAAGACCGTCGGGCCCGACCGTGTCGCCGGGTTCTCCCCGATCCCGGCGATGTCGATGGCCTCGTTCGGTGCCGGTTCCCGCTTCGTGGAGTTGTTCGGTGGCTCCATGCTGTCGTTCTACGACTGGTACGCGGACCTGCCCGTCGCGTCCCCGCAGGTGTTCGGCGACCAGACCGATGTGCCTGAGTCGGCCGACTGGTTCAACTCCTCGTACCTGATCATGTGGGGCTCCAACGTCCCCGTCACCCGCACTCCGGACGCTCACTTCATGACGGAGGCCCGGTACAAGGGCCAGAAGGTCGTGGTGGTCTCCCCCGACTACGCGGACAACACCAAGTTCGCCGACGAGTGGCTGCACCCGCACCCGGGTACCGACGGCGCACTCGCCATGTCGATGGTTCACGTGGTCCTCACCGAGTTCTACGCACGGAAGGCCACGCCGGAGTTCGAGCGCTATGCCAAGCAGTACACGGACCTGCCGTTCCTGGTGACGCTGCGCACCCGCGACGACGGCTCGGTCCTGCCCCACAAGTTCGTGACGGCCGACATGCTCGGCGCGGGGGTCCTCGACTCCGATCCGGGCGAGAACGCCGCCAACAAGACCGTACTCATCGACGCCGCGACCGGCCGACTGGTCGTGCCGAACGGAACCCTGGGTCACCGCTACGGCGAGCAGGGGGTGGGGGACTGGAACCTGGATCTGGGGGAGGTCGACCCGGCCCTGACCATGCTCGACACCCGTGAAGGCACCGCGGAGGTCGTCCTGCCGCGCTTCGACACCGTGCGCGGTGAGGCCGACACCGTCCTCCGCGGCGTTCCCTACCGGACGGTGAAGGGTGACGACGGCGAGGACCTGCGCGTGACCACCGTGTTGGACCTGATGATGGCGCAGTTCGGCGTGCATCGCGACGGCCTGCCCGGCACGTGGCCGACCGGGTATGACGACCTCGAGCCGTACACGCCGGCGTGGCAGGAACAGCACACCGGCGTACCGGCGGTGCAGGCGGAGCGGATCGGTCGCGAGTTCGCCCGCAATGCCCTGGAGTCCGGCGGGCGTTCGATGATCCTCATGGGGGCCGGCACCAACCACTGGTTCCACTCCGACCTCATCTACCGCGCGTTCCTCGCGTTGACCATCCTCACCGGGACGCAGGGCGTCAACGGCGGCGGGTGGGCACACTACGTGGGGCAGGAGAAGGTCCGGCCACTCACCGGTTTCCAGCAGGTGGCCATGGGCCTGGACTGGTCCCGGCCGCCTCGACAGATGATCTCGACGGCATTCTTCTACCTCCACACCGGACAGTGGAAGTACGACGCCTACGGTGCAGATGTCCTCGCCTCCCCCACCGGCGAGAACCGCTTTGCCGGCATGAGCACCCCCGACCTGGTGGCGATGTCGGCGCGGCTGGGCTGGATGCCGTCCTTCCCGACTTTCACCGAGAACCCGCTCCATCTCGGGGCCGAGGCCGCCGAGGCAGGGGTGTCGCCCGCTGAGCACGTGGTGGGTCGCATCAAGGACGGCTCGCTACGGTTCGCGGCCGAGGACCCGGACGGGCCGGGCAACGCCCCCAAGATCCTCACGGTGTGGCGGTCCAATCTGCTGGGATCGTCTGCCAAGGGCGACGAGTACTTCCTCCAGCACCTGCTGGGCACCGATTCATCGCTTCGAGCCGACCAGGCACCCGAAGGTCACCGCGGACGCGACATGGTGTGGCGTGAGGACGCCGAGGACGGAAAACTCGATCTGCTCACCACGCTCGACTTCCGCATGACCTCCACGACACTGTTCTCCGACCTCGTGTTCCCTGCGGCCACCTGGTACGAGAAGCACGACCTCAACACCACCGACATGCACCCCTTCGTGCATTCGTTCACGCCCGCGATCGACCCGCCGTGGGAGACCAAGACGGACTTCGAGACGTTCCGCCTGCTCGCCGAGAAGGTCTCCGAGTTCAGCCACGGGCACCTCGATACCCGCACCGACGTCGTCGCGGTCCCGCTCACCCACGACACCCCGGACGCCCTCGCCAACCCGGGCGGCACCGTCTCGGACTGGAAGGACGGGGCGTGCGAGCCGGTGCCGGGGCAGAACTTCCCCAAGATCGTCGCGGTGGAGCGCGACTATCGTCTGCTCGCCGAGAAGTTCGGTTCTCTCGGCCCGCTCGCCGAGAAGGCGGGGATGCCGGTGAAGGGGATCACCCTCCGACCGGATGAGGAGATCGGGGTCCTGCTCAAGGCCAACGGCGAGACCCGGAAGGGCGTGGGCAAGGGACGCCCGCGGCTCGACACGGACATCCGGATGTGCGAGGCGATCCTCACCCTGTCCGGGACGACAAACGGTCGGCTGGCCACCCAGGGTTTCGAGCAGCTCGAGGTCCGCACCGGGCAGGAGCTGGCGGACCTGTCCCGCGGCGAGTCCGGCAAACGCATCACCTTCGCCGACACCCAGTCCCGGCCGCAGGCTGTCATCACCTCGCCCGAGTGGTCGGGTTCGGAACACGGTGGCCGCAGATACAGCGCGTTCGTCATCAACGTCGAACGCCTCAAGCCGTGGCACACGCTCACCGGTCGCATGCAGTTCTTCATGGACCACGACTGGATGGCGGAGATGGGCGAACAGCTGCCCGTGTACCGGCCCCCGCTGAACATGCACGAGCTCTATGGGGAGCCCGTGCTCGGCAGTGACGACGGCAGCGGGGGCGGCGGCGCCGCGCTGACGGTCCGCTACCTCACCCCCCACAACAAGTGGTCGATCCACTCGGAGTACCAGGACAACCTGCTCATGCTCAGCCTCTCGCGAGGGGGGCCGACCATTTGGATGAGCAAGGAGGACGCCGAGCTGGTCGGGGTGGTCGACAACGACTGGATCGAGGCCGTGAACCGCAACGGCGTCATCGTCGCCCGCGCGGTCGTCTCGCACCGGATGCCGTCCGGCACGGTCTACATGCACCATGCGCAAGACCGCACGATCGATGTGCCGATCTCGGAGACCTCCGGCAAGCGCGGCGGCATCCACAACTCCGCCACCCGGATCCTCATCAAGCCGAGCCACCTGATCGGTGGGTACGCGCACTTCAACTACGCGTGGAACTACATCGGCCCCACCGGAAACCAACGCGACGAGGTGACGGTCATCCGCCGTCGCTCGCAGGAGGTGAAGTACTGATGCGCGTCATGGCCCAGATGTCCATGGTGATGAACCTGGACAAGTGCATCGGATGCCACACGTGTTCGGTGACCTGTAAGCAGGCCTGGACCAACCGGTCCGGCACCGAATACATGTGGTGGAACAACGTCGAGACGAGGCCGGGCCTGGGCTACCCACGCACGTACGAGGACCAGGAACGGTGGAAGGGCGGCTGGGAACTCGGGAAGAATGGCCGGCTCAGGCTCAAGGCCGGCGGCCGCATGAAGAAGCTGCTGCAGATCTTCTCCAGCCCCACCATGCCGTCTATCGACGACTACTACGAGCCGTGGACGTATGACTACGACGTGCTCGTGTCCTCCCCACTTCAGGAGCACACCCCGGTCGCCCGGCCCTACTCCCTGATCAGCGGCAAGCCCATGAAGATCACGTGGTCCGCCAACTGGGACGACGACCTCGGCGGTTCGCCCACCCACATGAAGGACGATCCGATCCTCGGCAAGATCAGCGAGGAGATCAAGACCGAGTTCGAAGAGACCTTCATGTTCTACCTGCCGCGAATCTGCGAGCACTGCCTCAACCCGTCGTGTGTGTCCTCCTGCCCGTCTGGAGCGATGTACAAGCGGGTAGAGGACGGCATCGTGCTGGTGGACCAGGATAAGTGCCGCGGTTGGCGCCAGTGCGTGACCGGCTGTCCGTACAAGAAGGTGTACTTCAACCACCGCACGGGCAAAGCCGAAAAATGTACGTTCTGTTTCCCGCGCATCGAGGTGGGAATACCCACCGTGTGCTCGGAGACCTGCGTGGGGCGGCTCCGGTACATCGGGCTGATCCTCTACGACGCGGACAAGGTGCTCGAGGCCGCGTCGGTGCCCGACGAGCACGACCTGCTCGCCGCACAGCGCGAGAGTTTTCTCGACCCGAACGACCCCGAGGTCATCGCGGCCGCCCGGGAAGCCGGGATTCCGGATGACTGGATCGAGGGCGCGCAGCGCTCGCCGATCTGGCAGCTCATCTCCCGGTTCGAGGTGGCCCTGCCGCTGCATCCGGAGTACCGCACCATGCCGATGGTCTGGTACATCCCGCCGCTGTCCCCCATCGTCGACCGCGTCGCCGCCGACGGCGGTGACGGTGAGGACGCCGACACCCTGTTCGGGGCGATCGACACCATGCGCATCCCGATGGAGTACCTGGCGGAGTTGTTCACCGCCGGCGACGTGGACACCATTCAGGTGGTGCTCAACCGTCTGGCCGCGATGCGCACCTACATGCGCGACATCAACCTCGGTCGGGAGCCCCGCAGCGAGATCTGCGACGCCGTGGGGATGAGCGAAGAAGACGTGTACGACATGTACCGCCTCCTCGCCCTGGCCCATTACGACGAGCGGTACGTCATCCCCACCGCCCACCAGGAGCAAGCTCACTCTCTTGAGGAACTGGTCACCGAGTGCAGTCTCGACTACGACGGCGGCCCCGGGATGATGGGCGAGTCCGGGCCGTTCGGTGAAGGTTCCGGCGACCAGGCACTGCCGATCGCGGTTGAGAGCTTCCACGCTCTCAAGCAACGGCAGACCTCCGACACGATCGCCTCCCCCGGCGACAAGAAGCGGCGTGTCAACCTCCTCAACTGGGATGGCGTCGGCACCGGTGGCCTGTTCCCGCGGAACGAGGGCTGAGCCGTGGCACCACAGTTCCTCGCCGGCACCGGCTTCGGCAGCGACCTGTTCGAACGGGTGCGACGGGCCGTCACTCCCGGGTCGGGGCCCCACGTCGGCCGCGGGGCCCCCGGTGACCAGGTGCTCTACCAGGCCGTCTCATTGCTGCTCGACTACCCGACCGCCGAGCTCCTCGAGCGGCTTCCACTCATCCGCGAGCTGGCCGTCGACCGGGGCGAGGTCGCCCGCCCGCTGCTGGGACTGATCGAGCACCTCGAATCGACACCGCTGGGTGAGGCACAGGAGGAGTACGTCGAGACCTTCGACCTGCGTCGCCGCTGCTGTCTCTACCTGACGTACTACCGCTACGGCGACACCCGCAAGCGCGGGACGGCCCTGGTCGACTTCGTCGAGACATACAAGTCGGTCGGCGCCGTGCTCGACGCCGCAGAGTTGCCCGACCACCTGGGCGTCCTGCTGGAGTTCGGCGCCCAGCACGACCTCGCACGCTGCCGGGCACTTCTCGTGCAGCACCGTCCGGGGCTGGAATTGCTCCGGATCGCCCTGACCGACCGTGGTTCCGCCTGGGCGTTCGCACTTGAGACGGTCTCGGCGACACTCCCTCCGATCGGTGGCGACGATCACGACGCCGTCCGTCGACTCATCGCTCAGGGGCCGCCCGACGAAGAGGTCGGCCTCGAAGCATTCACCTCCTCGTCCTACCTGGAAAGCGGGGCCCGACCATGACCGACGTAGCGATCCCGGACGTCCTCCTGTGGGTGGTCCTGCCCTATGTCGCCCTGGCGATCTTCATCGTGGGTCACTGGTGGCGGTACCGCTACGACAAGTTCGGCTGGACCACCAGATCCAGTCAGCTGTACGAGTCGCGGCTCCTGCGCTGGGGCAGCCCGCTGTTCCATTTCGGCATCCTGTTCGTGGTGGGCGGCCACATCATCGGTCTGGTCATCCCCAAATCGTGGACCGAGGCGGTGGGCATCACCAATGAGATGTACCACTGGCTCGCGGTGAGCATCGGGGCGGTCGCAGGGGTCTGCACCGTCGTCGGCCTGGCCATCCTCATCTACCGCCGACGCACGGTCGGCCCGGTGTTCTCGGCGACCACCAACAACGACAAGGTGATGTACGTCTTCCTCACCGCCACGATCTTCCTGGGCATGGCCAACACGGTCGTCGGCAATATCCTCAGCCACTACGACTACCGGGACGAACTCGCGGTGTGGTTCCGAGGGATCTTCTGGTTCCAGCCCGACCCCGCGCTGATGATGAACGCGCCGTGGACGTTCAAGGCGCACGCCATCGTCGCCTTCCTGCTGTTCGCCATCTGGCCGTTCACCCGCCTGGTCCACGTGTTCTCGGCGCCCGTCGGGTACCTGTGGCGGCCGTACGTGGTGTACCGCTCGCGGCCGTCCACCCAGTTCGGTAACCGCCGTTACCGGCGTGGCTGGATGCGTGAGGACGTCGGCGACGCGAGTCGCCAGATCGGACAGCCGCATGCCGGGTCGGCCCGGCCACGCTGAACCGACGCGGCCCTGATTTCACCCGGTGACTCCTCTCCGCAGCCTCCCGACGCCGGCGCGCCTGTCCCCGGGTTACTTCGCGATGGTCATGGCGACGGGGATCGTCGCCGTGGGGACCGGACAGCGGGGCTGGCAGACGCTGTCCGTCTTCCTGCTCGTCCTCGCGGCGATCGAGTACGTGGTCCTCGTGGTCCTCACGCTGTGGCGGCTGACCGCCTACCGGGCGGAAGTCGTGGCCGATCTCCACGACTCCCGCACGGCGTTCCTCTTCTTCACGTTCGTGGCGGGAACCAACGTCCTCGCTGTGGGACTCGCCGCCCACGATCTGTTCGCCGTGTCCGCGACGCTCCTGTGCGTCGCGGCGCTGGCGTGGCTCGTCCTCGGCTACACGGTTCCCTGGGTCGCGGTGCTGTCCCGTGACCAACGGCCCGTCATCGCGGAGGCTAACGGCACCTGGTTCATCTGGGTAGTCGCGAGTCAGTCGGTGGCGGTCGCGGCGGCGACTCTGGAACTCCATTTCGAGTCCGCCCGTGACGCGCTCGCCATCGGGGCCGTGGCCTCGTGGTCCGTCGGCATCGTCCTCTACGTGGCGAGTGCGGTGTTCGTCTCGCTCCGGCTCATGCTCTACCCAATTGATCCGAAGGAGCTCGATCCCCCGTACTGGGTCTCCATGGGAGCGGTCGCGATCACGGTGGTCGCCGGCGCCCGGATCGTCGAGATGTCCAGTGCCCCGATGGTCGACGCCGTCCGTGGCCTCGTCGCCGGCCTGGTAGTGGTGTTCTGGTGCTTCGCCACGTGGCTCATCCCTGTCCTCGTCGCTGTGGGCGTGTGGCGCCACTGGGTCAAGGGGGTGCCCTTCCGCTTCGAACCGACCTGGTGGTCGATCGTCTTCCCCCTCGGCATGTACGCCGTCGCGGGCATGTACCTCGGTCGCGCCGACAACCTGCCCATCGTCGCCTCGATCGGTGAGGCATGGATGTGGGTGGCCGTCGCATCCTGGGTCATCGCCCTGGCCGGGATGATCCGCTCCCGGCTCGCGCGGCCGTCCGCGTCCGCCCCATCCCGATGACAGGAGAAGACCATGTGTCAGTACTGCGGTTGTCACGAGACCACGCCCACGACCGCGTAGCGCACCCGCCGGGCCACTAGTAGACGTCGATGTAGCCGGTCGCGCCCTTCTCGGCGTCAGCAAACGAGTGGTCGACAAAGGTGTAGCGTCCGGGCTCGGCGAAGGTCATCTCGACGAAACCGCCCTGTGCCGGCGCGAGGTCCAGTGTCTGCGCCCCGCCGTCGCGCCCGCCGAAGGCGTCGCGGCCGCCCTTCAGTAGGTAACCACCCTCCTTGTACACGGTGTGGAACTGCGAACCCACCACGTGGAAGCTCGTCCCGTCACTGGGCCCGGCCACCACTGCCCAGATGCGTACGGTCTCGCCCACCCGGGCGGTCAGCGGGTCCCGCCGGTACTGGGTCGCGTGCCCGTTGAACATCACCAGGTCCGGTCGGCCCGCGGCGATCTTGTCCATGTCGAACGGTTCATCCTGGGCCCCGAGGTAGGCCTCCGACTGGACGAGGACGTACTCCCGGTCCACCCCGGGCAGGTCTGGCGGATCCACGATGAGCGCACCGAACATCCCCGCGGCGACGTGGCCGCTGATGGGCGCGGTCGCGCAGTGGTAGAGCCAAGCGCCCGCCCGGGTCACAGTGAACCGGTATTCCAGCTCCTCACCCGGCGGAATAGTCCGCATGACCTCATCTGGACGGACGTCGCCGGCATGGAAATCGATCGAGTGCCCGATGGTGCCGTTATTGCGGAAGGTCACGATGAACGAGTCCCCGACCCTGCCCCGGAGGGTGGGCGCCGGAAGCCCGCCGTTATAGGTCCACACGGGCCGCACCACACCGGGCGCGAGCTCGGCGGTGGTCTCCTCGGCCGTGAGGGTGATCCGATGTTCGCGGGTCGCCGATGCGGGCGCAAGCACGGGGTCTCGGGTCACGACGTGGTCGGACGGCGGGGCCAAGACATCGATCGCGTCGGTGGGGGCGACTGCGGGACCGCTGCCGGTGCCCCCGTGGTCGCCGTGCCCCGTGGCGGGGTCGCCGCCCTCCGCCCGGACCTGGAATGTCATCCCCATCGCCTTGTGTCCGGCGATCGTGCACCAGCCCTCCATCGAACTGCCGACCACTCCCACGTCCACGGTCGCCGAACCGCCCGGCTCGATCCGGCCGGAACCGACCCCGTTGACCAGGTACAGGTCGTGGACCGTGGTGTCGTCGTCGTTCCTCAGTTCGATCACCAGTCGATCGCCCGCGGGGACGGACACGGTGTCCGGCACGAACCTCATCCCCACCGCCGCCACCTCGACGGTCGTCGTGTTGCCGGTGGGTGACACGGCGACGGACTCGCCGGTGCGACGCAGCGGCGACGCCGGGTCGACGGCCAGGGCGATACCGGTCGAGAGCACGACCACCAGCACAGCGGCCAGCGCTCCCACCAGGTTGCGCTGGCGGCCGGGCGCGATCTCGGGACGCGGCGTGTCCGCGGTGACCCGGGCCGGCCGCTCCCCCGCCGCCCGTGCCGCCGCGGTCTCGCGGATCACCTGTAACTGGGCACGAACCGCACGGATCATCACCGGCAGGAACAGCGCGAACCCGAGGAACGCCACCGACGAGCCCACGACCCGGGTCCAGCTGGTGCCTCCGGGCACGAGGAAGACGACGAGACCGGCGTTGACCAGTACCAACCGGAACACGGCCAGGCGGTTCATCTCCACCATCCCCGCCCGCACGGCCGCCGGCCCACCCCGCATCACGGTGGGCATGAGGAAGCTCATCGCCCCGAAGAGGATCTGGGCGGCCGCCCCCGCGAGCAGTGGTACCGTCACCGCCCCCAGGTCGTCGACGCGCCCGGCCGCCACCAGCCACGCGGCCCACCCCACCGCGACAGGTAGCCACAGCAGGCCGCAGCCGATGCTCATCGACGCAAACTCCCGCGGTGGCGCGGACCTGGACACGCGCCCCAGGTACAGCAGGTGCCACAGCACGGCCAGCAGATACACGACCAGGGACGCCGCGGTCACCGGCCACGCGCCGAAGAGCGACGACACCGCCGCCGCGACGACCGCCGCCGTCAGCACCGCCAGGGACCGGGCCGCGGCCGTGTCCTGCCCCTCGGGCATACGGCCTCGCGACACGGTCGCCCAGAAGGTGACCAGCGTAGTGAGGACGGTGATGCCGACAAAGCCCAGCACGTTGACCGCGAGGTGGAACGCGCGCAGCCGGAGCGCCCACTCCTCGGGGACCCCGACGCCCATGAAAGCCCCGGCCACCGCGCCGAATGGCAAGAACGCCGCCGCGAAGGCGTAGTAGACGAGGATCGGCCGGAAGCGGGTAGGCGCCGCCGCCCGGAGTTGGCGGACCATGTCCACGACGTACCAGGTGACCGCGCCGCCCACGACCGTCGCGCCGGCGACCACGAGAGCAGGCACCGCGGCGATCATGCCCCCGACCAGGACCACGATCCCGGCGTTGAGCACCATGATCCTGCGCACCTGCAGTGCGCGCGACTGCTCCGCGGGACGCCGGTGCAGCAGGGTCTCGGTGAAGTGCTGCCCCCACACGAGGATCGAGTTGGTGAGCAGGCCTAGCGTGAAGACGTGGATGATCGTCCACGTGGACGCGGGCACCCACCGGTGGACGACACCCAACACCACCAGGGCGATCATCCACAGCTGCACCGGCCGGGTGGCCCGGCGGTGCCACGACCCCTTCTTCCGGGGCGGGGTCCGGGTCGCAGCAGTGTCCACACCGCGGAGTCTAGGGCGTCGCGATCCCGCCGGCCGAGTGCTGGCCGACTACTGAGGTAATGGGGCCAGGCCGGCGTTCTCGAGCGCGCGGCGGCCGCGGTCGGAGGTCACCAACTCGACGAAGTCGCGTGCGGCGGCGCGCTCGGTCTCGGCGTCCGGGCCGTTCTCGCCGCCGGGGATCCTGGCGACTGTGTATCTCGTCATGCCGGCTGCCTGCGCCAGTTCCCTGTCGTGCTGGTCGACCTCCGCCTGGGACACCCACCCGTGGGACGCTGCGATATCGGTGCGGTAGACGATGCCCACGTCCAGTTCGTCGTTCGCCAGGCGTGCTGCGACGGCGCGCGATCCCTCGTGACGATCGACCTGCACCGGGGACACATCTGCGGCGGTCAGCAGCGACTCCGCCGCGCGACCGCAGGGTACATCCAACCGACACAGCCCCACCCGGAGGTCGGGCCGTTCCAGATCACGCAACCCCTTGACCTGGCGGGGATTTCCGGAGGGGACCGCGACCACGACGTGATTCCGGGCGAACACCCTCGGTTCGGCCGCAACGCTCGCATCGACGAGCCGCTGCATGGATTCCTCGTCTGCGGAGGCGTAGACATTGATGTCGCTGCGTGTAGGCAGCCCCTCCGCTATGGAGGCGGAACGGACCAGCTCCAGACTCACGCGGACCCCGGGGTGGTCTTCCTCGAAGAGTTGGATCATCTCGGTCAACGCCCCGGAGAGGGACGGTGCGGCGGCGACCCCGATGGTGGTGACGGGAGTATCCGGCTCCGGGGCCGCGCACGCGATGAGACCCGAACACGCCAGAACCGTAGCCACCACGCTGACAGCACGGCTTCGGCTCACAGATCAGCCCCCGGCGAACGGAGGGAGGATGTCCACCGTGGCGATACCGTCGATCGAGGCGTTGGGGTCACGGGTCGTCTCCTCACCCACGAGGAACGATGACACGGTGACGATGCTGGCGAGCGGTTCGCCGTGCCGCTCGCATACCTCCCGCGCCAGCTCCCCGACGGTTGCGGCGTCGGTGTGCAGCCGCTCGCGGGCGGTGCCCGCGGCGTCCTCGGCCGCCGCGTAGTACCCCACGGTGATCACTCTCGGTGCCTTGCTCACGGCGTCAACTCTATCGTTCGACACTGACACGTCACCCACCAATGGCGCCCATCGACCGCCGCGGCCGGTGGAAGGCTGTGCCACCTATTCCATGTCCTGCCTGCTTGCCCCACATTGCACCGCGCCAGACCTCGGCGATCTCGTGGTCCGGAGCGCCCGCCCTCAGCACCCCGAGGACGTCCGTCTCGTCGTCGCTGAACAGGCACGACCGCACGGTGCCCTCGGCGGTGAGGCGGGTGCGGTCACAGGCTGCGCAGAAGTTGCGGGTGACGGTGGCGATCACCCCGACTGTGGCGACGAGACCGCCTACCGTGTGGCCGGCGACCCGCCACAGCTCGGCCGGTGCGGACGGATCGTCGCGCCCGGCCGGGACGAGGTCGAATCGTGTGCCCAGAGAGTCCAGGACCTCCTGGGCGGTGACCATCTCTGCCCGCGACCAGGTGTTGTCGGCATCGAGCGGCATCTCCTCGATGAACCGCAGCTGCACTCCCTCGGCGAGGGCCCATTCCAGTAGGTCGGGCGCGCCGTGCAGGGTCGCCCGCAGTGGCACGGCGTTGACCTTCACGGGGTCCAGCCCAGCCTCGACCGCGGCCCGTACCCCGCGCAGGACCGACGGGAGACGGTCCCGGCGCGTCAGTTCGGCGAACTCGACCCGGTTGACCGTGTCCAGGGAGATGTTGATTCGGTCCAGTCCGGCCTCGACGAGCGCGCCAACCCGGTGCTCGAGACCCACGCCGTTGGAGGTCATGGCGATTGGCAGGTCGGGGCACTCCGCCCGGCTTCCGGCGATGATCTGCTCGAGATCGGCCCGCATGAGGGGTTCACCGCCGGTAAAGCGGACCTCGTGCACTCCGAGTTCGCGGTGTGCCAGCGTGACCAGTCGGACCACCTCGTCGCTGGTCATGCGTGCGGCGTCGGGGATCGGGGGCAGACCCTCCTCGGGCATGCAGTACGTGCATCTCAGCGAGCACTTCTCGGTCAGGGAGACGCGCAGGTCGCGGGCGATGCGGCCGAACGAGTCGAGGAGCAGCGGCGTCGCGGGACGCGCGGAGGGGCTGCGGGTGTCCGGGACGGTCACGGCGCGCACCTCCCTTCGGCGGTCGGATTCCCCGAGTGTAGGTGCCGCGCGCCCGGCCCGCTCACCTGTCCGGCGTCTGCCCGTCCAGCGCCCCGACATCCGGGGTGGGCCCGAGCAGTGTCATCTCGTGGACCTCGTCGCGCTCGGCCTGATCTCGTAGCTGCGGCGCGACCGCACGACCGAGGTGGTGGCCCAGGACTACGACGAGGGTGCCCAGGGCGATGCCGCCCAGCTGAAAATCGTCGGTGATGTGCAGGGTCGTGTCGCCGATCGCGATCACCACGCCCGCCGCGACCGGCACCAGGTTGAGCGGGTTGCCGAAGTCGACCCGGTTCTCTTTCCAGATCTTGGCGCCGAGCAGCCCGATCATGCCGTACAGCACCACGGTGATCCCGCCGAGTACGCCACCCGGGGTCGCGGAGATCACGGCCCCGAGCTTGGGCGAACACCCCAGCACGATCGCGGTCAGCGCGGCCACCACGTAGGCGGCCGTCGAGTACACCCTGGTCGCGGCCATCACGCCGATGTTCTCGGCGTACGTCGTCGTCGCCGACCCCCCGAACGAGGTCGCCAGGATCGTCCCCGCCCCGTCGGCGGCGAGGGCGCGGCCCATGAGTCCGTCAGTGTCGGTGCGTGTGATCTCGCCGATCGCCTTGACGTGCCCGGCGTTCTCGGCGATGAGCGCGATGACGCCCGGCACCACCAGCAGCACGAACGCCAGGGAGAAGTCGGGCGCGTGGATGCCCACCACACCGGCCGCCTCGTCGGTCATGGGCGGCAGCCCGATCCACGGCGCCTCGCCCACTCCCGACCAGTCCACCCGAAGGTGCTCGGTGATCTCGCCGGCGGTGGCGCTGAAGGCGGTGATGGGGCCGGCGACCAGGTCCAGCACCCACGACAGGACGTAGCCGAAGACCAGCGCGAGGAAGATCGCGATACGCCCCGCGAAGCCCTTGAGTCCCACGGTCATGAGGACGAGCACGATCATCACGGTGAGCGCGACCCACTGGTCCTGCGGCCAGTAGGTCTCGGCCACGACGGGTGCGAGGTTGAAGCCGAGCAGCATGACGACCGCGCCGGTGACGACCGGTGGGAGGATCGCTGTGACCACCCGGCCGCCGACGGCGTGCACGATCAGACCCACCACCAGGAGCGCGGCGCCGGCCACCAGCATCGCACCGGTGACCTCGGCGCTCGTGCCGCCCTGCGCACGGATCGCTGCCACCGCACCGACGAAGGCCACCGAGGTGCCGAGGTAGCTGGGAATCTGCCCCTTGACCACCGCGAGGAACAGCAGGGTGCACACACCCGAGAACAGGATCGCGAGCTGCGGGTTGAGCCCCATGATGAGGGGGAAGACGAACGTCGCGCCGAACATCGACACCACGTGCTGCGCGCCGATCCCGATGGTCCGCGGCCAGCTCAGTCGCTCCATGGGGCCGACCACCTCGCCGGGACTGATGTTCTTGCCGTCGCCGTGTACCGACCACAGCGCTACCGACCCCCGCTCCCTACGTGCCACCGTCTCCCCTAGTGTTCTGCCGCCTGCGCCCCGCGCGCGGACCGTTAGGGACAGTACAACGCGGCTAACGTGGAGCCATGAGTTCCCTGCCCGCCCGGTCGTCCCGCCCGTCCCCCGCCGAGTACCGCGAGCTCGTTAGCGCGCACCTGGCGACCGTGCTCGAACGGGCAGCTCGGAGTACGCACCTGCCGCTGTCGGCGTGCGCGGATTCGGTGCTGGCGTCGCAGCTGCGGGCGACGGTCGACCTGCCGTTGTTCGTCAACTCGCAGATGGACGGCTATGCGGTGCGGTCCGCTGACGTCGCGGGGGCCGGGCCGGACTCGCCGGTGCGACTGCGAGTGGTGGGGGCGGTGCACGCCGGGCAGGGGCCGGGCCCCGTTGTCGACGACGACGAGGCCTGCAAAGTGATGACCGGAGCGCCCGTCCCCGAGGGCGCGGATTGTGTGGTGCCGGTCGAGGACACGATGGAGAGCGAGGCCGAGCCCTCCGTGGTGGTACTCGCACCTCGGTCGCCGGGTGAATTCATCCGGCGACCGGGCGACGATGTCCGGGCCGGGGACGTGGTAATCGACGCCGGGGTGCGGCTGGAGGCGCGGCACCTGGCGGCGGCGGCGTCACTGGGCGAGTCGGGGCTCGATGTGCGACCGCGGCCGCGGGTCGGGGTGGTGGCCACCGGGTCGGAACTGGTCGCGCCGGGGCGGCCGCTGGGTCCGGGGCAGATCTGGGAGTCCAACTCGATCACGCTGGCGGCCGCGCTCAAGGCCTCCGGCTGCGAGGTCACCAAGAGGATCATCTGCGGCGATGACCGCACTCAGTTCACCGCGGCTCTGGACGCCGCTTCCGGGGATGCGGATCTCGTGGTGACCGCGGGCGCCGTCTCGATGGGTGACGCGGAAGTAGTGCGTCAGGTGCTCGCCGATCGCGTGGGTGCCCGCTTCGCACCGATCGCCATGCAACCCGGGGGCCCGCAGGGGCTCTCGACGTGGCGCGACACCCCCGTCGTGTGCCTGCCGGGCAACCCGGTGAGTGCACTGGTGTCGTTCGTGGTGCTCCTTCGGCCAGTGATCCTCGAGGCAGTGGGCCGCGAGCCGATCCGCCCTGTCCGCGTCCGCCTGTCCCGCGACATCTCCTCCCCCGCCGGCCGGGTGCAGTATCTCCGCGCGGCGCTGACCCCGGCCGCCTCTGCAGGCGCAGCCCTGCCCACGGCGGACCCCGTCTCGGGCCCCGGCTCTCATCTCGTGGCGTCGATGGCCCGCGCGGACGTGCTCGTGGAGATCCCGGCAGAGGTGACCTTCCTGCCCGCTGGCGCCGAGGTCGATGCGTTGACGTTGTAGGCGGGTCGCACGGCCGCTCTGGTAATGACACGGTCGAGTACCTAGATTGACACTGTGGGCCGAGATCGCGGGATCGGGCTGGACCACGCGGCACCGGAGAGCCGATTGACTCTGGAGCACGCGGCGAGCCTGCCTGGGCCAGAGGTGTTGGACGCGCTCGGGGTGTCGGACTCGGGGTGGGACGACGAGCACGCCGCTGCTCGTCTGGCGGTGGACGGGCCCAATGCTCTGCCCGGACACCGCGCCACCGGGTGGAGTGTTCTCCTGCGGCAATTCGCCAATCCCGTGCTCCTGTTGTTGCTCATCGCTGCGGGCCTGTCTTTCGCTACCGGGGATCGGGTCAATGCGCTGATCATCGTGTCGATCATGGCTGCCAGTACCGGCCTGGGGTTCGTCAACGAGTACCGGGCGGAGCGCACTGCGCAGGATCTGCACCAGCAGGTCAGCCACAGTGTGGTGGTCGTTCGGGGTGGGCGGGATCGTGTCGTGGACGTCAAGAACCTGGTGGTCGGCGATCTCGTGCGGGTGGGGCTGGGCTCCATCGTCCCGGCGGATCTGCGGGTGCTGGACTGCCACGAACTGGAAGCCGACGAGTCGGTTCTGACCGGAGAGGCGGTTCCGGTATCCAAGTCGCCGCTGCCCGTGGGGCCGGGAGCGGCGCTGGCAGAGTTGAACTCGTGCCTGCTGATGGGCACGGTGGTACGCCACGGGGACGCCACTGCCGTGGTGGTCGCCACCGGCACAGACGCCCAGTTCGGGAGGATCGCCCAGGGGCTGGGGGAACGCGCACCACGCACCGGCTTTCAGGTGGGTTTGACGCGTTTTTCCATGATGCTGCTCTGGATCGGCCTGGCATTGATGACGGGGATCCTGGTGATCAACCTGCTCCTGCGGCGCCCGTTCCTCGAGGCCCTGTTGTTCTCGCTGGCGATCGCGGTGGGCATCACCCCGCAGCTACTGCCGGCCGTGGTGAGCACCTCCCTGGCCGCCGGTTCGCGAATTCTGGCGAAGGAAAAGGTGCTGGTCAAACGCTTGATGAGCATCGAAGACCTGGGCAACATGGACGTGCTCGTCACCGACAAGACGGGCACGCTCACAGAGGGGCAGATCACCTTCCTCGAGGCGGTGCCCGCCGGGGAGGACCAGATGACCACCGCCCGCTGGGGTCTGCTGAGCTGCGAGGCCGATCCCGCCGCCGATGGCGCGGGGGCGGGGCAGAACGCCCTCGACGCCGCGCTATGGAAGGCCGCGGGGCCCGGGGCCCGGGACCCGGTGGATGTCACCGGATACCGGCGGGTGAACTTTCGTCCCTTCGACCACGATTCACTGACCTCATCGGTGCTCGTGGACGCCCCGGACGGGCATCGCCGAGAACTCCTCAAAGGAGCTCCCGAAGTAGTGCTATCCCTGTGCCCGGAGAGTGACGACGAAGATCGAGTCGCCGTGGACTCCCTCTTTCGGCAGGGGCTGCGGGTGGTCGCTGTGGCCGCGCGTCGGGCCGACAACGAACTCGAGTTGGAATCGGCACCTCCCGCCCGGTTCCGGTTGGCCGGCTATCTGTGTTTCCTGGACCGCCCCAAGACCGACGCCGCCGAATCCTTGCGTGCCCTTGCCGAGTTGGGCATCGCGGTGAAGGTCACTACCGGAGACAATGCGGTGGTGGCGATCAAGGTCTGCCGGGACCTGGGACTCACAGACCCCACCGGCGGCGTCACGGCCCTGACCGGGCACCAAGTCGAGGCCCTGGACGACAAAGCCCTCGCCGCCGCGGCCACCACCACGATCGTCTTCGCGCGGGTCTCCCCCGAGCAGAAGGCACGGATCATCCGTGTGCTGCGCGCCCAGCACTCCGTCGGTTACCTCGGCGACGGGGTTAACGACGCCCTGGCCCTGCATCAGGCCGACGTCGGGATCTCGGTGGACACCGGCACCGATGTGGCAAAAGATGCTGCCGACGTGATCCTGCTCGAGAAGGACCTCGGCACCCTGGCCCGAGGGGTGATTGGCGGTCGGCGGATCTTCGCCAACACCATCAAGTACGTCCTGATGGGTACCTCGTCCAACTTCGGCAATATGTTCTCCGCCGCCGCAGCCAGTGCCTTCCTGTCCTTCCTGCCGATGTTGCCCCAGCAGATCCTGCTCAATAACGTCCTGTACGACTCCTCCCAGCTGGCCATTCCCACCGACCGGGTCGACGCGGCTCAGTTGCGAAAGCCCTCCCACTGGGACTTGGCGCAGATCCGCCGGTTCATGCTCGTCTTCGGTCCGGTCTCCTCGCTGTTCGATTTCGCTACTTTCGCCCTTCTACTGGGGGTCCTGCACGCTGGTCCGGCGGAGTTCCGCACGGGCTGGTTTGTGGAGTCGTTGGCGACCCAGACTCTCATCGTGTTCGCGATCCGCACCCGACAGGTTCCATTCCTTCGCAGCCGGCCATCGTGGGCGCTGACCGGTGCCGTGCTGGTGGTCGTGGCCGTCGGCGTAGCTCTGCCGCTCACCCCCCTCGGAGTCCTACTCGGGTTCGTCGCGCTGCCGGCACCGTTCTACCTCGCTCTGGCAGTCATGACCGTGACCTACCTGGTTCTGATCGAGACCGTCAAGTATTACTTCTTCCGGGCCGAGGACGAGCGCCCCACCGGCCTCCCGCATCGCCGCCGCTTCCATCCGCACCCCGCCACCAGGGTGCACCGCCGGGCGACCGGTTTCGCCGCCCACCGGGGCGCCCCCGCCCGGGTCTCCTACCGCAACCGATAGGCCGGAATCAGGCGCATTCAGCGTTGGCACAGCACCCGCCACCTACTGTTCCCCTCACGGGCAGCCAAGCCTGCGGCGCGGCCGATCAGAGTTCCGCGTCTCACAGGAGACGAAAGGCTCTCCCATGCTGGAATTCGCAGGTCTACCTGCCCACATCCTGTTGCTGCACTCGGTCATCGTCCTGGCACCGATTGCCGGACTCGGTGGCATTCTCTACGCCCTCCGCCCTACCTGGCGCCGAGTCCTGCAGTGGCCGGTGACGATATTGGCGGTGCTTGTCGCAGGGCTCACCATCCTGACCGCCAACGCTGGGGAAGCCCTGGAACACGCCTTGCCGGGCAGCCGCCTGATCCGCGAACATGCCGAGCAGGGTCAGCTACTGGAGATCGCCGCCGAGATCTTCGCAGCCGTCGTGATCGTGCTGTTCGTCCTCACCTGGCCGCGGATGGCCTCAGTGGTGCCGTTCCTTGACAAGGTGGGGGCACACCGGTGGTTAGTGCTCACCGTGCGGATATTCGCCGTGCTGGCCGGGGTGTTCCTGATCTACCAAACCGTTGTCACCGGGCACACCGGCGCGCAGGCCACCTGGTCGGACTGGCGTACAGGCTGATCCATCGTCGCCAGTGGGCGATCACATTCCAACCGGTCATCGAGTCAGCATCCGCCACTTTCGAGGGCTGCTACGTCTCGTCTGTGTGGCTCCGGACCCGCCGCAGTGTGGCCACCAGGCGGGCGCCCTGGCTCAGGCCCACTTTCGGAAGATAGGAGCGACCCACCGCCACCCCGATCGCCGGGAGCGCCGCCGCATCGGGGTAGCACAGGTACAAGGGCCGGTAATCCGGGTCGAATTTGGACTTGAAGGCCAGAAGCGAGCGGAAGCCGTAGACGGGTTCGAGCGCTTCCCCGACGCGGTCCAGGACGGCGGATAGCGCCGAGGTGTCCCCTGCTGGTGTGCTTTTTGCGCCGCCGCCGGCACCACCGCCGTGCGCCAACGGCGCTCCGGACAAGCTGAGGAACTCCAGGCCCTCGTCTTTCGCCGCGATCGCTGCGGAGGCGATGAGGAACTCGGTGGTCGGCCGGAAGCCGCCGTTGCGGCGACGCATGAAGTCCAGGGTGAGGCCCACGAGCACGCCCCGGCGGTACACGGGGAGCCACGAGGTCACGCCGTGGACCACATCGTGGTTGTCGACAGCGAGGAGCAGGCGCACCTCGGGGTCGCGCAGCTCCTCGATCCCGCCGAGGGTGAAGCCCATCTCCGGCAAGCCCTTGTCTGCCACCCACTCCTCGGAGATCGCGATGATCTGTTGACGCAGCGCGAGCGGGACCCGGTCGAAAGAGGTCCACTCGGCCGTCACCTGCTCCTTCCGGGCCCGGTTGAGAGCGGTCCGGACGTCCTGGAATTTCTTTCCGGTGAAGGCCAGGTCGGGCAGCGGGATCACGGTCTCCTCCGCCACCTGCAACGACGACCACCCCGCCGCCCGGAGCGCCGTCTCAAGCCCGGCGTCGACCGAGTAGAAGCAGGGGGTCAGCCCCTGGAGTGCGCAGTGCTCGGCGAACTCGAGGGCCGCCGGACCGGCCTGATCAGCGGGTCCCACCGGTCCGGCGGTCGTCAGTGCGACCCCCCCCACCACCCGGAACGCTACTGCGGACAGTCCTTCCGGTGGGTGTCGTCGGGTGAACCAGTACTCGTTGCCCGACCAGGTCGTCATCCACGACATCGATGACCCGCCCGGCTGGTGCAGCAGTTCCCGGAGTCGGTCTTCCGACGCCGGGTCCTCGTCCGTCCGGCGGGCGCGCAGCAGGCGCCACAGCACCACGATGACGCCGCCCCAGACGACCACGCCGATCCATTCAAACAGGATCGTCGCCGCGTCCGAGACTGGGAGCAGGTCGGGATCGATCACTCCCAGGTAAGCGGGTGGGATGAGGCGGACCGGGTAGTCGCGCACGAGTTCCACGATCGATGGGTCCGAGAGCCCGGAGGCCGCCACCCCTTCGGTGACGATCACGCCGAGAACGACAAAGACGACGAGCCCCCCGAAGACCACGGCCGCTATCGACAGGGTCGCCCGGCGGACCGCCCGGGCACTCGCCCGTACCCGGAAGAACCGGCCGGTCACCAGCAGCGCGAGCAGGATTCCGGCGACGACGACGAGCGGGGACACCACCCACAGAGTGAGCGCGTGCGGGGCGGCTCCGAAGATCAACTGTCGCCGGCCGCGACCCGCCTCGATCGGCCCCCACAGGAGCAGGGCTGCCGATGCCGCGAGCTGCGCGCTGTACGCGGCGATAGTCCACCAGAGTGCGGCTCGTCGTCCGCGACGCAGTCCGTCCGCCAACACCAGGACGAGGAGCGTGGGCATGAGGGTGAGGGCGAGCGGGCCGACGCCGGTGAGCCGGAGCAGCTGGGTGGCATCCCAGCATTCGGTCCCGCCCGGGTCCATCGCGCACAGCTCCGCCGTCTGCGCCGGAGTGTAGGGAACTTCCCGGACGAGCTGGCTCAATGGGGCGAGGGGTCCGACTGCGCCCGAGGTGAGCGAGACCAGGACGGGTCCGAGCACGGTCGCCGCCACCACGAGGGCCAGCAGGGTGCGGGTCTCCCGGATCGAGCCGCCCAGCAGTGGCGTGTGGTGGGAGTCGCGGGTCAGGGCGGTACCCATGACCAGTCCGGCGAGCGCTGCGGACAACCGTATGGCGTCCTGTGGATGCCCGGCGAACAGAACGAGTGTGACGAGCACAGCGAGGACCACGGCGCGGATCCGGCGTCGCCAGAGGACCGACATCCTGGCCGTCGACGCCAGTAGGACGCCGAGGATCCACGGCAGTGGGTCGACCCACGAGTGGACGTGGGTGACTGACGCCCGCCAGGACCTCTCGGAGAGGAAGCCGACGAGCAGTCCGTACCCGATCCCGCCGACAACCCCCGCGATCTGGGCGGCGAGGGCGGCCGCGAGCATTCGGGTCCCACCCAGTAGACGCTCGGCGACCGGCCCCACGGCCAATAGCAGCAGAGACGCGGTGATGAGGTTTGCAATGCCGGACACGAAGACACCTGAGGTGACGACGGTCCAGACGTAACCGTGGCCGAGGGTCGCCCACCCCGCCGAGACCCGTTCGCCCACCCCCGGGTCCGGGCCGTGGGCTGCCGTCCCGGTAACCGCTGCGAGAACCCACAACAGAGCGAGCAACGCGAACGTATACGGCGAGTTCGTCCACGCCCGGGCCGTGTACCGGCGAGCAGTGGAGATGGCCCGCCTCACTGGATCAGCCCTGTCCGTTGGGCGAGCCAGGGCAGTTCGTGTTGAAGGCCTGCCGACCACACGGCGTAACTGTGGCCCCCGGGGAGCTCGCTGAGGTGGGCGTCGACCCCAGCCGCCAGTGCGGCCTTATAGAGCTCCCGGGCCGCCGGCCCGTACTCGGTGTCGGACGAGCCGTAAACGAACGCACCGGCGAGACCGGGGAACCGACGGGTCGCGAGGAGGTCGGCGGGATTGTGCTCGCGAAACGCCGCCTCGTCCCCGCCGAAGAACTGCTCGACCGTGGCGGGACGGGTTCCGATCGTCGGTTCGCCCTGCCCCGACATGTCCAGGAAGGTGGGAAAGATCTCCGGGTCGGACAGCGCCATCTGCAGGGCGCACGTCCCACCGAAGGACAGGCCGCCGATCGCCATCGCGTCGGGCCCCGTGGCCACCTGGAGGTTCTCATGGATCCAGGTGGGAACGTCCTTCGAGAGATAGGTCCGGGCATTGCCCTGAGTCGAATCGACGCACAGCGTGTTCCCGAGAGGCTCCCCGATCGGGTCGGCCACCACCACAACCGGGGAGAGCCCGGAATGACGCGCTGCGAACGCGTCCGCCACCACCGGCAACCGTCCCGACACCACCCAGTCCATCGGCTCCCCGGGCTGACCGGCCAGCAGTACCAGCACCGGCAACAAGGGCCGCGGCTCCGTGAAGTAGGCCGGGGGCAGGTAGATCTGCGCAGGTCGCGCCACGAAACCCGAGGTAGTGCCGGGTATCGACGCCTCGGTGATCGCGCCGCTCGTCGGCATGGTCGCTGGCGGGGTCCACACCGCCTCGAGCGGCGTGCCGGGCGGGAGGTCGCCGCCGATCGTCACCGGAACGGACCCGATGACGTCGGCGAGCGGAACGGTTCGGTAGTCCGAGATTCCGAGCACGGTGCCCACAGTGGGGAACTCGGCATACACACGGTTGACGTGGCCAGCGGCCCCCGCCACCACAGACAGGGCGGCGAGAACAGCGCCCACCACGAGCCACGGGCGACGGTGCCGACTCCCACCGGCGATCGCGACGCCCCCGAGTAAGACCGCGAGCACCCCCAGTGCGATCCACACGTACACGGTCCGCGGCAGCGAGTCGGGAAAGGGCTTGAACACCCTCTCTATGAGGACACCACTGATCACGGTGACAATCGCGACGGCGACAATGCAGGCCGGAATCGTGCGTGTCCACCAGCGGCGACGAGCGTCCCGGCTCGTACCTCCGGACTTGGATCCGATAACCACCACGCCCGTGAAGCCGGCCAACACCAGCACCCACACGGTCAGCAACGCCGGCGTGCCCAGAAGCGAACTTCCGAGCACCTCCTTGACTGTCATGATGGGCTGCGTCTCGATCGGATGCGCCCCAGGACGAGCACGACCACCGACACCCACAGCACGGACGCGCTCCATCCCCCGAGGACGTCGCTCGGATAGTGCACACCCAGGTACACCCGTGAGACCCCGACGGCCAACACGTACATCACCCCCGCCGTGACTGCCGCCCACCTCCACCGCGTGCTCCATGCGAGGACCACCAGCGCTACCGCCAGCGACATGGTCGCCATCGCGTGACCGCTCGGGAACGAGTAGGAGTTTTCCCCGACCAGCGGTTCCCACACGTCAGGGCGTGCCCGCCGAAAGACCGCCTTGAGCACGGTGTTGACCACCGTCGACCCGAGGACCGCTGCCGCCAGCAGCGTGGCGCCCTCTCGGGACCCGCGCCACCACAGCGCCGCGGCCATCGCGGTCGCGGCGATGGGGACCACGACGAGACCTCCGAGCTGTGTCGCCGCTTCCATCACCGCAGTCAGCCAGGGAGTCGACACGGCGTGGAGCCACAGCATCACGGGCCGGTCGAAAGGAAGGGCACGTTGCGCCGCCACCGATGCTGCGAGGAGCGCGAAGAGGACTAGGGGCAGAAGGAGGAGCCAGGCAGCGGAAGTCCTTGCATCCGCACCCCGCAAAAATCGACGACGGTCAGGGGCAACGTCCGGCGACGAGCCGGCCTCGTGAGACTGCACAGCTGAGAGCCTAGGAAGACTTGCTGAGACTGCGCGGAGAGACCGCGCTTTGTGCAGAGCGAGCCACCCTTGTTCGGTGACCTATTTGCCGCCGTTCATCGATGCGACTGCGCTCCGGAAGTGTTCGAGAAAACTCTTGAGGAGCACGATGAGCTCCTCCGCGGCGTCGTCTCCCATGGCCTCGAGGGCGGTGGCGTACACCCCCATCGAGAGGCTGGACACCTCGTCATACGTGCGCTTGCCGTCCACGGTCCGGTTGATGTCGTACGCCGTGCCCCCCGGCCTGCGGGCCCGCTCGAGCAGTCCCGCACCGACAGCGGCATTGACCTGCCGGTTGACTGTGGACTGCTCCAGTCCCAACTCGTCGGCGATCGCCCTGAGCGTGCGGGCGCGACCATCGTCGAACAGCCAGAGAAGCCGGAGGTCCGCTGTGCCGAGGCGTTGGGCCCCCTCCAGCGTGCGGCGCTCCTTGTCCAGCCGCGTGAGGGTTGACGCCAAGCGACGCTCTCGCGGAGCGTTTCCGCCACCCCACCCGGTGGGATCGTCCGCGCTCATGTGTGGCCTCCTCCAGCGTCGACTTGCCCAGCCGACAAGCGATATGTACTGTACACAAAACTTGAAATGCATGTTACATACACACGCTTGGGCACCCTTGCGATCGGAAGGATCTATGAGAGAAGCAGTCGTCCAGAAAAGGCCCCCGGCCGCGCCGATCCTCATCGTGCTGGTGCTCGGCTTCTCGAGCATGTGCGCGGCACTGATGCAGTCGCTGGTCATCCCCATCCAGCCCGAACTGCCGCGACTGCTGAGCACAGACCCCAGTAACTCCGCCTGGGTGGTGACGGCCACCCTGCTCGCCGGGGGTGTGGCGATGCCCGTCGCCGGGAGACTGGCCGATATCCGCGGCCGTAAGCCTGTCCTGGTCGCCTCGGCGCTGCTCATGCTCGCCGGGTCGATCATCTGTGCCCTCTCGTCGTCACTCGTCCCCGTCCTCGTGGGACGCGTCCTCCAGGGCTTCGCGATGGGGTACATTCCCGTCGCCATCAGCTTTGTGCGCGAGACCGTGCCGATGTCCATGCGGAACTCCGCGGTCGCGGGCATCAGTGCCACCCTCGGGGTGGGCGGGGCACTCGGATTGCCGCTCGCTGCCTGGATCGCCGAGGACTACGACTGGCACGTCCTGTTCTGGGTGGCCAGTGCACTCGCCGCCGCGATGGTCGTTCTCACCGTCGTCGTCGTTCCCTACTACCCGACTGCCGACGACTCACGTTTCGACCCCATCGGCGCCCTCGGCCTGGCCGTCGGCGTGGTGGCCGTCCTCGGCGGCAGCTCCAAGGGCAGCGATTGGGGCTGGGCGTCCCCCGCCACGCTCGGTGCCGTCATCGGCGGTGTCATCGTCCTGGTGGCGTGGGGGTTCTACGAGACCCGCCACCCGGACCCCCTCGTGGACCTGCGCACCACCGCCCGCCGCCCCATCCTGTTAACCAACATCGCGGCCGTGCTCATAGGTTTCGGCATGATGGCGCAGTCGATCGTCGTGCCACAGCTGCTGCAGCTGCCCGAATCGACCGGCTACGGGCTGGGCCAGTCCATGCTCCGGGCCGGACTGTGGATGGCACCCGCCGGGCTGATGATGCTCCTGTTCACCCCGGTCTCGAGCCGCATGCTCACCCGCTTCGGAGGCCGCGTCACCCTGGCCGTCGGCGCCGCGGTGATCGCCATCGGCTATCTCTCCGCAGCCGCCTTCGCCGCCGAGCCGTGGCAGTTGCTCGTCGCGACCTGTATCGCCTGCGCCGGAGTGGGCATCGGTTACGCCGCCATGCCCACCCTGATCATGGAAAACTGCCCCGCAAACGAGGCGGGCTCAGGCGTCGGCGTCAACGCGCTGATGCGCTCGATGGGCACCACCATCGCAGGGGCGGTCATGGCGCTGGTGCTGACCAGTCGTCTCGCCGACCTGGGCGGCGACGTGAAGGTTCCCGCCGAGGAGATGTTCCAACTGTGCTTCCTCCTGGGCGCCGGAGCAGCGGTCGCCGGCGCGCTGGTGGTACTGCTCATCCCGCGTACCCCGGCGAGTGCCGAGGTCGAGGCTCCGTCGGACGCCTCCGTCGGGGAGCTCGCCGCTGTCCGTTGACAGCCACCGGACCCGGCCCGAACCGGTGACACTCCCCGGTCAGGGGCGATAAGCTCGCGGTGCCGGCGGGCCGGCCCGGTCCGTCGGGGACGAGTACTCCCCTAGAACGCGGAGGCGTCATGCCCGCCCGGACCACCACTGTCGCGCGACATATCATCGACACCCTCGCCGAGTCCGGGGTCAGCCGCATCTACGGCGTACCCGGGGATTCGCTCAACGGCGTCACCGACGCCATCATGCAGAACGCTGGCCTGGACTGGGTCGTCACCCGTCACGAGGAGGCGGCCGCCTTCGCCGCCACGGCGGAGGCGGCGCTGACCGGCGAGCTCGCGGTGTGCGCCGGCTCCTGCGGTCCGGGAAATCTCCACCTCATCAACGGCCTCTTCGATGCCCAGCGCTCGAGAGTGCCCGTCCTGGCCATCGCCGCCCACATCCCCACGGAGGAGATCGGTTCCGGCTACTTCCAGGAGACGCATCCGCAGGACCTCTTCCGCGAGTGCAGCGTCTACGTCGAGCACGTCTCCTCCCCCGCGCAGATGCCCCGGATGCTGCGGATCGCGATGCGTGCGGCCGTCGAGCAGCGCGGCGTCGCCGTGCTCGTGCTCCCCGGCGATGTGGCGCTCGAGGAGATCACTGCCGAGGTGGCTGCGATCACGCCCACGTCCAGCACGGTGATCCCGACCGATGAGGAACTTCGTCGCGCCGTCGCCGTGCTCGACGAATGCGAGGACGTGACGATCCTCGCCGGTGCCGGGTGTGCCGGCGCCCATGCCGAACTGGTGGGGATCGCCGAAGTGCTCAAGGCACCGATCGTCCACGCGATGCGCGGAAAGGAATGGGTCGCGTTCGACAATCCCTACGACGTCGGCATGACCGGATTGCTCGGGTACGCCTCCGGGTACCGCGCCATGATGTCCGCCGAGACCCTGCTGGTACTCGGATCGGACCTGCCCTACCAGCAGTTTTATCCGGACGCCACGGTCATACAAGTAGACATCCGTGGCGAACAGATCGGCCGCCGCACCCACGTGGACGTCCCCCTTGTCGGCGGGGTCGCCGAGACCGTCCGCGCGCTCCTGCCGATGCTCCGAACCCACGAGCACCGATCTCACCTCGACGACGCCGTCAAGCACTACGCCTCCACTCGGCGCAGGCTCGACGACCTCGCCACACCCTCGAAGCGGACCATTCACCCGCAATACCTCACGCGACTCCTCGACGAGGGCGCGAGCGAGGACGCGGTGTTCCTGCCCGACGTCGGGAGTCCGGTGATCTGGGCCGCTCGATACCTGACCATGAACGGGCGGCGGCGGATCATCGGCTCGTTCACCCACGGATCCATGGCCAACGCCCTCTCACAGGGCATCGGCGCACAGATGGCCGCACCCGGCAGGCAGGTGATCGCCCTGTGCGGCGACGGTGGCCTCGCCATGCTGATGGGTGAGCTACTCACCGTGGTCCAGCACGAATTGCCGATCAAGATCGTGGTCTTCAACAACTCCTCGTACAACTTCGTCGAGGTGGAGATGAAGTCGGACGGGTTCGTCAACTTCGGCACCGACCTGACCAACCCCGACTTCTCCCGGGTCGCCGACGCCGTCGGCATCAGGGGGATCCGGGTTGAGCAGTCCGAGGACCTGCCCCGGGCCGTCCAAGAATTTCTCTCCCACGACGGGCCGGCACTGCTCGACGTGGTCGTCGAACGGCAAGAGCTGACAATCCCACCCACCATCAGTGCAGCGCAGGCCAAGGGATTCACCCTCTACTCGCTGCGGACCGTCCTGTCCGGACGCGGGGACGAACTCCTGGACTTGGCCAGAGCCAATCTGCGGCAGTTGTTCTAAGCGGGCCTGGGGACGTGAGCGGGCGGGATCAGGGCGCGCACCGGCAGCGGAACTCGAGCGTCTCGACCAGGCGAATCAGGACCACTTTCCGCGGGTGTACTGCGGCGGGTACGGCGCCTGCCGCCAGTCGAGGCCGAGTTCGGCGGCCGCACGCAGTGGCCAGGCGGGCTCACGCAGCGCGACCCGGCCGAGAAATACCACGTCGGCGCGCTCGTCCACCAACAGCTGCTCGGCGTACTGCGGGTCGCTGATCAGGCCCACCGCGCCAGCCAGCACGGCGCCGGACGATCTCACCGCCTCGGTCAGCGGCACCTGGTAACCCTGCTCCAGCTCGACCGGTGGCCGATCGGGCGTGTTGGCGGAGGAGGAGACGTCCACCAGGTCGACCCCGTGTTCGGCGAGCCGCCCGGCCAGCCAGCTCGAATCCTCCGGCGTCCAGCCGCCGGGCACCCAGTCCGTCGCCGAGATGCGGACGAACAGCGGTTTGCCCTCCGGCCACACCTGCCGCACGGCGTCGCAGATGTCCAGCAGCAGCCGCACCCGGTTCTCCCGCGAGCCGCCGTACTCGTCGGTGCGCTCGTTGGACAGCGGCGAGTAGAACTCGTGGATGAGGTAGCCGTGGGCGGCGTGGATCTCCACCACGTCGAATCCGGCCTGGTCGGCGCGGCGCGCGGCGTCGGCGAAGGCGGCCACCACGTCACGGATCCCGTCGAGGGTCAGCGCCTCCGGGGTAGCCATGTCGCCGAACGGGATCGCCGAGGGCGCGACCGTGGGCCAGCCGCCCTCCTCGACCGGCATCGAGCCGTCGGGATAACCGGGCCACGCCCGGTAGGCGGATGCCTTCCTCCCCGCGTGCGCCAGCTGGATGCCGATCACCGACCCCTGTGAGTGCACGAAATCCACGATCGGAGCCCACGCGTCGCGCTGCGTGTCGTTCCACAACCCGGCGTCCTCCGGGCTGATCCGGCCCTCCGGAACCACGGCCGACGCCTCGGCGAGGATCAGCCCGAACCCGCCCTGCGCCCGGGCACCCAGGTGCACGAGATGCCACGGCGTCGGCACGCCGTCGCGGTCCTCGCACGAGTACTGGCACATCGGCGAGAGCCAGGCCCGGTTCCGGATCTCGAGGTCGCGGATACGGATCGGTTCGAAGAGCATCGCCATGCCTGCGATTAAACCTTGACCGGGGCCGTCGGCGATGGGCCGACTACCGTGGGCGGCATGACTGACGCGCCCACCGGACAGCACCAGACCACCGAGCCGCAGCTCACGCACCTCGACTCCGAGGGCCGCGTCCGCATGGTCGATGTCGGGGACAAGGCCGTCACCACCCGCACTGCCACGGCCGAGGGGACCTTCCGCACCCGCCCCGAGGTCGTGACGATGGTCGCCGGCGACGCACTGGGCAAAGCCGACGTCCTGGCCACCGCTCGCCTAGCCGGGATCGGCGCCGCCAAGAGGACGTCCGAACTCATCCCGCTGTGCCACCAGATTCCACTGAATTCGGTCAAGGTGCATTTCGACCTCGACGATGAGGCCGGCGAGATCCACGTGCAGGCCACCGCAAAGACGACGGGCAGGACGGGCGTCGAGATGGAGGCGCTCACGGCCGTCTCGGTGGCCGGGCTGACTCTGCACGACATGGTCAAGGCGGTCGACCCGCTCGCCACCATGGACGGGGTCCGCCTCGCCGCCAAGACGGGCGGCAAGCGGGGTGACTGGACCCGGGATTCCGACGACGAGACGACCGACCTCCCGTCCGACCACGCCGCGCTCGATTCTGACCGAAGTGGCGTCGTCGTCGTCTCGTCCACGGCCGCTGCCCGCGGCGAGCGGGAGGACACGACCGGGCCCGCCATCGAGTCATGGCTCCTCGAGCGCGGCTTCTCTCCGGTCGAGGTGCATGTGGTGGCCGACGCTGACATCGCCAGCGCGATCACCGAGCACGTGCGCCGCTCCCCTGCGGTGTTGCTCACCACCGGCGGCACCGGTGTCGCCGCCGACGACCGCACCCCCGAGGCCACGGCCCCGCACCTGGAGCTCGCGTTGCCGGGTGTCGCAGAGGCCATGCGCGCCCGAGGGCTGGCGGCCACGCCGACGGCAGCGATGAGTCGCGGCCTCGCGGGCTTCGCCGGACGTACGCTGGTGGCGAACCTGCCGGGCTCGACGGGCGGGGTCCGCGACGGGTTGGCGGTCCTCGACGACCTGCTCGAGCACCTGCTCGACGTCCACGCACACGGCGGGAGCCACTAGCCGGAGCCCCATCCGAGAGGAACGCACCATGACCGTCTCCAGTCCACTCGTGGACATCACCGACCGGGTGATCGACCCACGCGAGGTCGAGAAGGCCGTGTGGACCAGCGCCGACGGGGCGATGGTGACGTTCTCCGGCGTGGTGCGCGACCACGACGGCGGCCGCGAGGTCCTTGACATCGAGTACTCGGCCCATCCCACGGCCCGCGACACGCTCGCCCGACTGTGTGACCAGGTTGCGGCCGAGCACACGTCCCCCGCTACGGCCGACGGCGAACCCGCCGATCCCCGGCGCACGGTCCGCGTCTCCGCCGTCCACCGCGTGGGCGTGCTGCCGGTGGGCGAGGTCGCGGTGGTCGTGGTCGCCGTGGCGCCGCACCGGGCCGAGGCGTTCGCGGCGTGTTCGGAGCTCATCGAGCGTCTCAAGCACGGGGTGCCCATCTGGAAGCGGCAACGGTTTACCGACGGCGTCTCCGAATGGGTGGGCGTCGGTGACTGCTGACCGCCGCCGCGCTACCTCCTTCCCTGCTCGCTCCATCAGAGCCCGTTGAGTCACTCCGCGCAGCGTTCTCCCAGCAGAGGTGGCCGGACCCGCTGACAGGGTGACTACACACCAGGGCAGCACCCGCGATCGGCCCAGCCGGTCCCGATCAGCCCAGCCGGGTGCCCACCCACTCCGCCAGGATCCGCGCGCAGGCGTCGACACCCTCTACCCACGTGGTACCCGCGGACTCGTCGGCGGAATCCGAGACGTGCTTGACCAGCCGTGTGGGGACCCCCAGCATCGCTCCCGCCGCGGCCACCGCGTACCCCTCCATGTCCACCAGGTCCGCGATGCCGGCCAGGCGGTTTCGTACCGGGCCGCCAGCGACGAAGCTGTCCCCGGTCGCGAGCACGGGCGCAGCCGATCCGCCGGGCCTCGACGGCGCGGCGGCGGGCTCGGGGGTCACCGCCCGCGTGGCGGACAGGGCCAGCGGCGGGCCGTCGTGCCGACCGGTGACAGCGTGCAGGGCGGGGTCGTCGAAGTCGTGCTGGAACACGGTCGCGATCTCGTGCGTGCCCTCCATGCCCGGGTGCAGCCCGCCGGCGGTGCCCACGTTGACCAGCTCGCGGGGGCGCACTCCGCCGCCGAGGGCGTGCGCGACGGCCACGGCCGCGCGCACCTTGCCCACGCCGGTGACGAGGACCGGGAAGTCGGTGACGAAGTGCCGCGCCTCCTGCTCCAGTGCGACGACGACGAGCGGGTGAGCAGGATCCACGGTTCCGATGAGTTCCACGCGCCATACGGTAGCGGGCGCGCGATAACCCGCAGATCAGCCGGTGGGCGGGACCCACCAGCGTCGCTCGTGCGCGCCCAGCGGAAGCCGGGCCACCACCTCGTGGCGGGCCCGGCCGCGGGGCCCCTCCCCGAGGAACGAGTCGACGAGCGCGATCTCAGAGACCTCCCAGTTGCTGCTCGAGAACGTGTCGAGCACCCGCAGCCATGCGGTGGCGTCGTCACGGCCGGACAATCGGGCGAGGGTGAGATGCGGACGAAACCGGGCACCGTCCGGGACGCAGCCCGAGGCATTCGCGGCAGACCGTGCGCCCGCGGCGAGGGCGTTGAGTGGCCGCTGGTCAGACTGGTCGACCCCCGCCCACAGCACCTTGGCCCGCTCGACCGACGGGAACGCCCCGGCACCGGCGAGTCGCAGCCCGAACGGTTCGTGCTTGCGGGCGACCGCCTCCAGCCGCTCGGTCAGCTCGTCAATGCGCCAGTCGTCCACATCGGGGCAAAACGTCAGCGTGAGGTGCCACTGGGCGGGGTTGGTCCACGCCAGACCAGGTCGCGGCTCGAGGAACCGCTCCATCTCCTCGCGTACGTTCTCCGGCGGTATCACCGCAACGAACATCCGGTGTCCCATCACCCCACCGTGGCCCACCACGCGCCGAGCCACAAGCCCACAGTGGCGACGGCAACCGTAGAGACCATCGTGCCCACCGCATAGGCCAGTGCCATGCCGACCCGCCCGTCCCGGGACAGGCGCAGGGTGTCATAGCTGGCGGTGGAGAAGGTTGTGTAGCCGCCGAGGAGGCCGGTGCCGATCATGGTGACGGGCAGCGACTGCCCCTCGGCCTCGCCGCCCGCGTACACCCACCCGATGAGCAGCGCGAGGGCAAGGGAGCCCGACACGTTGATGAGGAACGTCGCCAGGGGGAACGTGCGCCGCCAGCGCGACGACACCGCCACGTCCACCGCGTACCGCAGCGCCGCGCCGGCGCCGCCCCCGAGTGCGATCCACCCGGCCAGCAGGACGTCATCCCAACCCACGGGTGCGAAGGTCATGATCGCGCGACCGCCCGCACCCCGCTCGGTCGCCGCCGGGACGCCAGCACGATCCCGAGCAGCGTGGCCACGGCGCCCGCTGCCAGCGTGATGGCACCGTACGCAACCGCGACGGGGACTTCGCCTTGCTGCAGGAGCGTGGCGGCCTGCAGCGCGATGAGCGAGTAGGTGGTGAACCCGCCGCAGAATCCGGTGCCGAACAGCAGTCGCAGCCCTCGTCGTCGTCTACCAGAACCGTTTCCACCATCGGCGAGCCGAGTCGACAGGTACCCGAGCGCGAACGCCCCCACAATGTTGACGGCCAGGGTCGAGGCGAGCGCCGGATCGGGGACGACCAGGGACACCACGACGCGCGCGTAGGTCCCGGCGGCCCCACCGAGGGCGACCAGGGCGACGGCGGCGGGGAACCTCACGTCGACAGTCCGGCCTCCAGTGCGGCGACGAGCCCATCGCGGTCGCCGGTGATCTCCAGGCCCGCGGCGTCGGTGCCGACGCGGCCCCACAGCAGCAGGGCAAGTGTCTCCGGAGGTCCTGCAACCTCGACCCCATCGGTCCCGTCCGAACCGGGAAGCTGCCATTCCAGCCCGCCGAGGGCTGTCGCGCCAACCGGCTCGGCGCCGGCGGCGAGACCGACCGCAGCCGATCCCTCCGGGGCATGGGGGATGCCGCGCAGGCGGATCGTCACCGCGAGCGGCGGCACGTGGTCTGCCATGTGCGGGCGCATGACGGTGCAGAACTCGTCGACGGTGTCGACCGCGACGTCCTCCGACACCGGCGTGGTCGCGGCGGGACCGTGGAGGGAGTTCTCGATGTCCCAGCGGTGGACCAGGGTCTCGTGCAGCTGGCGCCGCAGCCAAAAGTCGGCGCGGCCCGGGCCGGAGAAGGTCCAGGCGGGATCGCCGGGGTCGGTGTCGGTGAACGTCCCGAGCATCTCGGCAGCGAGACCCGCGTACCAGTCGGTGAGTGCGGCGATGCCCTCGGACGCGGGTGGCGCGGACCGTGTCACCGCACTCATCCCGCGGGTCCGCTCGTCGGGCGTGGCCTCGCGGACGGTGGCCCCGCTCCACCAGTTGACGGTGCCGAGGTGGACCACCAGGTCGCGGATGGTCCAGCCCGGGCACGAGGTCACCGGGGCGGTGAGGTCCGCGCCCCCGCCCAGCGCGAACCGCACCAGCCCGACCTGCGCCTCGAGGGCGTCGAGCATTCTGGCGTGGCCGAGCCGGGCGGTCATACGCGGGTGGCCTTCTGGGAGTCCCCGCCCGGGCCGCGCCGGGTGAAGTCGATCTGGCGCCCGGCGTTGGAGACGGCCACCACGGTGCCGGTCGCGAACACGCCCTCGCGGTCGAACAGCGAGGCGGTGCCGACGGCGACGCCGTCCACGCTGATGTGCTCGTCGGCTTCGATACCCAGGTCACGCGACTGGGGCAGTCGGGCCAGCGCGACGGTGAGGTCTGCGTTGATGAAGCCGATCCCCTCGTCGCCCCAGTGCGCCATGAGGCTCGTGGACTCCGCCAGCGTCGCTGCGCGCTGGAACGGCGTCGAGCTCTCGCCCACGATCACGTCGAGGGGTTGCTGCCAGAACCGTTTGCGCTGGTCGTTCTGGTGTAGGCCCATCTCCCGGTCCCACGAGTCCGGGTCGTCACCGCTACCGAAGTGGACGTTGGACCCGGGCCCATCCGCCGAGGTGCCGGCCCCCGCCGGCGGATGAACTCGCCGGCCCGACCGCCAGATCCGGCCTGGTGGCTGCTCGCCGCGGCGTAACTGCACGAGGGTCGCCCGGGCGACCGCCTTCCCACCCTGGCTCAGCTGGACGTCGGCCACCCGGATGCGGTTCCCGGCGCGGACTTCCTCGGTGTGCGCCACCAGCGGTTCGTTGCGCACCGGGGCGAACAGGTCCACCGTGAGGCGGGCGGGTTGGAAACCCTCTGCGCCGTGCTCGGCCTCGAGAGCCCGTGCGGCCGCCGCCACCACGGCCGGGCCGTTGACCATGCTGTCTGACCAGGCGCTGCGCGCGAAGATGGTGGGGACGTAGGCCCCGGTGTCGTCGACGGTGAAGAAGGCGCGTTCGCTCATCGGGCCACCCCGTCCGTGCCAGTGGCACCGTGCCGCGCGGCGCCGCCCGCCGACCCGGCCGCCCACGACCGCAGAATCGCCGCGAGCTGCGTCTCGAAGTATTGCTCGGCGCTGGGCGAGGATCGCCACACGCTCAACTCCAGCGACACCACCCCGTGCAACGACGCCCAGATTGTCGTGGCGGTCTCGTGCACGTCGCCGGACCGGAACACGCCCTCGTCCACAGCTGCGTCGACCACCTCGAGCAGCGGTTCCCGCCACAGCGCGTCGACGGTACCGGCCCGCGGCGTACGGACGGGCTCCCCCACGACCAGCCCGTACAGCCCCTCGTTCTCCAGCGCCCACCGCCGGTACGTCCGGCACAGTGACCGCATATCACTCTCGACGCTGTCGTAGCGAAGGGAGTCGCGCAGCGCCGCGGCGAGCTGCTGGTCGGCCTCGACCGCGACGGCCGCGAGGAGTCCGGTCTTGCCGCCGAACATCGTGTAGATGGCTGTCGTGGACGTGCCCTGGGAGGCCGCGAGCGGCCGCAGGCCCAGCGTCTCCGGTGCCGCGTCCCGGAGCCGTCGCGTGGCCTCGTCGAGGATCCCCCGGCGCAGCGTCTCGTCGTACTGGGCGTGGTGAGGGGCGCGGGTGGCCGCGCGCGGCGAGGTTGGGGTCACCCCGGCAGGGTACGACGTCGACGACGACATCAGCGTCATAGCGGCGTGGCGTGTCGTGGCAGACACCGTGATACCGACGTCGCGACCCCGCAATGACGCCTTCGGACCCGCACCGGCGCGGTGCACTGCACACGCCGTGGTAACGGTGTCCCATCTCCTGTGACGGTGTTCCGGGCGGGTGAACACCGCGACTCTCCGCGGTTACTGTGAACCCATGACGTCACAGAACCTGCCCTCCCTGAGCCGCCACGAGTCCGTCTTCGTCCTCCGCTTCTCCGACCCGGAGGATCCGGCCGAGGCGCCCGACAACACCTTCTCGCCCGAGTTCCTCGACGCGCTCGGCGCCGCGCTCGACGAGGTCGAGGCGGCCGAGGGGCCGGCTGCGCTCGTCACCACGGGGGCTGGGAAGTTCTACTCCAACGGACTCGATCTGGGGATCGTCGGTTCGGATCCCGAGGGGCTGCCGGCGTACGTCTCCCGCGTTCAGCGGGTCCTCGCCCGCGTGCTGCGGCTCGATCTGCCGACGGTCGCCGCGGTCAACGGGCACGCATTCGGCGCCGGGGCGATGCTCGCAGTGAGCCATGACCACCGTCTGATGCGCGCGGACCGCGGCTTCTGGAACCTGCCCGAGGCGAAGCTGGGGATGCCGTTCCCGGCAGGGATGAACGCGCTCATCACCGGTCGGCTCAGTGCCCCGGTGGCGGCCACTGCGATGCTCACGTCCCGCCGGTACACCGCCGCCGACGCGGTATCCGCCGGGATCGTGCACGAGGCCGCTGACGCCGACACGGTGGTTGACCGGGCCGTGACGATTGCGGCAGAACTGGCCCCCCTGCGCGGCACGAACTACGCAGGAATCCGCGCGGGGCTCGTCGCGGGAATCCTGCCTCACCTGGACGAGCCCATCGATCGGCTCTGAACCGGGGCGGCTGCGTCCGCACCCGGACTCCCGGCAATAGGAAAGGCCCGCATCCCCTGGCCGGGAATGCGGGCCTTTCAGCGCGCGGTTCTCCTGAGCTCTACTCCGCTGCTCTCAGTACACGCCGCGCCCAGTACACGCCGACCTCAGTTGGCAGCAGCGTAGGCGTCCATGATGTCGCCCGGAATTCGGCCGCGGTCGGAGACCTCGTAGCCATTGTTACGGGCCCATTCGCGAATCGCCTTGGTATCACCCGAGGGCGACGACGACCGGGCCGACGCCCGACGTGCGGGTTTTGCCTTGCTGCTGGACACCCGATGACCGTTCTCGACGTAAGGCGCCATCACCTCGCGGAACTTCTCAGCATTCTCATCGCTGAGGTCGATCGTGTATTCCTTGCCGTCAAACGCGAACGAAATCGTATTGGCTACGCTTCCCAGATCCGTTCCGTCAAGGTCGTCGATGTACTGCACCTGGAACTGTTGAGCCATGTTTTCTTCTCCCTAGACCGACCCATTTCGCTAGTGGTAGTCATTATGCACAAACAACTCGACATATGCACATACATATATAGCTGAAAAGCTCTCGTGAATGTTTCCGCTGCTGACCTTTCGATATGTCTCACAGGTGTCAATAAACGATTGAACGGGAATTCTCGCGATATCTGCGAACAACCAGATCAACGATTTCCGGGTGCGCGCCGAGCGGAGGCGAGGTGATATCTCCGCCCGCCGCCGCCATCCGGTCCGCGAAGAATCCCGGGGCGAGCAGGTGGGTCGCCACCGCTATTCGCCGCCGCCCGTCCGCGCGGAACCGCTCGACCGCCTCGGCGACGGTCGGGCTCGCGGCGGATGCGAAACCCGAGGTCACCGGCACGCTGAGCAGGGCGGAGAGTTCCTCGGCCAGTGTCCTGGTCTCCGCGAGCGACGACTCGTCCTTACTCCCCGCGGCGCCCAGCACCACGGCATCGGCGCCGAATGCACCCACCGCGCCGGACTCGGCGAGCCGCTGCATCAGCGCCCGCACGACCTCCGGTGCGGCGCCCAGGTGCGGCGTCTGTGCGACCGGCCCGGGGGCGTCTCGGCAGGCCTGCCCGACGTCGTGAATGACGTGGAACCCGCGCGCGAGGAAAGCCGGGACCACGACCGTCGGTGCGCCGTCCGCGAGGACGCGGGCCGGACCGGGCGACTGCACGTCCACCCAGGCGAGCCGGCAGTCCACCTCTGGCAGTTGCTTGCGCGCCTCGAGTAGGACCCGTCCCAGGACCCGGCGGCCGGTGGCGGACCGGGTGCCGTGCGCAACCATCAGTAGGCGGGGGTTCTGCGTGGTGGTCCGACTCCGCGACATCCCGAGTGTGCTCACCCTTCCGAGCATGCCGCAATCCGCGTGCGGTCAGGCATCCGCTCGGCGACACTTGGTGCATGAACACAGGGCGGATGAACATATCGGGAGGGCGCCCTGAGGTGACCGTCGCCAACTGGGAGGCCGTGTACGACTTCTACGGGGCCGGACGGCGACGGGACGGCTTCACCAATCCGCTGCTCACCCTGGTCGACGCGATCTATCGGCCCCGGCTGCGGATCTCGCCCGAGATCGTCACCGAGTTGCACCGGCTCCACGATGACGGAGTCGGGATCGTTGTGGGGGCCAATCACCCGTCCGCGCATGATCCGACGGTGCTGGCGTCGGTACTGTTCGACAAGCGGGTCCGGTTCCTCTCCGGCGGCATGGGCCTGACCAAGGATCCGCTCTTCCGCGGCCCCCTCCGGCCGGTATTTGAGTACACGGGCACCGTGCCGGTCTTCCGCGCGAAGAACTACCAGGGCACGGCCTCGGAGATTCACGATGCTGCAGCCGCCCGCCTCATCGACGTGTGCGTGAACCGACTCGTCGACGGCGGCGTGGTGTTGACCTTCGTCGAGGGCACCAATTCCTCCGCCGACGATCTGCGCACCCTGCGACTCGACTCCGTGAAGAAGGGGATCGGGATGATGGTCAGCGGCGCCCGGGAGGCGGGAGCCAGGGTGGCGGTCCTGCCGGTGGGGCTCGTCTATCACGGGCGCGAGCGCGCCACACTCCCGCCGCGTCACGCCGTCGCCGCCGTCGGGACTCCCGTGCTGTGGGACTCCGGGCCCCCGCCCACGATCGACGAAGTGCGGCACGCGGTCCGGGACGGTATCGAGCACGCTCTCACCGACGCCTGGACGCGTGGAACCGGATAGCGGATAGGGCCACCTGATCCGGGCGAGGAGCCAGCCGCCGGTCAGACCACCCCGGGAACGACGTCGAACTCCACCCCGACAGCCTCGAGTTCGCGGGCCCGCGCAGCCAGGGAGGCCGCCGCCGCGATACGCACGACCCCGAGCCCCGCGGCGAATCGCGCTGCCACCAGTTCGGCTACGCGAGCGGCGGGCAGGTCGGGTCCGGTCTCGAGCACCTCGACGTCGTCGTCGAGCTCAGCCACGAGCCCGCGATCGGCCGCACCGTCCACGACCAGGACGTCCGCGGCGTGGACGAGTCGTCGCGCACGCACGGTGAGCAGGTCACCGTCACCGGTGCCCCCCACCAACGCCACCCACCCGGTGGCCGGCCGACGCCGCGCGCGCAGGCCCGCGGGAGCGGTGGCCAGCGAACGTGCCACGTGCCGCCCGACGCGCACGGACCGCCGGGGGTCGCCCGAGTCGACGGCGATGCGCACCAGGCCGGCGGGGGTCGCCACCGCCGTGCGCGCGGGCACCCGCACGGAGCCCAGAGCGGAGTCCCCGGCCGTGACGCACCAGATCCGGCGTTCGTCGCACAGCGCGGCTACCTGCGCGTCAACCCGGCGGTCGCCGGTGGCGACGTGCACCATCCAGGGAGTGTCCAAGTCCGCGGTGGTGAACGGCCTGACCACGACGACGAGCCGATCGCCGGCCCGCTCAGCAAGATCGGCCATGGCCGGGTCGACGTGCGGCGCCACGACACGCAGGTTCGCACCGGCCTCGAGAAAGGTCACCGCCCGGCGGGCCGAGACTGGCCCGGCCCCGACGAGCAGTACCTCGCGGCCCGCCAGCCCCACGGTGAGCGGAAGCCCGTCCAGCGCGGGGGCCGGAGCGGGGCCGGCGGACGCCGCCGAGAGTGCGGCGGTCACAAGTGGATTCCGCACTCGGTCTTGGACGAGCCCGCCCAGCGACCCGAGCGCGGGTCCGCCCCGGCCTCCACGCGGCGCGTGCAGGGCTCGCAGCCGATCGACGGGTAGCCGTCGTCAAGCAGTGGGTTGAGCAGGCAGCCGTGCTCGGCCGCGTAGTCGTGGACGCGCTGGAGTGTCCACGCGACCAGCGGATTGATCTTGACCATGGCGTGCTTCTCGTCCCACTCGACCATGGCCGCGCCCGCCCGGTGGTCGGTGTCCACACGGCGCAGGCCGGTGATCCACGCCTCGTACCCGGACAGGGCGGCGTCGAGCGGCTCCACTTTGCGGAGGCGGCAGCACAGCTCGGGGTCGGTGTCGTAGGGGCGCGGGCCGAGGGCGGCCTCATGCTCGGAGCGGCTTGCCGGGCTGCGCACGTCCACGACGTTGAGGCCGGGCGTCGCCGCGAGTGCGTCACGGACCCCGACGGTCTCGGAGAAGTGGTAGCTGGTGTCCAGGAACAGCACGTCCACGCCGGGGGCGTGGGGTGCGGTCATCTCGGGCACGACCGTGTTGGCCATGGAGCAGGCCACCGCGAGTGCGTCGCCGAAGGTCTCCCCGGCCCAGGCCAGGACCTCGGCCGGATCGATCTCGGAGTGATTGCCGTAGAGGCCACGGTCATCGAAGCGACGTCCCGCTTCCTCAGCGATGGCCTTGAGCTCTTCGGTGGTGCGGCGCCGGCCGGGGCCGGGGGTCAGGACGGTGCTGCGCGGCAGCAATTCGAGTCCGATGGCGGTCACACGAGCACCTCCTCGTCTGCTCGGTGAGCCCACGCTGCGAAAGTCTCGCCGGCGCTGCGGTCGTCGACGTAGCGGCGGATCACTCGCTCGACGTAGTCGGCGAGTTCCGCGGTGGGCACGCGCAGTCCTCGGACCGTCCGACCCAGGCCGCCTTCATCGCGGTGTGTCGACGCGAGCCCGCCGCCCAGGTGGACCTGGAAGCCGGGGGTGTCGCCGTCGAGCAGCTGACCCTTGAGTCCGATGTCGGCAGTCTGGATCCGAGCGCAGCTGTTGGGGCAACCGTTGAGGTGGATCGACACGGGGGTGTCGAGCGGAGCGTCGTCGGCGAATCGCTTTTCCAGCTCGTCGACTAGCGAGGCGGCCGAGTCCTTGGTGTCGACAAAGGCGAGCTTGCAGTACTCGATCCCGGTGCATGCCATGGTCCAGCGGCGGAAGGAGCTCGGCTTGGCATGAAGTCCGACCGCGGCGAGGCCCTCGACCAGCGCGTCGACCCGGTCCTCTTCGACGTCGAGCACGAGGACGCCCTGGTGGGGGGTGAAGCGGATGCGCTGCGAGCCGGCGGCCTCGGCGAGATCGGCGACCTTGGCCAGCACGTCTCCGCCGGCCCGGCCGACTGTCGTGGTGGCGCCCACGTAGTATCGGCCGTCCTTCTGCTCGAAGACGCCGATGTGGTCTCCGGGCTTTGTGGCCTTGGCGGGCGCCGGGCCATCCGGCAGTTCGCGTCCCAGATACTCGTCCTGCAGGACCTGGCGGAACTTCTCCACGCCCCAGTCCTTGACGAGGAACTTGAGGCGGTTGCGGGTGCGCTGGGCGCGATAACCGTAGTCGCGGAAGAGGCTCGTCACGCCGTGCCAGACATGGACAGCCTCGTCGGGGCGGACGAAGGTGCCGAGACGCAACGCCAGATGGGGGTTCGTGGACAGTCCGCCGCCGACCCACAGGTCGTATCCTGCGCCGAGTTCGGGGTGGACGACGCCGACGAACGCGATGTCGTTGATCTCGTGCACCACATCCAGGCTCGGATGCCCGGTGAACGCGGTCTTGTACTTGCGCGGCAGGTTGGAGAACTCGGGGCTGCCGATGTACCTGTCCTTGATCTCGGCGATCGCGGGGCTCGGGTCCACGATCTCGTCGGCCGAGATGCCCGCGACGGGGCTTCCCAGGACGACTCGCGGGCAGTCGCCGCACGCCTCCATCGTGGTCAGCCCGACCTCGTCAAAACGTCGCCAGATCTCCGGGACGTCCTCGATCCGGATCCAGTGGTACTGGATGTTCTGCCGGTCAGAGACGTCGGCCGAGTTGCGGGCGAATTCGGTCGACACCCCGGCCACCACTCGCAGCTGCTCGGTGCTCAACGCGCCACCGTCGATCCGTACGCGCATCATAAAGTACTCGTCCTGCAACTCGTCGGCCTCGAGCTTCGAGGTACGAGCGCCATCAATTCCCTGCTTACGCTGGGTATACAGGCCCATCCAGCGGAACCGTCCACTGAGATCGTCGGCTGGGATCGATGCGAAGCCCTCGCGAGAATAGACGTCGATGATGCGCTGCTTGACGTTTAGCGCGTCGTCCTCGGCCTTGAACACCTCGTTGTGATTCAGCTCGAGCTTGCCGTCAATCTTCCACTGGCCCTTGGGCTTGGGTGCGCGCACGGGGCGGGCGGGACTGGGGGCGGCTGCCGTGTCGGTCATGCCGCAGACGATAGTTCGTACAGACTGGTCTGTCTACACAGGGTCTCCTAATGCTCGCAGCTGAGCCCATCGCGGCCACAGGCCGACCGTCAGACCGCCAGTCAACCTAGAACGGTGGTGGGTCGATGAGTTCGTCGAGGTGGTCGTGGAGGAGGGTTCGGATGCCCTTTTCTATTTCGCTGTGGTGGGGTGTGTTGCGGGCCCACCAGCGACTGACGGTGTTGGGGCTGGTCTGGTTGGCTGCGGGGTCGTTGTTGCTCGTGCCTGAAGTGGGCGCGGGTGCGGTGCGGGCGTGTTCGGTGCGGGCGCGTTCGGTGCGGTGGCGGGTGGCGCGGCGGGACCAGAAGGTCGGCTCGGCGTCGGTGGGGTCGGTGTCGGTGGGGTCGGGGTTGCGGGGTTGTTGGCGTTGCCATGCCTGGGTCTCGGCATCGGCCTGCTCGCGCCGGTACTGCGCCAGCGGCCCGCAGGGGCGGGTGCGCATGGTGGAGCCGTCCGGGGTGGTCACGTGCAGGGTGCCGTCGGGCGCGAGGGTGTAGCTCCAGTCGGAGAATGTTTTGAACCGGTGATGGCGCCGGCACAGGCACACCAGGTTGCCTTCGACGGTGTGACCACCACGGTCGGGGTCGGCGTGGTTGAACGGGGCGGCATGGTCGAGGTCGCAGTGGTCGGCCGGCACCGCGCAGCCGGGATGGCGGCAGGTGCCATCGCGCAACCGGATCCGGCGGGCCAGCGCGGCGCCGGGCCGGTAGGTCAGGGCGGCCCGGGCATCGTCGGCGGCGCCGATACCGGGATCGAGGCGCTCGAGGCTGGCGCCGTCGCTGGCGGCGAGCAGGTCCAGCAACGCCTGCAGGGCGGCCTGACCGGTGCGGGTGAACTCCACCCGCACCCCACCCTCATCGCGGGCATCATTGCCGGTGGCGATGACGGTGACCTGCGGCCGCAACGGCACCAATCCCACACCAGCAGCACCGCCGGCGCCGGGTCGACCGGCAGCACTGGGGGGACCGGTGAGGCCGGTATCGCCACAGAGCAGGGACATCAGCGCATCCGCGCGACGCTCGGCCAGGGAATAGTCCTCGTCCTTGTCGCGGGCGGCGCCGTCGTCGCCGGCGGTGGCCGCATCAACGTTGGCGGCGGTGTTGGCCCGGGCTTGGGCGTCGGCGTACTTGTGGTCGGCCACGCGGTGGTCCAGCGCCTCGGCCAGCACGGCGGCCTCTTCGGTGGCCAGTGTCGCCGACACACTCGACATCCCGTCGATGCCTTTGTGGAACCGCACGCCCCGGGTGCGCGCGGCCTCCCGGCGGCGCAGGCGCAGACCGTCGGCGTCGTAGCGGGCGATGATCGCATCAACGTTGCCGCGGACCGCTTTCTCCCCCAACCGGATCCCGCCCTCGATCGCGGCGAGGTAATCCTCCACGACCTGCTGCTGCACCAACTCCAGCACGTCGACGTGGACGGTGGCCATCTGCGAGGCCAACACCTGCGCGGCACGCTGATCGAGCCGCCCCGCCGACAGCGCGGCCAGCACCGCCGGATACCGGGTATGCAGATCGAACGCGAAGGTGATCATCGCCTCGGCCCGCCTAGTCGAGACCGCCATCACCGCCACCACATACCCGACCGCCACCTCGACCGGATCGACCACCGCATGCCCGGGCCGACACTCACCCGCCCCCACCCCGGACTCCTCCTGACGCTGACACTGACGAAACAACTCGTAACAGGCCACCAACCGCTGCGCCGCCGCCCGATTCTCCGCCATCCACCCCGCACGCACCCCGGCCAACAAACTGGGCGACGAGGAGTCGGCGCCGTCACCGGACGAAGGCGGGCCCCCTGCCGCGCGGTCTGCGTTGCCGCCCATGCGCCCCCACCCCTTCACCTCTCGGTGGCGAATCAGTATCGAACTTGTGTTCTACATTACGCACACACATTCGAGCAGGCAAGGGTCAAAACCGGGCAACCACACGGTTCGATTTGACGACTGCCGATTGCACCGCTCGCCATTCACGCCGCAGCCGCCCGACGGCGTCACCTCACGCGCGGAGACGGGAAAACTCACAAATTGGTGGCTTTTCACCAACGGACGAATCTGCAGAGAATGGCTTAGTAAATGGCTTAAGTGACCTCTCGAAGTTGGCCTGCGGTAGTAAATCCCAGCCCCCCGCCGTAGCTTGTGAGACGTAGGTCACAGCGTGTGGCCAGCACTGTCGAAAGGAACTCACTATGTTCTCTGACTTCTGGGAAGGCTTAGCAATCGGATCGGCCAATCTTGCACCCGGCCCCTTCGGCTCAGCCGCAATCGACGGCCTGTTGAGGCTCCCGGCATACATTCTCGGAACCCTGAGCGGTGGCGCAGCGCTCTTCGGCTCCTGATCCGACTCGACTACACGGAACGCCGCGGTCGCGCACTCCAGGCGACCGCGGTGCTTCGCGCCTAGCCAAGGTCAGAGCCCGCAGAAGTCCAGCCAGGTGTCGACTTCGCGCCGGGCCTGCTCGCGCCCCAGGACATACGCCTCGGCGAGCCGGTCGACCCGCCGCTCGTAACTCCTGATCATCACCCGCTCCGGCCGGAAGACCAACGCATCCCCCGACTGCTCCAACGCCTCGATCTCGTCGAGAGTCTCGTTGTAGAGCGCCCACCGGTGCTGGAGTGCCTCCCCCACCGCAGGAAAACGGCGGAAGTAGGAACGATAGAACGGGGTAAGGCGACGGGGCGGGATCTTCCGGTACCCCTCAGGCTGGGTCAGCACTACGAGAAACTTCTCGAATCCCGCCTCACGAGCCGCCGACAGCGGGATCCCCCCGTCACGGCCCAGGGCCCCGTCCACGTAGTACTCGCCGTCGATCAACACGGGCGGCATCCACACCGGCATCGTCGACGACGACCGCACCATCCGCATGAGGTCGCCCATCGAGGCGACATCATCCTCCGTCCAGAAGACGGTCTCGCCGTCCGAACACCGGAACGTTCCGATCCGCGCAGCGGTACCGCTGGCGTCAAACGTCTCGAAGTCATATGGAAGCACCTGGTCCGGGAGTCCGGCCTGCTCGTAGATGTACTCGGCGTTGAAAAGCCCCTTGCCGCGAGCAAAACTGCGCCAGTCGCCGAAGTTCGGATCCCCCGCCATCTCCACAAAGCTCTTCCGCGCCCGCACGGCGTCGCGAGAAACATAGTTAGCGAGGTGGGACGCGCCCGCCGAGATCCCGGCGACCAGACCGGTGTGGATGCCCGCCTCGATCAAGGTCTCCACGACACCGGCAGTGTGCACCGCCCGCATCCCACCGCCCTCGAACAGCAGGGCGACGTCCGGCGCGGTCGGCACCAGCTCCGCCGACCGCACATCCGCCTGCGCCGCGCCCTGAGCGCCACTCGATCTCGTATCCGTCACACCCCCACCCTAGGAGCTTTGGTGGCATGCCCGCGCATCCATTACTACTGTCGACACGTGACCCAACTCACCGAACTCGTCGCCAGTGTCAATGACGTCTACTGGTACGGCGTCATCGCACTGCTTCTCATAGCCGGCCTGTACTTCTCCATCACGACCCTGATCGTCCAGGTCCGGATGTTTCCGGAGATGCTGCGGACGATCGTGGAGAAGCCGTCCGACATCGAGCCGGACAAGAAAGGCATCTCCGCCTTCCGGGCGTTCACCATCTCCGCCGCGTCCAGGGTGGGCACGGGGAACATCGCTGGGGTGGCGATCGCCATCACCGTCGGCGGGCCGGGGGCGGTGTTCTGGATGTGGCTCATCGCGATCATCGGCGGAGCCACCGCGTTCGTCGAGTCCACCCTCGCGCAGCTATACAAGGTCAGGGGCAAGGACTCTTACATTGGCGGCCCCGCCTACTACATCCGCGACGGCCTCGGATGGAAGAAGATGGCCGTGGCCTTCGCCGTGATCATCACCGTGACCTACGGCTTCGTGTTCAACGCAGTCCAGGCCAATTCCATCTCCCAATCCGTGCGCAATCAGTTCGACCTCCAGGGCACCGGCGCGGGACTCGCGATCGGCGTGGGGCTCGCGATCGTGACGGGCCTCGTCATCTTCGGCGGCATTCGACGCCTGTCCGCGGTCACCGAGATCCTCGTCCCGGTCATGGCCGCCGCATACGTCGTCGTCGCTCTCATCGTCGTGGCCATCAACATCACCGAGGTGCCGGAGATGATCTCCCTCATCATCGGCCACGCCCTCGGCTTCCGCGAGGTCGCGGGAGCGGCGATCGGCGCCGCGATCATGCAGGGCATGCGCCGCGGACTGTTCTCCAACGAGGCCGGCATGGGTTCCGTCCCCAACGCCGCCGCCACCGCCTCGGTCTCCCACCCCGTCAAGCAGGGCCTAGTCCAAGCGCTCGGCGTCTACTTCGACACCCTCGTCGTGTGCTCGGCCACCGCATTCATCATCCTGCTGTCCAATCCTGAGTTCGGCGGAGAAAGGGAGGGCATTACCCTCACCCAGGACTCGCTTGCCTCGCAGGTGGGCGACTGGGGCGTGCCGTTCCTCATGGTGGTCATCTTCTTCCTGGCCTTCTCCTCGATCCTCGGCAACTCGTACTACGGCGAGGCGAACATCAACTTCCTCCGCGAGAGCCCCAAATCGATCAACGTGTTCCGCGCCCTCGTGCTGGTCGCGGTAGTCGGCGGCGCGCTCGGCTCCGTGGACCTCGTGTGGGGGCTTGCGGACCTGTTCATGGGCTTCATGGCCACCATCAACCTCATCGCGATCATCCCGCTCGGCGGACTCGCCGTGGCGTTGCTCGGGCACTACCTGCAGCAGAAGGCCCAGGGGCACAACCCGGTGTTCCACAGTGATGATCTACCGCAGGCCAAGAACGTCACGGCCTGGGACGGCAGCGATCCCATCACGCACCAGCACGTCGCCGACAACGCCCGCGAGGTCAAGGCCGAGGAATGATCAGCGGCGACATCGGGGCGGCCCGGCGTGCCGACGCCTACCGGCAATTCGCCGGGCTTCCCAAGGCGCACCTGCACGTGCACCTTGAGGCGGCAATGCGCGAGGCGACACTGCGACAGTGGTGCATGGAGGACGGAATCGAGGTGCCTCCGCTCGTCGACTACGTAGATTTCACGGCCTTCCTCGACGCATACGGACTGCTCATCGGCCTGCTGCGCACCCCGGCGCGCGTCGAGCGACTGCTGGACGAGGTGATCGCCGACGCCGCCGCGCAGGGCGTCGTGGCGCTGGAGTTCGCCTCGATCCCCGAGAAGTCCGTGGCGTTCGGGTCCGCCGAGGAGGCGCTCGAGTTCATACTGCCGGCGGCCGCCGACGCCGGGCGCCGTCACGGGGTGTGGACCGGTGCCATCGTCAGTATCGACCGCGGCGCCGGGCCCGACCACGCGCTCGACGCCGCCCGGCTGGCCGCGCGGTTCGCCGACCGCGGGGTGGTGGCGGTGGGTCTGGTCGCCGACGAACGGGACAGTCCGGTGGCAGCGGCCGCGAAGGCGTTCGCGATCGCCCGCGACGCCGGTCTCGGAGTGGTGCCCCACGCCGGTGAACTGGCTGGGCCCGACGAGGTGCGGTCCGCGATCGAACTGGGCGTCGACCGGATCCAGCACGGCGTCCGCGCGGTCGAGGACCCACGGGTTCTGGACCTGCTTGCCGAGCGCGGAATCTGCCTGGACGTCTGCCCCACCTCGAACGTCGTACTGGACGTATACCCGTCCCTGGAGGCGCATCCCCTTCCCGACCTGCTCGAGGTCGGGGTGCGCTGCTCACTCGGCGCCGACGACCCGTTGCTGTTCGGCGTGGACGTGGTCAACGAGTACGTCCACGCCCACGAGCGGATGGGCGTCTCGGCGGCCGTGCTCGTCGAGGTGGCGCGGGCGTCAATCGAGTCCTCGTTCGCGCCGGCCGAGGTCAAGCGCGACGCGCTGGCCCGCCTGGTCGAGGTCTAACCCGCGAGCTTTCAGGCGCCGCGGCGAATGCTGTCGGCGGCGAGGATCATCGGCACCTGGAGCGGGAGCCTGCCCCAGGCGATCACCTGGTACGGCCACACGGGCTTGCGCCGCCATGCGCGAACCATCTGCAGATTCCCCGGGAAGACGCCGATGAACAGCGCGGTCGCGGCCGCACCGCCCACCTTGCGGGTGCTGGGACAGGCCAGGAGCCCGGCGACCGCTAGCTCCACGACCCCCGAGCCGTAGGTCCACGCGCGTCGACTGCCCGGCAGTTCCGGCGGGATGAGCCCATCGAACGGCCGGGGTTGGACAAAATGCAGCGTCCCCATCGCGCCGAGGGCGGCGGGCATCGCCCAATAACGGGCTGCTCGGCCGAAGGTGCCTCTGCGGGCGGTGTCACGGGTGGTCACGTTACTCATCCCGCCGAGCCTACGGGTGCGACAGTGCGCTCACCGAACCTCGGGCAGGACCCGCTCACCGAGCAGCCGAAGCGACTGCCAGCCCGCCTCGATCGGCATCCCGCCACAGAGCGGGTGGTTTGTGATGAGGCCCAGGTCGCCGTCGCGCACGAGCCTGACGAGCTCGTCAGGGGTCGCCACCACGTAGACGCCCTCGTCGCGCAGCTCGTCGACCGTGCGCGCGTCGGAATGCACGAAGGAGTTGCGGGTGCCGCCGGCGGGGCCGGCGCCAGTCTGCCAGGCGCGGTACCCGAGAGCGTCGGCGAGGAGGTGATGACCGTGCCGAGCCCAGAACTCGTCGGGATCCTCGGCGCAGAACACCGTCGCGGGGCCGGAAACGGGTTCGACGACGAGGCCGGGCCGATGCCCGTGCGCAAGGCATTCCGCGCGGTACAGCGCGGTGAGCTCGGGATCGTCGACCTGCGGCTGGAAATGCATGCCGAGTCGCCCGGCTCGCCGAGCAGCCGCCCCACCACCGCCGAGGAAGATGAGGGGGTGGGGATCGGAGAACGGCCGCGGCGTGGGTGAGGATCGCGGTGATCCGTCCTCCGGGTCATCGCCGACCGGCTCGCCCCGCCAGGCGGCCAGGATGGTCTCCAGCTGGTCGTCGAGACGGGCGCCCCGGGTTCTCCACTCGCGTGAGTGCAGCGCGTACTCCACCGGGCGGTAACCGAGCCCGAAGGTGAAACTGACTCGGCCCGACGCGAGGTGGTCGAGCACGGAGATGTCCTCGGCGAGGCGGACCGGGTCGTAAAGCGGCGCGATCAAGGCCCACACCGTGATGGAGACGCTGCTGGTCACGGCAGCGACCGCCGATGCGGCGATGAGCGGAGACGGCAGGTATCCGTCCTCGGAAGCGTGGTGTTCGGAGAGGTTGACGGCGTCGTGGCCGGTCTCCTCCGCGTACCGGGCCATGTCGAGGGCCGCGCGGTAGCGGTCCCGGCGCTCCCCCGGCCCGGCGCCCGGCGCGCGAAAGTCGAACCGCGTGACAACGTAGACCATCAGAGTGCACCCACTACGCCCACGCCCAGGCCCAGCTCGGTGTACGCGGTGCCCCGCTCGTCGCGCTCCCACCAGGAGTCCCCGGCGGCGTCGGCACCGGCGGCTCCCACGCCCTGCTTGATGAGCTCGCGCTTGAGGATCTTGTTGGTCGCCGTGGTGGGCAGGTCCCCGGCGATGCGGACCCAGCGCGGCCACGCCTTGGGCGACAGGTCCCCCTGCGAGGCGAGAAACTGCTCGAACCCGGCGGGGTCCAGCTCGGAGTCGTGCCGGGGCACGATCGCCGCGGCGAGCTGATCCCCCACCCCGCGCGGATCGGGCAGGCCGTAGGCGGCGACCCGGGAGACCGCCGGGTTGCGAAGAATGATCTCCTCGACGATGCCGGTGGCCATGTTCTCGCCGTCGACGCGCAGCCAGTCCCCGCTGCGGCCGGCCATGTAGATGAAACCGTCCGCGTCGCGGTAGGCGAGGTCACCCGACCAGTACATCCCGTCCCTCATCCGATCGGATGTCGACGTGTCGTCGTTGTAATAGCCGGCGAAAAACCCCGCCCCCTCGGTGTTGACGAGTTCGCCCACACACTCGGCGAGGTTGGCCACGGCGCCGTCGTCGTCGTACTCCGCGCGCGGGCATTCCTCCCCGGTCACGGGGTCGTACACGGCGACCCCCGGGAATGGCACCCCGATCGACTCGAGCGGCGACTCCTCGGTCCGGATGATGATGATCGCCAGCTCGGTGGAGCCGTACGCGTCCCACACGCGGCAACCGAACCGCTCGGCGAACGCCGGGATGTCCTTGGCCGCGGCCTCGTTGCCGAACGCGGCACGCAGGGTGGTCTCGGCGTCGTCCGGGCGGGCCGGGGTGTCGAGGATGTAGGCCAGCGGCTTGCCCACATAGTTCATGTACGTCACGCCGTAGCGGCGGATGTCGTCGCCGAACCGCGTCGCGCTGAATCGGCGGGCCAGCGCCATGGTCGCGCCGGCCGCAATGGCCGGGGAGAAGCCACCCATGATGGCGTTGGAGTGGAACAGCGGCATCGACAGGTACACCACGTCGTCCGCGGTCAGGGTGAAGTTCTGCGCGAGGTTCTCGCCGGACATCGTCACGGTGAAGTTGCCGACCTGCACCGCCTTCGGGTCACCCGAGGTGCCCGAGGTGAAGATGAGCATGAACGGGTCCATGGCCTCGACCGCCGGCGGTTCCTGGGGCGCCGTCGACGACGCGACCATCGCCGCCCACTCGTCGGAGTCGGTGTCGATCACGCTCACCTGGCCGAGGTCTAATCCGTCGAGCAGCGGCCTCAGTTCGGCGTCGGTGAGGATGATCTGGCACTCCGCCTTGCGGATGTCGCGGGCCAGCCCCTCCCCACGTCGGGTCGCGTTGAGGCCGACGGTGACGTACCCGCCCGCCGCGCCGGCCGCCAACGCGTAGAGCATCTCCGGGGTGTTCTCCAGCAGCGTGCTCACGTGTTGCGGGCGCGCGGGGTCCAGCATCCCCGTGACGGCGCCGGCCCGTGCCTCGGCGCCGGCGAGGTAGTCGCGCCAGGTGATCGAGGTGTCGCCGTAGCGGATCGCGATGGAATCGGAGTCGGCGTGGCGGCGGAGTTGTTCGCGGACGGTGTCGGCCATGTACAGATTCCTTCACGAGGAGGGGTGTGATCCACACCATAGATGTGTGATCGGACACCCGTCTGTTAATGCGGTGGGCCGATCACGTCACTCCGGACATCATGAGTTCACCGGCTTCTCGTCATATCTGGGCGCACGCCCCTCCCGCCCCACGACGGCGCAACGCGATCACCACTACTGTGGCGAGCACCTGAATCACCCGAACCGATCAACCACACCTGACTCGACCCACGGGAGACCACACATGGACGTCGCCGCCGTAGCCGCCACCGCACCAGACGCACCACTGGAGAAGACCACCATCCGGCGACGAGACACCGGCCCGGCCGATGTCCTCATCGAGATCGAGTACGCCGGCATCTGTCACTCCGACATCCACCACGTGCGCGGCGAGTGGGGTCAGACCACCTACCCGGTGGCGCCCGGGCACGAGATCATCGGCATCGTCCGCGAGATCGGGTCCGAGGTCACCCGGCACGCGGTGGGCGACCGCGTGGGCGTCGGGTGCCTGGTCGGCGCCTGCCACGAGTGCGCCTCCTGCCAGGCCGGCCAGGAACAGGAGTGTGAGCGCGGGTCGGTCGCGACCTACGGCTCCCCGCTGCCCGAGGGCGACCCCGAGGGCCCGGTGACGAACGGCGGCTACTCGACCCACATCGTGGTCGAGGAGCCCATGGTGGTGTCGGTGCCGGACGGGCTCGACCCGGCCGCAGCGGCGCCGCTGCTGTGCGCGGGGATCACCATGTTCTCGCCGCTGCGGCAATGGAACGTCGGCCCCGGCAGCAAGGTCGCGGTGATCGGCATGGGCGGGCTCGGACACGTCGGGGTGAAGCTCGCCGTCGCGATGGGCGCCGAGGTGACGGTCCTGTCGCAGACCACCTCCAAGCGGGACGATTCGCTGCGGTACGGCGCCGTCGAGCACTACGCGACCGCCGGCGACGAGGGCAAAGCCACACTCCGCGAGCTCCGTGGCACCTTCGACGTCATCCTCAACACCGTCTCCGCGAGCCTGCCCCTGGACCGGTTCCTCGCCACGCTCAAGCCGCGCGGGGCGCTGGTCAACATCGGCATCCCGACCGAGCCGATGTCGGTACGGGCTGGGTCCGTCGCCGCCGGGCGCAGGATCCTGACCGGGTCCATGATCGGGGGGATCCCCGAGACCCAGGAGATGCTCGACTTCTGCGCCGAGCACGGGATCACGGCCGACATCGAGCTCATCTCCGCGGACAAGATCAATGAGGCATACGACCGCGTCGTGAGCTCGGACGTCCGGTACCGGTTCGTAATCGACGCCAAGACGTTCTAGGGAACGGCGTCAACGCCAGCCGAGGAACGTCATCCCGAACGCCATCACCGCCCAGACGATGGCGCAGAGGATGACGGTCTCCTTGGTGTACCCGTCGTTCCACGAACGGGCGAACAGTCGCTTGAACTCGAGCCATCGACCCGCCCAATAGCCGGTCTCGGGATCGAGAGCCGGGTGTTCGTACGGGCCCTCCCGGTTGCCGAGTGATTCACGTTGTCCGTCATCGTCCCGCGTCGCCATGTCACCCGTCCGAACGTTCATCGAATAGCTCTTCATACACTGCGTCGCCGGCTTTCTGCCCCAGGTAGGTCCCCACGGCAGCGCCTATCCCCGCTCCGATGAACGTGCCCACCGGCCCGAACATCGACCCTGCGACGGCGCCGGCCGCGGCACCACCGAGCATCCCGCCACCCAGCGCACCAGTGGTCTCCCATACTGCTTCACCAATCGAGGTCTCTCCCTCGGCGTGGGCTCTCACGCCGTCGTACACCGTGAGCCCGCTGCCGAGCGGCCCGGCGAATCTACCGAGTCCCCGCAACCCCGGTGCCGCGGCTCTGCCGAAGTCGTCCGGGGCCGGGTTGAGCTTGTGCCTCCCCCGCGTCAGTGGATCGAGGTCATCAGCGACGTCCGGGTAGCCCCGTGACGCGGCCCCCGTCATCGCGTCCACGCCGCGGCCCGGCCAAGCGTCGTCTGGGCCCGGAATCGGCGACCGGTCGACCTCAGGTGGGATCGCGGCGTTGAACCGGGCGGCGATCTGGTCGATCTCCCGTCCGTAGTGCTCATCTAGGGAGCGCACGGTGTCGACCGCGGAGCTGATCGCCTCCGCATGCTCATCGACTGTCGATTGCTCGATGTCGTCGCGACTCGACAATGGACGCACCGACGATTCGCTCACCTCGAGTCCGGCTGCCTCGGCATCGGCGATCCGATTTCTTACTGTCTGAACTGCTGGCCCCAGCGCAGCCTGCGAACTTCGGAGAGCATCAGCCAGATCCTCGAGTCCGTCAGCCAGCTTGCTGACGTGCGACTTCTCAAGTTCCACGGTGTCGAGGACGGCGTCAGCAGCTTCCCCGTCCCAGCCATCATCCAGCGCCGCCGCCCCGTCGACCAGGTACCTCCGGATGCCCTCCGACACCGAGCCCTGACGCCCGACCTCGCCGCCAGCGCCCGCCAATGCGGACACGTCCCAACGACGAATTTCGCCGACTGTATAGCTCACCGCCGGGCCACCGCCCCGAGCAGCGCCGCGAAGTCCTCGTCCTGCGCCTCGAGGAACCGGTGGGCCTGGGCGGCGAACTCCGCCAGCCCGCCCAGTCGACCCGAACTCCGGGCCGCGAACACCGCTGCCGCGCCGCAGGCCCGGTCCAGGGCCTGCTCGATTGCCGACCCACCTAGAAGTGCCGCCCCGACTTCCGTTGTGACGTGCGGGAACGTCACACCTGCCGCCTGATCCCCGGCAGTGCGGAACACCGAGACCGCACTCGCGATCTTCTCAGCATCTGCTCTGATCGTCCCGTCGGGCACGAGCCCTCCTCGTCGTCATTCCGGCCCATCGCCGGACCGCCACCTTCCGCCCTCACGATGTACGACGCGCACCCCACCCCAATCGGTTCCGCCGTGTCGTACACGTGGTGTCTACTCAGGGCGTGGAGGGACGGCCGGTTACACACCGTCCCCCGCTCGATCCGGTGGCGTCGCCCGACACCGGTATCTCTCCCCACGAGGAGTGCACCATGCCGCTTACCTGGACCCCCACCATCGACCGCGCGCTCGCGGTCGCTGCCCGCTGCCACGCTGGTCAGACCCGCAAGGACGACCCGACGCCCTACATCGCCCACCCGGTCGCCGTGGCGCTGATTGTCTCCGACTTCACCGACGACGAGGACGTGGCGGTCGCGGCGCTGCTCCACGACGTCTTGGAGGACGTACCCCCGTCCGTGTACTCGGCCGCGGATATGACCGCGGAATTCGGCGAGCGGGTCGCCGAACTTGTCCGCGGCGTCTCGGAGGAGAAGACCGCCGGCGAGGAGACCCCGCCGTGGCGGGTGCGCAAGGAGGGCTACCTCGCGCGCCTGGCCGAGGACTCACCCGACTGCCTGCTCATCTCGGCCGCCGACAAGATCCACAACCTCCGCTCGATGGTTTCCGCACACGACAAGCTGGGCGACGACATGTGGGCCATCTTCAACGCGGGGCCGGAGGAGAAGCTCTGGTTCTATCGCGCGATCGCCGACGCCGTGGCCGAACGACTCGGTGACTGTGCTGCCTCGCGGGAGCTCCGCCGGGCCGTGGACGACGTGGCCGCCCTCGCTCCGGTGGGGTGACACAGTGCGCGACCAGCTCTCCGGACCGGGCAGCGCTTCGCTGCGCCCGGCGGAAGATCCCTGGGCCGATTTCGAGAACACGCTCGCCGGACACCTCCGGAGGCCGGAGACATCCGGAGCGATGGAATTCAGCGCTCCGTCCGACGCGTGCGGTGGGCGCGGACGGTGCGTGGTCCAGCTCGCGCCGGAGGGCGGGACCGCGTGGGTGACCGTTCGTCACGCCGGGCACCCCCTCGTCGAGGAAATGGTCGAGCAGACCACTCCCACCGCTCCCGTCCCCATCGCCCGGGCGGTCGTCACCGCGTGCCGCGACCGGCTCGGGCTGCCTCATCCGCAACTGCTCACCCTGCGATGCCAGGGCACGGTCGGTCGCCACACCGGGGCGCTACGGCTGCTGCGCTCCGACTCCGTCCCCGTCGGCAATGATCCCGCCGATTACCCGAACGCCATCGATGTGGCGGTCGAGGTCGAGGACCACGAGGACGCCCGCGAGCGCGTCGAGGCGATCATCGAGAGGGTCACCGGACGACCCTGTGTGGTCGACGAGAGCGGCAGCCTCACCTTTGACCACGTCGGTCACCAGATTTCCGTCTCGTTCCCCGAGGACGAGCCGTACGCCCGCGTATGGGCGTGGGTCGTGCGGGGTGTCCGCTCCCGATCCGACGCCGCCCTCGAGGTGGCGCGGCTCAACCGCGATGACGATCAGACATCGTGGATCCTCGACGGCCGACACGTCCTGCGGCGGACCACGGTGCCGGTCGCCCCACTACTGCCCCGCCATGCCCAGGCCGCGCTCGAGCATTTCCTGTTCACGTTCGCCTCGACTCGGAACGGAATCGCCGCGAGACTCGGGCCCCGGTAAGGGGGCTGGAGCCGCCGGGGCACGGTCCTCTACCCCGTCCAGAAGACCGCCATCGGCTGGCTCGAGATGAGCTCACCGCCCTGATAGATCCGCATCCCCGATGAGTCGATCGAGTAAAGCACGTCATTGTTGGTCACCACCGCCGAGTCACCGGAGACGGCGGGGTCGTCGACCTCGACGCCGGCGCCGCCCGACGAGCCGCGGTAGTAATAACGGCCGTTGTCCGGGTTAATGCAGATCGAGAACGACGCCTGAGTCGTGCGACCGATCATCGCGGCGGGGTCACCGGCATTACACCTCGCCTGACGATTGTCGACCCATCCGGAGGAGTCCGCGCCAGCGGGATAACCCACCGTCCGGGGAGAGCGGGGCGCAGGTGCCTCGCGGGTGACGGTGACGGTCTCGCGTTCCGGCGCCGTGGAGTAGGCGGTCTCCGTCACCGGGGGCTGCGCCGGCATCGAGGACGACGACGAGGCAGCCCCCGCTTGACCAGACTCGCCGCCGGACACACCGCCCGGGCGTAGGAAGAGGTAGGCGATCGCACCGAGCAGGGCAATCGCCAGGATTGCCAGAACGGTGATGAGCGCGAGAACCGGGCCGGAGCTCCCGCGCTGCGGCTCGGATCGATACCCGGGCCCCTGCCATTCTTGCTGCGGTGGTTGCGATCCTGCTGCTCGGTTGTCCCAGCCGTACGACATAGGCGGTGTCCCCTCGTTTCGCGCTGCCCCGGGTGGGCCGGTCTGACAGGACGGTAGCAGCGCTGCCTGACACCGTCAGCAGCGATAAGAGACCGTCCATCCCGGAATTGTCGGACCCGTGGGGCACCATGGCGGTGTGACCGGATCCCAGGCTCGTCCCACCGCCCTCGCCGCCGAGGTACACCGCCTCCGCGGAGAGGACCCCCTCGGCCGCATCACCGTCCTCGTGCCCTCGTTCGGAGCGGCCAGGGACCTCGTCCGCACATTGGCGCTCAGCGGCGGGGCGGTCAACGTGGCGGTGCGGACCGCCTCGCAGGTGATCAGCGAACTCTCGGCGGCCGCGCTGGCACCGAGGGCTGCGCTCCCGTTCCCACTACTGGCTGCCGCCGTCGAGAAGGCCCTCGACGGCGACCCAGGCCATCTTGAGGCCGTAGCCTCGGAGCCCGTGACGGGCCAGGCCGTGGCCCGGGCCTGCCTGAAACTAGGGACCGTCGCACCGGGAACGGTCGCCGCGGAAACCCGCTTGCACTCGGAAGTGCTCCGGCTGGCCGAGGACGCCCACCGGATGACGGGCGGCGCCTATTACACGCAGTTCGAGGCCGTGTCCGTGGCGTTGGGGCGTCTGGACGAGCTCGGCCGGATAGTGCTCGCCGCGCCACTGCGGGGGACGCAGGCCGAGCGCCGTCTAGGGGCAGCGCTGGAGCAGCGCGGCATCTCCCCCCTACCGGGAACCGGATCAGGACACCTCGCCTCCGCCGCCGAGCCAGCTGCCGAGAACGCGATCACCGGCACCCATGTGCTCCACGCATCGGATTCCGACGACGAGGTGCGCGCGGTGGTCCGCTTCGTCCGCGCGCGCATCGCAGACGGGGTCCCAGGTCACCGGATCGGTGTCTACTACCCATCGCCGGACCCCTATCTGCGGCTACTCCATCGCGCATTCGCGGAAGCCGGGATCGCTGTCTACGGGCCCTCCAGCACGGGGTTGGGGCACTCCCCCGCCGGCCGTACCCTCGTGCGCCTGCTGAGTCTGGACGCCGACCGGATGCCTCGCGCCGAACTCCTCTCAATCGTCGCGGAGGGTGCGATCGTGCCTTTGGACGACGAGGGCGCCACTGTCTCGTCCCGGCGACTGGAAATTCTCACCCGCACGCGCTTTCCCGTGATCGGTGCGAGCGACTGGGACCGGTTGGCCGAGCATCTGCAGGGCGGGGCGGAAGCGCTCACCGAATCCGACAAAGCCGCAGCAAAGGCCCTGTTGCGCTTGATCAGGGTCATCCGGTCCGGCCTGGTCGCCGTTGACGTCGCGCGGTCCTGGACTGAGGCCGCCGAGGCCGTGAGCGACCTCGTCGCGTCGCTGTTCCGCCAGACCCCGGACCGTGCCGCAGTCCTCGCGGTGCTCGGCTCTCTCACTGATCTGGACTCCATTGCTCCCGCGATCACGCGCGATCGGGTCGTGGGAGCGGTGTCTACGCGCCTGGACCCGATCGGTGACCGGGTCGGCGAAGAGGGCGCAGGGGTGGCCCTCGGGCCGATCGACGACGCCGTGGGTCGGGACCTGGACACCGTCTGCGTCGTGGGGATGGCCGAGGGCCTCCTGCCCGTCCTTCACAAGCCTGACCCGCTCCTTCCAGAGGGGGCGATCGAGCCGTCTCCGTCCGAGATGCTGGACGAGAGGTACCGAGTCCTCCAGTTGGCGCTGGCCGCCGGAACGAAGCACAGCATGTGTTCGTTCCCCCGAGGGTCGATGCGAGGAGGCGGACTCCGGATCCCGTCCCGCTGGCTACTGCCCACCCTGTCCAGGCTCGCCCGGAAGCCTGTCCACGCCACCCGGTGGCAGGAAGACGTGGCAGGATGCCCGGCCGTCACCGCGGTCCCCTCGTTCGTCGACGGGGTACTGGCCCCGCCAGCCGTCCTCGGTTCGGACCCGGCCACCAGCGCCGAACTGCGAATCCGCGAGCTTGCCGCGCATGGCTGGCGGGCCCGTCCAGACGCCCCCGACCTGCTCGTCCGCGCCCACCAGATGCGTCGGGACCGTCGGCAAGGCCGGTTCACGAGATTCACCGGGGACGTCTCGTCTGCCGCGAAACTGCTCACCGTCCTCGACCATCCGCTCTCACCCACGAGGCTGGAGGACTGGGCTCAGAGTCCGTACTTGTTCTTCCTCTCCACAGTGCTGCGGGTCCGCACACTCGACGACCCGGCCGCGGACATCGAGATGGACCTGCGCGACTACGGCGACCTCGTCCACTCGATCCTCCAACGCTATGTCTCCGATCGACTCGAGACCGGGACCGGTCCGGATCGCGACCTCCTCATGAGCGCATTGCGCAGCGAATGCGAGGCCGCGATCGCGGCCTCCCCCGGCCTCGTCGCCTCACTGTGGCGCCGACGGGAGACCCTGCTCGCAGCCGAACTCGACCGGTGGTTCTCGGAGGACGAGGCGGACTTCGGGGCGGGCTGGCGCCCGGCCGCGACTGAGCTCGGATTCGGCCGACATGCCCCCAACGGCGCCGTCGTCGAGATCCCGTTCGAGGTGCCCACGTCCCGCGGCACGGCGTCCCTGCTCCTCGCCGGGTCCATCGATCGCCTCGACGAGCGCGCGAAAACGCAGCGGGTCACCGACTACAAGACCGGGCAACCGCCCAAGCCGGAGGACCGACCGACCGAGAACGACCCCACCCTCTCCGGAACGCGATTCCAACTACCGCTCTACGCTGCGGCCGCCGAGGCCGCTCGCGACATCCCAGTGCGCGAGGTCCGGTACTGGTATTGCACCGAGCGAGGGGAGTTCGAGCAGGTCTCGCTGGAGGTCACCGACGACGTGATGGACAGGGTGCGGGAGGACGTAGGCCACCTCGTGGACGCCCTCCAGCAGGGATGGTTCCCACTCAAGGGTGGGCGCGGCTCGTCCCGCGACCTGGCGAACCTCATCGGCGGTGCGGACCTCGACCGCACCTGGGAGCAGCTGTCGCGGCAGGACCCGGTCGCATCCCACCCCGCATTCGCCGGCCTCGTGGCCGCCGACCCCACCGAGAACGAATCGGAGACGTCCGCGTGAGCCATCTGCCTGACCAGTCCGCCCGTGCCCGCGTCGAATCCGACACGTCCGCGACCCTGTTCGTCGAGGCCGGCGCTGGGACCGGAAAGACTTACGCCCTAGTCCAACGTCTCACCGCACTGCTGGTGGACGACGCGGTACCCGTCGAGCAGATCGCCGCGATCACCTTCACCGAGAAGGCGGCGGCAGAGCTCCGCGACCGGCTCCGGGTCAGCCTGGTCGAGCGGCGCGCCGAAGGAGATCGCCGGGCGGACACCCCCCTGGCGGGACTCGACACCGCCGCCATCGGCACTCTGCACTCCTTCGCACTGCGTCTGCTCTCCGAGAACCCGCTCGAAGCGGGGATCCCGCCCAGGGTCACCGCCCAGCAGGACACTGCCGAAGCCACCGCCGTCGAGGCCCTGTGGCAGGAGTGCGCCACCGTCCTGTTCGGCAGCGGTCCGACCGCTGCCCGGTCGGGCAATCTGGCGCGGGCCGTCGACGACATACTCGATGCCGGCGTGAGCACCTACGCCTTCCGTGAACTGGTCGAAGCACTGCATCGTGACTGGGACCGCCTGCCCACCGATCCCCTGTACACAGGCGCCGTCGACCTACCCGGGTCGCCTGACCTCGCCGAGGTCGTCGCCGCCGTGGGGTCGATCGTCGGGTGGCGGGGCTCTTGCCAGGACGAGACGGACAAGTTCTTCGACACTCTCGGCAAGCATCAGGCGTGGCTAGACGACCTCCACGCTGCCACCACTGATCCGACCGCATCACCGACATGGGTCGAGCTCCTCGCTAATCCGATCGGCGTCGGAAACGGGGGCAAGGGCGGCAACTGGGGTGGCAAGGAGGTACTCGACTCCATCAAGGAGGAGATCAAGCAACTCCCCGGCCTGTGCGGTGACATTCTCAAGGCGCATTGGCGGCCACGCATCGCGGTGGTCCTCGACGCCCTCATTCCGGTGGTCCGCCAGCACGCTGCAGATCGGCGTCGACACGGCACCCTGCAGTTCCACGACCAGCTCGTTCTGGCGCGCGAACTGCTGCAGAACCCGACCGTCCGCGAGCGGGTCCGGGCTCGCTACCGGCGGATCCTCATCGACGAATTCCAGGACACCGACCCCATCCAGCTGGACATCGCCGAGTTGCTCACGTCCGCCGCCGACGGCTCCGGGCCCGAGCCCGGCCGATTGTTCACCGTGGGTGACCCCAAGCAGTCCATCTACAGATTCCGCCGTGCCGACATCGCCACTTATCTGCGTGCTCGGGGCGGCACGGGCGGAGCGCGGAACGGCGTCGAGATCGAGCGGCTAAGCACCAACTTCCGCTGTTCACGCCCGGTCCTTGACTGGGTGAACGAGGTGTTCTCCGAGGTGCTCCTCGCAATCGACGGCGTCCAGCCCGAATACCGCGACCTTGAACCCGCTCCCGGCAGACCACCGTACGACCCGACCTACGGACCCCGCCCGTTCGTCTTCCGTAGCGACGACGTGCCCCTGCACTGCCCACCGGACGCGAGCGACGACCACCGGCGTCACTGGGCCGAGGCCGCCGACGTCGCCCGGGTGATCGCCACCGCCATCCGGGAGGGCTGGACCCACGAGTCCAAAGACGGTCACCACACGCCGCTCAGCCTGGGGGACATCGCGATTCTCCTGCCCTCGCGCGGGTCCCTGCCCATGCTCGAAACCTGCCTCGACCACGCCGGTATCGACTTCCGCACCGAGGCGTCCTCGATCGTCTACGGGACCCCCGAGATCCGCGATCTCCTCCTCACCGTCCGGGCGGTAGCCAACACCGCCGACGAGGCCTCACTCGTAGGCGCACTGCGATCACCGCTTTTCGGCTGCGGTGACGACGACCTCCTGCGCTGGCGTGCGGCAGGTGGCACGTGGACACCCCACGCGCCTGTACCCGCTGATCTGTCGGCATCCCCCGTCGCCGAAGCCATGGGGTACCTCTCGGCCCTGTCCCGGGACACCCGACGTCCCGGTGAGCTGATGGAGAGACTGGTCCACGACCGCATGGTCTTCGAGTCCGTCGCCGAATCCCCCCGCCGGCGCGACCTGTGGCGGCGGATCCGGTTCGTGATCGAGCACGCGTGGCAGTGGGAGGAGTCCGCTGCCGATCCCGTGCGCGCCGATCTGCGCGAGTACGCCGACTGGGCGCTCGCCCTGACCGCGGACGACGCCCGGGTGCCCGAGGCTGCCATCCCGGAGATCGGAGTCGACGCGGTCCGCATCACCACCATCCACGCCTCCAAGGGGCTGGAGTACCCGATGGTCGTCGTGTCCGGGATGAGCCGACAGTTGCCTGGCGACCGTGCCCGGCTTCTGTGGACCGATGACGAGCCGCCACGTCCTGTCGCCTCCCTCTCCACGATCGTGCGGGACGCCGCGTTCAGCCGCGCGTCCGAACGCGAGAACACACACTCGCTGGCCGAGCGGGTTCGCCTGCTCTATGTGGCCGCCACCCGAGCGGAGTCCCGCCTCGCGGTGTCCGGGCACGGTTACGTCCTCAACCAGAAGAAGGAACCCCGCAAACTGTGGGGTGCACTGTGGGGATCAGTAGTCGAAGAGCCCGACGCGCCGCAACTGGTGGAATACGGCGAAGACCTCCTCGAGGCCGCCGCCGCGCCCGCCGTGGACGTGCCCGACGAAGCCGACTGGGTTGAGCGCAGCCACGCGATCTCGGTCAGGTCGGCCGAGCGCGCGGGGTGGTCGGCGACCCGAATCGTGCACGCTGCGGACCTCGACGGATCGGTCGGCGACACACCCGATGACGAGGCGGTGGAGCCGCGCCCATTGCCGGAGCGGCTTGCCGCTGCACTGCGGGATCGGTTCGCGCCGGCCCCGGCCCGGGCAGAAGAGTTGCCGCCCGCGCCGCGGGGCACCCCCCTCGCATCCGGACCGGACGTCGGTACCGCCGTGCATCACCTGGCCGAGCACACGAACCTGAGCCGTCTGCTCGGACCGTCTGCCGATCCCGTGTCCGCAATCGGCAACTGGGAGCGCTGGGCGGCAGACCAACTGGTGGCCCTGGGACTGGGCGGCGGCCTGCAGGGGAGCCGGAACCCGGAGGCCATCGCGGAAATGGTCTCCGTCGCGCGGACCGCCCTGACCTCCGAACCCGTCCGGCGGGCAGCAACTCACACCCACTGGGCCGAACTGCCCGTGGCCGGACCGCTCAGCACGGCAGACGGCGCCACCGTTGCGGTGGACGGCGTCGTCGACCTGGTCGTGGAGGAGGCCGACGGCTCATTGTCGATCGTCGACTACAAGACCGACGTCGCGGTCACCACTGACACCGTCGACGAATACCTGCTCCAGCTGTGCGCGTACGCCGAGTTGCTCGGGAGCACCACCAACAGGCCCGTGTCGCGGATCGAGCTGGTCTTCTGTCGGGGGGTCCGGCCGACAGTGGTGGCGCGCGAACTCGGCTGAGGAGGCGACCCGGGCCGACTCGGCTCCCTGCCCAGTCAGCCCAGGTTCGTCCACACCACCCGGCCGTTCACGACCGCGGCGAGGGCCGAATCGCACGGCGAACCCACTGTGAAGGCCTGGTAGAGCTCGACCAGCAGGTCCACTACGGAATCCCACATCCGGTGTAACGGTTGGCCCCCGCCATACGCCCAAACCGAGCCGGCGTCCCGACCGGCGCGGTAGGAGACCGCATAGCCGTACCCGCTACGTTCTGCGATCGGCCACAGCCGGCCCGCCCACGTCGCGAAGCCGCCAGGCTCGGGCCCCAGGGTCCCCATTGCCATCGCGTGCTCGAACTGCGTCGCCTGCACATCGAAACCCCGAGCCGAGACGAGAGGCTCCGCGAACGGGAACAGACCCTCGACCGAATCGAGCCCCGACCTGCTCAGATGCCACAACAACGTACGGATGCCGGTGGTGTCGTCGACGCCGCACCCGTCCAGCAGCGCGCCCGACCGGCTATCGGAGCGCCGGGGATCGTCGCCCGACGTCGGGGTGGCCAGGACTGCGTGTGACGTCACCCCGATGAGGGCCGCGATAGCGTCGGTCAACTCGCCGATCTGCTCATCGAGCACCGCCAAGGCGTCGTCCTGTCCCGCCATCGACCGCCGCCCACCACCCGACACGACCCCGGCACCGGATGGGTCGCCGGAAGCCCCCGGATCGAACGCCGACGGACCCGGTACATGCACTGAGTCGGTCGCGGCCGGGGTCTCCTCCATCGCGGAGCCGATACGGGCGAGTGTGCCGTCGAACTCGTCTTTCCACCCGTTTCCGGAGCCCCAGTCCTCATCCGCGACGGCCGGCACAGGCCGGAGCGTCGGGACGGGCGGGGCCGAAAAGGTAGTCGGCGACTCATCGGAGACGGACGACAGCAGCCGTTCGTCGGGGATGGCGGGCAGCACGCCGGTGACGTCGGCCAGCAGTTCCATCCGCGCGCGGCGCCCCTCGTCCATCCGCCTGCGCTCCGAACGGGTGAACGCCATCACCGGCAGAGTGAGCAGCAGCGCGGCCTGACGGCCGGTCAAGCCGAAGCCCACCTTGAGTGCCCGACGCGCCTCGACCGGAGAATCGGCGTCGCGGATGGTGGCCATCACCCCGGCCAGGTCCTCGCAGGCCCGTAGGACCGCCTCAGCCTCATCCCAGGCCCGCCCGATCTCGTCACCGGGTTCGAACCATCCACCAACAGCGCGCGAAGCGCCCACGACTACCCCCACTTCTGTCGACGAACCACGCGCCCGCCCCCAAGATCCCTCGGAAGCCTACGCGTGAGCACCCTCCAACTGAGGATCCACGATCCGCGTGACACGGCGGCGCTCCCCAAGCGCGGCCTCTGCCTCGGCAGGGCCTGCCGACAGGGCGCATGTGACTCACCTCTCCACGCCTTCGCGCGCCTCTCACCAGTGCTTACGCTGTGAGCCCCGGACTCTCAGGAAGAGTGGAGGTTCGCGCCGGCCCCAGTTCGTAGGGTCGAACTCATGCGTAACGCAGTGATGCTCGGGGAGAGTCGGCCGGACGGTCGCGCCACGGCGAACTCGGACGCCGGAAGCAACACCAGCACCACCACCAGCCCCGGTCCCCCCACCGGTGCCACCCACGCCACCGTATTCCCGGCGCCCCTGACGACGATCGTCGCCGCCCTGGCGGGCGGACTACTCGGGTTCGCTGCGATCTACGGGGTGGCCTCCCGACTGGCCGGCTCCCTCACCGCGGTCGTGGCCATCGGAATGCTTTTCGCTCTCACTCTGGCGGGCCCCCGGGTCCACGCAGCAGCCCGCACCGAACTCGGGCGGACAGTCGCGGTCGTCCTCGAGGCAATTGGGTTCGGCGGTGTCGTCAGCGCAGTGATCATCCTCGCCTGAGCCGGGCCGAAAGATCGTCCACCGCGGCCCCTTCCACACCGGCGCCCTCCACGAGGTACCGGCGCGCGTCACCGAACTCGCTGGCCAACGCATCGAGGGAACGACGGAGATTGGCCTCCTCGACTCCGATGAGCACCTCGATCACCTCGAGTTTCTCGGGCATCTCAGCCTGCACATATGTGCGGATGGCGGAGACGAAACCCTCCGACATCTCCCGCGTGAGCAGGTAGTCGGCGATCACGTCCTCCTCACGCACCCCGGCGAGCAACTGCAATAGCGCCGAAACCCACCCCGTGCGATCTTTGCCGGCCGTACAGTGCACGACCGCCGGACCGGACGACACAGCCAGCGCACGGACGGCCCGGCCAAACGCCCGGCGCTCGTAATCGCCCACCACGAAACGCTCGTAAGTCTCGGACATCTCACGGCGGGCCTCCTCGGCCCCGGTCAACACGGAAGCGGTGAGGGTCGCCGCTGAGGTGTGTCCACCCAGCACATCGATCGGCAGATACTCGGCCCCCGCAGGGACGACATCGGGCTGTTGGGCGATTTCCGAGCCGGTACGCAGGTCGACGACCGTGGTGATACCCAGTCGTTCGAGCATCCCGAGGTCCTCGTCGCCGACGGTCAGCGGCGTGGACCGGTAGACCTGGCCGCGGGCCATCGTGCCCGACGGATGGAGCGCGTAGCCGGGGCCGGCCACGTCCCGGAAATTGTGGACGCTGGTGAGTCGGATCTCACCGGCGACGACTCCGTCCCGGTCCACGACCACCTCGTCGTCGTCGAATCCACGATCGACACCCGAGTCCACGTCGATGCTCCCGCCAGCTTCGGTGCCCATCCCACGCCCCTTGTTCTCACCCGCGCGCCCAGGTGGCGCGACTACGCCTCGTTCCTACCCCACGCCGTCCGGGCGCGCTCGGCGGACGGCCCGGGAAGCGCCGTCCTGACACCCGTCAAAATTGCTGGCCATTTCGCCTGTGCAACGCGGCCCGGTCGCCTAATCTGCGAAGTCATGACCAGAACAGATTTCAATCCCGGCTTCGCCATGCAGCACGCGACGTTCGGCGACATGCTGCTCGAGCGTTCCACCGACGACCATCCGGGATTGCTGTTCGAGGACTCGTCGTGGACCTGGCGGGAATTCGTCGCCGAAGCGGCGGTCCGCGCGGAAATCCTGCGCAGCTGGGCGGATCAGTACGCCGACTCCTTCGCGGACCGGCCCGACCCCTACCGTCGCCTTCACGTGGGCATCCTGCTGGAGAACGTGCCCGAGTACCTGTTCGTCCTCAGCGGGGCCGCACTCGCGGGCGTGACCATCATCGGCATCAACCCCACGCGGCGCGGCGCCGAACTCGCCTCCGACATCCGGGGCGTGGACTGCGACGTGATCGTCACCGACTCAGACGGCACCGCCCTGCTCGACGGCCTCGACACCGGGGCCTCGGCCCAGTTCGACATCGACTCCGAACAGTGGCGCTCCTCGCTCACCGAGCATGCCGGTGCCGAGCCCCGGCTGCACCCCGAGGACGCCCGCGACCCGCACACCCTGCTGGCCCTGTTGTTCACGTCCGGCTCAACGGGCGCGCCCAAGGCCGTCATGTGCTCGACCGGCCGCATGGCGATGCTCGGCACCATCAACTACCGCGGCCTCGTCCGTGACGACGTCGCGTACAGCGCTATGCCCCTCTTCCACGGCAATGCCCTGTTCGCCGCCTTCGCCCCCTCCGCCTACGTCGGGTGCACGTTCGCCATGCGCCGCAAGTTCTCCGCCTCCGGATTCCTGAGCGACGTACTGCGGTTCGACGCCACCTACTTCAACTACGTCGGCCGGTCGCTGTCCTACATCCTCGCCCAGCCCGAGCAGCCCGAGGAGAAGCAGACACGCCTGCGGACAGTATTCGGCACCGAGGCCTCGGTCCACGACCGACTGGAGTTCGAACGCCGCTTCGGCCTCGCGCCGTTGGAGTCCTACGGCAGCAGCGAGGGCGGCGTGGTGATCAGCCACACCGACGACACTCCTCCCGGCGCACTCGGCGTGGCCGGCGCCCACATGGACGTCGCCATTCTCGACGAGAACGGCGACGAGTGCCCGGTGGCCGAGTTCGACGCCGACGGCGGACTGGTCAATGCCAGTGAGGCCATCGGGGAGATCTGCAACCTCACCGGCGCGCGGCTGTTCGAGGGCTATTACCGCAACCCGGACGCCACTGCCGAGCGCAACATCGGCGAGGTCTACCACTCCGGCGACCTAGGCTACAAGGACGCGGACGGCTACTTCTACTTCGCGGGCCGCACCGGTGACAAGATCCGCGTGGACAGCGAGAACTTCTCGGCAGGCCCCATCGAGCGCATCCTCGACCGGCTCCCCGGCGTGCTCGTGGTGGCCGTGTACCCCGTGCCCGACCCGCGTACCGGCGACCAGGTCATGGCCGCGATCCAACTCGAGCCCGGCGTCGAGTTCGACCCGGCAGCATTCTCCGAGTTCTGCCGCACCCAACCCGACATGGGCACCAAATGGGCTCCCCGGTTCGTCCGCATCATGGAACAGATGCCCGTGACGGCCACCCGCAAGATCTCCAAGCCCAGCCTGCGTCGCGAGTCGTGGATCGAGCCGGGCGAGGTCTACCTGCGCGGCGGCGCCGGCAACGTCGACGACGAGTACCGTCAGCTCACCGAGGCCGACCGGGAGGCCCTGCTCGCCGAGTACGAGCTGCACGGGCGCAAGCCCGCGGGCGTCTGACCGTGCGCGCCTAGCGCAGGACGCGCAACTGGAACGGGTAGTCGATCGTCCGTCCCTTCGCTGCGCGGAGTGTGCCGATGACGTGACCGATAATCTGCGCGAGGAACGACACCGCGAGCAGGATCAGGCCGACGGGCAGGCCGATCACGGTGAGGATGAGGATCCAGCCGACGATGCTCATGATCCACAGGCCGAGGTTGAAGTTGAACGACCCCGCTGCGGCCTGGCGGACGAAGGGGCTGCGGTCCTTGTAGATCAGCCACATCACGAGCGGGCCGACGAACGACAGCCACCCGGCCGACAGCGCCATCGCGATGAGACTGGACGCATGCGCCAGCGCCGCGAGGGTGCGGTCGTCGGGCCCGATGGCCGGGGGCTGCTGCCCGTGCTGGGGATAGCTGTACTGGTGATAGCCGGGCTGCTGGGTCATCCCCCCAGTGTCCTCGACGCGCGGGGGCGGCGCATCAGGAATGTCCCCGGCTTTCGCGCGGGGAGGTCGGTCGCGGGAAGACGGTGCCCGGTGTCACGCGAATGTCATACGCCGCGCCTACTGTGGCAGCCATGGCCGACCCCACCCGATCCGACGAGACCGCGACCGCGCCAGCGACCGCCGAGACCGACCCAACCGTGCCAGACCCGGACGAATCCGATCGGCTCGATGAGGCCGTGCGCCCGCTGCGCGACGATGTGCGCTTCCTCGGTGCCCTCCTCGGGGACACGGTTCGCGACCAGGCGGGCGGGAAGATCTTCGACCTGGTGGAGACCGCCCGCCGCACCGCGTTCGCCGTCCGCCGATCGGAGGCGGACCGCGACGAGGTGGCAGCTCTGTTCACCGACGTCCCCGCCGCCGAGATGATCCCGGTGATCCGTGCGTTCTCCCTGTTCGCACTCTTGGCCAACGTCGCCGAGGACCTACATCAGGAGCGCCGACGACGCATCCACACCGCCGCGGGCGAGCCGCCGCCGGACGGGGGCCTCGAGGCCACCTGGGCACGACTGGCCGAGAACGAACCGGACCCAGCGAAGCTGGACGCCGTGCGCGCCACGGCCCGGGTGGCCCCCATTCTCACCGCGCACCCCACCGAGACCCGTCGGCGGACGGTCTTCGAGATCACCCGGCGCGTCCTCGACCTCATGCGTCGCCGGGACGCCCTGCGCACCGGGCCGCAGGATCGGGTCACCGACGCCGACCTCGAGCAGGTCGAGCGCGACATCCGTCGACAGGTGCTCACACTGTGGCAGACGGCGATCATCCGCAGCCAGCGCCCCCGAATCGAGGACGAGGTTTTGGGCGGGCTCCAGTACCACGAGGCCACGCTCATGGACGTGATCCCGCCGCTCAACGCTGAGATCGCCGAGCGCCTGGGCTGCGGGGACCGCCCCGTAGTGCGCCCCGGTTCGTGGATCGGCGGGGACCGCGACGGCAACCCCTACGTCACCGGCGACGTCGTTCGTTTCGCCACCGAGCAGGCCGCCGGGCTACTGCACCGGCACTACGCCGAACAGCTGCGCCTGCTCGAGCGGGAACTGTCCCTCTCACAGCGCATCGTGGCGGTGCCCAGCGGGCTGCGCGACCTCGCGGACTCATTGGAGGAGGCCGACGGGGAACTGGCCACCGCGCGCGAGGACGTGCCCTTCCGCCGCGCCGTGCGTGTGATCCGCCGCCGGCTCGCCGCGCGGTTGCGCTCGTCGTCGTCACCCGGGGAGCCGTCCCCGGCTATCGGTCGCGACGACGACGAGGCCTACTCCTCTCCGGGAGAGATGCTGGCAGACCTGGATGTCGTCGACGCCGCTCTCGAGGCCTGCAGCGGCGATCTGTTGCGCCGCCCGCGTCTGCGGGACCTCCGCTGGGCGGTACGCACGTTCGGATTCCACCTGCAGGCGCTCGACATGAGACAGAACTCGGAGTCGCACGAGGAGGTGCTCACCGAGCTGTTCGCCCTGGCCGGAGTCAGCGAGGACTACTCGGCCTTGCACGAGGACGCCCGCGTGGAACTGCTGTTGCGGGAGCTCTCGCACGACCGGCCGCTACTGGGACCACGTGCGGAGCTGTCCGAGTTTGCGGAGAAGGAGCTCGGGGTGATGCGGGCGGCTGCGGCTGCCGTGGATCTGCTCGGACCGGAGGTGGTACCGCACTACATCGTGTCCATGTGCGCGACGGTGTCGGACCTACTGGAGCCGGCGGTGCTGCTGCGTGAGGTCGGGCTGTTCTCGGGCGACCCGGCCGAGCCGCGCTCGAGCGTACGACTCATCCCGCTGCTGGAGACGATCGACGATCTGGCGGCCGGGCCTGACATCCTCGACGCGGCGTTGGCGATCCCGCAGTTCCGGGCGCTCATCCGTGCCCAGGGAGACGTACTGGAGGTGATGCTCGGGTACTCGGACTCCAACAAGGACGGCGGCTACCTGGCCGCCAACTGGGCGCTTTACCAGGCAGAACGCGATCTCGCCCTCGCCGCCGAGCGCGCCGACGTGCACCTGCGCTACTTCCACGGCCGCGGCGGCGCCGTCGGCCGAGGCGGCGGAAACTCGTACGAGGCAATCCTGGCCCAGCCGCCGGGCGCGGTGCAGGGCGCACTGCGGATGACCGAACAGGGTGAGGTCATCTCGGCCAAGTACTCCGAGCCGCGGCGGGCACGCCGCAACCTCGAGGCGCTCGTGGCCGCGACGCTCGAGGCCTCGCTGCTCGACGTCGAGGGGTTGGGCGAGCGGGCCGAGGAGGCGTACGAGGTGATGGCAGAACTCGCGCAGCTCGGACGGGAGGCGTACGCGTCGCTCGTGCACTCCGACCCGGGGTTCATCGAGTACTTCACCACCTCGACCCCCGTCGCGGAGATCGGCGAGCTCAACATCGGGTCCCGCCCGTCCTCGCGCAAGCAGACCTCATCGGTCGAGGACCTGCGGGCCATCCCGTGGGTGCTGTCCTGGTCTCAGTCGAGGGTCATGCTGCCGGGCTGGTTCGGCGTGGGCACCGCGCTGCGACAGTGGGTTGACGCTGAGGGCGAGGAGGCGGCCGAGGGACGGGTGGACACGCTGCGGCGGCTGTACGACGACTGGCCGTTCCTGCGGACGACGCTGTCCAACATGGCGCAGGTGATGGCCAAGGCGGACATGGGTCTGGCCGGCCGGTACGCCGAGCTCGTGCCGGACGCCGAGGTGGGCAGGCGGATCCACGGGGTGCTCACCGACGAGTTCCAGCTGAGCCGCGAGATGCTGCTGGCGATCACGGGGCAACGGACGCTGCTCGACGACAACCCGGCGCTGGCCCGCTCGGTGCGCAACCGCTTCCCCTACCTCGAACCGCTGAACGTGCTGCAGGTGGAGTTGCTGCGCCGCTACCGCGCCGGAGACGAGGACCCGGCCGTGCGGATGGGCATCCAGCTGACGATGAACGGCTTGGCCACGGCGCTGCGTAACTCCGGCTAGCCAGCCGCCGGGCAGCTGCCGGTGCCCGGTCCGTCCCCGCCAGCCCGGCCGGGGCCGCCGCCGGGCGTTGAGTCACTGCGTGCAGCGAACCCGCAGGACGAAGCCGCCGAACCGCTGACGCAGTGACTCCACGCCGCTTCCCCGGGAGGGGGAGCGGGAGCGAAAGCAGGACCGAGGGCGGACCCGGGAGGGGGAGCGGGAGCAGAACCGGGGCAGGCCCGGCAGGCAGGCCCGGCGGTCAGCGCAGTTGACGGTGAGTGAGCGGGATAAGCAGCACACACACCGCGGCGATCCCGGCGATCCACGGCACGGGCCCACCGAAGCGGGAGAGCTCGGCGATCACATACGGGGTGGCCATCCCCAGGTAGGCCAGCACGTAGAACACGGCTACCAGCCCGGCGTGGTCGCGCGGCCCGGACTGCACCTCTACCTCTACGAGGCCTGCCACCAGCAGGGTCCCGTAGCCGATGCCCAGCAGGACCGCGACCGGCAGCAGCCACAGCGCGCGGCCGGGCAGGCCTGACGACGCTGCGAGCATCGCGCCGGCCGCCATGCCGAGCGACGCCGCGGTCAATCCCGCGATCGGCGGACGAGACGGGGCGGAACTCTCGGCCAGCCTGCGGATCGCTGGCTGGATCAGCACCCCGGAACCCAACGTCACGCCGACCATCATCCCCGCGTATGCGGTCGGCAGTCCGCCGGCATCGCCGCCGAGCAGGTCGGCGAGCACAGCGAACGACATGCTGGCGCAGCCGAACACCAACCACGCCCAGGGCGCCACACCCAGCAGGAAGCGGCGCGAACCCGCAGTGGCGGGGATGAGCGGCGCCCGCCCGGTCTGACCAGCTGGCTGGTAGGGGTCGGCGGCACTCCAGGCGGCGACCAGCGCGACGGTGCCGAGCACGAGATGCGGCAGGTACGCCGAAATCATTGGTGCCGGAGCGAACTGGCCGACGAGCCCCGCCACCATGCCTCCGAGTCCGAACCCGCCGGTCAATGCGATGGCAGCGCGGCGCGCCCCCGTCCCCGGCGGCTTCCCGGCCGACAGTTCGCGTACCCAGGCGCTACCCGCCCCGAACGCCGCGCCGGACGCGAGCCCCGCGAGGAAGCGACCGAGGTACAACCAGAACGGGCCGGCTGGACCCAGCAGCATCGCGACGGTTGCAGCCAGCGAGAGCACCAGTACCGGACGCATGAGCACCCGGCGCCCGTTGCGGTCCGACCATCGCCCGGCGACCAGCAAAGTGGGCAGTAGGCCGACGATGTACACGCTGAACATCGCGGTGACGTCGGACTGCGAGAGCCCCTGCTCGGTGCGGTAGAGGAACAGCAGCGGCGCGAACTGGTTGGCGCCCCACCCGACGGCGAACACCGCGAGGGCTGCACGCAGCCAGCTGCGGTGATCGACGGGAGAATCCATGCGGCGAACCTAGCCCGCGCCAACCCGGGCCAGCGCGCCGATGACGAACGCCACCCCCACACCGACGAACAACACACTGGCGACGACGTCGATCCACGGCAGTAGGCGTCCCATCCGCTCGTTGACCACTCGATGCGACGCGACCAGTGCGAGCCCGCCGAACCAGACCAGCGCCACGACGATCATCCCGGCGACGATCGCCACCGACGCCGCCACCGGGCTCCCGCCGCGCAGGAACGGGGTGAGCACCGCGCCGAAGAAGACCAGGGCCTTGGGGTTGGCGAGGTTGGTGGCCAGGCCGCGGGTGAAGTCCGCCCGTGGCGGGGCCTGCGGCGGGGTGGAGGCGGCGTGTCCGGCGTCGTCGGCCCGGCCGGCGCGCGACTCCCACCAGCCGCGTAGTCCCAGCAGGCCGAGGGCGGCGAGCAGGATCCCGCCGGCGACCTGGAGACCTGTCATGACCTGCGGGTACACGCGCACGAGAGTGGCGACGCCGGCGAACGCGGCCGCGAGCCACACGGAGAGTCCGGTCACGATCCCCAGCGCTGTGGCCAGGCCCTGACGTCGCCCGGCGAGCGCGCGTTGGAGAACGACGACGACGTCGGGCCCCGGAGAGATCACGGCGATCGCCCATACGCCGAACAGGCCCAGGAGTTGCGCGGCGGTCACGCAGCTGACTCCATCTCGAGGAGCTGCTGCTTGGCGGCAAGCCCGCCCCGGTACCCGCCGAGCCCGCCGTCCGAGCGAAGGATCCGGTGACACGGCCACACCAGCGGCAGCGGGTTGGTGGCGCAGGCCGTCCCCACCGCCCGCACCGCGCCGGGCCGCTCGAGTTCGGTGGCGAGCTGCCGATACGTCGCGGTCTGACCGTATGTGACGTTGGTCAGGTGCTGTTGGACCTGCCCGCGGAATCCCCGGGCGAGCCGGGTGTCGAGGGGCAGGTCGAAGTCTCGGCGGCGGCCGGCGAGATACTGGTCAATCTGGGCGGCGGCCTCGTTCAGCACCTCGGACTCCGGCGGGGCGCCCAGGACGCGGGGGCCGAGCCGGGCGGCCAACATCTCGAGGACCTCGCCGGTGTCCTCCACCTCGAACGCCACGTACACCAGTCCGACCGGGCTCGCCGCCAGCAGGAGCCCGCCGATCGGTGAGTCGACGGTCCGGTACATCACGTCGACCAGACCTTCGCGCCCGGCGTCGCGGGCCAGGCGCTCCCGCAGTCGGGTGGTGTCTGCGGGCGCGGCCTGCAGCGATCCCACGATCACCTTCCCGTGATTCGAGTCAGTCATCACTTCTCCTCGCCCTCAAGTCCGCTTCGTTCGCGGCGACGTCATTCGTGTTTCCCGTCTCTGAGTTCCCTGCTGTGATCATCCTCCGGAGGCTCGCGATCCCGTCTGCGGCTGCGCGCCTGGCCGCCGCTTCGGTGCCTCCGGTGAGCTCGGCGATCTCGGCGTAGCGGAGTCCGCCGAGGTACCGGTAGGCCACACAGACCCGCTGCCGGGTGGGCAGGGCGGCGACGACCTCCCAGACGTGCGAGTCGCTGACGTCGTCGTCGCTCTCGGCCACCTGTGTGCCGCCGGCACGCTGCGCGCGGGCGTCGAGAACGGCGATGTCGTCGGCGGCTCCGCCCGGCACAGCGTCGCGGGCCGAGCGTCGGACCACGTCCACCGCGCGGCGGTGCGCGACCCGCACGAGCCAGGCCTCCACGTCGGTGTCCTCGGGCAGCCCGGGCCATGCCCGCAGGGCGGAGATGAAGGTCTCGGACCAGGCGTCGTCCGCGTCGGGGCCCGGGCCGAGGACCGCGCGGCAGACCCGCAGCACGGTGGGTCCGTGGCGGTCCACCGCGGCGTCGAACGGAGCCCTCATGTGTGTCGATCCTGCCCTCATGGTCGGTGCCGGGGACGAGCACCCCGCGGTGTCGCGGACTGGCGCCGTGCGGCGTGCCGGTCATCTTGCGGCCGCACGGAGTAGTCGATCCGCGCGGCGGATTCGTGAGATCGGGTGTGTCGCGGGGCGGCGTGGCGGGAGGCCAGGTGGAGCGGCGAACAATGTCGTGGACGCTCAGCGGTTCCCAACGGCCCGCGCAGCTCGCATACTGGGCTCACCGTCACGCCTCGGGGGGTCTGCAATGCTCGGTTCCCGCACTCCACCACGCCCGCCCGGCCGCCCGCCGGCGGGCCGATCGACCCGATCGCGACTGGCCGGCGCGCTCGCCGTCCTCGCGCTCGCGATACCCGCCGGCGCGGCGGTGGGCTCGGTGCCGGGGCAGGTCGCGGACCAGTTCACGCCGCGGGCCCAGGCCCAGGCCCAGCTCGGCGATTATCTCCGCGACCTCGACCCCACCGGCGAGTTGGGGCCGTACGTCACCGAGGCCCTGGGCGGAATCAACGGACCGATCGGGAACCCGGGGCCGCCAGCCGCCGTCGACGCTCCGGTGACCTGCCGGCCGACTCCCGCACATCCACGGCCGGTCATCCTCGTCCACGGGACGTTCGACAACGGCCCCAACACCATGCCGCGACTCGGCGATCCGCTGCGCCGGCAGGGCTTCTGCGTGATCGCCCCGACCCTCGGTGCCTACGCCGGCAACCCGGCGCGCGGCGGGCTCGATTCGATCGCGGCCGCCTCAGGACCGCAGCTGGCCGGGGTGATCGACCACGTGCGGGCGGTGACCGGCGCCGCGCAGGTGGACCTGGTGGGCTATTCGCAGGGTGCTTCGATCGCCGGGTACACCACCAAGGTCCTGCGGCCGGGCGCCGTGAACCGTGTGGTCTCCGTCGCTGGTTACTGGGGCGCCGACAACAGCGGCCTCCTCCCCCACGAGTTGCCGCCGGAGGTCGCGGGGCTGGGCCTGTGGACTGCTAACTTGCGTGGACTCGCCGAACTGTCTCCGGGCAGTCCGATGCTCGCCGCCTGGTACGGGCTCGACCGCACCCCGTTCCTGCCTGGCGTCGGCTACACGCTCATCGCCACCCGTGGCGATGAGCTGCTGCCACCCGAACGCAGCTTCGTCCCCGGACCGGGCACACGATGGGTGATCACCGAGGACGCGTGCGGAGGCGGGCCGAGCACGCACGGCGGAATGGCCGTCGACGGGCGCACGCACTCACTCGTCGCCGGTGCGCTCGGCGGCGCCGGTGGTTGCTGAACCCCCGAGGCCGGAAAGTCAGTGCGAGTCGCAGGCGTGGCGCTGGTAAAGCTCGTAGGCGTCACGCAGACCGAGACCCGGGTGGGCGACCCGTAGGCGCCGCACCGCATCGATGTCCCCCGACGACCCCCGCACCGCGGTGGCGACCTGTTCGCTGCGGATGGTCTCGGCGATCCGCCGCGAGCGCTCTTCGTTCCGGCCACCGAGCCACCAGCGGTGCGCTGCCGCACCAAGCAGCATGACGGCCAGCGCGCTCCACACCAGCACGTCGAGGACTGCGGCTCGCCCGGAGAGCAGCTGCACGGCCACAATCACCAGCGCCCCCAGACCGCCGAGCACTGTCGCGGCCACGTAGGCGACCGTCGCGCGACCCCGCGACCGCGTCACGGCCTCGATCGCCCCGCGAGCCACCTCCGACGTGCTGTCCGACGAGCGGGGAGCCGTCACGAGAGGGTCTCCTCGTCGTCGTCGGCCACTACCCCGGCGGCGGAGCTCGCCTCGCCCTCGTCCGTGTCACCACCGTTGAGGTCGCCCCCCGCGAGGTGCCGCTCCACCCGCTCGACCTTCCCTCTAAGCTCACCCGATCGGCCGGGTCGCAGGTCCGCCTTGAGTACCAGACTCACTCGCGGCGACACGGCCAGCACGGCGTCGGTGGCGGCCCTGATGACGGGCATGACTTCGTCCCACTCACCCTCGATCGTGGTGAACATCGAGGTGGTCTCGTGCGGCAGGCCCGAGTCGCGGACCACGCGAACCGCTTCGGCAACGGCGCGGCTCATGGAAGCCGAGTCGTCCGCGGTGGACGTGGGGGCGACGGAGAACGCGAATAGCATGGCACAACCGTAATCCCGTCGCCCCCTGTCGCGCAGATCGGCGACACCTCTCGTCACAGTCGGCAGAGCGTCGCGGGGACATGTGGAGACGCCGGGGCATCCTCACGCGCAACATAATCGATCCATCACCTATCGGCGGTGCGTCGCGCGTCCGCATTTCCACTCCCTCGGGCGCGGGAGACGCGGACGTACCGGGCGATCATCCGATCCATCACTCCCGGCGCGAGCCGCTGCAGTCGCCACGTCGCCCGGGCGCGGGCAGGTTCAATGACCAGAGCCCGATTGCGTGCGATGCCGTCGAGCACGCTCGCCGCCAACACGTCCGGGTCCAGTGGCCGGCGCACACCCTGGCCGTCGAGATAGAAATACCGGCCGTCGAAGCCGTCGAGCTCCCCCTTGTCGAGGATCGCGGTGTCGACCGCCGCCGGGCACACCACGGTCACGCCCACACCGTGGCCCGCGGCCTCGGCGCGCAGGGACAGCCCGAGCCCGACGACCGCATGCTTGGTCATCACGTAACTGGTGATCAGTCCCGCCGGGCACAGTCCGCCCATCGACGCGGTGAGCACGATCGCGCCTGCGCCGCGGTCGATCATGTGCGGGTACGCGGCGTGCACGCAGTGGACCACCCCACGGATGTTGACGTCGATAATCGCGTCCCACTGCTCCAGGGTGAGCCTCTCCGTGTCGCCGCCCCAGGTGATGCCAGCGTTGGCGAACATCAGGTCCAGCTTGCCGCGAGTGGCGACCACCTCCTCGACGAGGGCCGACACGGCGGCGGCGTCGGTGACGTCGAGGTGCACCGGTTCCGCACTCCCGGCCCCCGCCGACCCGGCGCCGGGGCCGGACCTCGTCGTCGTCACCTCCTCGACGACGCGACGCGCGGCGGCGAGATCGATGTCGGCCACCACCACGTGCGCGCCCGCCGCGACGAGGGCGCGGCTGAGGGCCGCACCGATCCCGGATCCGCCGCCGGTGACGATCGCCGACGCCCCCGCGAGCCGCGGGCCCCGCAGAGTGGTCACGAGAACGCCCTGGTCGCCAGCCCGAGCACGTCCGGGTAGCGGCGCAGCTGGGCGCCGCCGTCGATCGCGAGGTCCTCGCCGGTCATCCAGTCCGCCGCGGCGAGGTGGAGCACCGCGCGGGCGACGTCCTCGGCGGTCCCCCGGTGGGCGATCGCGGAGTTCTCGGCGTACTCCTCGGCGAGGCCCGGGATCTGCAGGACGAGTTCGGTGAGCGGCGTGACGAGGAACCCCGGCGACACGGTGTTGACCCGGACCCCGCGCTCGCCCAGCTCGAGTGCCGCGACCTGGGCGAGCATCACCAGGCCCGCCTTGGCGGCACAGTAGGCCGCCATCCCTCGGCCGGGCTGCCGAGCGTTGAGGGAGGCGATCGCGACCATGGACCCGCCGTCGCGGACCACTCGGCCGCCGTGCTTGAACACCAGGAACGCGCCGGTCAGGCACACGTCGACCACCCGGCGGAACTCGGCGGCGTCGTGGTCGGTGACCAGACCCAGCGTGCTGATACCGGCCGTGGTCACCACCAGGTCCGGGGCGGCCCCGGCGAACAGCGCCTCCACGGCCGCCTCGTCGGTCACGTCCACGGCCCGGGCCGTATGGGCCGATCCGACGCCGCGGGGGGACCCGAGCTCGGTTACCCGGGCGGCGGCGAGGTCCGCGTCGAGGTCGCCGATCGTGACCTGCCAGCCGTCGGCGGCGAGGGCCCGGGCGGTGGCCCAGCCGATGCCCGAGGCGCCTCCCACGACGACCGCGGACCGGCCCGGGCCGCCCACACCGGCACCGCCCGAATCGCTCTCACCGCCGACAGACGACGAGTGGTGGCGGTCAGTGTCCATGGGGGCCTCCCGTGTAGATCGTGGCGAGCTTCGGTCGCGTTGCTCACCCCGACAAGTGACTCTGTTGACGACCGTCAACAAGAGCCCTAGTGTGATGCGAGCCATAGCTCTCTTGTCGGCGAGTGTGCCTCGCCGGGGGATCCGCCGAAGGGGTTCGCATGAAATCGACCTGCCAAATCGCCGTGATCGGCGCAGGCATCAGCGGCCTGACGACGCTGAAGATGCTCCGCGACTACGGGATTGACGCGGTGTGCTTCGAGGCGTCGGACCGGATCGGCGGGAACTGGGCGTTCGACAACCCCAACGGGAGCTCGAGCGCGTATCGCTCCCTGCACATCGACACCTCCAAGCACCAGTTGAGCTTCCGGGACTTCCCCATGCCGGAGGAGTTCCCGGACTTCCCCCACCACAGCCAGATCAAGCAGTACCTGGACGACTACGCCGAGGCCTTTGACCTGCTGCCGGCCATCGAGTTCGAGACGCGGGTGCTGCACGCCGAGCGACTCCCGGACGGCGGGTGGAAACTGACCACGACCCGCACCGGGTCAACTGGGCGGGCCGGCGAGCAGGAGACCCGCTACTTCGACGGGCTCGTGGTGGGCAACGGGCACCACTGGGACCCGCGCTTCGCCGACTTCCCCGGCGAGTTCACCGGGGAGATGATCCACTCGCACGCCTACATCGACCCGTGGGATCCGCTGCATCTCATGGACAAGAAGATCCTCGTCGTGGGCCTGGGCAACAGCGCCGCGGACATCGCCGTCGAACTGTCGTCCAAGGCCATGCGCAACGAGGTGACGTTGTCCACCCGGTCCGGTGCGTGGATCGTTCCCAAGTACATCGCGGGCAAGCCCGCCGACCAGTACTTCACGACCTTCCCGTACATCCCGTACTCCTGGCAGCGCAAGGTCATGCAGGTGATGCAGCCGATGTCGGCGGGGCGGCCGGAGTCCTACGGCCTGCCCACCCCCAACCACAAGTTCTTCGAGGCCCACCCCACGCAGTCGGTCGAGCTGCCTTTGCGACTCGGATCTGGGGACGTGATCGCCAAGGGCGATATCGCGCGACTGGACGGCCGCACCGTCCACTTCGAGGACGGCACGAGCGACGAGTTCGACGTGATCATCCAGGCCACCGGCTACAACACCACCTTCCCGTTCTTCGACCCGGACTTCCTCAGTGCCGACGACAACAACCACGTACCGCTCTACAAGCGGATGTTCACCCCAGGCATCGAGGACCTCGTCTTTGTCGGCTTCGCCCAGTCCACGCCGACGTTGTTCCCGTTCGTCGAGGCCCAAGCCCGCCTGGTGGCGGCGTGGGCGGCCGGGCTCTACCGCACCCCGCCGGTGGCAGAGATGGAGCGGACGATCGTGGAGGACGAGAAGAAGTACATCGGCCACATGCTGGACACGCCTCGCCACCAGCAGCAGGTGGACTACTTCCTCTACGAGCGTGACCTGCGGACCAGCGAGATCCCCCTCGGCCTCGAGCGCGCCCGCGAACGCGGCGCCGCCCTGCGGGCCCGGGTGACGACGTGACGCCAGCCGCACCGTCGGCGAACACCTCCCCGCGCGGGGATCGCCGCCGCGAGGCCCTACTCGCAGCGCTCGACGAGCGATTGCGCACCACCGCACTGGACGACATCTCGGTCGCCGACCTGACCGTGTCCGCGGGGATCACCAGGTCCGCGTTCTACTTCTACTTCGACTCCAAGGCCGCCGCGGTGGGCGTCCTGCTGGCCGTGGTGCAGGACGAGGCCCGGGCGGCGGTCGAGACGATCGTGGGCGGCGAGGGGGATTTTCGCACGCGCGTCTCCGGGGCACTCGAGAAGCTCACCGACCGCGTGTTGGATAACGCCCACATCTACCGGGCCCTGCTCACCGCCCGGAGCAAGCACGCGCAGACGCGCGCCCTGTGGGACGAGGGCCGCCGGGTAATGGCCACCCCGGTCGCCGAGTTCCTGCGCGCGGAACGCGCGTCCGGTCGAGCACCGGACGGTGTGGACGCGGACGCGCTCGCCGTGGGGCTCATCCACATCAACGAGACCGTGCTCGAGCGACTGGTCTTCGACACCGACGGCCCCCGCGAGCCACTGCTGACCGTCGCCACGGACATGTGGGTCCGCACGCTGTACGGCCGTCTCGACCCCGCGGTGGACGCCGCATCAACCCCAGGGAGAACCGCATGACCAGCCCCGTCGACATCGCCTTCCGCTCCGGATCCGGGGCCGACGCCGCCGAGTGCCGCGGGTGGTTCCTGCCCGCCGCCGGCGCGGGCGCCACCGGCGACGATGGTGACGGGCGACGCCCGTGCGTGGTGCTGGCGCACGGACTGGGCGGGACCGCCGACTCCGGGCTCATGCCGTTCGCCGAGGCGTTCGCAGCCTCCGGATACCACGCGCTCGTCTTCGACTACCGCGGCTTCGGCCGGTCCGACGGCGGACCCCGGCAGGTCGTCTCCCCCGCGCGCCAGCAGGACGACTACCGTGCGGCGATCGCCGCGGCGGCCGCCCGGCCCGACGTCGACCCGGAGCGCATCGTGCTGTGGGGCTGCTCGCTCGCGGGTGGCCACGTCATGGAGGTTGCGCGGGGCCGGGACGACGTCGCCGCCGTCATCGCGATGATCCCCCTGGTCGACGGACGGGCCGCCGCCCTGGCTGCGGCCCGCCAGCACACGCCCGCCTCGCTCCTGCGGGCGACGGGTTCCGCGGTTGCCGCCAAGGCGGTGACGGCGGCGGGTCGCCCCGAGCCGCTGCTCCCCCTGGTCGGCCCGCCCGGGTCGGCCGCCCTGCTGTCTCTGGACGGGTACGAGGAGGCCTACACCTCCGTCGCCGGGCCGACCTGGCGAAACGAGGTGGGCGCCTCCATCGGCACCGAGCTGGGCTCGTTCCGCCCCGGCCGGCACGCGGAAGACCTCGCCGCCGTCCCCGTTCTGGTCCAGATCGCCGACCTCGACCGCAGCGCCCCGCCGCACGCCTCCGCCACGGCCGCCTTTGCCGCGCGCGCCGAGGTCCGCCACTACCCGGGCGATCACTTCGACCTCTTCGCCGGTCGCCCGTGCCACGACCGGGCGGTCGAGCACGCGCTGCACTTCCTGCGGCGACACGTGGGCTGAACCGGGTCGCGCATGTCGTATGAGCCAGGCCACATGGCAATATTGTTGACACGTCATAGACGTTGACCTATATTTGGTGACACAACAAGTAGTTGGCCGGCTTCACCCGCCGGCGAACCCCATTTGAAGGAGTCACCATGACCACCAACCTCAACGACCTCACCGGCACCTGGACCCTGGACCACACCCACACCCGGCTGGGCTTCGTCACCCGCCACGCGATGGTCACCAAGGTGCGCGGCTCGTTTAACGACTTCACGGGCACCGTCACCGTGCCAGCCGAGGGCATTGAAGGCGCGACCGCGGAAGTCACGATCAACGCCTCGTCGATCGACACCCGCAACGCCGACCGCGACGGCCACCTGAAGTCCAACGACTTCTTCGCCATGGAAGACCACCCGCAGATCACGTTCACGTCCACCAAGATCGCCCCCAACGGTTCGGGCGGCGTGGACGTGACCGGCGACCTCACCATCAAGGGCACCACCAAGTCTGTGACGATCCCCTTCGACTTCGAGGGCACCGCCACCGACCCGTTCGGCAACCAGCGCGCCGGCTTCGAGGGCACCACCACCATCAACCGCAGCGACTTCGGCCTCACCTGGAACGCTGCGCTCGAGACCGGCGGCGTACTGGTCTCGGAGAAGGTCACCCTCGAGATCGAGGTCTCGGCCGTCAAGAGCGCCTGACGCACGGCCTGCCGATCCCGGCACCGCCTCCTTGGACGACACCGCCCCCCACCTGGAACCAGGTGGGGGGCGGTGTTCAACGTTCGGAGGCCGGCACAACAGGGGCGTGTCGGACCTACGAGACGACGACGGCGAGGACCGCGGTGTGCGAACCATCCGCGTCCTGCCAAGTCCCGCTGAGCGTGCCTGGTGATCCGATGAGCGGGCGGTCTGCCTCGGCGTCGTTTTCCTCGGACACCACGCGGATGATCTGCAGGGCCGCATCGGGGCTCTGGGCGAGCGCATCGCCGCCACCGCGGATGTTGACCGGCGACGGGGTGACCGTGCCGTCCTCGACCTGCACGTGGTCGGCGGCGCCGTCGCGGTGGCTGATCACCCGACGGACCTCGGAGATGTACACCGGGTCGGCGGAGGCGTCGTAGACCCAGCGCCGACCGAGTACGGAATGTTCCATCTCCCCGATCAGGAAGTCGCCCACCTCGTCGAGCTCGGCACCCCGGTAGGTCACCGGCACGTGGAAGGTTCGCGATCCATCGGTGAGCAGGAACGACTCCATCCCCACATCGCCTTCGGGGTCGACGAACCGGTAGGCGGTCACCTGCTCGAGGACCTCGGGGTCACCGTCGAACCAGTCCTGGTGGCGCACCCACGCCCGGAGGAGTTCCAGCTTGCCCGGGTCGAGGACGGCGTCATAGATCTCGGCGGTTCCACTCATGCGCTAAGACTCCCCCAAGTTTCCCGGTCCGGCAAACAGTTACCGGGCCGGGGGCTGTATGAAGAAGAATTCGTCAAGCGACCGTTCTTGCTGCGTGAGGCCATCGAACGCGCCGCACCGATGGGGGCCTGTGACGACACTCACAGCACGTGGCCGGGCTGCCCGTTACGGTTGGGCGCCGTACCGCCGGGTAATCCCCGGGCTGCCAATAGAAAGGTGGGAAATACATGAAGAAGACCCTCGCCGTGATCGGCTCCGCGGCCGCCCTGTCCTTTGCCGGCGCTGGCCTCGCCGTTGCCGATGACGCTCCCACGACGACCGGCCCGGATCAGACTGAGACCACCCAGAACGAGAACGCCGAGAACGAGGGCACCGAGGACGGGAATACCGACGGGGTCGAGACCCCCGCCGAGGTCTCGGAGATCGCCGCCCAGCTCTGCGGCACCATCGAGGCGTACGACTTCCTCGGCTCCGCCGAGGGCGTGGTGCCGGGCCTGAGCGACGAGGAGTGCGAGGCCAACGCCGACGCCGCGGTCGCCGCCGCCCTCTCCGGGGATATCGGTGGGGCCATCGAGATCCTGCGTGGCATCGACGCGGGCATCCCGGACGACGACGAGGCCACCGACGGCTCGGCCGCCGTCCTGGGCTCACTGACCGGCGGGGGCGCCGATGGTGGCGAGTCCGAAGACGTCGAGCCGGCCGCGCTCGGTTCCTGACAGCCCCCTTCGCGCGGGCGGCTGAGTGCGGGCGGCTGAGTGCGGGCGGCTGAGTGCAGCCGCTCATCGCGCGGTTCCCCGGCTCGGCCCCGGTTCCCCTCGAGGGAGTCGGGGCCGAGCCGTACGCGAGGAAAGGCCTACCGCAGGGGCGGGTCAGTCCGTCCGCGCGGTGTCCGCGGCGACGGTATTCGCAGCGGCGAGGTCGCCCAGCTTCTCGTGGTCGATGCGCCCGGGCACGGTATCGGACATGAACTCGGTAATGACCTGCTCGACCGCAGCCGGGTCCTCGACGTGTGGATAGTGGCCGCTGCCGTCGATGACCGCCAGGCGACTGCCCGGGATCGCCTCGTGGGTGGAGTGTCCGTGGGAAATCGGGATGATCGGGTCGCGGTCTCCCCAGATCAGCTGGAACGGTAACTGGCCGGCCACGTGCAGGCGGTTGGTGGCGGAGACGGCCTGGCCCTTGTTGTCCACGACCGCCCGCAGTGTCTTGAAGAATGTCTTGCGGTGTCCCGGTCTGCCCAGGGACTCGTAGGCCGCCCATGACTCTGCGATCGACTCGGCCCGGATGCCCATCCCTCTGAAGAAACGCCGTGCCGAATTCCCGGTGTTCACGAAGAGCGGGGCCGCACCGATCGTCAGCAGGATCTCGGCTCCGGGCACGGCCAGCAGCCGGAGGATCCAGTTGACCTCCTTGCCCAGGCCGCCACTGCCGATCAGCACGATCCGCTCGCAGTACTCGGGGTACTGGTAGACGAACTGCATGGCGACGCCGCCGCCGAGCGACTGCCCGACGACCGTGCATCGCTTGATTCCCTTGACCACCAGCAGGTCGCGCAGGACCGACGCCATCGCGCCGAGCGAGTAGTCGTCGAAGTCGAGTGAACTCTCCCCGTGGCCGGGCAGATCCGGAGCGATGATGTGGAACCGGGATTCCAGGCGCGGAATCATCTCACGCCAGGTGGTCGAGCTGCCGGCCATGCCGTGGATGAGCAGGATCGTCGGCTTGCCCTCGCCGGCACCCGCCTCGCGGTAGGCCAGCTCTCGCCCGTGAAGTGTCGTGGTCTGCATAGTCATTCCCCCTCGGGGACGGCCTCCCGCGCGTATCTCGTCGCAGGGAGTACCTCGCTTCATTGTGCGCCCTCAAGGTCGCTTGTGCAGTTCCCTACGTCACAGTACGACAGAGCCGCGTATGACGACGGGCTCTCGAGGCCGGTCAGGCAGGGGCGCGCTCGTGGTCGTCACCGCGCTGGTGGCCCTCGTCGTCGTCTTCGCCGTCGGGCCCCTCACCGTCGCGCCCGGCAGCGAGAGACCGCACGACGGTGTTGGCCATCGCGGTGACGGGGACGGCGAACAGCGCACCCACTATGCCGAAGAGATAGGTCCCGGCTGCGACCACCACGATCACAGCGAGCGGATGCAGCGCCACGGCGTGGCCCATGAGAAATGGTTGCAGCACATGCAACTCGAGCTGGTGGACCACTACGACGATCGCCAGCATCACGATCGCTATGACCGGACCGCGGTCGACCAACGCCAGCACCGTGGGGATCACCCCGGCGACGAGAGTGCCGACGATGGGCACAAAGGACGCCAGGAACACGACGACCATGATTGGGATCACGAACGGAACCCGCAGCAGCGCCGCACCGGTGCCGACCCCGGCTGCGTTGATGGCGGCCACGGTGAGCTGCGTTCGGGTGTAAGTGCCCAGGCTGCCCCAGCCGCGGCGGAAGGCGACGTCGACGTGCTCGCGGCTCGCGCGCGGCAGCCACCGCACGAAAAACTCCCACAGCCTCTCACCGTGGTAGAGGAAGAAGAACAGCGACACCAGGCAGATGAGCGCGCCCGCCACGGCGTCGAGCGCGGTGTGACCGACCTGGACCGCGCCGGCAGCGACCGAGTTGGAGTTCGTCTCGACCCAGGTGCGCACCTGGGAGACGGCCTCCTGCAGCCGGTCTGCGGTGAGGTGCAATGGGCCGTCCTTCAGCCACGTCAGGGCGGCGTCGGTGCCGCCGCCGAGTTTGGCCCGCATCTCAGGGACCCCGGTGGCGACCTGGGTCGTGACCGCGGCCAACGCGGCGAGGACGACAACTACGAGCCCGACGACGACGACGAGGGATGCCGCTGCCCGCGGGACTCGCTTCGGGATGCGGTCGACCAACGGACGGAGCATGGCCGCGAGCAGGACCGCGATCGCCAGCGGCGCGATAATGATCGCCAGCCGACCGATCACTTGGCCGAGGATCCAGCCCCCGCCCGCGATGAGGAGCAGGCACGCCGACCACACCGCCGCGAGCACGATCGGATACGGCAGGTGCTCGCGCGCGATGGGGCGGAGTGTCATCGCCCAATGATAGGCCTCGCCGAGAGACTCCTCCCCGCGATCGGTGACAGGTGGTGGATCAGGTCCAGGGCGGTCGGTTCCGAGCGTTGCGGGGCGCGTGGGCAGGATCATCACGCGCACGACACCTTCTGGGATTCCGCCTCCCTCCACACCGAGGTCGTCACCAGCCCCGCACTGTCGCAGATCGGCAGGCAGTGGCCGACCGACGAGCGCCAGATCGGCATCCTCGGCACGGCGAGCTCTGACGTCTCCCGCCCGCGGGTAACGTCGGGAACATGAGCAACGACGAGCGGCCGGACCTCTGGTTCCGCCGAGACGGCATGGAGCTGCGGGCCGTGGACTCCGGACCGGATGACGGTGAAGCGATCGTGCTGCTCCACGGCTTCCCGCAGCGAACCTCCAGCTGGGACCTTGTGGTGCCGCTACTGCACGCCGCCGGGTATCGCACCCTGGCGCTCGACCAGCGCGGTTATTGCGAATCCGCCCGCCCCCGCGGTCGGCGCGCGTACCGCCTGTCCGAGCTGGTCGGGGATGTCATCGCGCTGCTCGACGCCGCCGGTCTCGCTGACGCACATGTGGTGGGCCACGACTGGGGCGCCGCCGTGGCCTGGGGCGTCGCAGGGTCGCACCCCGACCGGGTCCGCACCCTCACCGCGGTGTCGGTCCCCCATCCCGCCGCGTTCCTCCAAGCGATGCTCACCTCCGATCAGCTGGTGCGATCCTGGTACATCGGGCTCTTCCAGCTGCCGTTCCTGCCGGAGTTGCTACTCACCTCGACCGGACCTCGGACAGAGAAGGCCCTCGCCGGGACGGGCATGACGCCGGAGATGATCGAACGCTATCGGCGCGAGATGGTCACGGCCGGCGCGATTCCCGGCGGGGTCGCCTGGTACCGGGCGCTGCCCTTCGCCTCTCCCCGGGGCGCGACCGCGCCGGTCCGCGTGCCCACGACATATGTCTGGAGCGACGGCGACCCCGCCCTGGGGCGGGGTGGCGCGGAGCGGACCCGCCACCATGTCGACGCCGACTACCGGTTTGTCGAACTGAACGGCGTCAGCCACTGGATTCCCGACGAACGACCGGTGGAGTTGGCCGACGCGATCATCGCCCGCGCGAAGGGCTGAACCGCCGGTCAGGGCCGTCCCGCAGTCTCGCGACCGCCGCGCGCACGTGGCGCCGGACGCTACCCGGAGGCCGAAGGCGCCTCCGCATTGCAGCCCCGCTGCGCGGGGCGACTCGCCGCCGTACCGATATGACTGCCCGATAACTGCCGCGCCGTGTTGATCAGCCCCACCATGCTGAACGCCTGCGGGGTGTTGCCCACCTGGCAGCGCCGTTCCACGTCGTATTCCTCCGACAACAGACCGACATCACTGCGCAGCCCCAGCAATCGCTCGAACAATTCCTCCGCCCGATCCTCTTCACCCAGTCCGTGCAGGGCGTCGGCGTACCAGAAACTGCACGCGAGGAACGCGCTCTCTGTACCGGACAGACCATCCACGTCGCCGTCGGCGGTGGGGTCGTACCGCATGAGGTAGCCGTCCCTCATCAACTCGTGCTCGACGGCCCTCACCGTTCCGCGCATCCTCTCGTCAGCCCACGGCAAGAAACCCACGCGCGGCATCAGCAGCAGCGCAGCGTCGAGACCTCGCGATCCGTAGAACTGGGTGAATGTCCCCCGATCCGAATCGAAACCGTTCGTGGTGATGTCGGTGTGAATCTGCTGACGCAGTCTGCGCCATCGGTCCACGGGGCCGTCGAGCCCGTGCTGCTCGACGGTGTGGACGGCACGGTCGACGCCGGCCCAGGCCATCACCTTGGAGTGCACGAAGTGGCGCTGCGGTCCCCGCATCTCCCACAGTCCGTTGTCCGGCTTATCCCAATTGCCCTCGAGGAAGTCCAGCAGCGCTCGTTGCACGTCCCATGCGTCTTCGACCGGTTCGATGCCGGTCTCGCGGACCAGGTGGAGTCCGTCGAGCACCTCCCCCCACACGTCCAGCTGGAACTGGTCGGCCGCGGCGTTGCCGATCCGCACCGGGGTACTGGAGCGGAAACCCGGGAGCCAGTCGAGTTCGCTCTCGGGAATGCGCCGACTGCCGTCGATCCCGTACATGATCTGCAGCTTGGAGGGATCGCCTGCGACGGCTCGGACCAACCACTCGCGCCACGCGCGGGCCTCCTCCTCGTAGCCGGTACCGAGGAGAGCCTGCAGCGTGAACGTGGAATCCCGCAGCCAGCAGTATCGGTAGTCCCAATTCCGCGACCCGCCGATCTCCTCCGGCAACGATGTGGTCGCAGCCGCCAGGATGCCGCCGGTGGGGGCGTAGGTCAATGCCTTGAGCGTGATCACGGAACGGCGCACGGCCTCCGGCCACCGGCCCCGGTAGTCGCATTGATGAAGCCATGACCTCCAGAACTTCTCAGTGTCCCGGAGTGCCCGCAGCGCCTCGACCCTCCGAGGTCTCGGCAGGTGGGAGGCCCGGTAGGTCAGCACGAAGTGGACCCGCTGACCGGCGTCCACATCGAATGACGCGACGGTGGTCATATCTTCGCCGCGAAGTCGGACGTCGGTGTCCAACCAGACGGCATCGGGTCCCGCGATCGCCTCGATGCCCCGGTCGGTGCTGCGTACCCACGGCACCACGTGTCCGTAGTCCATGCGAAGTCGCAGATCCATCCGCATCGGTACCCGCCCGCTGAGACCCTCGACAATCCGCACGACGTCCGCGGCGTCGCCTCGCGGTGGCATGAAGTCGGTCACCCGGACGCTGCCCTCAGGCGTGTGCCACTCCGACTCGAGAACCAGTGTGTCTTCCCGGTAGCGACGGGTCGTCGTGACGTCCCGCCCCTCGGGGGCGATCCGCCAGCGTCCCGCCGACTCGTCACCCAGCAGCGCGGCGAAGAATGCCGGGGAGTCGAACCGCGGAAGGCACAGCCAGTCAATGCTGCCGTCACGGTGCACCAGTGCAGCCGAGTGCAGGTCGCCGATCAGCGCGTAGTCCTCGATCAGCCGCGGCCCCTCGGCGCGGGTGCTCACTGCTGGCCCTCGTCGATCGCTATAACGACCTTCACGTCATCGTCCTGCGCAGTGAAGGCGTCCCGGTAGTCCTCGAGCGGCACCCGCCTGCTGATGACCCCCTCCAGCCAGGACGCGTCGGCCGCCGACAGCGCGTCGGCAGCCGCCTCGAAGTGACGACGGTTCGCGTTGACCGACCCCACCACCACATCGTTCTCCAGTACGAGATCACGGTTGAGCGCGCCCGCATCCACCTCGACGGAGGAGCCGGGGGTCGACACGCCGGTCAGGCACACGATCCCGTACCCGTTCGTCCCTCGCATCGCGTCGAAGACCAGCTGACCGGCGCCGGTGGCCTCGATGATGATGTCCGGATCGACCTTCCCCGTGACCGTGGCCGCGTTCTCGCTGTGATAGGTGGCGCCCAGTTTCTCGACCAGGGCGGGCTTCGGCCCGCCGGTGACCTGATCGAGGACGTGGACGTCCAAGCCCTTCTGTACCCCGATCATCGCCGCCAGCAAGCCGATCGGCCCCGCGCCCGTAACCAGGACGGTTCGTGGATCGAACCAACTGCGCTGCCCGATCCGGTAGATCTGCTCCCAGGCTTTGGCGACCACGCTGGTCGGTTCCATCAGCACACCTACACGTTCGAGATCCGGATCCAGGCGGACCGCGTACTCGGGTTCGACAGTCCACCACTGACTCCCGTATCCGTCGCGCTGTTTGATCCCGCGCTCCGTGTACTGCCCGTTACGACACATGTCGGGCTCCCCGTGTGCGCATGCTCCACACGGCACCGGGTCGGGCCGTCGAACCACACCCGCGACCAGGTCGCCTGCGTGAAAGCCTGAGTCCGCTGGCGCCTTCTCCACCCGGCCGAGTGACTCGTGACCGAGGATGAGCCGTCGTGCGCCGTCGGGTTCCTGTCCGTAGTCGCCCGAGACGATCTCCTTATCCGTCCCGCACACCCCGAGCGCGAGGCCGCGGACCAGGAGGTCCCCCGGCCCCGGTACGGGATCGGGGACGTCGTCCAGCGAGATCGAGTCTGCTGTTCCCGGGATCACCGTGAGTGCGCGCATAGCCCCGTACTACTCTCCCGGTCGGTCTTCCGCCACTGGTCGCCCGAACCACCGTCGGTGACGACTCGTCGCGATGTCCTGGATCGTCACCGCGTCGCGGGTGGAGGGTCGACGACGACGTGAGTCAGAGCCCGGACGGCGGTCCCTACTCCTCGGCCCACGGCGGCGGGATGAACCTGGCGACGATCCCAGACAGCAGAGCGACACCGCCACCCAGGGCCAGTGCGACGCGCAATCCGGTTTCGGAGGGGATCAGGAGGCCATGGCTTTCCACGGACATCTGGGCGAGCACCACGCCGATGACCGCGGCGGAGACGGACGTGCCGATCGACCGCATCAGTGAATTGAAACTGTTCGCCGAGCCCATCTCGGTCCGGGGGACGGAGTCGAGGATGAGCGAGGGCATGGCACCGTAGGCCAGTCCCACGCCGCCGTTCATGATGATCGCGGAGATCATGAGTCCCCAGGTCGACCCCATGAGCAGGAGCGCCGATCCATAGCCGGCGGCGATGACGAGCGCGCCCAGGACGAGCGTCGGTTTCGGTCCACGTTTGGTGATGAGTCGGCCACTGAGTGGAGACACGGCCATCATCGCCAGTCCGCCGGGGGCGATCCACAGTCCCATGGCGATCATCGACTGCCCGAGCCCGTAGCCGGTGCCGACGGGCAATTGCAGTACTTGCGGGACGATCAGCAGTTGGGCGTACATCCCTACACCGATCAGGACGGTCGCGATGTTGGTGACCAACACGGGCGGCCGGGCCGCCACCCTCAGGTCGACCAATGGTGAGCGCGCGCGCAGGACCCACGCCCCCCACCCGGCGAACACCACAACCGAGAGCGCCCCCAAGCCGAGGGTCAGCCCGCTCGTCCATCCCCAGTCGGCGCCCTTGGACACCGCCAGCAGCATCGCGATCAGAGCGGTCGCCAACCCGAGGGCCCCCGGCACGTCGAGTGAGCCGTCCGGTTTGGCGGCCGGTGTGGGCCGCAGGATAGCGACCATCATCGTCACGATGACGACACCGAGCAGCGCGGAACCCCAGAACATCCACTGCCAGGCTCCGAACTCGGCCAGCGCGGCCGCCGCGGGGAGCCCGAGCGCGCCACCCACCCCGAGCGACGAGCTCATCAGGCTGATCGACGGTGCCAGGCGGGCGGGCGGGAGGTTTTCGCGCATGGTGGCGATGCCGATGGGGATCACGCCGATGCCCATCCCTTGCAGGGCCCGTCCGATCAGCATCGGCCAGAGGGAGGTGGCCAACGCGCACACCACCGAGCCGACCACCATGAGGGCGGTGCACCCGATGAGGACGTACTTCTTGGGGTAGATATCTCCGAGCCGGCCCATGACCGGGCCCGTCACGGCGCCGGAGAGCAGCGTGACGGTGACGACCCACGCCGCGTTGCTGGGGGACGTGCCGAGGATGTCCGGGAGACGTCCGAGGATCGGGATCACCAGCGACTGGCACAGTGACATCACGATTCCCGCCGAGGCGAGCACGAAAACCAACCCGTGATGGTCCGGTCTGGCGGTACGGGCGCCGCGAGCGTTGTCAGGCAACCGTCATTTCCCTCTCCCGAACCGTCCCCACTGTCGAACGGAGACTACAGCGTCGCATTTTGACGCCCGTCAAGAGCCGGAATGACGCGGGCGGGCAGGATCGAGGGTCAGTCCTCGGGGCTTTCCGCTGCCGCGGCCATCTCGGCGACCATCCGTACCGCGTCTACGAGTACGGCGAGGCGAGGAGGAGTTCCACGTTCCGGTCCCCCGGTCCGCCGAGCCGGTCGGGGTCACGATTGAGATCGTTGAACGACAGTTCGCGGTAGAGCGAGGCGAGCCCGCTCAGCGACAGGTCGGAGTACGGGACCTCGTAGGGTGCGTCCGATTCGATGAGCGTCGCCATCAACGACAGGGTGCCGTCGCGGTTGTCCACGATCTCGATGATGCGGGCCTGTTGGGGGAAATCGATATGCGATGCCGTATTGATCTCCCAGAAACCCTGCTGCGGGCTCGGACCTGCGTGCGGGGTGACCCGGTTGTCGTGGGTGTGTCCGTTCACCCAGGCACACACGTTAGGGAACCGGTGTAGCAGCGCGATCAGTTCCCATCCGGAGTGTCGCGACTCGAACGGGTTCTCCGGGTCCGGGACCAGAGTGTTCATGGTGTCGCTGGTGTGATGGCTGAACAACACGAACAGCACATCGTCTCGCTGCTGACGGATCTCGCGCCCGTCAGGACCGAAGTATCGACTGCTCCCGGCGATCAGGGTTTCCTCGATCCACCGCAGTTGGGCGGCGCCCAGGGAGCCGTCAATGAACCCACCCCGGTTCGTGCTGTCCATGCTGATCCCCACCACCCCAGGGGCGATGTCGAAACGGTAATAGCCGATCCCCGTCTCAGCCGCGTCGGGCGCGAACCCGTGTCCGCGCGGACCGGCACCCACCCGCGCGGGATCCCAGTGGGCGGCCATGAACTGTCGGGGCGTGAACGGTGCCCGCCGATCATCCGGGGTGACCACCCGCGCCGGGTTGGTCATGCCGCCCACGAGTCCTGGCACCGCGGCCGGATCCTCGCGGAGAGCCCGGTTGAGCATCTCCGCCTCTCTCGCGGATCCCGGCGCGCCGAACTTGACCGCGCCGGTGTACAGCGCGGTGATCGGGTCGATCCCACTGGGGGCGGTGCCTTGGACCGCATCGTCGTGGTTTCCGAACACCGCGAACCACGGAATGTCCAGGCCCGGGCTGCTCACGGGCGCTATCGCGGCCGACAGGAACCCGTCGATCACCGGGAACCCTGCGTTCTTGAACGAGTCCGGGTAGGTACTCTCTGGGCTCCAGTACAGGTCGAAGCCAGAGTCCTGGGTGCCCTCGTACCGGTGGGGGTCGCCGGTGTTGGGGACGAGCGACCCGCCACTGAGGACGGTGAGGTACCAGTCGAGCTCGACCTGCTCGTGGTTGTCCGTGTTGTCGCCCGTGGTCACCACGGCGTCGAACTCCCGACCCGTGAACGGCCCCCGTCGCACGTGGTTGATGCGGTCGACCAACGCCACCAGGCCCTGAGTGGTGAGCGTGTCCTGTGGTCGCGACGCCGACCCGATCAGCGGGTGGACGAACTCCACCCGGACGGGAGACTGGGCGTCGAGGACGTGCATGTCGGTCATCTGCACGAACGAGGTCAGCGCCAGCCGACGGTCCTCCCGGCCCGCCTGCGGCTGGGCCAACTCACCGCGTGCCACCAGCGGATAACCGGGGCCGCCAACCAGGCGTTGGTACCCCGGCCCGCCCGCCGGGGTCGCCGCCCGCTCCAGCGTCGTTCCCGCAGGCGAGCCGGCCATCGCATCGGCGGACGCCGGGGCTGGTGACCAGAAGCCGGCGCCCGGGCGGGTCGAGGACGTCCCCCAGAGAGCCGCCGGGCCGATGACACCCGCCACCCCGAGGCCGACCCCACCGAGAAAGGTCCTGCGATCGATCCGGTTCACACAGGCGACCCTAGTCTGCGCTCCCCCCCGGACTGGCCCGTTTCAACGGTCCTGCTGAGGCGCCCGCAGTGGACGCTGGTCACACCGCGATCAACGCGTCCGCCGCCAACCGCCAGTCCGCCACCGGCGGCACAAGCACGTTCTCGCCGAGGACCTGTACGAGTACCGTCGAGGCGCCGGCGTCGAGATGCTCCTGCACGCGCCTCCGTGTGGCTTCGAGCCCGCGGGTGACGAGCGCCTGCTTGAGTCGATCGCTGCCCCCGCGCACGTAGTCCGACTCGTCGAAGCCCTGCCGCGTCCACGAGTTCCGGTAGTTCGGCAAGCCGGTATAGACGTTGAGGTGGTCGTGGGCCCGCGACCGCCACAGCTCGTCGTCGTCGTCGTCCACTCCCGGGGCCATCACCGCGGCGTGCTCCACGATCAGGGCCGGCCCATCGTCGGCGGTCCCGCCGAGGATCTCCCGGGCTCGCGCGGTGTGCTCGGGCAGCGTCAGGTACGGGTGCGCGCCGGCGGTCCGGTCGCGGGACAGTTCGAGCATCCTCGGCCCGAGCGCAGCGAGCACGACCGGCGGCATCGCGTTCTCGCCCGCCGCCATCGGCCCGGTCCCATCGAGGGCGTCGAGGTACTCGCGCATCGCCGACAGCGGCCGCCCATAGTGGTGCCCGCGGTGACGCTCGACCAACGGGGCGTGCGAGACGCCCAGGCCCAGGACGAACCGGCCGGGGTGCACGGCCTCGATCGTGCGGGCCGCCGACCCGGCTGCCGAGGCGTCGCGGCCGTAAATATTGGCGATGCCGGTGCCGATCACCATCCGCTGCGTGGCGCCCAGGTACAGCTGCGCCGCGGTGAACGCTTCGCGGCCCACCGCCTCGCCGAACCACAGCGACCCCCAGCCTTGGTCGTCGAGCTCGCCGAGGACGTCCGAGAGCTGCGCCGGCGGCACCCCCTCGAGCGACCCGGTCCATAGTCCGACCCGGCCCAGTTGTCCGCGACCTGCCCGGTTGTCCCGGCCTGATGTGTTGTCCTGGGGAGCATTCATGGCTCCGAGTGTGCCCGACCGCGACCGCCGTTCGTTCCAATCGGCCGCGCCCGACGCCCACCCCACGCCACACTGACCTGACACGTGTTGTAGTAAGCGCGGCACAGCCCGGGCACCGAAGAGACGAGACGCAGATGTACGAGTGGTCCGAGACCGACCTGATGATTCGCGACGCCGTGCGCGCCTTCATCGCCAAGGAGATCCGTCCCCAGCTGGATGCCCTGGAGAGCGGCGAGACGCTGCCGTACCCGATCATCCGGAAGCTGTTCGCCGAGTTCGGCATCGACTCCATGGCGCGCGACGGGGTCGAGAAGATGCTGGCCTCCGCGCGCGCGAAGGAGACGGTCGGCGCCGCCGCGGGCGGTAGTTCGGTCGGCGGTGGGGCTCGCGGGCGAGACGACGACGAAAAGGAGGGCGGCTCCGGCGACGCCAGCGAGAACCGCGACTCCATGATGGCCGTGGTGATCAGTGAATTGGCCGGCGCGTGCATGGGTCTGGTGTCGGCGCTCGGCGTGAGCATCGGACTGGGCGCCACCACCATCATGTCCCGCGGAACGCTGGCGCAGAAGGAACGCTGGCTGCCCGGCATCGTGACCATGGAGAAGGTGGCGGCGTGGGCCATCACCGAGCCGGACTCCGGCTCAGACGCCTTCGGCGGGATGCGCACCTACGTGCGGCGCGACGGCGAGGACTACATCCTCAACGGCCGCAAGACGTTCATCACCAATGGTCCTTACGCCGACGTGATGATCGTCTACGCCAAACTCGACGAGGGGCCCGGTGGAGCGGGCGCGGACCCGGACGCCGAGAAGCGCGACCGGAAGGTGCTCACGTTTGTCCTCGACAAGGGCATGGAGGGCCTGACGCAGGGATCGCCATTCAAGAAGATGGGCCTGCACAGCTCCCCCACCGGCGAGCTGTTCTTCGACGATGTCCGCCTGGGCCGCGACCGGCTGCTCGGCGAGTCCGAAGAGGGCCGCGGCGGGGACGGTCGCGAGTCGGCGCGGTCGAGTTTCACCGCCGAGCGGATCGGGGTGGCCACCATGGCGTTGGGCATTATCGAGGAGTGTCACCGCCTGTGCGTGGAATATTCCCGCGAGCGCACCCTGTGGGGTCAGGAGATCGGGCGCTTCCAACTCATCCAGCTCAAGCTGGCCAAGATGGAGGTGGCGCGCATGAACGTGCGCAACATGGTGTTCAACTCCATCGAGCGCGCGCGGGCCGGCAAGCCGCTCTCGCTCGCGGAGGCCTCCGCGATGAAGCTGTACTCGTCCGAGGCCGCCACCGAGGTGGCGATGGAGGCGGTGCAGCTCTTCGGCGGTAACGGCTACATGGCCGAGTACCGGGTGGAGCAGCTCGCCCGCGATGCCAAGTCGCTCATGATCTACGCGGGCAGCAACGAGATCCAAGTGACCCACATCGCCAAGGGACTACTCGCCCGCTGAGCCGCTCGACCGGTTGCTCCTCCTGCCGGGCCTCGTACCGTCAGAACATGGCCACCGAGATGTTGCACACCTACATGCAGGACCACCACGCCGGTGCCGCCGCCGGGCTCGACCTGTTCCGGCGCGTTGCCGAGAGTCACAGCGACCCCCACGTCCGCGACGCTGTGGGCCGGATCAGAGACGAGACCGTCGAGGATCTCAAGGTCCTCGAGGAGCTCATGACGCTGGCCGGGACCGCTCCGTCGCTGCTCAAGGATCTGCCCGCCAAGGCGTCTGAGAAGCTCGTCCAGTTCAAGCCCAACCGGCGCTTTGCCGAACGTTCGCCACTGAGCGATCTGATCGAGCTTGAAGCGCTCACGTTGGCGGTGACCGGTAAGAAGATGGGCTTCCGGGCGTTGCTGGAGATCGGGGACACGCGACTGCCGACGCCCACGCTGCAGAACCTCGTCGAGCGGGCCGAGCATCACGCGCGGGTGCTGGAGGAGCTACGCGTGAGGTGCGTGTACGTGCTCAAGGAGAAGTGACCACACCGCTGGTGCCCGCGCGTGTCGGTTCCACGTGAAACTCGCCCGCAAGCGAGAGACGCCCGCAAGCGAGAAACCGGAGCCCTTCGCCGGCGCGGCTGTCGCCGCCCGGAACGACGGCCGGGGGCGGCCCCTGTGATGGGACCGCCCCCGGTGTGCTGACCAGCCGCCGCGGGACGAAACAGTTCTTGAGTCGCCGGACGGAGCAATTCTGCGGGTCAGGCGTTCGCGCCCTGCTGGTCCTTGACGGCGGCGAGGATGTCACCGACGCGGTCCTTGGCGTCACCGAACAGCATCTGTGTGTTGTCGCGGAAGAACAGCGGGTTCTGCACACCGGCATAACCCGCGGCCATCGACCGCTTGAACACGATGACGTTCTCGGCTTCCCACACGTGAAGCACAGGCATGCCTGCGATCGGGCTGCCCGGGTCCTCCGCGGCGTCCGGGTTCACGGTGTCGTTGGCGCCGATGACCAGCACCACGTCGGTGTCGGCGAAGTCGTCGTTGATCTCGTCGAGCTCGAGGACGATGTCATAGGGCACCTTGGCCTCGGCGAGCAGCACGTTCATGTGTCCGGGCAGTCGACCGGCGACCGGGTGGACGGCGAATCGCACATCGACGCCGCGGTCACGCAGGGTGCGCGTGAGGTCGGCGACCGGGTACTGCGCCTGGGCGACGGCCATGCCGTAACCGGGGGCGATGATCACCGAGGAGGCGCCTCCCAGCAGCTCGGCGGCGCCGGCGACGTCGATCTCCTTGTGCTCGCCGTGGTCCTTCTCCTCGCCCGAGGAGGCTTCGATACCGAAGCCCCCCATGATGACGGAGAAGAACGAACGGTTCATCGCCTTGCACATGATGTAGGACAGGTAGGCACCCGAGGAACCAACCAGTGCACCGGTGACGATGAGGAGGTCGTTGCCCAGCAGGAACCCGGTGGCCGCGGCGGCCCAGCCGGAGTACGAGTTGAGCATCGACACGACGACGGGCATGTCGCCGCCGCCGATGGAGGCGACCAGGTGCCAGCCCAGCGCCAGGGCCAGAGCGGTGACCACGATGAGCATCCACAGCGCCGGGGAGATGACGAACCACACCGTCAATGCGACGAACGCCACGAGGATGCCGAGGTTGATGAGGTTCTTACCCGGCAGGACCAGCGGCGCGGACTTCATCTTCCCCGACAGTTTGAGGTACGCCACGATCGACCCGGTGAGGGTCACGGCGCCGATAAACACGCCGATGAACACCTCGGCGTAGTGGATGCCCAGGAGCGATCCGGTGAGCTCACCGTGGAGCTCGGGCTCGAGGTATCCGTTCCATCCGACCAGCACGGCGGCAAGGCCGACGAACGAGTGCAGCAGGGCGATCAGCTCGGGCATCTCCGTCATCTGGACGCTGCGCGCACGCGCCAAGCCGATGACAGCGCCGATGAGCACGGCCACCACCATGAGCACGATGCCGAGGGTGGCGGGCTCTCCATCGATCACCAACACGACAGTGGCGACGAGCGCCAGGGCCATACCGGCGATGCCGAAGCTGAGGCCGCGACGGGCCGTCTCGTGCTTGGACAGGCCGGCCAGGGACAGGATGAACAGCAGCGCGGCGACGACATACGCCGCATTCGCAGCAGTCAGGAATGACATGGTCTCAGGCTCCCTTCGAGAACATGCCGAGCATGCGACGGGTCACGGCGAAGCCGCCGAAGACGTTGATGGACGCGACGAGGATCGCGATTGCGGCCAGGGCCAGGCCGAGGGTGTTGTCGATCCCGATCTGCAGCAGCGCGCCCACGACGATGACGCCGGAGATCGCGTTGGTGACCGACATCAGTGGCGTGTGCAGCGCATGGTGCACGTTGCCGATCACGTAGTAGCCGATCACCACTGCCAACACGAAGACCGTGATGTGCTGCGGAATCTCGCCAGGCGCGACGGCCACGAGCAGCACCAGAAGCGCCATGCCGAGCGCGGTCAAGGCCATCTTGGCGCCGGCCGACATCTTCTTCTTCTCAGCCGGCGGTTCCGCCGGCGCTGCGACAGCTGCGGCTGCTGGCGCGGCACTGACCTGCACGGGCGGCGGCGGCCACATGAGGTCGCCGCCCTTAGTGACGGTGACACCTCGCTGAACGACGTCGTCCATGTCGAGCGCCCAGCGCCCGTCCTTCTCCGGCGTCACCAGCTTGGTCAGGTTGACCAGGTTGGTGCCGTACAGCTGGGAGGCCTGCGCGGGCAAGCGCCCGGCCAGGTCGGTGTAGCCGATGATCGTCACACCGTTCTCGGTGACCACGACCTCGTCCGCCACACTGCCCTCGACGTTGCCGCCCTGCGCGGCGGCCATGTCCACGATCACCGAGCCACGCTTCATCGCCGCGATGTCGGCGGCCGTGATCAGACGCGGCGCCGGCCGACCCGGGATCAGTGCGGTGGTGATGACGATGTCCACGTCGGCGGCCTGCTCGGAGTACAGCTTCGCCGCGGCCCGATCGTATGCCTCACTGGTGGCCTTGGCGTAGCCGTCGGTGGAGACGGTCTTCTCCTCCTCCGGCACCTCCACCGGGAGATACTCGCCGCCGATGGACTTGACCTGGTCGGCCACCTCGGGGCGGGGGTCGGTCGCGCGCACGATCGCACCCAGGCTGGAGGCGGCTCCGATCGCGGCCAGACCGGCCACGCCGGCGCCGGCCACGAGCACCTTCGCCGGAGGGACCTTGCCCGCCGCGGTGACCTGCCCGGTGAAAAAGCGGCCGAAGTGATGCGCGGCCTCGATCACGGCGCGGTAGCCGGCGATGTTGGCCATCGACGACAGCACGTCCATCGACTGGGCCCGCGAGATGCGCGGCACCGCGTCCATCGCCAGCGCGGTCACGCCGCGCTCGGCCAAGACGCCGAGCAGGTGCTCGTTCTGTGCCGGGGCTAGCAGGCCCACCAGGGTGGCACCCGAACGCACTCGGGCTACCTCCGCATCGGTGGGCACGGCGACCTTCATCACCACATCCGCCGACCAGGCGGCATCTCCGTCGACCAGCGCGGCGCCGGCCTCGGAGTAGGCGGCATCGGCGAACTCGGCGCGTGTACCGGCGCCGTGCTCCACCACGACCCGGTAGCCCAGGCCGATCAACTTCGCCACCGTCTCAGGCGTGGCCGCGACCCGGTTCTCCGCCGGGTTGGACTCGGCGACAATACCGATCACCGACGACCCGGCACCGGCCTCCCGGACATCAGAATCCGGCTTCATATCAGGGATCTCTTCAAGGCTCGAAGCCATAGGGCATCCTTTTGCAGCGTTGTAAAAAAAGCCGGTGTCTTCACATCGGCTCTGACGGTGGTGTCTGCGAGACTTATCTACTTTTTGTGTCTCGCGACACACTCTGTCGCGAGCGCCTCGGTCGACCTTCGTACGAGCGAGGCTCATGATGCACCAGTGGGCAGGAGGGTGGCCCGTACATCGTCCGCCATTGAGGCGTCTCTTCCGCGAAGAGGCGGGGGTACCGCTTGAACCGCCGGAAGAACTTCCGGCTGACTTTACGGGACACTGCACCCACCACACGATCCCGGATGGCTTCGACGGCGCGCTTTGTGAGACATCCCACAGAAACACGAGGGTTTACTCAGATATCGAGTGAGCTCACGGATACGCTCCGATTGACCACTACGAGGGGTTCTATGACCAGGCTTCGATTCCGACTCCGTCAGATCAGTTTGCGCTTCTGGTTCCTGCCCGCGGTCATGACACTCACCGCACTGGCTCTGGCCGCTTTAGGAACGTGGCTCTCTCACAACCCGGTCACCGCATTGACAACGGGGGAAGCAGGCGTTGCTCGCTGGCTCTACGACGGTGGGGTGGACGGGTCCCGGAGCGTGCTCTCGGCGATTGCGAGCAGTTCGATAGGCGTTGGCGGCACCGTCTTCTCCATCACGATCGCCGCCCTGTCCTATGCCGCGGGCTCGATGGGTCCACGACTACTCCAAAACTTCACCGAAGACCGCGGCAACCAGATCACGCTTGGCATCTTCATCTCCACTTTCGCGTTCAGCCTCTACAGCCTGCGCACGGTTACGGCCGGCGAGGAAGGGCCGCCCTTCGTCCCTCACTACAACGTCACCCTGGCACTCATCATGGCGCTCGGCTGCATCGGCGCGCTCGTCTACTTCATCGATCACGTCACCAGGTCAATCAACACGACGCGCGTCGTCAACCTCCTCACCTCGGACCTAAGGTCCTCCCTGCTCTCAGTCACCGAGCAGAGCGACCCCGACCACAATGTGCTGCCGACACCCGACGAGGAGTTCTGGGCTGAAGCCGAGACTCTCTATGCCCATAACGGCGGCTACCTGCAGTTGGTCGACCACCAGGGTCTCCTCAACCTCGCCGTCGAATCCGACACGACGATCCGACTCCTGGTGAAGCCCGGCGACTACCTCTTCCCTAACTCCCCCATCGCCGAGGCCTTCCCGAGCCTTCCCGACGGCATCCATTCCCGGCTCACGGTCGGCAACTCCCGCACCCGCAACCAAGACGTCGAGCACGCGGTGCGGCTCCTGGTCGAGGTCGGCACTCGTGCGCTCAGCCCGGGTACCAACGACCCTTTCACCGCTGTTGACGTGATCGACCGGTTCGGGGACGCACTGTGCACCCTGGAGAACCGCCGATGGCCCACAGGTGTGTATTCGAGGGAGGGCGAGATCCGTCTAGTCGTGGCGACGTCCGACTTCAAGGGACTGGTTGATTGCATGTTCGACCAGATGCGGCAGTTTGGGGCAGGTGCTCCGTCTGTCAGCATCCGGATCCTCGATGTGCTCGCCGTCGCCGCACGGGTACTCGACGACCCCGAACGTCGTGCAGTACTGACTTGGCATGCCACCAAGCTTCGTGACGACGCCCTCGACGCCACGCGCAACGCTGACGATCGGGTCGCCATCGAGAGCCGGCACCGCGACGTCCTCGAGGCAGTCAGCCAGGGAACAGGTAAAACTCCTCCGGCTGGAGCGCCTCTGCCGGCGCGCACCAGGTCGCCGATGCAAGAATAAACCGCCGAATTTCGCGCGACTGACACTGTTCAGTCCACGATTGCACACGTTCAAGGCGTCAGCGCACGCTAAAACGGCCTCACCCGGGTACATCCCAACTGAGGCCGCTGCAGTTTCAAACTCAAACTGCCCGTGGTGGGCGAAGGGGGACTTGAACCCCCACGTCCCGAAGGACACTGGCACCTGAAGCCAGCGCGTCTGCCATTCCGCCACTCGCCCGAGTAACGCTGGAATACGGTAACACGCGCCTTCCAGAGCGCACTAATCGGCAGTGGGAACCCTGGGGAGACGCCCGTTCCAAGGTGTTCTGGACCAGTGTTCCGGGCTCCGGACGCGTGCTTTGAGCGGCCCACGCCTCTATGATCGACCGGATGCTCCCATACGTGGGGGCCACGCAGACGTGAACACGGCCAGTGCGGACGTAACCAGTATGGAGAGGAGGCGAGGCGTGGGATTCGTCGGGAAGTTCGAACGCACGCTCCAGGGCGCCGTCGGCGACGCGTTCGCCCGTCTCTTCGGTGGCAAGGTCGTGGCGGCCGAGGTCGAGGCGCAGCTACGCAAGCAGGCGGAGGCCTCCCTCAAGGTGGTCGACGGGCACCTGCTGGTGTCCAACAGCTACACCATCACCCTGGCCCGGTCGGACTACGAATCGTTCACCGAGGACGAGGCGCTGGCCGTCAAGACCTTCTCTCGCCACCTGTCGGATCACATCTCCGAGCAGGGCTGGGAGACCTACGGACCGGTCACCCTGACCTTTGTGGAGCGCGACGACCTCCACACCGGACAGATGCGTATCGACGGGGTCGTGGACCCCGACGCCGTCCCCTTCCACATCTCGGCCGCCGCGCCGGCCCCGGCGCCGGGACACCCGGCACCGTCGTCGCCGGGTGCGAGCAAGGAGAACAACAACATGCAGGCACCCGCTTCCAACTATCCGGTCTCTACCGGATCAGGCACCCGCAGCGCCGGCTGGGGCGGCCCGGCGGACGCGCCCACCCAGATCACGCAGGGCCGGTCCTCGCTGACCGTCAGCCTGCACCTCGAGGACGGTTCCGGGCGCACGTTCCGGCTCCAGCGGGGCTCCAACCTGCTGGGACGCGGGCAGGATGCCGCGTTCCGCCTCCCCGACACGGGCGTGTCGCGCCAGCACGCCGACATCCGATTCGATGGCCGCGAAGCGCTTCTCACCGATCTCGGCTCGACCAACGGCACCACGGTCAACGGCGGGCCGGTCCAGGACTGGCAACTCGCCGACGGCGACGTGATCCGGGTCGGACACTCGGAGATCACCGTCCGCTTCGACTAGCCTCAACACGGATGACCCCCGGAACCACCGGGGGCCGTGACACGTTGCTAGAGGTGAACTGACCGGCGAGGGGAGGACGGCACCAGTGCAGGGACTCGTTCTGCAGCTCTCGCGCGGCCTGTTGCTGGCGCTGTTGTGGCTGTTCATCTACCTCACCCTGCGAGCGCTGAAGACCGACGTCTTCGGCAACGTGGGAATGCGGTCGACAGGCCGCAGTGAGCGTCGGGGCGGAATGTTCGGTCGCGCCTCCAAAGCAGTCCGGCACCTCGTGGTCACCCAGGGCGCGCTCGCAGGCACCCGCATCACCCTCTCCAAACAACCTGTGCTGCTGGGCCGAGCCGACTCGTGCACGTTGGTGATCGACGACGATTACGCCTCCAACCAGCACGCGAGGCTCTCCCCGCACGGCCCCGACTGGTTCCTCGAGGACCTCGGCTCGACCAACGGCACCTATCTGGACAGGACGCGGGTGACGACCCCGGTCAAGGTGGACGCCGGTACGCCGATCCGGATCGGCAAGACCGTGATCGAGCTCCGCACATGACCCCCGGGCTCGTCTACACCGCACGCTCGCATCTGGGCATGGTGCGGGAGAACAACGAGGACTCGGCGTACGCCGGCCCCCGGCTGCTCGCCCTGGCCGACGGGATGGGCGGGCACGCGGCGGGCGAGATCGCCAGCCAGTTCGTGGTGGCGGCGCTGGCCAGGCTCGACGAGGACGAACAGGGACAGGACCTCACAGGAGCGCTCACCCGCGCGCTGACCGTCGGCAACAACGCGATCGCCGCCCACGTGGAGGCGCACCCGGAGACGGACGGCATGGGCTGCACGGCCACCGCGCTGCTCTTCGACGGTCGTCGGATGGGTCTGATCCACGTGGGCGACTCGCGGGCCTACCTGCTGCGTGACGGCACGCTGAGCCAGATCACCAAGGACGACACCTTCGTGCAATCCCTCGTCGACCGCGGGGAACTCTCCGCCGACGAGGCACACACCCACCCACGGCGCTCGCTCATCCTCAAGGCGCTCACCGGGGAGCCGGTGGAACCGACCGCCGTCATTCGCGAAGCCCGGGTCGGCGACCGCTACCTGTTGTGCTCCGACGGCCTGTCCGATCCGGTGAGCACCGAGACCATCGCCGAAACTCTCGCCACCGGGACCGTCGAGGAGGCCGCGGACCGACTCGTCCAATTGGCACTGCGCTCGGGCGGGCCGGACAACATCACGGTCGTCCTGGCCGACGTCCTAGAATCCCCGCGCAACGCGCCAACGATCCCCGTCGTGGTGGGCGCCGCATCTGGGGACGAGCCCGGCCAGATCGACCCCGCGGCCGACCCCTACTCCCACACCGCAGCCGGAAAAGCCGCCGCGTTCTCCCGCGCGCAGGTCGCCTCGCGGGGGGACGCCGACGGTGCGCCCGGCGGCGACGCCGCGGGCGCCGGGCGTGGGGGCCGAGCCGACGACGACGAGGTCGACCCTGCCCCGCCGCGCGGCAGCAGATGGCGTTTCGCCCTGAGCGTGGTCGGGGTACTCGTACTCCTGGCCGGGATCATCGGCGCGTCCGCGCTGCTCGTCCGCAGCAACTACTTCGTCACCGAATCCGACAGCCAGGTCGTGGTGAAGCGGGGCATCTCCGGGGAGGTCTTCGGCATCTCCCTAGCCTCGGTCAGCCAGGTGGCGTGTATCACCCGCGAGGGCGACCTCACCATGCACTCCCCCGACGCCATCCCCACCGGGTGTGACGTGTTCACCCTGGGCGACCTCCGCGAACCCGCGAGGGAGACCGTGCGGGCCGGGATGCCCTCGGGCAGTCTCTCCGATGCCAATGCGCAGGTCTCCCGGCTCGCGCAGGACAACCTCCTGCCGCCATGCGAGCCCGAGGAGCGGCAGGAACGTCAGGGCGGTCAAGCCTCGTCGTCGTCGCCCTCCCCCTCGGACTCGCCGTCACCCACCGGTTCGACGTCGCCCACCGACCCCGCGTCACCCGACGATCGGCCGTCACCCGCGGCGGCGACCGCACCACCGGCCGCTCCCAGCCCATCGGACCGCGCGGCGAGTCCTCCCACCCCCACATCCCCCGAGCCGGTTCCCGGCGAGACCTGCCGGGTGGTGAACTGACTCGTGACCTCACCCGCATCAGAACCCCGAGGACAGGCCGTCCCCCGCAGTCCCCGCCGGGGCAAGGAACTCGTCCTGCTCATCGCGGCCACGGTGATCATCGGCTTCTCGCTGCTCCTGGTCCAACTCGCCCAGGAGCAGGAACTGTCCCTGGCGCTGCTGTGGATCACCCTGGCGTTCCTCGGCCTCACCGGCGGTGCCCACCTGCTCATCCGCTGGCTGGCCCCCTACGCCGACCCGGTGCTGCTCCCGGGCGTCGCGCTGCTCAACGGACTGGGTCTGGTGCTCATCTACCGGCTCGACTTGGCGTACGCGGCCACTGCCGCCGCGAACGGCAACGACCCGCCCGGTATGGACGTCACCCGGCAGTTGCTCTGGACTCTCATCGGCCTCGCCGTCATGGGCGCGGTCCTGTACTTCCTCCGCGACCACCGTGTGCTGGCCCGCTACGGCTACACGATGGGCTTCGCGGGACTCCTCCTGCTGGCGATCCCGGCCGTACTGCCCGCCCGGTTCTCCGAGATCAACGGCGCCAAGAACTGGATCATCCTGCCCGGCTTCACCATCCAGCCCGGCGAGTTCGCGAAGATCCTGCTCATCGTGTTCTTCGCCTCGATCCTGGTGGAGAAGCGCGAGCTGTTCACCACCGCCGGCAAGCGGGTCCTGGGCGTGGACCTGCCGCGCGCCCGCGACCTCGGGCCCATCATCGTGGCCTGGTTCCTGTCGCTGGGTGTGCTCGTGTTCAACACCGACCTCGGCATGTGCCTCCTGCTGTTCGCCACCGTGCTGACCATGCTGTACGTCGCCACCGAACGGGTGAGCTGGCTGCTCATCGGCGTCGTCCTGGTGGCCGTGGGCGGCGTACTGGCGTACGCACTGTTCGGCCACGTCCGCGTGCGCTTCCAGATCTGGCGGGATCCGTTCGCCTTCTTCGACACCGGCGGCTACCAGAGCTCGCAGGCCCTCTTTGGCCTCGCCTCCGGCGGCATGGGCGGCACCGGGCTCGGCAACGGTCGGCCCGACCAGGTGCCGTTTGCGGGCACCGACTTCATCACCTCCACCATCGGCGAAGAGCTGGGTCTGATCGGCCTGGCGGCGGTCCTGATGGTCTACCTGCTCCTCATCCTGCGTGGCATCCGGGTGGGGCTGACCATCCGCGACAGCTTCGGCAAACTCGTCGCCGTGGGGCTCGCGTTCACCATGGCGATCCAGGTGTTCGTCGTGGTGGGCGGCGTGTCCACGCTCGTGCCCCTCACCGGTCTGACCCTCCCGTTCATGGCATACGGAGGCTCCAGCCTCCTCGCCAACTACGCACTGTTGGCGATCCTGCTCCGGCTGTCCCACGACGCTCGCCGCCCGCTACCCACTCCACGCCAGGCGCCCGCGCTGGCCGACGCCGCCACCGGCATGATGCGGACCCCGCGGTTGTCGCTGGGCCGGAAGACCGGGTGAGCGCCGCGTGAATACCGCCATCCGCCGGGTCGCGGTCGCCGCCATGGTCATGGTGGTCGCCCTGCTGCTCCAACTCACCTGGGTCCAGGTGTTCCGCGCCGACGAACTGCGCGCCGACTCCCGCAACACCCGCATGCTGCTGGACGAGTACTCCCGCCAGCGCGGGCAGATCACCGCCGGCGGGCGCGTACTGGCCATGTCGCTGCCGTCCGACGGGCGCTTCGAGTTCGAACGCACCTATCCCACCGACCCGGCCGTGTTCGGTCCGACCGTCGGGTACTACTCGCTGCAGTTCGCCACCTCCGGGATCGAGCAGACTCAGAACGCGTTCCTCAACGGCTCCGACCCGAGGCTGCTGTCCCAGCGGATCACCGGACTGATCTCCGGGCGCACCCCGCAGGGTGGCTCGGTGGAACTCACCTTGGATCCGACGGGCCAGCAGGTCGCCTACGAAGCACTGCTCCGCGGCGCGGACCAGGGCCCGTTCGTGGGCTCGGTCGCCGCCGTGCGCCCTTCGACCGGCGAAGTGCTCGCACTGGCCTCCAGCCCGTCGTTCGACCCGGGCGCACTGTCCAGCCTCGATCCGGACGTCCGCGGGCAGGAGATGGCGCGCATCGACCAGAGTCCGGACCGGCCACTGCTCAACCACGCCACCCAACAGGCGCTGCCGCCCGGCTCCACCATGAAGATCATCACCACCGCAGCCGCGCTCGAGCAGGGCATCGGCCCGGACACCCCGGTCTCGGGAGCCGACCGCACCCTCCTCCCCGGAACCGCTACCTACCTGCAGAACTACGCGGGCCAGACCTGTGGCGGCGGGACGGTCACACTGCGCACCGCCCTCGAGCTGTCCTGCAACGTGCCGTTCGTCGAACTCAGCCAGGACGTCGGCGCCGAGGCGTTCACCGAGATGGCCGAGAAGTTCGGCGTCGACGGCACGGCCCCGAAGGACTTCGGCATCCCGGTCGCACCGTCCGGTCTAGGACAGATGGAGGATGCCGCCCAGCTGGCCATGAGCGCGATCGGCCAGAGCGATGTCCGCATGACTACCCTGCAAAGCGCCATGGTGGCGGCGACCGTCTCCAACGGCGGCGTCCGCATGGAGCCGCAGCTGATCAAGTCACTGACCGCGCCCGACCTTTCCGTCGTCCAGGGTTTCACTCCGCGCGACGCCGCTCGGGCCCTCACCGACGAGCAGGCCGGCACCCTCACCGAGATGATGATCGGGGCCGAGCAGCACGCCGGCGGCGGTCTGCCGGGAGTCACCATCGCCTCCAAGACCGGCACGGCCGAGCACGGCGTTGACTCCTCCGAGTCCATCCCCTACACCTGGTACATCGCGTTCGTCCCCGGCCGCGACATCGCGGTGTCCGTCGCGATCGAGTCCGGTCCCGGCATTGATCGCGGTACCGTCGGCGCCACCTACGCCGCCCCCATCGGCCGCGAGGTCCTGGGCGCGCTGCTGGGGGGAGCACAGTGAGTCTGACTTCCGGCGCGGTCCTGTCCGACCGTTACCGCCTGCTGCGTCTCATCGCCACCGGCGGCATGGGTCAGGTGTGGGAGGCCGCCGACACGGTCCTCGACCGGCACGTCGCCGTGAAAGTGCTCAAGGCGGAGTACTCCTCCGACCCCGAATTCGTCGAGCGCTTCCGTTCCGAGGCCAAGGTCACCGCGAGGATCTCCCACCCCGGGATCGCCACCGTCTACGACTACGGACAGATCGACGACCCCGCCTCCGGCAGTCCACTGTCCTACCTGGTCATGGAACTCGTGGTGGGCGAGCCGCTCTCGGACGTCCTCGCCCGCGAGGGGACGCTGCCGATGCGGCACACGCTGGACATGCTCGAGCAGACCGGCCGCGCACTCAACGCCGCCCACGCCATCGGACTGGTCCACCGGGACGTCAAGCCGGGCAACATCCTCATCACGCCCGCGGGGCAGGTCAAGCTCACCGATTTCGGGATCGCCAAATCGATGGGAGCATCCGCCGTCACACAGACGGGGATGGTCGTGGGTACTGCCCAGTACATCGCCCCCGAACAGGCCATGGGTCACGAGACCTCCCCCGCCGGCGACGTGTATTCGCTGGGCGTCGTGGGCTATGAGTGCCTGGCCGGGAGGCGGCCGTTCGTCGCCGATTCGCCGGTATCCATCGCGATGATGCACGTGCGGGAGACCCCGCCACCGCTGCCCGACGCCGTGCCCGAGCCAGTCCGCCGAGTTCTCACCGAGGCCATGTCCAAGGCCCCCGAGCAGCGGTACCCGGACGGTGAGGCGTTCGCGGAAGCGATCGCTGACATCCGCGCCGGCCGCGACCCGCGCCCCCCGGCCGCGTTCATCGCGGCCGCCGGCGCCGCAGCGGGTGCGGCGGCTGCGGGCGCGACCGCTGCGACCACCGTTCTGCCTGAGGACGGCCCGAGTGGCGTGTACCGGGCGAGTGGCGCACCCGAGCCCACGCGCGCCTTCACCCGCGCACACCCCGGCACCCCGGGGCAGCCACGCACGCAGGGGCAACGGCCACAGCAGACTCGACCCGGCCCTGCGCCGGCCACCACGCGCCGCCAGCCCGCCCCGCCGGTCACCTCCGGGCCCCCGCGGCGCCGTGGGGGACCCGGTTGCGCGGGGTGGTTCCTGGTGGTCTTCGTGCTGGTCGCGATCGTGGCGGTCGCGGCCGCCATCGCGCTGTCCAATGCCGGTGTCTTCGGCTCGGGCGGGCTCTTCGGTCGCACCACGAGCACACCGACGCCGCCCACCACCCCGGCGACGACCATCACGACGCAGGCCCCCGCCCCGGCGCCCGCGCCGCAACCAACCCCCACCCCGACGCCGTCACCCGAGCCGTCGCCGTCGCCGACCGCGGCGCCGCCGGCCCCGGACCTGCAGGACATGCTGGACTCGCTCACCTCAGAGTTCAGCTCGCTGCTTCCACCCCAGGAGCAGCAGGGACAGCCGGGGCAGAACCAAGGTCAGGCGCAGCGTCAGAGCCAACCGCAGGCGTGGGGCCCCGCCGGCGACACCGTCCCCGCCCGCGGGGGAGGTGACCGCGGATGACCACTCCATCGATTCTGGCGGGCCGGTACGAGGTCGGTGAGCCACTCGGTTACGGCGGCATGTCCGAGGTTCGTCGGGGACGCGACACTGTCCTCGGCCGGGACGTGGCGATCAAGATCATGCGTCCGGAACTGGCGCGAGACGAGACCTTCTACCAGCGCTTCCGCCGGGAAGCGCAGAACTCGGCGTCGCTCAACCATCCGTCGATCGTGGCGATCTACGACCAGGGCGAGGAACGTACTGCCGACGGTGCGCTGCCCTACATCGTCATGGAACTAGTCGAGGGCGACACCCTTCGCGACATCGTCAAGATGGACGGCCCCATGGAGGTCGAGCGCGCTCTGGGTGTGATGGCCGACGTGTGCGGTGCCCTGGACTTCTCACACAAAAAGGGCATCGTCCACCGCGACGTCAAGCCAGCGAACATCATGATCACCCGCGAAGGTGCGGTCAAGGTCATGGACTTCGGCATCGCCCGGGCCATCAGCGATTCCAGCTCGACCCTCACCAACACCTCGTCGGTCCTCGGCACCGCCCAGTACCTCAGTCCGGAACAGGCGCGCGGGGAGACCGTCGACGCCCGTTCCGACCTGTACTCCGCGGGATGTGTGCTCTACGAGATGGTCGTCGGAGCGCCGCCCTTCACCGGCGAGTCTCCTGTCGCTGTGGCGTATCAACACGTCCGCGAGTCGCCGGCGCCACCGTCGTCGGTGAACCCGGAGGTGAGCCGCTACGTGGATGCGGTGGTCATGCAGGCGATGGCCAAGAATCCGCATAACCGATACAACACCGCCGGGGAGATGCGGACCGATCTGATCACCGTTCTCACCGGTGGTCGCCCTACGGCGCCCCTGGTGATGTCCGATGACGAGCTCGACGACGACCTGAGGCCGGACGCCCCCCACGGTTTCACCGGCGCGGGGTACGGAACCGGCCCATCCCAGTGGTCCCCGTCGGATGCACTCACCGAGGCCCACGCCCTACCGGCGCTGTCCGGCGGCGCCGCCGACTCGGGTGCCGGTGCTGTGGACGCCTCCGGTCCTACTTCTCATCGCGGCGACCCCTCCCGCCGCGACGGTCGGCGCAGGCCGCGGGCGGTGGCCATCGCGCTGGCCGCGCTGCTGGTGCTGGGCGGTATCGCGGCCGTGTCCATGTGGGCGACGACCTCCGACAATGGCGGCGGGACCGCGCTGGCGCAGGAGGTCACGATCCCCGAGGTCGCCCAGCGGCCGGTGGCGGACGTCGTCGACGAACTCACCTCGATCGGGCTCAAGCCTGTGCAGACCGCGGAGCCGCACCTCCAGATACCTGAGGGCCATGTGATCTCGTCCGACCCGATCGCCGGCAAGCGCCTGACGGTGGGCTCGGAGATCACCCTTGTGGTCTCGACGGGGAAACCGATCCTCTCGGTCCCCAATGTGATGGGGATGTCCCCGGGCGACGCCCGGTCGGCCTTGGAGGAGGCCGGATTCCAGGTGGTCCCAGAGAACGCGACGCGCCCGTCGACGTCCGAGGACCAGGACAAGGTCGTCGACACCGACCCGGGGCCCGGTGCACAGGTGCCCTCAGACCGTCCGGTCCGGTTGACGGTGGGCTCCGGGCCCGAGCAGATCGCGGTGCCCAACGTGGTGGGCCAGTCCGCTGATCCGGCACGCGCGGCGCTCGAGGCGGCGGGCTTCCGCGTCGACACCCTCCGAGTGGACGGCACCGCGCCGGAGGGCCAGGTGGTGAACCAGTCCACCTCCGGTGGCCAGACACAGCTCAAGGGCGCGACCATCACGCTCCAGATCTCGGCCGGTAACCGGTTCGACATGCCCAACCTCGTCGGCGACACCGTCGAGGGGGCTCTTGAGAAGCTCGAACGGGCCGGGTGGCGTGGCGACCGCGGACAGCTCCTGGAGCTGCCGCAGAACGACCCCGACCTCACCCGAGTGGGCCGGATTTTCTCGCAACAACCGCCGGTAGGCGAGGCCGGCGTCAATGATCAGGTCATGGTCCGGGTGATCCGCTTCGGACTCGTCCCCGGTCCGGGCTGACCGGCGCTCCGCGCGTCAGGCCAGGGCTGCACCGCGCGCACGGTCGAGGTCGGATTCCAACCGCGCGACCAGCGTCTCCGACGGTCGCTCGCCGCACATTCCCAGCCAGTTGGCGAGCATGCGGTGGCCGCCATCGCTCATCACCGACTCGGGGTGGAATTGCACGCCATGGATCGGCATATCGCGATGACGCATAGCCATGACCAGGCCGGACCCGGTCCACGCAGTGGGCACCAGGGTGTCGGGGATCGTCTCCGGCACCACCGTGAGGGAGTGATATCGCGTAGCCGTGAACGGGCTGGGAATCCCGGCGAGCACACCCGAGTCGTCGTGGGTGACCTGGCTGGTCTTGCCGTGCATGAGTTCGGCGGCCCGGTCGACGGTCGCGCCGAACGCCTCGCCGATCGCCTGATGGCCCAGACACACACCCAGCACGGGGATGCCTGCGCGCCCACATACCCCGATGAGCGGGATCGTGGCCCCCGCCCGGTCCGGCGTTCCCGGACCGGGGCTGAGCAGGACGCCGTCGTAGCCGCTGACCACGCGTTCCAGTCCGACCGGGTCGTAGCCGCCGTCAGGGCCGGCGAGCCTGGGGTCGTCGTTCCTCCACACGTCGCACGTCGCGCCCAACTGGCCCAGGTACTGGACGAGGTTGTAGACGAAGCTGTCGTAGTTGTCGACGACGAGGATGCGCATAAACGCAGCGTACTGCGGTCGGACCGGTGAACGTCCGGGGTGGTCTTGGTAGAGTGGCCCTGACATCCCCCACCAGTTCGAGGACTCCATGCCCAAGTCAAAGGTCCGGTCCAAGACCGAGTTCACCGATGCGGCTGTCAGCCGCACCCCCGTCAAGGTCAAGGGAACCCCGACGGCGCGGTGGTACCTGGTGGTCATGTTCGCGTTGATGATCCTGGGTCTGCTCTGGTTGGTGACCTACTACATCGCCGGAGAGCGCATCCCGTTCATGCAGTCCCTCGAGACGTGGCAGAACTTCGCCATCGGTTTCGGGCTCGCGGTTGTGGGCCTTCTCATGACCATGAACTGGCGCTAACCCCTCTCCCACAGACGGTTTCCGACTCTTCCACAGGGTTATCCACAGGTCACCCCCCGCCCGACGCGGGGGGTGACCTGCATTTTCTCCCCTCATACCTCATATGCGCAGGTCAAGTGCCTCATTGCAACTGAGGCGCAGGCGTTGGTCCGGCTGTTCCACACCCCTCACACGCTGTGGACAACTCCCTCCACACTGGGGATAAACCCTTGGTGACAACAATGGGGACGACGCCGCAGGTCGGGCCCGCTCCCAGTCGAACGCCAATCGAACTCCACCCGTGTTATTCATCCACAGTGTGGATAGAGCCTGTGGATAAGGGAGGATGGGCAGCATGAGTGGTGACGCCGTATCGGGGGCCGGGGCCCGCGCCGCGTCATGGTCACCGGGTGCCCTGTGGCCGGCCGTTCAGATCGCGGCGGGGATAGCGCTGGTCGCGGTCGGGTTACAGCGGCAGGACCCTCTCGCCATGCTGCTCACCGGCCTGGCGGCACTGTTCCTCATCCCCGCGGGCACATCTCAGCTACTGCGGCGGCCTCGACTCGAGGTGGTGGACGGCCAGCTGGCGATCAAGAAGCTCGGACGCGTGGTCTTCGTCCCGAAGTCCGCAGTAGTGGAGGTCCGTGCGCTTGGGGTAGCCCGATGGGGTGCGCGACAGCAACTGATGCGGCTGGAATACACCGACGAGCGGGGACGCGAACAGCTGGACGTGTACACCCGTCTCGACCTGGGGACTGATCCGAGAGATGTCGTCGCGGCGTTGCACCGTCTGGGGTTCGGGGCGGTCGACCGTCCCTCGTGAGTGCCCGGCCGTGGACGCTGCCGCCCGCCTGCCGACGGGTATCGGCACGGGCGGGCGGTACGGGCGGGCGGTGTGTGGGCGTCAGCGGGTGACGAGGAATCCGAACGTCATGGTGTCCGCGGCGTACCAGCCAGCGGCACCGACCAGTCCCACGAGGACGACGAAGCCGACCCACGACACGGTCTCGCGGCCCACGCGGCCCACGCGCTGGGGCATCCGGCGCGGCACCACCACCAGCGCGACGGCAGCAACGGCACCGACCGCGAGCCCGCCGAGATGGGCCGCCAGCGAAATACCGGGTACGAGGAAGCTCACGCCCACGTTGAGGACGAGCAACAGTCCGATCCCCTTGACGTCGAGACGCATCGACATCGCCACGATTGCGTACGCCCCCATCAGGCCGAAGATCGCACCGGATGCGCCGGCCGTGAGCGCGTTCTGGCTGTAGAACATCACAGCCACCGACCCGCCGAGCGCCGAGCCCAGGTAGAGGGCGAGGAAACGGGCGTGCCCGATACTGCGCTCGATCCCCAGTCCGAGGATCCACAGCATGTACATGTTCAGCACCAGGTGCATCGGGCCGAAGTGCTGGAACGCCGAGGTGAGCAGCCGCCACCACTCGTCCCTGGCCGCCACCATCGGCGGGAAGAGCGCCGTGGACTCGAACAACGGCGAGGCGTTGTTGGCCAGGAAGCTTCGTGCCTGCACAACGGTCGTGGCGTAGACGGCAAGGTTGGCGGTGATGATCCACGCCGTGACCGGCTGGAGGCGGAAAAAGCGCGCGACCGCGCCACCTCGATGGGTCTGGATGCTCATGTCTCCCGGCTATTCATGCTGCGTCGGTCGTGCTGCCGATAGAGTCGTGCTGCCGATAGACCTGCGGCGCGGGTCCGGGAGTCCGGAACCCGCGCCGCCGGCCGACCGGGAAGGTCAGTCAGGAGATCTCGATCGACTCGATGACGACGTCCTCGGTCGGACGGTCCATCGCGCCGGTGCGGGTGGTCGCGATGGCATCGACGACCTTGCGCGAGTCCTCGTCGGCGACCTTGCCGAAGATGGTGTGGCGGTTGTTCAGGTGCGGCGTGGGGCCGACGGTGATGAAGAACTGCGAACCGTTGGTTCCCGGGCCCGCGTTGGCCATGGCCAACAGGTAGGGCTCGGAGAACTGCAGCTCCGGATGGAATTCGTCCTTGAACTGGTAGCCCGGGCCGCCGCGGCCGGTGCCGGTGGGGTCGCCACCTTGGACCATGAAGCCGGAGATGACGCGGTGGAAGATCGAGCCGTCGTAGAACGGGCCGGACTTCTCACCCTTGGCGTTGGCCTGGGAGTACTCCTTGGAGCCGTCGGCCAGGCCGACGAAGTTCTGCACGGTCTCCGGGGCGTGGTTGCCGTACAACTCGATGACGATGTCGCCCCGGTTGGTGTGGATGGTTGCCTTCTGCGTTGCGATGCTCACGCCTCCATCCTGCCACGCAGGCGTAACCGATGTCGGCGAGGTGGCGCTCGGGGCCGGAGCTCCTGTGCCACCATCGTCACATGAGCACACGAAGCGATCGCGCCGCCGAGCGTAAGGCAGTCAAGCAGGCGGAAAAAGAGCTGAAGAAGGCACGCACAGCCGCACAGAAGGCATTCGACCTCAAGGATCCCCGTTTCCTGGGGGAGGCCGCCGTCGCCGCCACCCGCGGCCCGGTCGGACTCGCCCTCTTCGGCGCCAGCCGCGGAATGCAGGTACTGCGGGAGCGTCGCGCCGAGCAGGCGGAGTTGTTGAACGATCTGGCGGCAGACGCCCGGCAGCACGCCGAGGCACTGCGTGAACAGACCTCCGCGCTCGCCTCACCCGACCGGAAGCGGGGCGGACTGCGCCGGTTCGCGCCGCTGTGGATCGTCGGTCTCGCCGGTGGCGCGGCCGTCGCCGGCGCCACCGCCTACTTCCTGCGCGACCAAGGCTCCACCGCGCCCGCGCCCGCGCCTGCTCCCTCGCCGACCCCGACCCCGACACCGGCCCACACGCCCACCCCGGCCGAGGACGGTCCCGCCGTAACGAGCGGGACCGCCGACTCGGCCGGCTCGAAGACCGGCGAGGACCTGACGATCGACTCCGCGGATCCCGAGGGCCCCGCCGACCAGTCCGCCGAGACCTCCCCAGCCGCGGACAGCGCCACACCGGGCCCTGCGGCCGGCTCCGCGCCGCAACCCTCGGACGATCAGCCCGGGGGCGACGCCTCCGCTGACGGGACCTCGACCACCACGTGATCGACGCGGACCCGGCACTCGACGGGACCGCGCTCGATGTGGTCGCGTCGACCCTCGCCGAACTGGGTCCCCTGGACGTCCACGCGCTGTACAAACTGCGCGTGGACGTCTTCGTCGCAGAGCAGGACTGTTCGTACGCCGAAATCGACGACGTCGATGCCGACCCCGGCACCACCCACCTGCTCGCCCGGACCCCCGACGGAGGGCTCGTTGCGACACTGCGGGTGTTCGGATCGAAAGAACCCGGAGGGGTGATGCACATCGGTCGCGTCTGCACGACACCCGCGTGGCGGCGGCGGGGCGTCGCGTCGCGGATGATCCGCCGAGGGCTCGAATTGTGCGGCGACGGGCCGGTGGAGATCGGAGCCCAGTCCTACCTGGAGCGGTGGTACGAGCAGTTCGGATTCGTGCGGTGCGGCCCCGACTACCTCGATGGACGGATCCCCCATCTGCCCATGCGGCGCGACCTCCTAGGATGAGACCCGGCTCACCCCCTTCGATCTCTTCCGAGGAGAAACATGACGTCTGACGCTCCCTCCGGCTCACTGGTCAAGGCTCTCCTCCCGGAGAGCGAAATGCCGACTCACTGGTACAACATCCAAGCCGATCTTCCCGAGCCGATGGCCCCCCATCTGCATCCGGGGACCAGGGAGCCGCTCGCTCCCGAGGACCTGGCACCGCTGTTCCCGATGGCCCTCATCGAGCAGGAGGTCACGCCGGAGCGCTACATCGAGATTCCCGAGGCGGTGCAGGAGATCTACCGTCTCTGGCGTCCGTCGCCGCTGATCCGCGCCCGCCGCCTGGAGGCGGCACTCGGCACGTCGGCTCGGATCTACTACAAGTACGAAGGCACGAGCCCGGTCGGTTCCCACAAGCCGAATACTGCGGTCGCGCAGGCGTACTACAACGCCGCGGAGGGCATCACCAAGCTCACCACCGAGACCGGAGCCGGCCAATGGGGCGCCTCACTGGCGTTCGCCGGTCAGGCCTTTGGCATCGAGGTCGAGGTGTGGCAAGTCAAGGCCTCGTTCGAATCCAAGCCGTACCGCCGGATGCTCATGGAGACCTTTGGCGCGTCGGTCCACCCGAGCCCCTCCGATCTCACCGAGTCGGGCCGCGCATTCCTGGCCAAGGATCCGCAGACCCCGGGCTCGCTCGGGATGGCGGTCTCCGAGGCCGTCGAGGTGGCTGCTGGCGACCCCGAGGCCCGCTACTCGCTGGGGTCGGTGCTCAACCACGTGTGCCTGCACCAGACGGTGATCGGCGAGGAGGCCCTCAAGCAGTTGGGGATGTTCGATGAAGGCGCCCCCGACTACGTGTACGGCTGCGCCGGTGGCGGCTCCAACCTCGCCGGACTCGCGTTCCCGTTCATCCGAGAGAATCTCGCTGGCGCCCAGACCCAGATCGTCGCCGTCGAGCCCACTGCATGCCCGTCGCTGACAGAGGGCGAGTTCCGCTACGACCACGGCGACGTCGCCGGCCTGACCCCACTGATGAAGATGTACACCCTCGGTCAGGACTTCGTCCCGGACCCCATCCATTCCGGCGGCCTGCGGTACCACGGGATGGCGCCGCTGGTCAGCCACGTCAAGCACCTGGGCCTTCTCGACTCCATGGCGGTGGAACAGAAGGTCGCGTTCGCCGCGGGCATCGAATTCGCCAAGGCGGAGGGCATCGTCCCGGCGCCCGAGTCAACCCACGCCCTGGCTGGCGCCATGGCCAAGGCCCGCGAGCACACCGGCGACGCCGGCACCGGCCCGTCGATCGTGATCGGTCTGTCCGGACACGGCTTCCTCGACCTCCCGGCGTACGAGTCCTTCATCCGCGGCGAGATGGACTGACACTTCCCGACCCCCCTACGATCCACACCCTCGATCACAGGAGCCCCTTATGACCAAGACCATCGACTTCACCGACCGCGTCGCGATCATCACCGGTGCCGGGGGCGGCCTCGGCCGCGCCTACGCATTGGCCCTGGCCGAGCGTGGCGCCAAGGTCGTCGTCAACGACCTCGGTGGCGACGTCCACGGCGAAGGTGGCACACCCTCCATGGCGCAGCAGGTCGTCGACGAGATCACCGCCGCCGGTGGTGAAGCCATCGTCGACGGCAACGACATCACCGATGAGGCCGCCGTCGACTCACTCGTGTCGTCGGTGATCGAGAAGTGGGGCCGCATCGACATCCTCATCAACAACGCCGGGATTCTGCTGGACAAGTCTTTCGCCAAGATGGAGACGAGCGACTTCCGCAAGGTTCTCGAAGTGCACCTCATGGGTTCGGTCAACTGCACCAAGGCCGTGTGGCCGCACATGGCCGAAGCGGGCTACGGACGCATCCTCATGACCACCTCTACGTCCGGCATCTACGGAAACTTCGGCCAGGCCAATTACGGCGCCGCCAAATCTGGCCTCGTGGGGCTGATGAATGTCCTCGCCATCGAGGGCGACAAGAAGAACATCAAGGTCAACGCGATCGCCCCCACCGCCGCCACCCGCATGACCGAGGACCTGCTGCCGCAGCGGGTGCTGGACATCATGGGCCCCGAGACGATCGCTCCCGGCGCCCTGTTCATGGTCAGCGACGACGCCCCCACCAAGACCATCCTCGGCGCCGGCGCCGGCGTGTTCGCGGTGTCCCAGATGGTCGAGTCGCGTGGGGTGTACCTGCCCGACGAGGCCCGCACCCCCGAGGTCGTGGCCGAGCGCTGGAACGAGATCTCCGACCTCACCGACGCGCAGACCCTGACGGGCGCCTTCGAGCAGACCTCCAAGTACGCCGCGCTCGCAGCCCGCGAACTGGGCCTGCACCTGGAGAGCTGACCGTGCGACCCGCCACGGGTCCAGTCGGAGACATCGGAGTCACCTCCCCGCCTGGAGTCACCAGGTCAGGATGTGATGGCGCGCGTCTTGGGGAAACTCTGCACGCAGTGACTCCACCGACCGGGAAGCGTAGCGGGGGGCGCCACGCGGGTCACTCCTGGTCGGCGAACTGGGTCTCGTAGAGCTCCGCGTAGCGACCGCCGGCCGCGAGCAACTCCGCGTGGGTTCCTGACTCCACCACCCGGCCCGCCTCGAGCACCAGGATCCGGTCGGCGGCGCGAACGGTGGACAGCCGGTGCGCGATCACCAGTGACGTGCGGTCGGCCATCGCCTCGGTCAGCGCCTCCTGCACCGCGGACTCATTGGTGGAGTCGAGCGCACTCGTGGCCTCGTCGAGCACCACCACGGACGGCGCCGCGATGAGTAGTCGCGCGATGGTCAGACGCTGACGTTCACCACCCGAGAGTCGGTATCCGCGGTCGCCGATGACCGTGCCGAGACCGTCCGGCAGTGACCGCACCAGGTCCTCGAGCCGGGCCCGCCGCAGCGCGTCCCACACCAGGTCGTCAGATACCTCCGGCCGGGCGAAGGTGAGATTCGAGCGGATGGTGTCGTGGAAGAGGTGGCCGTCCTGGGTGACCATGCCCACCGTCCGACGGAGCGACGACGAGGTGACCTCACGCACATCGAGACCCGCCACACGCACCGCGCCGGAGTCGACGTCATAGAGGCGGGGCAGCAAGGAGGCGATGGTGGACTTGCCCGCCCCCGACGAGCCGACCAGGGCGATCATCTGACCCGGCTCGGCGCGGAAGGAGATCCCGTGGAGCACCTCCTGGCCGCCCCGGGTGTCGAGCACTGCGACCTCCTCGAGCGAGGCGAGGGACACTTTGTCCGCCGAGGGGTAGGAGAACCGGACATTGTCGAACTCGATTGCCGCCGGACCCTCGGGAACGGCGACGGCGTCGGGGGCGTCGGCGATCAGGGGCTCCAGGTCCAGGACCTCGAAGACGCGCTCGAAACTGACGATCGCCGTGACGACGTCCATCGGCGCGTTGGCGAGCGACGTCAGCGGACCGTACAGACGGGTGAGCAGTAGGGCGAGGGCCACGACGGATCCCGCATCCAGCGCACCGTTGAGGGCGAACCAGCCGCCGAGTCCGTAGACCAGTGCCAAAGCCAGCGTCGACACGAGCGTCAGCGAGTTCATGAACACGCTCATCAGCAGTGCCGTGTTGACGCCGATCCCCCGGACGCGGCCCGCCCGGGCGGCGAACTCCGCCGACTCCGTCTCGGGTCGGCCGAAGAGCTTGACCAGGGTCGCGCCGCCGGCGTTGAAGCGCTCGGTCATCTGATCGTTCATCGAGGCGTTGAGGTCCGAGGCCTCGCGACGCAGTCGCGCGAGCCGCTTGCCGACATACCGGGCCGGGAACAGGAAGATCGGCAACAGCAGGACCGACAGCACCGTGAGCTGCCAGTTGATGCCGGCCATCACCGCCAGCGTGAGCACGAGCTGCACGAGATTGGACACGACCCCGGACAGGGTGTCGGAGAACGCGCGCTGGGCGCCCATCACGTCGTTGTTGAGTCGGCTGACCAGAGCCCCTGTTCGGGTACGCATGAAGAATGCGACCGGCATGGTCTGGACGTGGTCGAATACCGCGCGGCGGAGGTCGAAGATGAGCCCCTCGCCGATCCGCGCGGACCAGAGGCGGGACACGATGTTGTTGGCCGCCTCCACGATCCCGATCACAGCGATCGCCAACGCGAGCCCCAGGACGACCTTGACCGACGAGGAGTCGACAATCGCTGTGACCACCCGGCCGGCGAGTATCGGGGTCGCCACAGCGAGGGTGGCGCCGAACACCGAGAGCACCAGAAAGAAGAGAATCCGGCGGGTATGCGGGCGGGCAAACCGGCCGATCCGGTTGAAGTTCTCGCGAGTGAAGACACTGCGATCTAGTGCGATGTTGTTGCTCTCGGCCCGCATGAGGGTCCGCATGGCGGCCTGTTGCATCGTCACGTAGTGGAGCTCCTCCCACGTCGGAGAGGGGCCCCGACGACCGTTCGGTACAACCCGGCTCGGGGCTCTCCTATTCCGGCCCACCGCCGCCGAGGCGGGTCTCGCCGTCGTCGCCCCGATCCGGTGAATGGACAAATTTAGGGTTCATGTCTAGACACGACGAAGGATTTTGTCTAATGTCAGGTGTAGCGCTGTGGCAGTCGCCACACCTTGTTGATCCGGAGGTCGACTGCGATGTCCAGCATCGAATACATCCGCCCCGCCGACGGGGCACCACACACACCCCACCACGACCACGTCACCACGGACATCGAGCCGTACCCGTGGTCCGACGCCAAGCGGTACCTGTGGCTACTCGGCCTGGTCCCGGCGATGGGACTGTTCCTGTCGATGCCGTTTGTCGCCGGTTTCAACGCCCTGGGCTGGGAGGTAGCCGCCACGGTCGCGTGGTTCCTGCTGCCGTTACTGGTCTACGTTGCGATCCCGCTCGCCGACCTCGCCGTGGGCGCCGACGGGGAGAACCCACCGGACGAAGTGATGGACAAGCTCGCGGCCGACCCGTTCTACCGGTGGTGCACCTACCTCTACATCCCGTTCCAGTACGCCTCGTTGATCGCGGCATGTTACCTGTGGAGCTCCAACGACCTATCGTGGCTCGGATACGACGGCGGGCTGGGCATCGCCGCCTCGATCGGTGTTGCGTGGACCGTAGCTATCACGGGCGGAATCGGCATCAACACCGCCCACGAACTGGGCCACAAGATTGCCGGAAGCGAGAAGTGGCTCTCCAAGGTCGCCCTCGCCACCACCGGTTACGGCCACTTCTTCATCGAGCACAACCGCGGTCATCACGCTCGCGTGGCAACCCCGGAGGACCCCGCGAGTTCGCGGCTCGGCGAGTCGTTCTGGATGTTTTTGCCGCGCAGTGTCGTGGGCTCGGCGCGGTCGGCATGGTCGCTGGAGAAGGAACGACTGGGCCGACTGGGCAAGGGCCCGTGGACCATCCGCAACGACAACCTCAACGCATGGCTCATGACCGTGGTGCTGTTCGGCGCTCTCATCGCGATCTTCGGATGGCAGGTCGCGCCCTGGCTGATCGTCCAGGCCATCTTCGGCTTCTCCCTGCTTGAGGTGGTCAACTACCTCGAGCATTACGGACTGCTCCGGCAAAAGACCTCCGCCGGTCGCTACCAGCGCTGCCGCCCCGAGCACTCGTGGAACTCCGACCACCTGGTGACCAACATCTTCCTGTACCACCTGCAGCGTCACTCGGACCACCACGCCAACCCCATGCGCCGGTACCAGGTCCTTCGCAGCTTCGAGCAGGCCCCGCAGCTGCCGTCGGGCTACGCCTCGATGATCGTCCTGGCGTACATCCCGCCGCTGTGGCGCAGAGTCATGGACAAGCGAGTCCTCGCGCACTACGACGGTGACATCACCCGCGCGAACATCCAGCCGTCCAAGCGGGGCAAGCTTCTCGCCCGCTACGGGGTCGACTCTTCTGCGGCCGGCGCCACGGCGGTGACGGAGAGGATCGTCCCCGACACCGACATCGCCACCGAGCAGGTCTCCCCCACCGGTGAATACGTGTGCCCCAATTGCGGGAACCACTACTCCGAGGCCGCCGGCCTGCCGCGCGAGGGTTTCCCACCCGGCACCCCCTGGTCGGCCATCCCCGACACCTGGCAGTGCTCCGACTGTGGCGTGCGGGACAAGATGGATTTCCGGCCCGTGAAGTGACCCCGTGCACGGGGGGCGGCGATGAGGTCCCCGCCGCACGTCGGAGGGGATCAGGAACAATGGACGCCATGCCCCGTCACCGTGCGACAAGTGACCGACGCTCCTCCACCGACACCCGCGGGGAGCGTCGGTCACTGCGGTCAACGGTGTTCGAAGCCATGCACGAACTGCTGGGTACGAGCGACTGGTCATCGGTCACCATGTCCGACGTGGCCAAGGCCGCCGGACTGAGCCGCCAGACTCTGTACAGCACCTTCGGAAACCGTCAGGGACTCGCCCAGGCCTACGCCCTCCAACTGTCCGAGACGTTTGCCGGGGAGATCCGCGACTCGATCATCCGCCACCCAGGACAGATCGAGACCGCCCTGCGCGAAGGCATCAACGGCTTCCTGCTCTCCAGCCGCAGCGACCCGCTTGTCCGCGCACTGCTCACCGGGGACATCAAGCCCGACCTCCTGCGGCTGATCACCACCGAGGCCGGCCCATTGATCGAGCGGGCCACCGAGGTCCTCACCCCGGCGCTGTCGGACAGCTGGATGCGGATCGAGAAGTCGCAGGCGCGACTCGCGGCGTCGATCATCGCCCGGATCGGCATCAGCTTCATCTCGCTGCCGCCCAACGACCCCGAGCAGCTCGCCACCGGCCTCACCGAGGTCATCGCGCCGTACCTGGAGAAGGTCGTCCACGTCGACGTGCAACACTGAGCCTCGCGGACGCGGCACGAGCCCCCCGGCACCGCGGTAGGCCGGGCCGGGGGCACCGCGTCGCGCTAGGGCGCGTCAGCGATGGTCGATCGCGCGCCCGGCTTCCCCGGCACCGGAACGCTCGCCTCGAGGAACAATCCCCGCGCCTGCACACACAGCCGATCCCCGGCGTGGATCGTGGCGTGGGTCCACGTCTTCCGGCCACTGAACTCCTCCACCCACGCGCGGAAAGTCAACGGCTGGAGCAGCGGGGTGGGCGAACGATAGTCGATCTCGTAGTGCGCCGTCATCCCGAAGCGACCGCCCCAGTGGTTGGCGAAGCCCATCATGTGGTCGATGATGAGCGCGCTGATCCCCCCGTGAACACACCCGGGCGGGCCCTGATACACGGGGCCGAGAGTCACTTCCGCGGTCACCGACCCGTCGTCGCACCCGAAGAATTTCACTGGGGGCGCGATGGGGTTCTCCTGACCCCCGACCGGGTTGGAGCGCCGGGTCCCTGCTCCGGTCCACATCATCTCAAGGCGCTGCTCGGGGGTCGGCACCCGCGGTTCGAGCAGATCGGCCACCTCGGCAAGGCGGTCGGCGATGTCTCCGAGCTCCACCTCCGAGTGCGCCAGCGCTGCCGTCGCCTCCCGCAATCTGCGCAGCTCGGCGACGGCCCGATCGAGTTCCGGGTCAGCCGGCGCCAACTCCGGGACGGGGACCGGAGCGAACGACTCGCCGAGGCGTTGACGCGCCGCCTCGAGGGAGAACTCCTCCTCCGGACCCAACCCCGGGAGGGGTACTCCGCCAAATCCGGGACTATCGCTGTGTTTAGTCATAGTCTTAGCGTATGTCGACACCTGTCAATCCGAAGCAGTTCGATCCCGCTACCTATGGCCCGTGGGCCCTCGTCGTGGGCGGAAGTGAGGGCGTGGGCGCCGAGATCGCGTTCCGCCTCGCCGATCAGGGGGTGTCATCGGTGCTCGTCGCGCGTAAGACCGGCCCCCTCGAGGAGACCGCCGAAGCCGTGCGCGCCAAGGGCGTCGAGTGCCGCGTCGTGTCGGTCGACCTCACCGAGCCCGGCGCCACCGAGGGCATCGCCTCGGTCTGCGAGGGGCTCGACCTCGGCCTGATCGTGCTCAACGCCGGAGCCAACACCTACGGCTCCGAGTTCGTCGAGGCGGACATGGACCAGGTCCAGAAGGTCATCGACCTCAACATCACCTCGCCGATGCAGATCATCCGGAACTTCGGTCCCGCACTCAAGGCCCGCGGACGCGGCGGCATCGTGGTGATGGGGTCGATGGCCGGTTACCTCGGCCACGCCGACATGAGCGTGTACTCCGCCGCCAAGGCATTCAGCCGGGTCTTCGTCGAGGGCCTCTGGCTGGAGATGCGCGAGTACGGGGTGGACGTCGTCGAGGTCATCCTCGGCGTCACCCGCACGCCCGCCATGATCCGCGCCGGCCTGGACATGGACCTGCCCGGCATGACGGTCAGCGAGCCCGCCGAGGTCGCCGAGGAGGTCCTGGCCTCGATCGGTAACGGGCCCGTGCACGTCTGTGGTGGAGAGAGCAACCGCCAGGGCGTCGAGTTCTCCTCCGGCGTCAACCGTGGTCGGATCGTGGCCGGCGCGCACAAGCGGATGAAGGCACTGCGCGGCAACAGCTGACCAGACGACCCCAGCGCCCTTGGTCTTTCCGGTCACCTGCCGGAATGGCCGGGGGCGCGGTCTCGGGCTCGGTCGAGTGGGTTCAGCCCCGGGCCAACCACTCATCCGCGGAGTCGGCGATCGCCTTGGGTACCACGAACATCCCCTCCGCGATCGCACAGATCGTCTCGCCGCTGGACACCGTTCCGGTCGTCCAGATCTTTCGCCCGTCGCGGCGCTCCTGTTTAGCTTCGAAGAGGAGCGGCGTGTTGAGAGGAGTCGGCGATTGATAGGTGATGCGGAGATCGACTGTCATCGCCACCGTCTTCGCGGCAGCGTTGGCCAACCCGAGGAGCTCGTCGAAGATCAGCGCCACGATCCCACCGTGGACACACCCGGGCGGGCCCTGGTACTCGGTCCCCAGGACAAGGTCTGCTCGGACCACACCATCAGGAAGTAGCACCGTCTCGAGCGGCGGCGCCATGGGGTTCCGGTTCCCCGTCACGGGGTTGGTGCCGATGTGGTCGAGTGACCCCCAGTCGCCGAAGTCGGCCGGGTCGAACCTGGTTCCCATGGTCTCCAGGCGGTCCGCGAGCTCGCGGATGACCTCAGCCTCGGAATGGACATCATCAAACGCCCACCCAGCTACGAGACCCCGCAGGCGACGTAGTTGCCGGGTGAGTTCGGAGGCACCCGAAGCGTGGTCTGGCATCTCGAGAAAGGCCTCACCACGGTCGGTGTCGTCGGTCGTCACGAGTGGAGACCTTACCGTGCGCTCGTCGGCGGCCGACCGGTCCGGCCGCCCGCGCCCCTGTTCACCCACCGGACAGTCGCCGCCGGTTCTCGACCAACAGGTCGCCGGGCATCACGAACAGTCCTTCAGCGGTGGCGCACAGACGGTCTCCCGCATGGATCGCTCCCTGCGCCCACACCTTGCGGCCGTCCACGCGCACCTGCCGGCCGGTCACCACGATCGGCTCCAGGATCGGTGTCGGGCTGCGGTAGTCGACGTCCAGGTACACGGTCATACCGGTCTGACCGGTATGGAAGTTGGCGCGACCGAGAACCACGTCGAAGAGCAGGGCCACCACGCCACCGTGCACGCAGGCCGGAGGCCCCTGATACTCGAGGCCGAGCGTGGTCTCACCGCGGAGGGTGCCGTCGGGAAGCCTGTCGAACTCGACCGGCGGGGCGAGCACGTTCGCCCGTCCGAGGATGGGGCAGTTGTCGATGTAGTCACCCGTCGACCAGGTGACCGCCTGTCGGCGCTCCGGACCCGCCGACGCGGCCTCGAGTTCGTCCGCGATATCGCGCAGGCGCTCTGTCAACGGTTCGAGGTCCGTGTCCAGGACCGCCCCGGTCGTCAGCGCGCGAATCCTTCGAACCTGATCGACCAGGGCGAACACGCCGGCCTCGTCGTCGTCCATCCGGTCGATCGGCAGCCCGCCCGCCCCTGAGGCCCGGAGAGGACCGAGGTCTATTCTGGGACGGTCTCGGCGCGCCGGCGCCTGGTCGGGTGTGGTCACGCCTGCACCGCCCCGGCCGCGCCCAGTCCCGCACGCCGCCCGTAGAACGAGCCGTCGCCGAGGGACGTACCGGAGATGTATCCATCACCGTGCAGTCCGTGAGTGCAGCGGCCGGCGGCGAACAGACCCGGGATCGCCTCCCCGGCGCGGTCCAGCACGCGCGACTGCAGATCCGTGTGGAGACCGCCGAGGGTGAAGCCCTGCGCCTTGAGGGTGAGGCCATTGAAGCTGTCCGGGCCGCCCGCGCCCGTGGGGTAGGCCCCGAACGGTGGCTCGAGGGGGCGCACCCACTGGGCGTTCTTGCCGAACTGCGGGTCCTCGCCGCGCTCCGCGCCGGCGTTGTAGCGGCGTAGTTGGTCGGCCAGCGCATCGGCGGGAAGGCCGCAGTCGGCGGCGAGCTCTTCGATCGTCTCGGCGGCGTGCATGGGCTGCATGCCCCACAGTTCGGACTCGGGGACGTCCTCGATGCCCTTCTCGTCGATGATCACCCACACCGGCGGGCGCCGGTGGTGGACAGCGGCGTGGCAGTACAGGCCCGGGTACACCTCTTCGTTGATAAAGCGCTGTCCGTCGCCGTCGACGAGCATCGCCCCCACCACCAGGCGCGGGATGATGAGCATCGCGGTCTCGGTCTGGTGCATGCGCCGCACCGCCGCGCCGATCTCCATGCCCATCTCGATGCCCGAGCCGTCATCGCGGCCGTCGGAGACCTTGTCCTTGCCCAGCTGCTGCGGGGCCCACTGCTCGAGCATTCTGTCGTTGTCCACGAACCCGCCCGTGGCCAACACCACGCCGCCGGTGGCCCGGAACTCCCGCTCCTCGCCGAACTCCGTGGCGCGCACGCCTACGACACGGCCGTCGTCCACGATGAGTGAGCGAACCTTGATATCGCACTCCAGCGTCACGCCGGCCTTCTCGGCGCTCGCGACGAGCGAATCCATGAGGACGTTGCCGGCGAAGTTCGGCGCGGGCGGGCGGTGACCGCGTGCAGCCGGGGTCGCGATCGAGGCGTACGGCTCGGCCCGCTCACCCATCCACATCAGGCCCGAATCGTCGCCTGCCATCCAGGTGGGCGTGTCCCACAACTTGGGCTGGAACACCGCACCGTGGGCGACCAGCCAGTCGTGGTGCTCCACGGCGCCCGCGCAGTAGTCGGCAATTTTGGCCTCGTCGGCGTTGGGCCCGAGTGCGGCCAGGAGGAACGCGCGCATGTCGGCCTCGGTGTCCGCCATACCCACCGCCTGCTGTGTGGCCGTTCCGCCGCCGAGGTACACCTCGCCGCCTGACTGCGCCGACGAGCCCCCCGGCCCGGAAGCGCCCTCCAGCACGATGACCGACGCTCCGGCTTCGGCCGCCTCGATCGCCGCGCAGGCCCCGGCGATGCCCATCCCCACCACGATGACGTCCGCCGTCCGTACGGCTGGACGAGTGTCCGTACCCATGTCCGTCATGACGGTCACACTACTGTGCGCCCCGTCACCGCAGCCCACTAGTGTCTGCCTTATGGACAACGAACCTGACACCCGACAAGTCCGCGACGGCGTCGACGCCCGCCTGGAGGCCCTGGAGGCCCGACTCGTCGCAGCCGAGACCGGACTTGATCGGGCGGCTGATGAACTGGCTGTCCTCCGTCTTCTGGCCTCGTACTCCCCCCGCGTCGACTCGGGGGACGCCGAGGGCGTCGCGGAGTTGTGGACCGAGGACGGCGTCTACGACGTGGACACCGGGGTGCTCGACGGGCACGACGGCCTCGTGGAGATGGTGAACGGAGACGCCCACCAGGGGCTCATCGCGCACGGCTGCGGGCACGTCCCGAGCCTGCCGGTGGTGCTGCTCGACGGGGACCGCGCGGTGGCGACCGGGTATACCCAACTCGTGGTGCGCTCGTCGCGCCCGGGTCGGTACACGGTGCTGCGCGTGACGGCGAGCCGGTGGGAGCTGGAGCGGCGCGGCCGGGTGGACGCGCCGGACCGCGGGTGGCGGGTCGTGTTGCGCACCGCGCGCGCGGTGACCGACGACGGCGAGGGCCGGGAACTGCTGGGACGGTCCCGCGAGAGGTAGCGTGGCAGGTATGAACCGCCGACGCCCCGCGGACGCCGACCCGACTCTGCGCGCGGGTCGTCTCGCGCTGCTGACGACCTCCGCGGTCCATCTGGGATTCCAGTCGATTGTCACCTCGGTGGTCTATCCCCAGTTGTTCGACGGCCCCACCCACGGGATCGCCGAACGTCAGGCCGACCACGCCCGCCGCATCGCCCCCGTGGCCCTCACTCTGTACGCGACGAGCCTGGGGGCGGTGGCGTGGGCGGCGTACGGTTCGGTGCGCTCGGGCGAACGTGGCGGTCTGGCGGCCACGATGCTCGCGTGCGCCACGGGCGTCGCCGTCCCGGCGATCACCGCCGGCGTGCTCCCGCTGCACATGGGGATCGCCCAGGAGCGGGTCACCGGCCCGAGGATCCAGGCACTGATGGCCACGGACCGGCTCCGTACTGGGCTGGCCGCACTGGGGCTCGCGGCGGCGGCGCAGGCCCTGAGCAGTCGCGACTAGTCGGACGCTAGCCGGGCCGCCCGGGCCTGCGGGCTGTGCCCCTTGCCCACGGCCGGGTCACCGCGAGCAGGGCGCCGCCGGCGATCGCTCCGACCGTCAGCGCCAGCAGGTGGTACGCGGGGATCAGGCCGAGTGATTCTGCGATCACCGCCGCGACGACCGCCGGCACGCCGAGCGCGAGGTACGCCACCACGAACAGCGCCGCGAACGCCTGCCCTCGCACCGCCGGCGGCGCGCTCTGCGCAACCAGGGTGGTGCCCATGAGGAACAGCAAACCCATCCCGAGACCGGTGAGCCCCGCGGCGACGATGAACCCGACGACCGACCGGGCTTCCAGCGACACCGACGCGGTCACGAGCCCCGTGACCAGGGTGAGGACACCGATCACCACCCCGCGCCGCCACTGCGAGGGACCGGACCGCAGATTCCACGCCAGCTGCGCGACTCCGGCCGCCGCCTGCAGGGCCGCCACGACCAGGCCGGTGACGAGGTAGTCGGACGCGCCGATGAGGTCACGGGCGATCGCCCCGCCGAGACCGAGGAACACACCGCCGACGCACCACGACACGATCACGCACACGGCCGCCAGCGTGAAGGCGGACCTCATCTGCGGGGGCACGGACGGCGGACGTATGCGCAGCGCCGCACGCAGGCTCCCCGAGCCGCCGGCGGTCTCGGGGACGATCGCGGCCACGCCGACCGTGAGCGCGACCGTGAGGACGCCGATGACGAGGTAGGGGTGGACGAGGGGCGACGACGACGAGGTGGCCACCGCCCCGGCGAGCAGCACCCCGCCCGCGATGCCGAAGTTGGTGGTGGAACTACTGGTCAGGGCGCCGACCCGGGAATCCCTGGTCGGATGGAGTTCGATCAGAGCGGCGGTGGCCGATCCGGTGATCAGACCGACCGCCAGGCCCTGGACGACGCGGGCCGCGATCAGCCAGGCCACCGAGGACGCCGCCGCAAGCAAGCCCATGCTCAGGGCGAGCAGAATCAGGCCCGCCAGGATGACCGGGCGGCGGCCGATGGCGTCGGAGACCCTGCCGAGGAACAGCAGCGGAACCAGGACCGCGAGCGAGTACACGGCATAGACCACCGTGATGGCGGTGCCGCCGACGCCCCAGGCCTGCTGGTAGTCGACGTACAGGGGCGAAGGGGTGGCGCTGGAGGCCAAGGCTACGGTCACCACGAGCGCCATGAGCACGAACGGGGCCCGGGACGAGCGGGGGGTGGGGTGCACTGTCTCCCTATCCGCAGCGGGAGGGTGCCAGCCGGCTAGCGTGCCAGCCGGCGGGTGAGTGGAGCCTAGGGGATTCGAACCCCTGACATCTGCCTTGCAAAGGCAGCGCTCTACCAACTGAGCTAAGGCCCCGTACCTCCAAGCATAAACGCCGGACCGCGTCTAGCGGATCCGGCGTCTGCCTGACGGAGTGGGCCTAGGAGGACTTGAACCTCCGACCTCCAAATTATCAGTTTGGCGCTCTAACCACCTGAGCTATAGGCCCTTGTACCGAGAGGTCAATCTACCCGACTCCCTCGCCGCCACCCAAATCGGCGTACCCGGGTGGCGGCTCCCGGCACGTTCAGTAGCGGCGATCAGCGAGGGTGACCTGCACGCCGCCGCCGGTCAGCCCCGCCGCGAGGTTGTAGATGAACACTGCGAGGGTCGCCAGGATCGACAGCAGGAGCACGTTGAGAAGGCCCACTCCCCCGCTATAGAGGAAGATCGTCGACGGCCCGATTACTGCAGCGGACTCGTCGCCCGCCACGCCGGACAGCAGACCGCCGAGGCGGTCCCACACACCCATACCGGACAGCAGCAGGTACGTCACGCCGATGGCGACCATCCACACCAGGTAGAGGGCGAGCATCAGGCCCAGCACCGTGGTGAACGCCGACCATGGGTCGATCCTTCGGAGGACGAGAACCGACTCCATCGGTCCGCGGCGCTCGGTAGGCGGCACGATAGGCGCGGCGCGCCCGGCCGCGCCCCCCGAGTGGGCCCTGGACACACCCCCGCTCACACCCTCGGCACGGTGGTTGGTGGCGGCGGGGAACGCGGTGGTGGCCGACGCGCCTGAGACTGCCTCCGACCCGCCGTACCCGGGCGCCGGGGTCGACCCCTCGCGTGCGGGCCCGTCGGTGGCCGGGTCGGTCGGGTCGGTCGGGTCGGTCGGGTCGGTCATCCCCTACTCCTCCTCGACGGACTCGGCTTCGGACCGGTCCTCGTCGTCGGGCTCGTCGGCGTTGCGGGCGATGGCCAGCAACGAGTCGCCCTCGGCGAGGTTCATCAGTCGCACGCCCTTGGTCTGCCGGCCGGCCTTACGGACCTGCTTGGCAAACGTGCGGATGACTCCCCCGCTAGAGGTGATCGCGTACAACTCGTCCTGCAACTCCACGATCGTTGCGCCGACGAGCTTGCCGCGTTTGGGATCGAACATGAGCGTGAGCACGCCCTTGCCGCCCCGGCCCTGGGCCGTGTACTCGCTCAGCGCGGTGCGCTTGGAGTAACCGCGTTCGGTCGCGACCAGGAGGAAGTACTTCTCCTGGTCCGACGTGTCGGCCCGCACCACGGACATGCTCAGCAGGGCGTCTCCGTCGTTGAACCGCATTCCCATCACGCCGGACGTCGCGCGGCCCATCGGGCGCAGCGTGTCGTCGTTGGCGTGGAAGCGGATCGACTGTCCCTTCTCCGAGACCAGCAGCAGGTCGTCGTCGGGCCCGGCCAGCGCCGCACCGACCAGCTCGTCCCCGTCACGCAGATTCACGGCGATGAGGCCGCCCGAGCGCGGCGAGTCGTAATCCTCCAGCCTGGACTTCTTGACCAGACCGTTGCGCGTGGCCAGGACGAGGTAGGGCGCGTCCTGGTAGCTCTTGATCCGGATGACGCCGGCGATGCGTTCCTCGGGCTGGAAGGCCAGGAGGTTGGCCACGTGCTGGCCGCGCGCGGTGCGGTTCGCCTCGGGCAGTTCGTAGGCCTTGATCCGGTAAACGCGGCCCTTGGTGGTGAAGAACAGCAGCCAGTCGTGGGTGGAGGAGACGAAGAAGTGCCGGACGATATCGTCCTGCTTCAGCTCCGCCCCGCGCACGCCCTTGCCGCCGCGCTTCTGGGCGCGGTAGAGATCGGTGCGGGTCCGTTTGGCGTATCCGGTCTCGGTGATGGTGACGACGACGTCCTCGCGGGCGATGAGGTCCTCGTCCGTGACATCTCCGTCCGCCGGGATGATCCTCGTCCGGCGGTCGTCGCCGTACTTCTCGACGATCTCGCGGAGCTCGTCGGCGACGATCGCGCGCTGCCGCTCGGGCTTGGCGAGGATGTCCTTGTAATCGGCGATTTCGAGTTCGATCGCGGTGAGCTGGTCGACGATCTTCTGCCGCTCCAGGGCCGCGAGGCGGCGGAGCTGCATGTCCAGGATGGCTTGTGCCTGGTCGTCGTCGATGTCGAGAAGTTCCTTGAGGCCCTCGCGTGCGACCTCGACCGTCTCGGAACGCCGGATGAGTGCGATGACCTCGTCGAGCGCGTCGAGCGCCTTGACCAGCCCGCGAAGGATGTGAGCCCGCTTCTCGGCCTCGTCCAGCAGGTACTGGGTGCGCCGGACGATGACCTCGATCTGGTGCGTGACGTACAGCCGCACGAGGTGGTTCAGGGCCAGCGTCCGCGGTACGCCGTCGACGATCGAGAGCATGTTCGCACCGAACGACGTCTGTAGCTGCGAGTGCTTGTAGAGGTTGTTCAGCACGACCTTTGCCACGGCGTCGCGCTTGAGCGTGATGACGATCCGCAGGCCCACGCGGTCCGAGGATTCGTCGTCGATCTTGGAAATGCCGGCGATCTTCCCGTCGCGCAGCTGCTCCGCGATCGACAGGATCATATTGTCCGGGTTGACCTCGTAGGGCAGTTCCGTGATGACGATGACGGTCCGGCTGCCCTCCTCCTCGATGGAAGTCTTGCCCCGCATGCGGATCGAACCGCGCCCGGTCGTGTAGGCGTCCTTGATCCCCTGGTCGCCCACGATGAAGCCGTGGGTGGGGAAGTCGGGGCCCTTGATCCGTTCCATGCACGCCGCGAGGGTTTCCTCCTCGTCGGCATCCGGATGATCCAGGCACCAGTAGATCGCCTCGGCGACCTCACGCAAGTTGTGCGGCGGCATTTTGGTGGCCATGCCGACCGCGATGCCACTGGAACCGTTGATCAACAGGTTCGGCACTCGCGACGGCAGGACCACCGGCTCGGACGTCTTGCCGTCGTAGTTCGGCTGGAAATCGACCGTGTTCTTGTCGATGTCCCGGACCATCTCCATGGCCAGCGGGGTCATCTTGCACTCGGTGTAACGCATCGCGGCGGCACCGTCGTTGCCACGCGATCCGAAGTTGCCCTGACCGTCGACCATCGGATAGCGCATCGCCCACGGCTGGGCCAGTCGTACCAGGGTGTCGTAGATGGCCGAGTCACCGTGCGGGTGGTAGTTACCCATCGTGTCGGCGACCGGTTTGGCCGACTTCACGTAACTACGCTCGGGCCGGTAACCGTTGTCCCACATCGCGTAGAGGATCCGGCGATGGACGGGCTTGAGCCCGTCCCGCACGTCCGGGAGGGCTCGCCCGACGATGACGCTCATCGAGTAGTCGATGTAGCTTCTCTGCATCTCGGCCTGGATATCAACCGGCTCGATCCGGTCGTGACCCCCGGCTTCGGGCGGCAACGTCGTGTCCGTCATGGGCTCCTCTTCTGTCGCGCTCGAAACGACGCCCCGAGGGCACGCTTCGACCTTCCTAGTCTATAGGTCCTGCAGAAACACCGGCACGGGCGCGCGGGGACGTCGGCGAGACGGGGACTCAGCTGGGGCTGGGCACAGAGCCCCCGGGGCGGTCATGATGCGAAGGGGCGCCCGCCGACCACGGCGAGCGCCCCTTCTTCCGTGCCTGCCTGGCGACGACGTCACACGTCGAGGAACCTCACGTCACGGGCATTGCGAGTGATGAAGTTGCGGCGCGCATTCACGTCCTCACCCATGAGGATCGAGAACAGCTCGTCGGCCGCTGCAGCGTCCTCGAGCGTGACCTGACGGAGTGTGCGGACCGACGGGTCCATCGTGGTCTCCCAGAGCTCCTTGGGGTTCATCTCGCCGAGACCCTTGTAGCGCTGAATGCCGTCGTCGACGTTGATCTTGCGCTTGTTCTCCAGGCCGATCTTGAGCAGCTCGTCGCGTTCACGATCCGAGTAGGCGAAGTCCGGCTCGCCCTTGTTCCACTTGAGCTTGTAGAGCGGCGGCTGCGCCAGGTAGACGTACCCGTTCTCCACCAGCGGCTTCATGAACCGGAAGATGAGCGTGAGCAGCAGCGTCGAGATGTGCTGACCGTCGACGTCGGCGTCGGCCATCAGCACGATCTTGTGGTACCGCAGCTTGTCGATGTCGAATTCCTCATGGATGCCGGTGCCCAGAGCCGTGATGATGGTCTGGACCTCGGCGTTCTTGAGGACCCTGTCGATCCGCGCCTTCTCGACGTTGATGATCTTTCCGCGCAGCGGGAGGATTGCCTGGAACATCGAATCCCGACCGGACTTGGCCGAGCCGCCGGCGGAGTCGCCCTCCACGATGTACAACTCGGACTTGGCCGGATCCTTGGACCGGCAGTCCGCGAGCTTGCCGGGCAACCCGCCGATGTCGGTGGCCGATTTACGGCGCACCATCTCACGAGCCTTACGGGCGGCGACCCGGGCCTGACTCGACGCGATCGCCTTGTTGACGATGATCTTGGCCTCAGCGGGGTTGGCCTCGAACCAGTGCCCGACGTGCTCCGACACCTGGCGCTGGATGAAGCCCTTGACCTCGGTGTTGCCAAGTTTGGTCTTGGTCTGCCCCTCGAACTGCGGATTCGAGATCTTGGCCGACAGGACGGCCGCCAAGCCCTCGCGGATGTCGTCACCCGTGAGGTTGGAATCCTTCTCCTTGATGAGCTTCTTCTCGCGCGCATACTTGTTGACCAACGAAGTCAGCGCGGCGCGGAAGCCCTCTTCGTGGGTGCCGCCCTCGTGGGTGTTGATGGTGTTGGCGAAGGTGTGGACGGACTCCGAATAGCCGGAGTTCCACTGCATCGCGACCTCCACCTCGTGGCCGGTACCCTTGCCCTCGAAGTAGAGGATCGTCGGGTGGATCGAGGTCTTGGACTTGTTGATCGCCTTGACGTAATCCTTGAGCCCGTCCGGGTAATGGAAGGTGCGCTTGCGTTCGCGGACCTTGGCCGGCTCCGCGGGGGCCGGCACGGCGACTTCTGCCTCGTGCGCTCCCTCGACAAACGCCTCTTCGACGTCCACGGCGCGCGACAGGTCTGACCCCTCGTCCGAGCCGGGCGCCGTTTCCGCGCCTCCGACCTCGCTGTCCGCAATCGCGTCCAGCTCCGCAGCCTCCCCGGCCCGTGAGCGCCGGTCGGTCAACGTGATGGTCAACCCCTTGTTGAGGAACGCCATCTCCTGAAGGCGGCGGGCCACCACATCGAAGTCGTACTCGGTGCTCTCGAAGATCGACGGGTCCGCCCAGAAACGGACCCTCGTGCCGGTCCCCTCGGCGGGGCCGGCGTCGACCAGTTCCGCGGGGATCGCCATGTCGAAGTCCTGCTTCCACAGGCGCCCGTCGCGCTTGATCTGCACCTCGACCCGGGTCGACAGCGCGTTGACCACCGAGATGCCGACACCGTGGAGTCCGCCGGAGACCGCGTAGGAGTCCGAGTCGAACTTGCCACCGGCGTGCAGCTGGGTCATGACCACCTGCACGGTGGGCATGCCCTGCTCGTGCATCTCCACGGGGATGCCTCGCCCGTCGTCGACGACCTCTACGCCGCCGTCCTCCAGCAACGTGACCTTGACGCCGGTCGCATAACCCGCCATCGCCTCGTCGATGGAGTTGTCGACGACCTCCCAGATCAGGTGGTGCAGTCCCCGCAATCCGGTGGAGCCGATGTACATACCCGGCCGCATCCGGACGGCCTCAAGCCCTTCGAGAACGGTGATCGAAGATGCACCGTATTCCTTGGGCCCGTTGTTGTTGGCCTTGGTTTTGGCGTCCGCCACGTGCGAACTCCTCGCGTCTCGGGGGTCTGGACCTGGCCAGTCTACCTGCGATAACCAGCACGGGGGCCAGGGGCACGCCCGGTGCTCATCCGTACGTGTCGCGGGGTCCCCGGCCGGACACGTGCAGTGGCCCCTTTCGCCAACTCGGTTTCTCGGGACCCTCCACCTTGAGACGGCGGACGTGGCCCGGCCCCATGGCGGCGGCGATTTTCCGGAGAATGTCGGCCGCCACGAGCCTTAGCTGGGTGGCCCAGGCCGTACTCGACGCCCGCACGTAGAGGATCCCCTCCTCCAGTCGTTCCGGCGTGGCATGCGCAGCGACGTCCTCACCGACGATGCGGTCCCACTCCGCGAACAGTCGCCCGGTGGTGACCTTGTCGTCCCAACCCCGCTTCTTGGCGACCTGCCCCACGAGCTTTCCCAGGGGCTGCGGGTCCCACGGGTCGGCACCTGCGCCCGTCCACCCGCGCTTTCGTAGTCGCTTGCCCGCGCCCACCGGGCCGGTGCGCCCCCGGCCCACTTGTTTGCCCTCCGCCCGCGCCCGGGCTCGGGCCTCCTCAAGCGCCTGCTTGGCGATGTCATAACCACGTTGTGGCGGGTCAGACGGTGTTACGGGATCCCTGCCGGTTCGATCCGTCACGGTTCTGCCCTACTTCCGGTACCAGTGTTGCCTTCGTCGTCGCCGTCATCTCCACCACGCGCCACGCCGTCGCCCCGGTGTCGTGACACCGTCATCGCCGAGTGACGATCCGCCCCCTCACCCGTCATGACGACGTCATGACGGACCCCGCGAAGCGAGTCCGGAACGTCCTCGCCCACCGCGGCGGTGATGAGCACCTGCTCGACCCCGGCGGCGACGTCGGCCAGCGCGGCGCGCCGGTGTCGGTCGAGTTCGGCGAAGACATCATCGAGGAGCAGGACCGGTTCGACTCCGTCTGCCCGGAACATCTCCAGCGATCCGAGGCGTAGCGCGAGCGCGAACGACCACGTCTCACCGTGGCTGGCGAACCCCTTCGCGGGCTCGTCTCCGAGGCTGAGAATGAGGTCGTCCCGATGGGGTCCGACGAGCGACATCCCGCGGTCGATCTCGTCGCGCCTGCGTTGGCCGAGCTCGGCGAGCAACACCGCCTCTACGAGTTCTGGATCGGCCAACTCCGATTCGTCGGGGGCGTCCGCGACGCGGAATCGGTAGTTCAGATCGGCGGGGCGGGACTCGGGGGCGAGGCCGCGATAGGCATCGACGACGAGGGGGCGCAACTGTCGGAGGAGTTCGATCCGACCGGCAACCAATCGTGCTCCGAGTTCTGCGAGCCGGCCGTCCCACACGTCGAGGGTGTCCAGGACTGCGGCGGAGTCCTCCGGCCGGCCGCGCCGCACTGCGCTGGACGCGGACTTGAGCAGCGCGGTTCGCTGGCGCAGCACCGAAGAGTACTCGCTGAGGTCGCCACCGAGAGTGGGGCGACGCTGAACCATCAGTTCGTCCAGGAGTCGGCGACGTTCGGCCGGCTCGCCTCGGACCAATGCCAGGTCCTCGGGTGCGAAGAGAACGGACTGAACGACCCCGAGGATGTCTGACAGTCGCCGACAGGGCGAGGTGTTGAGTCGTGCCCGGTTGGCCTTACCGGAGTTGAGAGCGAGTTCGACCGTCAGTTCACGTCCCGCGTTATGAGCGAGTGCGCCGACCAGGGCGGTATCGGCGCCGGTCCTGATCATCGGGGCGTCCGACGCCACCCGGTGGGATCGCAGGCTGGCCAGGACGCCGATCGCCTCGAGGACGTTGGTCTTGCCGTGTCCGTTCCGCCCGACCAGGGTCGTGACCCCGGGCTCGAGATCCAGCTCAAGCAGTGGCCAGGAGCGGAAGTCGAGGAGCCTCAGGTGACGCAGGTGCATACCGGATCGATTCCGGGGGCCGGCCTCAGCCCGGCAGGCGAACGGGCATGAGCAGGTAGGTGTGGTCGGACTCCACGGGGGCGATCGCGCCATCGGCGCCCTGCTCAGGGAGGGTCTCGGGTGCGGGACGCAGCACGGCCGGTCGGCTCGGCTGGGTGAAACCGAACGCGACGCGTGCGGCGTGGACGCTGCCGAGGCCGTCGAGCAGGTACCCGGGGTTGAAAGCGATGGTCAGCGGTTCTCCGACGAAGTCCACCTGGAGCGTCTCGTTGGCCTGCGCGGCGTCGTCGCCCCCGGCTGAGAGGGCGAGCTCGCCATCCGAGAACGCCATGCGGACCTGGACGCCACGGTCCGCCACCAGGGCCACGCGCTTGATCGCCTGGACGAGCGGCTCCACGTCCACGACAGCAACGGAGGTGTGTTGGGGCGGGAGCAACTGACGGACCTTGGGGAACTCCGCGTCAAGTAGCCGGGTTGTGGTGCGCTGGCCGGAGACCAACACGCCGAGGATCCCCTCGGCACCCACGTCGGATCCCGCACCGAGGCTCAGATCCACACGACCACCATGTCCGGCGGAACGGGTGACCTCTGACAGCGCCTTGGCGGGGATGAGGACCTCGACGGCCACATCCTCACGGGCGGGCTCCCAGTCGAATTCGCGGATTGCCAGGCGGAACCGGTCGGTGGCGATGAGCGTCACCCGGGTGCCCTCGATTTCCATGCGGATGCCCGTAAGCATGGGCAGCGTGTCGTCCTTGCCCGCCGCGACGACGACCTGGGACACAGCCTCAGAAAATGCATCGACCTCGGCAGATCCGGTGACCTCAGGCATTGCAGGCAGCTGCGGGTAGTCCTCGACCGGCATGGTCGGGAGGGTGAACTTCGCGGAACCGCAGCTGATGTACATCTTCTGCGCGGTGACAACCACCTCGACCGGACGGTCGGGCAGGGCTCGCGCGATGTCCGCCAGCAGCCGGCCGGAGACCAGGGTGCTTCCGGGCTCAGACACCTCAGCCGGAACGGAGACCTGCGCCGATGTCTCGTAGTCGAAACCCGAGATCGTCAATCCCGAATCGGCCTCGAGTAGTACCCCGCCGAGGATCGGGACCGACGGACGGGACGGCAGCGTGCGAGCCACCCAGGCCACGGAGTCCGCGAAGTCCTCGCGGGTGACGCGGAACGTCGGATCCGTGATCTCCATCGATGACCTCTTTCAGGCGGGGCGGATACCGGGGGCCGGTATCTGGACGATTGGTCGGTTCGGGTTCGTGCTGTGCGCTTCCGCCGCCGGGGCGGAACGTCTCCATGAGAGTAACCGCTCGGGCCGACAGCCGACACTCGGACTCCTGTAACCCGGTCAAGCAGGCTCGCCGTTCCACATCCCTACTTCTAACAAGAACTCTCTAAAGAGATAAGAGGTAGTAGTAGGTCCTGTGAAATTGTGAGCCGAGACGTGTAATCACAGGTCCGGGGCGATTTCGTGGTGTGGACTCCCGCGTGCGATCTTGTGATTTGGTTGCAGGCACGGTGGAATCACAAGACTTCGTCCACCCTCTGTCCACCGTCGGTCCACAAGACTCCACAGGGTTGTCCACAGCTGTGAGAGGTGTGACAAACGGTGTGCACGGGGTTACAAGAGCATTGCGAGGCGATCGCGCCGGTCGTGACATTTGCGCCGGCGAGAGCGAGGGAAGCAGATTCAGTGACCCGTCGAGTACCGATTTCGCCGCCGGGCTCGAGGATCCCAGCGGCATGCGGAGACACTACAGCACCCCGGCCAGCCACCTTGGGGACGCGCGTCAGTGAGATGAGGAAGTCGCAGCCACGGAGGCTCAGAGTGAGCGCGAACGCTCCTTGATCCGGGCGGTGAGTTCCTGGATCTGGTCGTATGTGCGCCTGTCGTCCTTGATTTCTTTGAGAATTTTGCGCTGCGCATACATCACGGTTGTGTGGTCCTTGCCGCCGAACGTGACGCCGATCTTCGGCAAGGACAGGTCGGTGAGTTCGCGGCACAAATACATGGCGATCTGGCGCGCCCGCGACAGGGACCGGGTCTTGGAGCTGCCACACAGCTCGTCGATGCTCGTGGAGAAGAATTCGGCGGTTACCGCCATGATGGTCGCCGCCGAGATCTGTAGTGAGTCATCGTCGGAGACCACGTCGCGGAGGACGACCTCTGCGAGCGGTACATCGATCTCGTGACCGTTGAGAGAGGCGAACGCCACCACTCGGATGAGAGCGCCCTCGAGTTCGCGGATATTGCGCTGGACACGCGTCGCGATGAGTTCGAGCACGTCTCGCGGCACCACGTACTTCTCGGATTTGGCCTTCTTGTCGAGAATGGCGATCCGGGTTTCCAGCTCCGGGGGCTGGATGTCGGTGATCAGACCCCACTCGAAGCGGGTGCGCAGGCGGTCCTCGAGTGGCTGCAGTTGCTTGGGCGGCCGGTCAGAGGAGATCACGATCTGTTTCTGGGCGTTGTGGATCGTGTTGAAGGTGTGGAAGAACTCCTCCTGGACCTGTTCCTTGCCGATGAGGAACTGGATGTCGTCAACCAGGAGAATGTCCGCCTCGCGGTACCGCTTCTTGAACATATTCTGGCGGCCGTCGCGGACGGAGTTGATGAAGTCGTTCGTGAACTCCTCGGTCGAGACGTATTTGACCTTCTGCTCGGAGTACATACGCAACGAGTAGTGCCCGATGGCGTGGAGGAGGTGGGTCTTGCCCAACCCGGATTCGCCCCAGATGAACAGTGGGTTGTATGCACGGGCCGGTGCTTCGGCGACCGCGAGCGCGGCTGCCCGAGCAAAACGGTTGGAATTTCCCTGGACGAATGCGCTGAACGTGTAGCGCTCGTTGAGGCCGGGAGCTGTCGCGGCTGACAATGCTTCGTCGCGGTCACTGCCGTGCAGCAGTCGTTCAGCAGCGATCTGCTCTTCGGTCATCCGTCGCGGGCGTGCGGTCGCGGGTGGGTGCTCATCATCGGACCTCAGTCCGTGGAGGTCTTCCGCGGCCATGCTCGCATGGTCGTCGTCTTCCGTCGGCGGTTGTCCGCCGGCGAGTGACGTGTCGACTTTGACGGCGAGGTCGACCGGCTCGCCGAGCTGCGCGCTGAGCGCACGGGTGATGGGGCCGCGAAGAACGGACTCGATGTTGTCTCGAGCGAAGGCCGACGGAGCGGCGAGCATCGCGAAACCGTTGACCACGGCGATCGGCTGAACCAGCCGGAGCCACGCTTGTTGTTGACGCGACAACGCCGGGTTGTCGTCACTTGCTAACTCCGGATCGGTCAGTCTGTCGAGGACGGCACTCCACACGTGTTCGAGCTCAGGAGACACGGTGGGCGGTCTCCTCTCATCCAGTGTCGTGCGTTGCCGGTGGTCCGGGTGGCCGGCGGCGCCGGGAACCACACTCTATCCACAGGCTCCGAGCCAGGTCCACTGAGGTATCCACATGGTTGTCCACAGCTGTGGGAAGGCAGACCTCTCCCGTGGGTGACAACCGCGTCGTCGATGGGAGGGGCCGGAGGTGGCTGTTCGTATTCAGGTTGTGCAGCCCTTGTAGGGCTCGTTGAGAAACGACGGTAACAACACGGAGATCCACGGGGCAACCCTCAAGGTACGCTCGAGGGAAAATGTCAAGCATCGCGGCCGTCGGCGTGTCGTTGTTGCCACCAAAGTGGTATGAGTGAGGCGAATGGGATTACACAGTTTGGTGGGTGACGCCTCGGGCGCGTAATCTTGAGCAGTCTGTCGTGCGCTCGAGGGCGCTCGGCGCGTCGTGGTGCCGCCGACTCCGGTGATTCGACGACGTCTCGAACTCGATCGGGCGCCGGTGACGGCGCCGACTTCACGTGAGGAGCCAACCATGGCCAAGGGCAAGCGGACTTTCCAGCCGAACAACCGTCGTCGTGCCAAGGTGCACGGTTTCCGTCTGCGGATGCGTACCCGCGCCGGCCGCGGTATTGTCGCCGGCCGCCGGCGCAAGGGCCGCGCCGCGCTGACGGCCTGATTCCGGCCGGGGTGGCGGGTGCTCCCCAGGTCGCACCGGCTCCACCGTTCCGCTGACTTCGCGGCGGTGGTGCGCAACGGTGCCAGGAAGGGCCGCCGCACCATGGTCGTACACGCCCACGTGGACTCCTCGGACGTCCGCGTGGGCGGTCCGCGTTTCGGGCTGGTTGTCAGCAAAGCCGTCGGGGATTCGGTGACTCGTCATCGCGTCAGCCGGCGGCTTCGTCATATCGCGGCCAGCCTGCTTGGCGAGGTCGGCGACGATGTCATGGTGGTCATCCGCGCCAATCCTGCGTCGGCGGTCGCGTCGCATGAAGATCTCGTGCGCGACATGCGGACCGGACTCGCGGCTGCCGCGGCACGCGCTAGGGATTCGTCGTGAATACGGTACGGCCGAGCCCGGTCGCACGGGTCCTGCTGTGGATACTCGACTTCTACCAAAAAGGCATCTCTCCCTGGACACCGCCGAGTTGTCGTTTCGAACCCACCTGCAGTAGTTACGCCGTGGAGGCGGTGCGTGTACACGGGGCCTGGTACGGGACCTGGCTCTCGGTGTGGCGTCTACTCCGCTGCGGACCGTGGACACCGGGCGGTTGGGATCCGGTTCCCCGTCCCCGTGCCCCTGATCCCGATCCGCCTGCGGGCGAGCACCATGAGCACTCCGATAATTCTCGAACGTAGCTAGGACTCCACCACCCATGTCGTTCATCACCAACCCGCTGGTCTATTATCCGATCTCCGGGATCCTCTGGTTCTGGCACAAGATCTTCGCGTTCCTCGGCGGCCTACTCCCCTGGGTCGAAGCTCCAGATTCAAACGGTCTCATCTGGGCATTTTCGGTGATCTTCCTCGTCTTTACCTTGCGGACGATGCTGTTCTGGCCTGCCGCCAAGCAAATTCGGTTCTCCCGCAAGATGCAGGAGATGCAGCCGAAGATGAAGGAGCTGCAGAAACGGTACAAGAACGATCGCGAGAAGCTCGCAGTCGAGACGCGGAAACTGCAGAAGCAGGAGGGGTTCAATCCCCTACTTGGTTGTCTGCCGATGTTGATCCAGATTCCCGTCTTCCTCGGTTTGTTCCACGTGCTGCGCTCGTTCAACCGGATGGGCACTCAGTTCAATGCCCTGGGCATGACTGCGGAAGAGACCCGCAACACCGGCAACTATGTGTTCAGCGCCGATGAGGTCCAGAGCTTCCTCGACGCCCGTCTGTTCGGCGCACCGCTGTCGTCGTTTATCTCCCAGCCCGTCGAACAATTTCAGGCGTTCGTCGAGCCGGGGGCGATGCTTGATTTCGCGCGGTGGAACATTCTCGTGGTCGCCATTCCGATGATGATCGTTTCGGCGATCACCACGCATTTGAACGCCCGCGTCTCATTGTCCCGCCAGTCGCCGGAGGCCGCGGCCAACCCGCAGGCGAGAATCATGAACCAGCTCATGCTGTGGGCCTTCCCGATCGGCATCCTCGTCACCGGTGCGTTCTGGCCCATGGCGATCCTCGTGTACATGGTCACCAATAACTTGTGGACCCTCGGCCAGCAGTACTTCTTGTTCGAGAAGATGGCCAAGGAGGACGACGCCGCTGCTTTGCAGCGTCGTGAGGAGCAGAAGGCACTGGCTCCGAGAGTGGGGATGAAGCCCAGCACGACCAAGAAGAACCGGTCGTCCGCGGCCGGTACCGCGGCAATCACGAGTCCGACGGTCGAGACGGGCACCCCGGCTGACGTCAATGACGAGGCGAGCGCTTCCGGGCCCGCGGTCGCTCCGGGAAGCGCCCCCCGCCCGGGTCAACGTCCCCACTCCCCCGGTACACAGCGGAGCAGGCCGGCTCAGAAGGGGTCAGGTTCTCGGCCCAAAAACAAGAAGAAGAAAAAGAAGCGTTGACCCGGTAGGGAAACGCGAGTGGACAAGGTCCCCGATGCCTCGGTGTCGGGGACCTTGTCCCATACTTGGGGAAGGTATTCGCCGCACCCTCAGGGTTCGGCGATAGGCGGTGACGACGGAGGCGGGTCAATGTCCAAGAGGAACATCGAGGTGTCCGAAGAACGATTGGTCGAGGAGGGCGAGGTGGCGGGTGACTATCTTGAGCAGTTCCTCGACATCCTGGACTTCGACGGCGATATTGACTTGGACGTCGAGGGTGACCGTGCCGTCGTGAGCATCGTGGGTGGAGATGGCTTGGATACGTTAGTCGGCCCGGACGGTGCGGTGTTGGACGCGATCCAAGAATTGACGCGTCTCGCGGTGCAGCAGGAGCTTGGCGACCGTAGCCGGCTGATGCTCGATATCGCCGGATGGCGTGAGGCGAAGCGGGAAGCTCTTACCGAATTGGGTCGCGTCGCTGCGCAGCAGGTGCTGGAGTCCGGTCAGCCGGAGGAACTCGAACCCATGACGCCGTTCGAACGCAAGATCATTCATGACGCCATATCGGGGATCGGGGGGGTGGCGTCGGATTCCACTGGCGTCGAACCTCATCGTCGGGTCGTCGTTCTTCCGGAGTGAGTGGGGGTTTGGACGGTCGGACAGAGGGCCAGTGTCCTGCGGTCGCCCCGACGAACTAATCACATCATTGTCATTCTTGACGGTTGTTTCACGTGAAACAGCGGCAAAAGTGCCGCAGGAAGTGATGAAGTCCCATGAACAGACACCCTGGCGACGAAACGTCACGTGACAGTGATGTGGAATCTGATGCGGCCCCAGTCGCATCCGCGACGTCCAAGCAGAGAGTGGACGATGCGGACTCGCCAGTTCCTCCTCCCGGGGCCGTCGAGGTGTTCGGTGATCGGCTCCCGCTCGCTATTCGCTATGTCGAGATTCTCGGATCCGCTGGGCTTGTTCGGGGATTAATAGGTCCCCGCGAGCGCCCACGGTTGTGGGACCGGCATGTGCTCAACAGTGCAGCTGCGGCCTCGCACCTATTAGAGGCCGAGTCCGTCGTGGATATCGGCAGCGGCGCAGGCCTACCGGGCATCCCGCTGGCGCTGGCACGCCCCGACCTCTCGGTGACACTGGTCGAGCCGCTCCTTCGGCGTGTGACGTTTTTGGAAGAGGTCGTCTCCGAGCTGGGAATCGATATTCGGGTGATTCGCGGCCGGGCTGAGGAAAAGAGTGTCATCGCACTGGCCGGCGAGGCGGATGTCGTGACATCCCGTGCAGTTGCCCCGCTAGCGAAGCTCGCAGGGTGGTCCGCCCCGTTGCTGAAAACCGGCGGCCGCATGGTTGCACTCAAGGGGGAATCCGCACGTGAGGAGGTCGAACGAGATCGTTCGGCTCTACACAGGCTCGGTTTTGCCAATATTGAGATCGAGACCGTGGCGGCCTCGGACGCCGAGCCGACGAAACTGGTGATCGGCACATTGGCCACTAGGATGGGAGTCCGTGGGTCCCGCTCGCGCGGAGGAGGTCGCCGGACCCGATGAGGTCCGACGAGCATGCGTCCGGGTTCGGTTTCACGTGAAACAATGGCTGCGGGCCGGCGGTGACGCGCGCCGCGCTCATTATTGAAATCGAAAGGTAACGGATGTCCGACGACGAGACCCCGATCTTCGCAGCCGCTAGGCAGGCGAACGAGGTGCTCCACGGGGATGCCCCCGCGCTCCCCCGTCCTGAATCGCCGCGGATCATCACGATCGCCAACCAGAAGGGCGGCGTTGGAAAAACCACGTCGACGGTAAATCTCGCTGCGGCGCTGGCCCTTGGTGGACTCGGTGTTCTCGTGATCGACATGGACCCGCAGGGGAATGCGAGTACAGCACTAGGTGTGGATCACCGGGAGGGGACACCGTCGAGCTACGAGCTCCTGATGTGGGAGTCGCCTCTTGAGGACCTCATGCAGAAGAGTCCACATGCAGACCGTCTGTTCTGTGTTCCGGCCACCATCGACCTCGCCGGTTCGGAGATTGAGCTGGTCGGGTTGCCCCAGCGGGAACGCCGCCTTGCGGAGGTACTCATCCCCGAGGACCTGCAGTCGCTGGGCATCGACTATGTCTTTCTCGATTGCCCACCATCGCTGGGGCTACTCACAGTCAACGCAATGGTGGCTGCGCGAGAGGTTTTGATCCCCATTCAGTGTGAGTATTACGCCCTCGAGGGTGTGGGCCAGCTGTTGCGCAACGTTGAACTGATCCAACAGCATCTGAATACTGATCTGCAGATTTCGACCATCATGCTGACGATGTACGACGGTCGGACAAAGCTTTCGGAGCAGGTTGCCGGAGAGGTTCGCAAACACTTTGGTGAGACTGTCCTCCGGACTGTTATCCCTAGGAGCGTGAAGATCTCGGAAGCACCAGGTTTCGGCATGACCATTCTGCAGTACGACGCCGGATCGCGAGGCGCACTCGCGTATCTCGACGCCGCACGGGAGATCAACGCGCGACGCGAGGCGGTGGAGCCTGACCATCTGGTGTCTACGGCCTCCGCAGGAGAAGCTAAGGGTAACGGCCCGGAGGAGAACCGATGAGTCAGCAGCGTAAGGGCGGTCTCGGACGGGGTCTTGCAGCGCTCATTCCTACTGGACCCGAGGACGGACCACGTCTTGGCAATGACGCCGCAGACTTGATCCTCGGGCCCCGAAGTTCGGGACCACGCACTACTCCCCCTCGCTCTCGGTCTCACTCGGGAACCACTCGGGCTGCTGCTCCCGCATCAGAATCCGAAGTTCAGCGGACGGACGATTTCGGAGCCGGCGGCTCCTCACGCGATATCGGCAGCGATGTTTCACGTGAAACTCCAGAGTTGGTTGACCCCGGCGCTGTCTACCGGGAAATTTCGCCCGCAGACATCGACCCGAACCCAAAGCAGCCGCGAACGTACTTCGACGAAGAGGCGTTGGCCGAACTCGCCCACTCTGTCAAGGAGTTCGGCCTCCTCCAGCCCATCGTCGTGCGCGAGATGCCTGATGGCCGGTATCAGCTCATCATGGGTGAACGTCGCTGGCGAGCCAGCCAGCGTGCCGAACTCGAGGCGATCCCCGCCATCGTCCGTCAGACCGACGACGAGGACTTACTGCGGGACGCGTTGCTTGAGAACATCCACCGCGTGCAGCTCAACCCCCTCGAGGAGGCAGCTGCGTACCAGCAACTGCTCGAGGAGTTTGATGTCACTCAGTCGGAGCTCGCCACCCGCATCGGTCGGTCCCGTCCCGCGATCACCAACAGTATTCGTTTGCTCCAGTTGCCGACCGCGGTCCAACGTCGGGTCGCCGCAGGTGTTCTCTCGGCGGGGCACGCCCGAGCGCTCCTCGGTCTCGAGGCCGGTGCGTCTGCGCAGGATGAGCTCGCAGCGCGGATCGTCGCAGAAGGGATATCGGTTCGCGCCACCGAGGAGCTCGTGACCCTGGCCAACCGGGAGCCGAAAGACTCCAGTGACAATCCCACACGGCCGCCCCGGGGACGACAGCGAAACCCCGAATTGGAAGCGGTAGCGGGGAGATTGTCGGACCGATTCGAGACCTCTGTCTCGGTGACGATGGGACGACGCAAGGGACGTATCACGATCGACGTCGGCGATACGGATGATCTGGCCCGGGTCCTCGCTCTACTTGAGGGCGGGTCGGCCGGTACACACCGATGATGTCCATCCGCTCGCTGGACTTGTCAGCAGTGGACCAGCTGGGTCCTCGCGCTCGGCGTTGCGTTTATTGGCAGACCGACGGCGGAGACGCTCCCGGAGATCCGGAATTCGAAAAGGAGGCGTGGATATCGCACGTCTCACTCGAGTGGGGAGTCTGCGGCCAGATCGCAACCTACGGGGACAGATCGACCGCCGCCGCCTTCTATGCTCCGCCGGGGATGGTGCCGCGGGCGGCGTGCTTCCCGACTTCACCGGTCGGCGCGGATGCCGTGCTGCTGTCGGGTATGAGCGTGGAGCACGGTGCCCCGGCCGGAGTAATGACTTCGTTGCTCGATGCCGTGATAGTGAACGTGCGCAGCCGCGGAATCAAAGCGATTGAGGCTTTCGGGGTCACGTCCAACGACCCCAGCTCCGTTACGTCACGTGACGGTTGTGGGGCGGAGTCTTGCGTGGCGCCGATGAGTTTCCTCGTCGAGCACGGCTTCAGCGTGGTGGCACCCCACGAGACGCATCCGAGGCTCCGTCTCGACATCGAGAGCGAGCACATGTGGAAAGCGGATGTGGAGAGCGCACTTGACCAACTCTTCGCCGAGCACGGTTTCTCCACCCGCCGGCTGGGAGTCATGTCGGGAGCATCGGCGAGAGTTGGGATGCCGGGATACTGACCGAGCGTCGCCCGGTTGCGTGTCGGTAACCTTGCTCAGTCGCGCTGCCGCTGTTCGTAGTCGATGAGCGCATCGACGGACATGGATCCTGTCGGGTGATTGTCCTCGTCGAGGAGATACAACCGCTTCACGCCGACCAAGATCGAGTCGATGATGGTGTCCTGGGCGCCGCGATCGCCGAGGATCGCGAGATCGCGCTCGTTGTGTGCGTAGCCGAGGTAGATCTGCACTGAGGGCATACGGGTCATCCGCAGCAGAGACCAACTCCGGCCGTGAGTGCGGCAGTCCCGTAGGGTCGTGCGGCTGACGATTTCACGCTGGATGAAGCCTGACAGGGCCTCGCCGAGCATGGATTCCGCACCGAGGGAGTTACCGAAGTAGAAGGTCGCCACGCCGTTCCCGACCGGGTTGGGGTGGCGATCGAGGCGCAGCGAGATGACGAGGTCAGCGTTGAATGCGTTGGCGATTTCCGCGCGTTCGGGATCTGTCGGGATCATCGACTCGGGCCGGGAGAGGAAAACTTCCACGCCTGCCTGGTTCATCCGCTCGGAGAGCCGACTGGTGAGGTCCCACAGGAGTTCGGCGTCGGTGATGGTGCCGTTGGCGGTCTCAATCCGGATCGGGTTTTCCGATCCGCTGGGCCCCGGATCGAGGACGATCCGCTTTCCGGAAAGCATGGGCCCAGACGTACGTGCCCGCTCCTTCTCGACAAGGGAGGCGACATCTCCGCCCTTGAACAGGGTGGAAAAGCGGTTCAGGGTGTCGAGGGTCTCCGCGCCGACCACGCCGTCCGCGGTCAGCGCGCAATCGCGCTGGAAATCGGTGACGGCGCCGTGGGTCAGGGGCCCGAAGGTCCCGTCCACGAGTCCGGCATAAAACCCGAGTTCGCCCAGGCGACGCTGCAATTGGGCGATGTCGTCCCCGGCCATCGGCTTGGAGACGATGTAGCTCAGGTCGCGAGTCCCCAGAACGTGGCTGGCGTCATGGAGGGCCGCTTGGGTTGCCGGACCCACGATTCCATCAGAGATCAGTCCACGAGCCTGCTGGAAGGCGAGAACGGCCGTCTCCAGGTCCGCGTCGAAGACTGCGTCGGTGCGAGCGAGGACCGACCCGGTCTCGGGTTCGGTGACGCCGACCGACTCGATGTTGTGCAGCAGACCCATGCCGGCGAGGGTGGCCCGAATTGCGGCCACCTCGGGTCCACGGTCACCACGCCTCCAGGCCATGGGTCTCCTCCCGCTGTTCTCGTGATGTGTACCCGGATGAACTTACCGCCTCGAACGCGGACACGCCCGATTGCCGCCGGGAGTCGGGGGTCCGTGGAGGGGGTCGTATCCGTGTGGGTCAGGTGCCGAGGATCTCCCCCAGCTCGGCGCGAAGCGCCGACTTTGACTTTGCTCCGGTGATGCGCTTGACCGGCTGCCCGTCCGAGAAAAGCAGCATCGCGGGGATCGCCGTGATCTGGTATTCAGCTGCCAGTTCCTGGTTGGCCTCCACATCGACCTTCGCCACTGTGAGCTTGTCCGCTTCCGAGCCGGCGAGCTCGTCGAGGACCGGCGCCATCATCGTGCACGGGCGGCACCACGTGGCCCAGAAGTCCACCAGCACCGGCTTGGAGGCGCTGGCGGCGAGTACGGAGGCACCGAAGTCCGCTTCGGTGACGTCGATAATGTTGGGGGTGTCGGCCATAGTCTGGCTCCTTTCGACGTGGAAGAACGGTTCCTGCGTGGTTCAGGCCTGTTCGGCGAGCCAGCGTTCCGCGTCGATCGACGCAGCGCAGCCGGAGCCTGCGGCGGTGATGGCCTGGCGGTAGCGCTTGTCGACGAGGTCGCCACAGGCGAACACGCCGGGGAGGGACGTGGCGGTGGTCTGACCGGTGAGGACGTAACCGTCCTCGTCCACCTCGACCTGGTCGCGGATGAGCTCGGACCGCGGATCGTGGCCGATGGCGACGAACATTGCCGCCGTCTCGAGCTCGCTGGTCTCCCCGGTGACGGTGTTGCGTAGGCGCAGCTTCGCGACCGACCCGTTCTCGTTCGCGAGCACTTCGTCCACGGCCGTGTTGAGCACGAACGAGATCTTCTCGTTCTCCCGGGCCCGCTCGAGCATGATCTTGGAGGCGCGGAACTCCTCGCGGCGGTGCACGATCGTGACCGAAGAGCCGAACTTGGTGAGGAAGGTGGCCTCCTCCATCGCTGAGTCGCCGCCGCCGACCACAACGATCGGCTTGTCGCGGAAGAAGAAGCCGTCGCATGTTGCGCACGAGCTGACGCCGCGGCCGAGAAGTTCTTGCTCGCCCGGGATCCCGAGGTAGCGTGCGGCTGCCCCCATCGCGAGGATCACGGCGCGGGCACGGTGCTCCTCTTCCCCGACCCGGATAATCTTGACGTCGCCGCTGAGGTCCATTGAGGTGACGTCCTCCATTCGGAGGTCGGCACCGAAGCGTTCTGCCTGCTCGCGCATCTGCATCATCAGGTCCGGGCCCATCATGCCCTCGGCGAAACCGGGGAAGTTCTCGACGTCGGTCGTGGTCATCAGCGCGCCACCGAACTGGGAACCCTCGAACACCACCGGTGAGAGCTCGGCCCGTGCAGAGTAGATGGCGGCGGTGTAGCCGGCCGGGCCGGATCCGACGATGATGACGTCGTGGACGGTGTCACTCATGAGTTCTCGGGGCTCCTCGCGCGCTCTGCGGATATAGACCGGACCTGCACGACCGTGCCAGGCCTTCTGAAGGCCACAACACTCCGGGGGTCCGGCTTGTTCCCGGTCCCGCCCCCTGGTGACGAGGGGAACACCCTCACCTGTGGCACCGATCGTCTCGGCTGGCGGGGTCAGCTCAGGCTGTGAGGGTGACCCCTTCGAGAAGGACACCGAGTTTCGCGCGTCCGCGCGAACACCGGCTCTTCACGGTGCCCGGGGGAATGTTGAGCAGGTGGCTCGCCTCGACGACGGTGCACCGGAGCATGTCGACGACGACGACGGCGTCCCGCTGATCCCCCGGCAGTTCCGCCAGCGCCTCGGCCACAATGATCGCGTAGGTCGGGTCCTGGTGGAAGTGGTCGCGCAGGGTGACCTGTTCGTGCAGGGCCGGAGTGAGTGGGGTGTGGGTGCGAAGCCGCTGCGCCCGCATCTTGTCCAGACAGGCGTTGACAACGATGCGGTAAAGCCACCCCTGTACCGGGCAGGCGTGCAGGAAGGTGTCCGCCTTCCGGTACGCCGAGACGAGGGCCTCCTGCAGTGCCTCGGCGGCGTCATCGCGGTTGAACGAGGTACGGATGGCCAGCCGCCACAGGTAATCGTAGTGACGCCGAACGAGGGCGGAGAAGGCGTTCGGGTCGCCAGCCACGTGGGCGTCGAGCAACTCGGCGTCGCTCAGCTGGGACTTTGCACTTGACAGCGGCTCTGCACTTAACGGCGGTTCCGCACTTAACGACGGCTCCGCACGCGATGGCGGGTCTGCGCGGAGAGCCGACTGCGCCGGCACGGACGCGCCGGAACTCGCCGCAGTCGGGGCGGCGGTACCAGTGTTCACGGCCGTCACGGTAACCCGACCGCGCACCCTGTGGGGGTGTCACCTCGGGCCGTCAGCGGGTTAGTTCGACCTCGGTGATCGAGGCGTCGTAGGCCTGGTCCCCGGAGGTTCCCAGACGGGTGATCCACACCAGGATGTGCTCGGATTTCTCCGGCTCGTCGATCGTCACTGTGGCTTTACCGCCGCGCACGGTGCCCGCCCCGAGACGGGTGGTCTCGTCCAGGGCCGCCGGCGAGGCACTGGGGGACGACCGCACCTCGAAGCGCACGTCGTCATCCCCCGAGTGGAGTACGACCTTGCGGACCTCCTGCTCACTCTCGAGCGTGAGCATCAACCCGATACCCGGCTTATATGCCGACGGCCCATCCCCGATCTGGGATCGGTAGGTGTCGCTGGACCATGCCGTGGACAGGTCGCCGTCGACCACGTTGGGAGCACTCGCCGAGTTCTCGGCGGTGCCGTTCGAGGTCGGAGGCTGCCAGGCGGTGGCGGTCGAGACGGCAACCGGGGTTGACGGGGTGTCCTTCTCGGACTTCTCGGCGGCGCCGTCCCCGTCGGCTGTCGGTTCGGCGGTCGCGGAGGCGCGGCTGGCCTGTGCTGCCCGCTCGATCGCGTCAAGTTGCTGCGAGAGCGGAGTCTTGCTGTTGGTGCCTCCGAATGCTCCGACCATCCACGCAAACAGCAGGGCGATCACCACAACCGCGGCGGCGCTGGTGCCGGCCATGATCTGCCATCGTCGTTTCTGGACCTCCGGGTCCGGCCCCACGTACGCGCTCGGCCCCGCATCGGACGGGGCCCACTCCGTCGCGGCCGCGTCTTCCGGGTAGGCGACCTCGGAGGACGCCCGTACCGGCCCGCCGACGCGATCGGTCACCATCGCCCTCACGGTGGCCGCCGAGCTGACCGATGACCCGTCGAGGGACCGCATGGCCAGAACGGCGGATTCCGGCGCGACCCCGTGACCGGCAACTGTGGGATCCCGGAGTTCGTCGTCGTCATGCTGTGCGGGCACGGGCCGGCCGTCGGTCGGCACGTGCAGATCGGACCCCGCGGGCAGCGGCAGCGGCCACGCCCCGGTGAGCAACGCGTAGAGGACGGCGCCCAACCCCTGCACATCGCCGCGACTGTCGGCGCCAGCGTGAACCCCGGGGAAGGCCAGGACCGCGCGGCCGTCCTCGGTGAGACGGATCCGGTCAGGCGAATCCAGTCCCAGGGCCAGCCCCGACTCCTCGGCGCGGGTCGCGGCGTCGGCAAGCCCCCACACCGCGCCCACGGCGGACTCGGGGTCCGGCTCGGCGACGGCCGCGGCGAGGCTGCGACCCGGGATCCACTCGGAGACCACTATGCCGCCCGCACGGCCGCGGATGACATCGAGCACGCGCGCCAACCCGTCCGCGTAGACGACGGTCAGGGCGACGGTGCGATCGAGGACTCCCGTCGCCGAACCCGGGGGTTGCTCACCGGGCAGGGGGTCGACAAAGGTCAGTGAGACGTACCGACCCAGGCGCCGGTCGCGGGCCTTCCAGAAGGACTGACCGGCGACGCCCCCGCAGGGTTCGAGAAGTTCGTACCTGCCGCCCGAGACCAGTCCACCGATCGTCAGACGAGGTGGCGGCGGGGTGGCGTCCGGTGCCGCGGCTCCAGTCTGCTCACCCACCCGATAACCCCTCCTCGCCTGGTGCGGCAGCCCACCGGGAGGCGCCGCTCATGATCCCCGAGTGTACGTTCCGCGCCCGGGGAATCGGTTATCGCCTCAGACGCCCCACGAGGCCGCGGAGAACGGGGGTGATCGACTCGATTTCGGGCAGTCGGGACCGCGACAAGATCAGACCCGTCACCGCGAGGGTGATGACGGCCGCCACTGCGGCCCGGAGGACGAAACCGATGCTGCCGACGGCGTCGGTGAGGCCGTCCATCGGCAGGATCGCGTCGACGGCGAGCGCCACCAGCGCGCCAGCGATCGACGCGCCGAGGGTCCACGACGCCGACCGGAGGGTCTCGCGTCCACGCAGGGACCCCAGCTTCGCCCGGAGCAGGACGTACCCGGCGATCGCGCCGACAACCCAGCCGATGCCGTTGGCCAGCGCCAGGCCGATCACCACGTGGGAGCGCTCGTCGGCGACAGCCGGGACGATGAGCGACAGGATCACCCGGACGATGGTGATCGCGAGAATCATCACCGTGGGTGTCCAGTAGTCCTCGCGGGCGTAGAACACCCGTTGCTGCAGCAGGACCACCGCATAGGGCACCAGCGTGAACGCGCCGAATGCCAGGGTCAATCCCAGCACCCGGGCGCTGGAGGCGTCAAAGTTGCCGTAGCGGAAAAGGCCGGTGGCGATTGTGGGGCCGAACGCGGTCATGAACGCGATGATCGGCAGCAGCCCGAAAAGCGACAGCCGGGTGCCCCACGAGATGTCCCGGACCACCGCGTCGTTCCGGCCGGCCACGCCGTTGTCTGCCAGTCGGGGATTGATGGCGGTGAGCAGGGTGACGCCGATGATCCCGTACGGGACCTGCAGCAGTAGCCAGTAGGTCTGGTAGATGGCGATGGCGGCCTCGTCCGCGGCCGATCCGATGCGGTTGGTCATGACCAGGCCTACCTGCGAGATGAGCACGTAGGTCACCCCGGCGACGGCGTGACCGCCGAACTGCTTGATGCGGGGGTCCAGGCCCCACTGCGGGCGGAGGTCCACTCCGGCGCGGCGCAGGGCCGGCACTAGCATCGCGGCCTGGACGACCACGCCCAAGGTCGTGCCCAGGCCCAGCAGCAGAATCGGTGCGCTGAGCAGGTTCACGGGCGCGGCGGGGTCGATGCTGCTGCCGACCACCGCGAACAGTGCGAGCGTCGCGATGGCCACCAGGTTGTTCCACACGGGCGCCCAGGCCCCGGGCCGGAAGACCCCGTTGTAATTGAGGACCGCGAGCATTACCGAGAACACGCCGTAGAAGAAGATCTGCGGAAGCAGCAGGAACGCGAACGCGGTGGCGAGGTCGGTGTTGACCTCGCCGTCTCCCAGGTTAAGTTCGGTGAGAAGTGGCGCGCACGCCACGGCGAGCACCGCCGCTCCCAGCGCCAGGGCCGAGGTCACCGTGAGCAGGCGCCGGATGAACGACACGCCGCCGTCCTCGTCCTCCTGCGCGGCCTTGGCCAGCAGTGGCATGAACATGGCGGTGAGCACCGAACCCAGGACGAGCTCGGTGATCATGTTGGGCAGCGTGTTGGCGGTATTGAAGGCGGACGCGACGGCGGGGCCGAGCACCGTGAGGATGAGGATCATCCGCACGAACCCGGTGATGCGGCTGGCGAGGTTGGCCACGGCCATTGATCCGGTCGAGCGCATCACCGAGGCGTCGGAGGAGTCACGGGTTCGCGTCCCGATCCCCCCACCGGGCGGGGTGGCCTGCCGCGGGGTCGCCATCATCGGCGACACGGGCGTCGCGTCGGGGACGAACGAGTCGGCGACCGGTGGCGGCGACACCGGGCCGGGCAGCACACAGCTGCCCGGCTCACGTCGTCGGCCCCGGAGGCCGGGATCCGGTCTGCGCAGTTCGGGTCCGGGGGACCCCTGCTCGTCGTTCACGGTCGGTGCCCTTCGTCCGCGGGGTCGAGGATGCCCCGACGGTAGCGCAGGTACCGCCGACCCCCGAGGGCGAGGGCGAGCGCGGCCGCGAACAGCGCGAAGGCCTGGGCGACCGGGTAGCCGCCGGTCTGGACGGATAACTCCACCGGTTCCGACAGCGGGCGCCCGTCCGGACCTTCGAGGACGAACGCGACGGTGTGGCGGGTGCCACCCTCGGCATCGGACTGGGTGGGGACCTGGAGTGTCCGCGACCCCGAGGCCGGGATCTGGACGACCCCCACCGGCTCCACCCGGATGTCGGGAGGCGCGGTGACTGTGATGCCCACGCGCACCGGGAACGGCAGGGCGTTTCGAGTCACCAGTAACAGCGGGCTGTTGGGGCTGGCCATGGTGAACACGCTGCCTGGGGGCAGTAGGTCCACCCGGTCGAGCGACTCGGCGACAGTCTGCTCGAGACGCTCGAGCCGGGCCGCGGTCCTGGACCGGGCGTCGTCACCGGTGCCCGACTCGGGCGTCGTCCCGTCCCCCCCGGCCCGTCGACCGGTCTCCGACAGGGCTCGGAGGGCATCGCCGACGATGGGGTCGAGGTGGTCCTGGGCGCCGGCCGAGGTGGGGTCGGAGGTGTCGACCAGCGACCGCAGGGTGCCGAGTCCACGCAGGGCGTCGGCCACGATCGGGTCTGCACCGGCCAACTCCATCGCCCCCGGGTCGGCGGCGCCTGTGGGGTCGTCTGCCAGGTAGCCGTCGGGGATGGTGACCGGGCCCGCCAGGCGCTCGGCGAGCGGTACCGCGCGCATCCGCCCCGCCGCGAGCTGGGCGCCGAGGGCCTCCAGGACCGAACCGGCCGCCTCACGGCCGATGGTCCACACCTGCGGTGGGACGGCCAGCACCCCCTGATCCGAGGCGGGATCGAGAGGAGCACCGGGCACGGGGCTGGCGGCGGAATCTATGGCGTCCACGATCGGGGCAAGCAGGGTGGCCCGGGCATCCTGGAGCCGGGCTTCCGTCGAGTCCGCGGTCAGCCAATACCGGGTATCGGGATCGGAATACCGTGGATTCTCCGGTGCGGAGCCGGTCGCGGCGAGCGCCGAACCGACTGCCGCCGAGTAGGTCAGCGCCCGTCCGCCCTCGGTGCCTGCCAGCCCGACGATCCCGGGCGGCGGGACCAGGCCGGTGTCAGTGCGCGTCGACGGGGCCGCCACGATGGCGGTCGCGCCGGGTTCGGTCAGCACCTCGGCGGTACCGGGCAGCAGCGTCCCGGACGCGGGAACCAGGGTGTCGGGAACGGGAGCGGTCCCGAGGATCCGCTCGACGGAATCGGCGCTGTCGAGTGCAGCCCGGGTGAGGTCGGTGGATCCCACCGCCGCGACGGCCTCGAGGTCGGACTGAGCGGCCGGCAGAGTCACCACGCACCCGCCCTCGGCCAGCGCCCGCAACTCCCCCAGCCAGCGTTCGGCGTCCGCCGCCACTGCGACCGGATCCTCGGGACCGCGCTTCTCCCGGCTACCGTCATCGCCGCGGCGGCCGGTCGAGGCGCGGGAGTCGTCCCGCTCGATGCCTTGACCGATCACCGTTGACCGGCCCCCGGCGATCTCGGATACGGTCCCCAGTAGGTCCGGGTCCACGGCCAGGCACACCGCCCGACGGAGCTCCTGCCCGCCGGCCCCGTCGAACGCATCGTCGGCCGCACGCACCAGCCCGGTCAACCGGCCGTCCTCGGCCAGCTCGCGCAGGAGCGAGTCGTCGGTCAACGCCACCACCGGATCAGGGCCGTCGGCACCGGGCACCGTCGCAATCCGCGTAGGAGCTGAGGCCAGCGGCCACAACATGGTCAGCGGGACCGGCGCCGGGCCCGGCCCGTCCGCCGGTTCGGGGGCGCCCAGCTCGCCGTCGTCGCCCCCCGGTAGCGCCGCCGGTCTCGGCGCCTCGAGCACGGGTAACAGGGTGCGGGCGTCGTCGAGTCGCGCGGGGGAACCCCCCTCGGGCGTGCCGTTGACGTTGACGAGCAGCGGGTAGATGCCGGGCTCCGTGAGCTGCAGGTCGGGGGCGGGAGCGCCGGGGATCTCACGGGCGGGCATGGAAACGCGGTAGGGCACCGACTCCCCGGGTGCCACCGCCTCGGCCACTCGGAGGAACTCGCCGCGGACCCCGAACGACGGCTCCGACCAGACCAGCGGGTCGCGTACGGAGTCCGAGTCAGCCGTGCGTGGCCCGCGCTGGAGTCGGACGTCGACCGACTCCAGGGGAAGCTCGCCGACGTTCGTGATGGTCCCGGACACCGTGACGACCGGGACCCCGGCCTCGGTGCCCACCGCGACCTGGCCCGTCCCGCCCGCGACCTGGCCGGTCCCGCCCGCGCCGTCGAGGACACGGGGCGAGATCTCGTCGATGGTGATCCGGGCCAGTGCCGGCGCCGGGGTGGGGATGTACCCGGCGGCGGTGGCCTGCTCGGGGGTGATCGCGCCGGCTGGCTGGACACCCCACAGCGGGCCGAGCGCCAGAGCCGCGCACAACGCTGTCGGGACGACCGCCCGGACTGCGCGCCCAACCGGCCGCCAGGTCACGGCCCGGACTCCTCCGGCGTGTCGTCGCGGGGCGCCACACCCGGCACCCCGGTTCGGCGTACCGGCTCGGGGCCGTCCGCGCGGCGCGAAGGATCGACGGTCTGTGCGTCGGCCGGCGGGGGGTTGTCACCGGCGAGTTCGGATCGCGCTAGCTGTGGGAGCAGGGTGCGCGCGGTCTCCACCAGTCGTCGCTCGTCCGGGTACGCCAGTCGCCTGGGCAGGTCGTCGAAGGCAAACCAGGCGACCTCGGTGATCTCGGGGTCCTCGTCACACAATTCACCGTGGTCGTAGCGGATGAGGTGGTGGTGGACGGTCTTGTGAATGCGCCGGCCCTCGGCGACGAACCAGTAGTCGATGGTCCCCAGCGGGGCCAGGACGGTGCCGTCGACGCCGGTCTCCTCGAGCACCTCGCGCCGGGCGGTCTCCTCGACCGTCTCTCCGGGTTCGATGTGGCCCTTGGGCATGGACCACAACATGCGGTTTCGCCGGTCCAGCCGGCCGATGAGCGCGACCTCCAGCCGGGACAGGTCGGGCTCCGGGCCCGCCCCTGCCTGCGCGAGGTTGCGGACCACGAGGCCGCCGGCCGATGTCTCCAGCACCGTCTTGAGCCGCTGGCCGGCGCGGGGATGTCGCGCTGCCCCGCGGCCGGCCCGGGCGTTCTTGGCGCCGGATTTTCCGCCCTGGTGGGTTCCGGGCTTGGTGGCGGTCTTGGACCCGCCCTTTGCGCCGGACTTGGGTCCGGCTTTCGATCCGGCGCTGCCGCCGGCCTTCGCGGGAGCGGACGTGCGCGTGGTGTTGGTCGAAGCGGTTTGGCCTCCGCCCGCCTTGGGCCGGCCGGGCTGACGCGGGTGGCGGGGGGCCTGGCGGGAGGTGGCGCCGGCGGTGCCGTCGCCGGATCTCACCGTGTGGGTGGCGTCAGTGCTCGACTGCTTCTGACCCTCGGGGGCACGACCCTGTCCCCGACCGCCGCGTCGCCCGCGACCGCCACGGCGACGACGCCGCCCCTGACGCGACTGGCCGTCACCGGATGAGGCCGATTGACCCCCCTGCCCGGCCTTCTGTCCGGTCCCGGCGGGCGTGTTCGTGGACGTCGATTTCTGCTTGTCGCCCTGCGCGGTCCGCTGGCCGTCGGCGCCCTTCGACATGCCGCTATCACGCTTCTGACCTGCGGCGTCGCGTCCACCGGCGCCGGGTCCTGCAGGCCGACGTGCACGGCGACGCCGCGACGCGTTGGCGCGCGGTTCGGCGGGACGATCGGCTTCGGACACCCATCGATGCTACCGGCCGGGGGTGGGTGGACCGGAATCCACGGCGCGCCGTTGCGCGGTGTCGTGCGGGTCAGGCGCCGAGTGCCGGCCCGACGACTCGCCAGGAGTCCCTCAGTTCGCGGCTGAATAGGGCGAAGGTGTGGGCTCCGCTCGTGTAGCGGTCGTAGGTGAACGGCACGCCGCCGTCCTGGAGCGCACGGGCCATGTGGCGGGTGCCCAGGTCAGCCGCGAGCTCAGTGGGCGCACCGATCGCGAAGGTCGCGGACCCGATGTCCGGAGCGTCATGCGGGCCGGGGTTACCGGGCGCCGATGCCAGGTAGAGGGTGGTGCCGCGGAGTCGCTGGACGTCGTGCGAGGGGTCGTTCACCAGCCAGGCCGGGTCGTCGGGCGGGCCCCACGCGTTGTGGACGTTGCCGCCGCCGCGCGCGACCATCGCGGTCATTGCCGCGCGCCCGAAGGGTGTGGAGACCTCGGGGCACCCGGACAGTGAGGCGGCCGCGGCGTAGTGGTGCCGGCTCGTCGCGGCGAGGGTCAGTGCGGGGCCGCCCGACATCGACACCCCGATCACGCCCCGCGTGTCGTTGAGCGCGTACGCGTCGGCGAGGGCGGCGGGCAGTTCGGAGTCGAGGAAGGTGTGCCAGCGGTTGACTCCGAGGATGGGGTCGGGGCGTTGCCAGTCGGAGTAGAGGCTGAATCGGCCGCCCTCGGGGCTGGCGACCAGGACATGCTTGTCGGCGAAGAAGTCCTGGTAGTCGGTGTGGTAGGCCCAGCCGACGTGGTCCTCTCCCCCACCCACGCCGTTGAGCAGGAGCAGCAGCGGTGCCGGGCTCGGGCTCGCCGGGAGGAGGAGGAACGTCGGTACCGCCCGACCCATGGAGGGGGACCACACGTCGGCGAGCACCTTGCGGCCGTCGATTGGCTGGACCCGCAGGACCTGTGGGCGGGAGGTGTCGGCCGGGGCTGGCGCGGTGGGGCGGGGCGAGGTGGTGAACCCCAGGGCCGTGGAGGTGTCGACGCCGTCGGCGGACTGCGCGCCGGCGAGAGGGTGGACCGTGCCGGTCAGGGTTACCGCGGCCGTGAGCGTGACGGCGAGGTGGGTGGGTGACAAGCGCGGGGGGAGACGACGACGAGACACGGCCGTCACTGTAGTGCTCTGGAATCCCATGGGGCAGGGCGTCCGACCCGTAGCTGCGGGCGACGGGCCAGCGGCGGCGGGCGCGGCTAGAGTCCGCTGTATGAGCTCAGGTCCGTCCGCCCACGCCCTGGTCCTCCGACACCGGGCCAAGCCGGGCCGTCGCGACCAGTTGGTCGAGGTGTGGCGTCGGCACATGCCCGAGGCGGTCCAGGCCAATGACGGGCACCGGGCCTACGTGCTGTGCGCGTCCCATGTGGACCCAGACGTGATGGTGGTGTTCCAGCATTACCGGGACGCTGCGGCCGCCCAGGAGTTTCTCGGCAATCCCGCGTACCTGCGGTATCTGGAGGAGTCGAGCGCACTCCTGAGCGGTCCGCCGGAGGTCGAGGCCGTGGAGCCGCTGTGGTCCAAGACGGTCGAGCCCGGCAATTCGGCGGCGCACCCGGCTTGAGATGTGTTGCCGCGTCGGCTTGCGCGCCCTCCGTGGTCCGTTCCTGCAGCACAACCCCGTGTTTTGCGTACATTTCCCCCGCGCGAGTCAGAGCGGCACCGTAGTCGAGGCGTCCAGTGCTGCCGGGCCGGAGTGAGCGGGGCAGGGTTTGTCGGGATCACTCGGTAAAGTCGGCCCCGTGACAGCCCGTAGACCGACCTCCGACCGCAGCGCCACATCCGGGCGAGCCGCTTCCGACCGACACGACGCCGCGGTGTTCTCGGGTCTGCAGGACGGACCGGGTGCCAAGCCTGCTCCGGCGGAGATCGAGGCACGCAGGGTCCGGCTCCTCGCGGGTGCCCAGACGACGCTCAATGACCTGGCGGACGTGCTTGCCCCGCTCGCGACGGCGTTCGGCGAGGCCGGGCACGAGCTCTACCTGGTGGGTGGCAGCGTCCGGGATGCGGTGCTCGGCCGACTGGGCACGGATCTGGACTTCACCACCGCCGCCCGCCCTGAGACGGTGCGGGCCATCCTCGACGAGTACGCGGACGCGGTATGGGATACCGGGATCGAGTTCGGCACGCTGTCGGCCGTGAGACGGGACGGCGGTGGGGTCGAGCAGCAGATCGAGATCACCACCTTCCGGGCCGACTCCTATGACGGGGTCACCCGGAACCCCGAGGTGGTCTTTGGCGACACCCTCTCCGGCGACCTGATCCGCCGCGATTTCACGGTCAACGCCATGGCGGTGCAGCTGCACCCGGACGGGCGACACGAGTTCATCGACCCACTGAACGGGATGGATGCGCTGCTCGCGGGTGTCCTGGACACCCCGGCGGCCCCCGAGCAGTCGTTCTCCGACGACCCACTGCGCATGCTGCGTGCGTGCCGCTTCGTTTCCCAGTTGGGATTCACCCTCGCGCCGCGGGTCTTTCGGGCCATGACCGAGATGACCGCCGAGATCGACCGCATCACCGTCGAACGGGTGCGTACCGAACTGGACAAGACCATCCTCGGTGACTATCCGATCGACGGCATCAACATGCTGTGCGAGACCGGACTGGCCGACCGCGTGCTCCCCGAGGTGCCGGGCATGAAGCTCGAACGGGACGAGCATATGCAACACAAGGACGTGTACTGGCACTCGCTCACGGTGCTCAAGCAGGCGATCGACCTCGAGCCCGAGGGCCCGGATCTGGTGTTGCGCTGGGCCGCGCTGCTGCACGACGTGGGCAAGCCCGCCACCCGTGCGCCCAAGCCCGGCGGCGGGGTGACGTTCCACCATCACGAGGTGGTGGGCGCGAAGATGGTGCGCAAGCGCATGCGCGCGCTCAAGTACTCCAAGCAGATGATCGAGGACGTCTCCGGACTGGTATTCCTCCACCTGCGCTTCCACGGGTACGGCGAGGGCCAGTGGACGGATTCGGCGGTGCGCCGCTACGTCTCCGACGCTGGCGACCTGCTGCCGCGACTGCACCGACTGGTCCGGGCCGACTGCACGACCCGCAACAAGCGGCGCGCGGCCAAGCTGCAGGCCAACTACGACTCGCTGGAGAGGCGGATCGCCGAGATCGAGGAAAAGGAGGACCTCGCGCGGGTCCGTCCCGACCTCGACGGCAACGAGATCATGACGCTGCTGGATCTGGGGCCCGGTCCCGACGTCGGCCGGGCGTGGGCGTACCTCAAGGAGCTGCGCCTCGACCGCGGCCCGCTCGACCGTGACGAGGCGGAGGCCGCGCTACTGCGCTGGTGGGCTGAGCAGAACCCGACCGGCGGAGGCGACGCCCAGCCGGACAACGGTCGTCAGAACGGCGACCCGGCATGATCGGCGGAGCGGTCGACCGCTACCTGGACTCGGCTGCTGCCAGGGTCGTCGTCGTTGTCCTGGCCCTCCTCGGCACGCTCCTGCAGACCGTAGGCATCCCGGGGCTGCAGCAGATCCCGCCGTACCGCATCGACCTCGACGTGTACCGCGTCGGCGGGCAGGTGTTCCGCGACGGCGGCGAGCTCTACGGGGAGCTACCGCAGCTCGCGCAGGGTGGGCACCTCCCGTTCACCTATCCCCCGTTGTCGGCGCAGATCTTCTCCCTCTTCACCCTGGTCCCGTTAGCGGTGGCCTCGATACTCATCACGCTGGCGACCATCGCGGTGCTGGCCTTTGTGGTGCACCTGGTTCTGTCACGCACGTGCGAGCGTCCGCAGCGGGAACTGTGGTGGCTCACCGCCGCCGTGATGGTGGTGGCGGTGTGGTCCGGTCCGGTTCGCGAGACGATCGGGTTCGGGCAGGTCAACGTCTTTCTCATGGCGCTGGTGCTGGTCGATGTCATTCGCGGCCGCGGTCGGTGGTGGGGCGGCACGCTGACCGGGTTCGCCATGGCTATCAAGCTCACCCCGGCGGTGTTCCTGCTGTACTTCGTGCTGCGCCGCGATTGGCGCGGGTTGGGTACGGCAGTCGTCGCGGCGCTGGCGTTCACCGGGGTCGGGCACCTGCTGACCCCCAACGACTCGGCCCGCTACTGGAGTTCTGCCATCCGCGACCCCGAGCGGATCGGCGGCCTGGCGTACGCGTCCAACCAGTCCGTCAACGGTGTTGTCTACCGGCTGGGGCTCGAGGGAACCACTGCGTCGGCCGCGTGGTTTGTGGTGTCCGCGGCGATCGGCCTGGGGATCGCGTGGGTGGCGTGGCGTCTGCTTCGGTCCGGTCACGAGGTGGCCGCGGCCGTCGCGGTGGGCCACGTGGCGCTGTTCTGCTCGCCCGTGTCGTGGGGGCACCACTGGGTGTGGGCGGTGCCGGCGGTCGTGCTCACCCTGGTGTGGGCCGACCGCTCGGCACGAGATGGCGACGACGACGAGCGCGGCTGGCTCGCCCTGGCCGGCAGTGGCGTGGTGATCTTCCTGGGCACGCCACAGTGGTGGGTGCCGCACAGCGACGACCGTGAGGTCGGGTGGGGTCCTCTCGAGCACCTCGTCGGCAACGCGTATCTCATCTGGGCGGCGGTCTTCCTCGTCGTCGCGGGCCTTCGGGCGTCCCGCCTCGGACGCGCCGACCTGGGGGGAGATCCCGAGCGCCCCGCGCTGCTTGTCAGGGCCGCCTCACGGGGCTGAGAACGCCCCCGTCAAGGCGGGACCGCGATCTGTGGATAGCGGATCGGGGATTTCACAGATCGTGGACCGGGGCTGGTCTGGGCACGGTGGTCGGGACACGATTCTGGCCATGGACTACTTCTTCGGAGACGGCGTCGGAGACCCGACGCAGTGGCAGGGCGAGCCCGATCTCACCCTCGGAACAGGTGCCGCGGACGCACTGTCGCTGGACTTTGACGGTGACGGGTACGCCGACGACGCCCTCTGGGACTCGGATCTCGACGGAATTGCCGATCGCGTGGTGACGGACGTGGGCACGGGCGCCCAGGCCGTCTACGCCGACCACGACGACCGCGGCGTGTGGAACGCCTACGCCGGAGGTGCTGGCGCGCTCACGGCGGGCTCTGCGGGCGTCGGCTCCGCAGGTGTCGGCTCGATCGGCGGTGGGTCTGTCGGCGGTGGTTCGGTGAGTGCCGGATCGGTCGGTGGGGGGTCCGTCGGCGCGGGGTCGATTGGGAGTGGGTCGCTGGGCCTGGGATCGGTGGGGGCCGGCTCTCTGGCGGCGGGTTCGGTGCTGGCGGGTGCCGACGGGGCCCTGGTGGACGGGTCGCTGGCCGCGGGCACGGACGCGCTCGGCGCCGGCTCGGAGGCACTGGGGTCGCTGCCGGACTGGGGCTCGCTGCTGTCCGATGCGATCGGCGCGATCCACCACGGTTCGGCTGCCGCGACGGACTCGGCCAGGTGGTCCACTCCCCCGGTCACCGAACCAGATCCGGTGCCGCCGCCTCCGCCGGTCGTGCACACCCCGGCTCCGGAACCCGCGCCGGTTCAGGGCGGGACGAATCCCGAGCCTGCCGCCCCGATCGTCGAAGGGGATGGCTCCATCACCGTCGACACGGGCAGCGGGTGGCTGTCCGTGGCCGACGTGAACGGAGACGGACTGCTCGACGCCGCTCTGCCCTTCGAACCTCCCGACATCGAGCTCCCCCACGTCGACGCGGGTTCCGCTGCCGGAGCGCTCGACGTGGGCGTCATCGACGCGGGCGCGCTCGGTGGCGGCTCGGTCGACGCCGGGTCCGCGTCGGCGGGCTCGGCTGCAGCGGGTTCGGCTGCCGCCGGGTCGGTCGGTGCGGGGAGCATCGGCGGTGGCTCTGTGGGTGGAGGATCTGTGGCCGCCGGCTCGGTGGGCGGCGGTTCAGTCGGTGGCGGGTCGATCGCCGCGGGCTCGATCGGGCTCGGTTCCTGAGCGTGAGCCGGTGGCCACCACCACCGCGATCACGGCGGCGAGCGCATACAGTACGGCGGGGACCAGCATGAGGGACACCGATCGACCATCTACCGGGACCAGTGGCAGGACCGCAAGCATGCCCGCCACGAACGCCGAGTTGAACAGGGCGTCCTGGAGCGCGAAGACCCCGCCGCGGCGGGCGTCGGGGACGTCGGTCTGCATGGCGTTGTCGGCGACGAGCTTGACGACCTGGGCGCCCAGTCCGATCGCTACCGCGCCCACGACCAGTGCCGTCGAGTCGAGGGTCGGGCCCACGGTGAGTTGGGCGAGTCCCGACAGCAGTGCCCCGGCCGCGACGACGTCGATGCGGCGACGGCGGGCGATGGCCCAGGGGGTGACGACGGCTGCCAGACCCATGCCCGCAGCCACCGCTGCCGACATGAGGCCGAATCCGCCCATCCCTGCCACCACCGGACCGCCCGACCCGGCGGACTCGGCGTCCCGCAGTAGCAGGATCGCCAGCATGGTCGTGATCCCGAACGCGCCCCGGCCGAGCGTCACGCCGGCCAACGACACCCACACGAGAGCCGTTGAACGGGCGGCTCGCACGCCCTCGGTCAGCCCACCGGCGAAAAGCCCCAGCGCATCCCGGGTGACGCCGCGGCCCGGGGCGGCGCTGAGCTCGCCGTCGTCGGGGCCCAGGTGGCGGCGCGGCAGGGCCAGGATCGCCCACACCCCCACCAGCGCGGTGACCACGGACGGCACGAGGGTCCACGACACGGCCGCGTCGCCAGCGCCGAGTACGGCCAGCACGGCGAACGCTGCGACCGCCCCGACGGCCGTGACGATCGAGCCCACGGTGACCAACACCGAGTTGGTGGCGGCGAGGATCCGGTCGGGCACCACCTTGGGCATCGCCGCTGTCATCCCGGTGTTGATGAGGCGGCCGAGCCCGATCGCGACGAGCGACAGGGCGAACAGCGCGGCCAGACCCGGGCCCGTGTGGACGGCACCCCCGGCGACCAGCGCGATGGTCGCGACGATGGACACCGTCCTCACCAGCGCCGCGACGGCGACGACGACCCGTCGATCCCACCGATCGAGCGCGGCGGCGGCGAACGGGCCGACGATCGAGTACGGCAGCAGCATCACGGCGAATCCGGCGACAATGGCTGCTGGCGTCGTCGCGGACTCAGGGCTGAACAACACGACTCCGCCCAACGCGGCCTGGTGGATGCCCTCGCTGAGCAGAGCGGCTAACCGCGCCGTGGACAGTCGACCGAGGCCGTCCGACTCACGCAGCGCGGCGGACAGACGTCCACGAGGGGGGTCGGCCGACTCGGTGGACAGTGGGGTCACGGAAGCCACCGTATCGAGACCCGATCGTGGGGACGCGGGTGTGGGTCGGCGACGACGGGGGCATCATGGGGATATGGACACCGGACCGGACGATCTGAGCGGCGGCGGCCTGTTCGGCGACCGCCTCTACTCCGCGATGGACAAACGTGATCCCGTCGCCGGCTCACTGCTCATCGCAGCGCCCGACATGCCGGACCCCAACTTCCAGCGCGCCATCATCTACATGATCGAACACGACCACACGGGCTCGCTGGGCGTAGTGATCACCCGCCCCAGCGAGACAGAGGTCGAGTCGATACTGCCCGCCTGGGCCGAGTACTGCGCGTCCCCCTCCGTCTTCCACATCGGAGGCCCGGTCAAGCCCGACACCGGCATCGCACTGGTGGTGCTCGACTCCGGCATCGACGGCGAAAAGTTCGCCGGGCTCCAGCAGATCGAGGGACGCGTGCACGTGGTGGACCTCGACAGCGACCCGGACCTACTGCGCGACCACATGGAAGGCATGCGGGTGTTCGTCGGCTACACCGGCTGGGCGCCCGGCCAACTGCAGGACGAACTCGACCGCGGAGACTGGTACGTCGCCCCCAGCCTGCCCACCGACCTCCTGGCGCCCGCCCGGGTCGACGTGTGGGGTGCGGTGTTGCGCCGACAGGAGATGCCGCTGCCCCTCTACGCCACCTACCTCCCGGACGGTGACGTCAACTGACGGCGCCCGCGCGAGAAGGTGACACTGTGACGGCGCGGCACTGGCTCGTGCTGGTCGTGGCCACGTTCGTCGCCGCGTCGGGTTCGACGTTCGTCATCGGCGTGGGCTTCCTACTCCCCCACCTCACAACCGCAGGTGGGCTGTCCCTCTCGCAGGCCGGCGTGCTGATCGCGATGCCGACAATAGGTATGGCCACAGCATTGATCGCCTGGGGCTGGCTCGTCGACCGCGCGGGCGAGAAGCTGGTTCTGGTCGCCGGCTCGGTCGGTGCCGCGCTGGCCCTCACCGCGGCGCAGTTCGTCGAGTCGTTCGCGCTGTTGGCGATCCTGCTGCTGGTCACCGGTGCCGCCACCGCCTCGGGGAATTCCGCGAGCGGGCGACTGGTCGTCGCCTGGTTTCCGGCCCACCGCCGCGGGCTGGCCATGGGCATCCGGCAGATGTCACAGCCGGCCGGATCCGCGGTCGCGGCGATGACCATGCCCCTGCTCGCGCAGTCGTACGGTCTGGGCGCAGCCTTCGCGATGCCCCTGGCCATGGCGGTGGTCTCGGCGGTGGCGGCCTTTGTCGTCGTCACCGACCCGCCAGCTCCCCCGCCGGAACCGCCCGCGACGGTCCCCGACCGGGCCGATGTGGCGGGGGCACACGCGGGGTCAAGAGCGACGTCCGCGCCCAGCGCTGCGGTGGACGAGTCGCCGTACCGCAGCTCCCGCTACCTGTACCGGGTGCACGGCGTGTCAATGCTGCTCGTGCTTCCACAGGGCATGCTGCAGGCGTTCCTGCTGGCGTGGCTCGTGTTGGGCCACGGCTGGACGGCAGTCTCCGCGGGCATCGTGGTGACGGCGAGTCAGGTGCTCGGCGCGGCCGCGAGGATCGTGGCCGGGGCGGTCTCCGATCGGGTCGGATCTCGCATGAGACCCATTCGCGCAGTGGCGATCTCGGTCGCCGCTGGCCTGGCGGCCCTCACCGTGGCCGAGGCACTGGGCGCGCCCGGCGCAATCGCCGTCACCCTCGGGGTGGTCGCCACGGTGCTGTCGGTGTCTGACAACGGCCTGGCGTTCACCGCCGTCGCCGAATACGCCGGCCCACGGTGGAGCGGGCGTGCCCTGGGCGTGCAGAACACCGCGCAGTTCGTGGCGATCTCGGCGTCTACTCCCCTGGTCGCCGCCGTGATCGAGGCATTCGGCTACTGGCCGGTGTTCGCGGGCGCCGCGGTGGTCGCGGCGGTCGCGATCCCGTTGGTACCGGCCGCAGACCAGCAGCGGGGCTGATCGCCCCAGTCGGTCGCCCGGGAAAACCCCGCGTCTGTGCCGGCGATGGACCGGGCCTTCCGGTGGACCGGACGTCAGGGCTGGGCGGGCGCGGGCTGGCCGCGGTACTGGCCCACCGACCACACATTGCCTTCGGGATCGCGGGCGGTGAAGCCGCGATCACCGTAGTCGGTGTCGTGCATCTCCATGACGATCTCCGCGCCGGCGGCCTTCGCACGGGCGTGGACCGCGTCCGGGTCAGCGGTGACGATGAACGCCAGGCCCGAGCCTGTCGGGGTGGCGTGAGGGTCGTCGTCGGCGCGCTGTCGGTCACCGAGCATGACGCCGCCGCCCTCGGGCCAGAGCAGTTCAGCGTGGACGACGTGTCCGTCCTCGACGTGCGAGACGGACTCCACGAAGCCCAGAGAGTCGACCAGCCAGTCGATGACGGCGCGGGCGTCGGTGCACTGGAGGCAGTGCCAGACGGTGGGTGCAGGCGGAGTGCCTGGTGTGTGTGTACTCATAGGTGAAGTGTCCTCTCGGGCGCGGCCGGTGGCTTGGACGTTTCGGAAGAGATCCGGCGGACGGTCGGGAGGCTCACGATCGGGAACTCGTCCGCGATCCAGCGGGTGGGCGAGGTGCCCGTGAACCGGCGATATGCCTGGTCCAGATGCGCGTGATCGGCGTAGCCGTGGGCGTGCGCGAGGTCCGCGAGGCGAGGGGCGGACCCGCAGGCGAGGCCAGCGAGCAGGGACGAGTGAGCGGATTCGAAGCGCAGGAGATCGCCGAGGTTCTTTGTGCCGATCCCCAATTCGGCCGTGACCAGTGATGACAGGTGGCGACTGCTCACGCCGATCCGTGACGCCACCTCGGTGACGCTCATGCGCCCGCGTGATCGCTCCAGCAGTGTCCACGCGGCCACCACTTCCCGGCGTGCCGCATCGCGACCGTCATTGCGCTCAATTAACGCGGCCAACCCCTCGGTGACGAGCGTGGCCCGCTCGCCTGGCCCAGCAGAGGCCACACGGGAGAACAGCGCACGCATCCGTGCCCCCACCACCGCCTCGCCCTCCTGGGTGAGCTCGGTGAGTTCAGCCGCAGGGAGCCCGAGGACGCGGCGCGCGGCGAGCGGGTGCACCGCGACCTGAACACCCTCCTGGTGGTCGGGTCTCTCCAGATAGACCGGCCGCAGGTGGAACCCGCCCACGCAGACATCGTGGCTATTGCCCCGCCGCTCGGCCCAGTCGTCGAATGTCGATGAGCACAGCAGCGGGGCGTCCGTGGCGAAGACCAGCGTCAGCGTGCTCGAGGGCAACCCCCGGTGCGGCGGTCGGACAGCAGCCGGTGCCGACTCGGTGACCGCGTACTCGACCATCCCGCGGACACCCGGCGGGAACGCAGCGGTGGTCGAGGCCATGGAACGAAGTGTGCGCCGATATCGCCGCGTACGGAAGACCCTCGCCGGGGGGTGGGCGGCCGCACACGCTGGCTAGACTGCGCGGCGTGCCGAACACGCCGTCCACCAGCGCAGAGATCCGTCAGGGTCTGGCCGACTGCTCGACCGTCGGCTTGGGCCTGGTGCCGCTCGGGTTGGCGTTCGGGGTACTGATGACCCAGGCCGGGTTCGACTGGTGGTGGGCCCCGGTGTTCTCGATCGTCATCTACGCCGGGTCCATGGAGTTCCTTGCGATCGGACTGCTCACTGCGGTCACGCCGCTGTATTCCCTGGCCGCCGCGGCGTTCCTGGTGAACTTCCGCCACGTCTTCTACGGGCTGAGCTTCCCGATCGAGGCAATTCGTTCACGGCTCGGCCGGATGTACGCCGTGTACGCGCTCACCGACGAGGTGTACGCGATCACCGCCACCAAGCCGCGCGTGGAGATGACCGGGGCCCGAACCCTCACCATCGCGATCACCTGCCAGTCACTGTGGGTGCTGCCGGGCATCATCGGCGCGCTCGTCGGATCAGCGCTGCCCGAGGGACTGGACGGGCTCCAATTCGCGCTGACCGCCCTGTTCGCCGTGCTGGCCGTTGACGCGTGGCGCTCTTCGGGGGACCTCCCGGCGCCGGTGATCGGCCTGGTATGTGGTTTGGTGGCGGCGGTGGTGGCGCCCGAGCAGATGCTCATCGTGGGCCTGAGCGCGTTTGTTGCCGTGTTGCTGCTCCGCTACGCCTGGTCCGTACGTGCACGGGAGGCTGCGTGAGCGCCACCGTGCCGGGCACCGCCTACCTGCTCGCCGGGCTGGGCGTGATGTTCCTCGTGACCCTGGCACTGCGCGCCGCCCCGTTCCTCGCCCTGACGCGGCTCCGCGACTCCGGCGTTGTCCGCTACCTGGGCAGCACGATGCCCGCCGGCGTGATGGTGGTGCTGGTCGTCTACACCCTGCGAGACACCACGACAGAGCTGGGATCGTGGGCACCCGCCGCAGTGGCGTTGATGCTCACCCTGGCCGTGCACCTGGCGTTTCGGCGGGCGGCGGTGAGCATCGTGCTCGGCACTGCAACCTACATGCTTCTGCAGGCCTGGCTGGGCTGATACCCCAGCAGCCTGTCCGCTCGCGCGCGCAATCCCTGCACACGCGCACGAAGTTTCGCGCGCGTGTGCAGGGATCGTGAGCGTGTCCGAGTTGCCCGCTCGGCTTACTTCGCGACGGGGCACGCCCCCAGGTCGACCTTCCACTCGGTGAGGCCGTTGAGCCAGCCGGAGCGGAGCCGCTTGGGGTCGCCGAGTGCGGTGAGGTCCGGCAGGTGATCGGCGATCGCGTTGAAAATGAGTTCGAGCTGCATCTTCGCCAGGTTGGCGCCGATGCAGTAGTGCGGGCCCTGGCCGCCGAAGGTCACGTGGGGGTTGGGGTCGCGGAGGATGTTGAACGTGAACGGATCCTCAAAGACGTCCTCGTCAAAGTTCGCTGAGCCGTAGCAGATCACGGCTCGACCGCCCTTGGGAATGGTCACGCCGCCGATTTCGACGTCTTCCATCGCGGTCCGCTGGAACTGCGTGACCGGCGTGGCCCACCGCAGGATCTCGTCGTACGCGGTGTCGGGTCGCTCGCGCTTGAACAGCTCCCACTGGTCGGGGTGCTCGAGCATGGCCACCATCCCGTGCGTCGTGGCGTTGCGGGTGGTCTCATTGCCGGCCACAGCCAGCAGCGTGACGAACCACCCGAACTCCTCCGGGGAGAGATGCTCGCCATCGATGTCGGCCTGGACCAGCTTGGTGACGATGTCGTCCTGTGGGCTGGCGGCGCGGTCCTCGGCCATGGTGTTGGCGTATCCGATGAGCTCCAGGGACGCGTTCGCTGCGGCGTCCATCCCACCCTCGGCGTCGTAGCTGGTCATGGTGTTGGACCATTCGAAGATCTTGTGACGGTCTTCCTGCGGCACGCCCAGCAGTTCCGCTATCGCCTGCAGCGGCAGTTCGGAGGCCACCGCGGTCACGAAGTCGTCAGCGTTGTTCGCAGCCGCCTCGGTGACGATTTTGCGCGCCCGGTCGGCAAGCTCATCCCTCATCCCGGCGACGCCCCGGGGAGTGAAGCCGCGGGAGATGATCCGCCGGTGCTTCTTGTGGACCTCGCCGTCTTCATTGATGAGCATCTCTCGCTGGGCTTCGATTACCGAGCGGTCCATGCCCTTGGCGAACCTCGGGATCACGGTGTTTTCTCCGGCAGAGAACGTCTCGCCGGTGACTCGCGAGATCTCCTTGACGTCGGCGTGCTTGGTGACGAGCCAGTAGTGGTCATCGTCGAAACCGTCGACCCCCGGGCTCTTCTCGACCCGCCGGATGGGTTCTGACCGGCGCAGATGGTGCCACTCGTCGTGCGGAAGTCGCTTCTCGAACAGGTCCGGGTCGGTGAAGTCGAAGCCCGCGGGGATGGTCACGTTCATGGTGTCTCCTGAGACTGGTCGCCCGTCGACACCCGACGGGGATGAAACCGTGAATAGTGGTAACCATATACACGTGGCACTATCTTCGAGCGAGATTCTCGACCGCGCTTTGATGCTGGCGGAGCAGATGTCTGGGTCGATCGCGCGCGCGGCGGCGAACTACGGACTAACCGTGCCGCGTCTGGAATTGCTGTTCGTGCTGGGCTTGCAGGGCGAGTCCAAGCAGGTCGAGCTGGCGACCTACCTCGATTGTTCGCCGCGCCAGGTGACCGCGCTGGTGGACGGGCTCGTGGCGAGTGGGCATGTCGAGCGCACGATGCCGCCGGATGACCGTCGGGTGCGACTGGTCAGCCTGACGGAGAAATCGCGCCGGATCGTCGATGAGGTGGTGACGGCGCGTGTGGGCCTCGCCGACTGGTTGTTCGAAGGATTCGACGACGACGAGCTGCAGGCGTTCGGGGCGGTGTCCGAGAGGCTGGTCTCCCGGATGAGCGGGCGGGCTTTGAGTCGCCTTCTCGAGCAGTGAGTCAGGCCGGTCGTTGAATCAGGCCTGACGCTTAATCAGGCGGTGCAGGCCGCGCAGCCGGTGTCCGCGCGGTGGTACTCGACGAACCCGCGGGAGAGGTAGTTGGGGATCGCGGCGGGGGAGTCGTCAGCGCAGGTGTGCAGCCACACCCTGCGGCAGCCCGGAACGTTCCAGGCGATTCGGCAGACCTCGGAGAGGAACCAACCGCCCAGGCCCCGTCCGGCGAATCGGGAGAGTAGGCCGAAGTAGACGATCTCCACGTCGACGCCCTCGAGGGTCTCGGGGTCGTAGCCGGTGGTTTCGTCGCATGGGCTCATGCGAAGTTCGGCGAAACCGACGACTTCTCCGTCCTTGACCGCCCGGAAGGTGCTGACGCAGGGATCGGAGCAGTACGAGGCCCAGTGGCCCTCCGACCATTCCAGACGGTCGCTCCAGTTCCAATCACCACCGATCTCGCGGTACATGCGCTCATTGAAGCCCGGCTCGGCGGGAAAGACTCGCGAGAGGGTGATGTCTGCGGGGCGGGCCGGATTCACTTGCGAAGCCGAGGTCTGTTGCAGAAATGTCACGCTGCTCATCGTGCTATTCAAGCACCGAAGCCCGCCCACTTCCCAGACGGAGCGGGAAGCGAGCGGGCCACAGGGCGGACCGTCTCTATGCGTGCACGGTCAAACCACGATGATTTACCAACAGGGTCAGTTGATCACGATCGAGGGCACGCCCGGCAGGTTCAGGTCGTTGATCGAGCCCGCAGCGGCGTCCTTGGCCTGGTTGATGGTGTCGATGATGCCGTTCTGCACGCCCTGCGTAGCGTGGGGATTGCTAGCGACTGCGGCGGCGCCGCCACCGAGCGCGGCCGAACCGCCGGCGGCGCTGCCGGTGGCCGCGAGGCCCGTGAGGGCTGTGCCGGCCGTGGCGATCGGGCCGGCCGTCCCGATCACTCCGAGCACGGGGGCGGCGACTGCGCCCAGTGGTGCGAGAACGCCGACGATGAAGGCGGTGATTGCGCTTGCTGCTGCGAGCATTACTTCTACTTTCTCTCTTGGGTAGCTGAAGGCGTGTGTCGTCAGCCGATGCGGATTTCCTTCGGTGGGATTGGAGCCTGGGGAACGATGTTCCCTCGGCCGCCGAGGTCGATCGTGATGCCCGGCGCTGGTACGAGAGCCGGAGCAGGCGGAGGAACCGGGGCCGGAGACGGTGCTTGCGCCGGTGCAGGCCAGTGCGCGGCCGGAACGGTCGGCTGCGCCGGTGCAACTGGCACTCGCACTGCTGGTGGCCTGCCGGGCGCGACCGGAGGCGCGTCCGCGGCCGGGCGAACAGGCGACGCCGACGAGGGCAGGCGGGTGGTACTCACCGGTGCAGTTGAGGTCGCGGCGGTGAACGACGGCGACGTCGACGGCGGGGGAGAGGGCGCTGGCGATGTGAGGCCAGCTTGTTGTACGGAGGATGCGATCGAATCAACGACCGTGGACGTCTTCGTGCCCTCGGAGAGCCAGGCTGCTCCCGCGCCCGCCGAGAACCCGACCAAGGCCAGTCCGCCGAGGGTAATGAGCGGCAACGATCGGGCGAATGGTCGGCGCGTCACAGTCATGGAACCCCCCTTGGTCCGAGTCAGGACGACGGCCGCCCCGGCGCTTGCCAGCTTCTTCAGCTCATGCCGCGTGAACGCTAAGGGTGCCTCCATGGCGTTTCAATGTTTTGCCCACTAACAACGATTGGCCAGAATTGCCGGTTCGACCTGCTGATATGTCGGCAATCCCCGTTGGGCATCGAACGCGCAGGTAACGGCCCTGCGCAAGTAAGTCGTGGTGACATCGACGCCACGTGAGCAATCGTTTACAAGTGACATAAGTCTCGCGGGCGGCGCTTCACCGGACGAGGCGGATCCTCGGTTGCGAGGCGCCCCGAGATCCGTAGTGTCGCAGTATGGCGAATGTATTGATGATCCTGTCCGCAGCCGACCACTGGACTCTCAAGGACGGCTCCGCCCACCCGACGGGGTTCTGGGCCGAGGAGTTCGTTACGCCCTACGAGGTGTTCACCGATGCCGGTTGGTCTGTCACCCTCGCGACACCGGGCGGGCGCGCCCCCACCGTCGACCAGGCCAGCCTCGCCGAAGGGGCTGGCGACCCGGCGACCCTCGAGAAGGTCAAGGCGTCCCTCGAGCGGCTCGCACCGGTCCTCAATTCTCCGGCCGACTTGGCTGATATGAACCATGACGAGTTCGACATCGTGGTCTACCCGGGAGGACACGGTCCGATGGAGGACCTCGCGGTGGACAAGACGTCCGGCACGATCCTTGCGGAGCGGATGCGCGCGGACAAGCCCGTCGCGCTACTGTGCCACGCCCCCGCTGCCGTGCTCGCGGCATCGGACGGCCCGTCCACGTCGCCGTTCGCGGGGTACAAGATGACCGGGTTCTCCAACATCGAGGAGGAGCAGGCGGGGCTGGCCGCCAACGCGCCGTGGCTGCTCGAGGACAAGCTGGTCGAGCTAGGCGCCGACTACTCCTCGGCGAGCGAGCCGTGGAGCTCCCACGTCGTGGTCGACCGCAACGTCTACACGGGTCAGAATCCCCAGTCGTCTGAGGAGTTGGCCCAGCGGATCGTCGCCGACCTGGGGTGATCAGGTGCAGGTGAGCTGATTCAGGCCGCCGGTCGGGCCGGAGCCGCTTCGGACCGACCGTAACGCGCGGCCAGCCAGGCGCACACGATCAACTGGATCTGATGGAAGAGCATGAGCGGCAGCACGAGGAGCCCCACAGGCTGGCCGGCGAACAGCACGGCCGCCATGGGCAGGCCCGTCGCCAGCGACTTCTTGGATCCGCAGAACTGAACCACGCGCCTGTCGCGGTCCTCGAAGCCGAGAAGGCGGCCGGCGAGGTCGGTCGTCCCCAGGACCAGAGCGAGCAGAACACAACAGGCGATCGTCAGCCACACCAGTTCCGAGATGCCGATCAGCGACCAGGCCCCGTCGACGACCCCCTCGGAGAACGCCGAGTACACCACCAGGACGATCACGGTCTTGTCGAACAGATCGATGCGTTTGATTCTCGAGGTGATCGGCAGGACCCAGTTGCGGAGCAACTGTCCCAGCACGAACGGCAGGAGCAGCATCACGACGATCTCCACGATCGACTGCGTGGAGATGTGGACCGAGCCGTTCGTCGTCATCAGCGCCACGACGAGCAGAGGCGTGAGGGCGACGCCGAGCAGGTTCGACACGGACGCCGAGACGACGGCGGCGCTCACGTGTCCCCGAGCGATGGAGACGAAGGTGATCGACGACTGGACAGTCGACGGCACGAGCGTCATGTAGAGAAAACCGGCGGCGAGTGACTCGCCGAGCAGCGGGCCGAGCGTCCATTTGCCGAGAAGCCCGAGCAGCGGGAACACCACAAACGTGAAGGCCAGCACGAGGGAGTGCAGCCGCCAGTGCCGGATACCCACCACGAGTTCGTGGCGTTCCAGTCGCGCGCCGTAGAGGAAGAACAGGAGCGCGATCCCGATCGTCGTCACCCAGTGCAGTCCGTCGGCGGCCCCGCCGGCGGCGGGGAGGATGGCCGCGACCACGACGGCCAGCATGATCGATGCGACGAACGGGTCTATCCGGAGTCGACGGAACAATCCCATTGGTCTATTGCACCACCTCGCCTCGGGAGGCCGGACGATAGGCTCGGGTGCATGACGCACAGTGGCGGGAAAGGCTGGCGGCCGAAGTCTCTGCGGGACGGTACCGAGCCGGACCCGCGGTTCTCGCTGGCTAACGAGCGCACGTTCTTGGCGTGGGTCCGTACGAGCCTCGGACTGACCGCGGGGGCGGTGGCACTGGAAGCGTTCGCCGGCGACGAGATTCCGGAGCTCATCCGCACACCGCTCGCCTGCATACTGCTGGTCCTTGCCGGCCTGCTCGCGATCGTCGCGTTTCGTCGCTGGATCAGTATCGAATTCGCGATGCGCCACCAGCAGCCACTGCCCATGCCGCAGGCCTCGATCCTCCTCGTGCTGGGCATCGCGGCGGGTGCGGTGCTCCTCGTCGTCGCGATCCTCAGCGGCACCTTCGGATGACGAGCCCGCGGCCGCGCTGGATCGGCGTGCACCGGGAGGCCGTCCCACCCGACACGGGTCTGCAGGCCGAACGCACCAGCCTGGCCTGGGCCCGCACCTGGGCCGTGGTGGGGGTGAACATCATCCTCATGGCCAAGCTGGTGGGGGAGATGTCCTGGTTCTGGGCGGCGGCGTTCTCGACTCTGACAGTGGTCCCGCTGTTCGCGTTGCTCCGGGTGCAGCGGCGGCACGAGCAGCGGGTGGACCGGTTCGTCCGGGCCGGTGAAGTCACCCAGACGCACGCGAGTTACAACGCAGGGCTGGTGGGCCTGGTGATCGTCATCGCGGCGTGCGGCCTCATGGCTGTCCTGGCGCAGGCCCTGTCCTAGCGGCGCGGCCAAGCGAGGCGAGGCCCCGCTCGAACTGTTCGCCCAGTATTTTGTCCATCTTGATCAGCCGGCTCAGAGCGCGCAGGAACGGCCCTCGGCGGCCTGTCATGTGCCACGTGACCTCCGTCGAGTCCGGCCCCAGCGGGGTGAGCGTGAAGGTGGTGGGGTTAATTCCCTTGATGGGTTTGGTGAAGCGCAGATCGATCACGACCTGGCGGCCCGCGGCGGCATCGACTATCTCCATGGATCCGGACCCGGCCTTGGTGTCACCGGACCATTCGTAGCGGGCGCCTACCCCGCGTTCCGCCCCGCTGTACCTGCGTTCCATGTCCGGGTCGACCTGCTCCCAGGGGGACCAGTTCTCCCAGGCGTGGAAATCCTCGAGATGGGCGAAGATCGCCGCCGCGGGGGCGTCGAGTATGTCGGTTCGGGAGATCGAGTAAGCGGCAGCCATGGCAGGCTCCATCTCTTCGGGCGCTATTCATCCAGTGTGCACCCGTCCCCGGCTCCGCGCGAGTGTTCGCTGGGGCCGGGGCGGAGGCCTCAGGTGTTCTTGGCCCGCCCGCTCAGGGCGTCGCGGAGGCGGTCGACCATGCCGACGCCGGGCCCCAGCGTCATGTGGAACAGCTCGGAGTGCGGCGAGCCGGGGTGCGGCCGGGTGGGGGCGATCCGCTTGGCGGCCTCGACCTTGCGGCCCAGGTCGACCAGGTCCTCGGCGGAGACGTGCTCGCGCATCTTGGGGAACTGGTCCGACTCCTCGTCGTCCGCGTGGTGGTCGAGGAGTTCCTTGAACCGCTTCACGGTGGCGACGAACTCGGCGCTGCCTGCGTCCAAGCCCTCGAGCTCCTTCATCACCTCTTCGAGTTCTTGGTGTTCTTCCTTGTCGTGCTCGACCTCCTCGGTGCCGTTCGGTACCGCGCGCTCGTAGACGGGGTAGACGAACAGTTCCTCGGCCACGGAGTGGCGCACAACCTCGGCGATGGCGGAGTCCGCTAGCGAGCGGCGCTCCTCCGGGTCGGCGGTCTCCTCGATCATCTCGAGCAGTCCGACCATCTCGCGGTGGTCGGCTGTGAGGATGTCGATGACATCCCCGGCGGCTGCGGTGTCGGCCATGAGGTGCTCCTTCGTGGTGTGAGTTGGATGGACTTCAGACCGTAGAGGCGGCCGCGTGGCTCGGCTACCGGAGGAGCCGGTGGCCGGCTCAGCGGCTGGTGTTTTCTGTCTCGCACATGCCTTGTAGCGCGCACGAGCCGCAGCCGCCGGTCACGCCGCAGTCGGCGGCGGGGTCGCCGGGCTGGGTGTCGGCGGCGGGGGCGCAGACGGCGCCACCGGAGTCGGAGTCGCCGGAGTGGCCGCCGCAGCCGTCGGGGCCGCAGCCACAGCCGCTCTGGTCATCCTGGGTGGCGTCCCACATAGCCGCCGCGCGTGCGCCGGCCAGGCCGGCGACGCTGAGCAGGGCGAGCGCAAAGACGATGGACACGACGACGACGAGCCCACCGATCCATCCGCCGATCAGTCCCAGGGCGAGCGCACCGAGCAGCAACACGAGGCCGGAGCCGAGGAATGAGGGCGCGGCGGCGCGGTTGGCCAATTCCCATGCTTCGGGGGAGCGGCGGGTCTCCGGCGTACGGACACCCAGGACGCCGTTGCCGGGCAATTTTCCGATCAGGGCCGCGACACCCGTACCCCCGAGCACGAGGGCGAGCCCCACGAGGAACACGACGACCACCACGAGCACTGCGTTCACGCCCCCGAGGCTACGCCCGCAGCGCCGGATCTCCGATTCGCTTCAGCCCCGGAAGGACCGCGGACCAGGGCGAGCAGCCGGGCGAGCTCGCGCTTGTCGCGCTCGCCCAGTCGATCGAGGAAGGCCCGCCGGACCGTCTCCACGTGGTCAGGTGCGGCCTTCTCGATCTCGCGTACGCCTTCCTCGGTGCAGGTCACGAACGCGCCGCGGCCATCGTCCGGGCAGCGGGTGCGTTGCACGAGGCCGCGCTTGACCATCCGGGTCACCTGGTGAGACAGGCGGCTGCGCTCCCACTGCAGGGCGTCGGCGAGCGCGGTCATCCGTAGGGGACTGTCGGCCTCGCTGAGATGCGCGAGCACTTCGAACTCTGGTTCGGTGAGGCTGGACGACGTCTTGAGGTCGCGCTGGATTTCCACATGCAGGCGGCCTTGTATTGCCAGGTAGTCGCGCCATAGCGTCTTCTCGGAATCGTTGAGCCATCGCACTTCGTTTTTCACAACTCGGTCAACCATGTCCTGAGCCTACCCGAGTAGTTGACACGACATATTCCTGCTGAAGTCCGGCTTTTCTGTGGTGGAGGAGGAGTGGTGGTCAAGTAGAGGGCATGGGGGATCGATAGGTCTACAGTCGGTTCTCGTGACTGAATATGGGCGGGTGTCCCCGTCTGTGATGCGTCGGCTCGCTGGCTGGGCGACTTTGAGCCCTGTGCGGGTCGTGGCGTTGAGTTTCGCTGCGGCGATCGTGGCGGGGGCGATGCTGTTGCTGCTCCCGGTCTCTGTCGCGTCGGGCGGTCGCACTGGTGTCACGGAGGCGCTGTTCACCTCGACGTCAGCGATGTGCCTGACCGGGCTGATCGTTGTGGACACCCCGGTGCACTGGTCCGGGTTCGGCCACGCCGTCATCCTCGCCCTGATCCAGGCCGGCGGGTTGGGGATCATGACCATGGCCTCGATGGTCGGACTGGTGCTCGCGAACCGCCTCGGGCTCAGGGCCCGGCTGAACACCGCCGCTGAAGCCAGGGCCGCCGAACTCGGCGACGTCCGCGACGTCGTCGTCGGGGTGGTCCGGATGAGCCTGCTCATCGAGGCGGTCGTCGCGGCAGCCCTGACCGTACGGTTTGCAGTCGGGTACGGCGAGCCCGTGTCGCGGGCGGTGTGGTTGGGCGTGTTCCACGCGGTTTCGGCGTTCAACAACGCTGGGTTCGCGCTGTACAGCGACAACATGATCAGTTTCGCCACCGACCCGTGGATCTGCGTCCCGCTCATGGTGGCCGTGGTGCTGGGCGGGCTGGGATTTCCGGTGCTGTTCGAGGTGTGGCGGCGCACTCGACAGTCCGCCTCGGAGCGACGAATGCGCCCGCGATGGAGCCTGACCGCGCGACTGACCGTGTCCGGCACGGCGATCCTGCTCCTGGTCGGATTCGTGGCGGTTCTGGCCCTCGAATGGACCCGTACACTGCAGCACTTCGACGTCGGGGGCAAGGTTCTGGTGGCCGCGTTCCAGGGGACGATGCCCAGAACCGCAGGATTCAACAGTGTCGACTACGGACAGATGGACGAGGCGACCCTGCTGGTGACGGACGTGCTGATGTTCATCGGTGGGGGCAGCGGTGGTACCGCCGGCGGGATCAAGGTAACGACGTTCGCTCTGCTGATGTTCGTGGTCATCGCCGAGGCGCGGGGAGAGCAGTCGGTCACGATCCTGGATCGGAGAATCGATGCCAGGGTCCAACGCCAGGCGCTGGCGGTGGCCGTGATCGGTATCGCGCTGGTGATGGTCTCGACGATCGTGCTACTCGCGGGGACACCGTTCAGTGTCAATCAGCTGCTGTTCGAGGTGACCTCGGCCTTCGCCACGGTCGGGTTGTCCACCGGCATCACTGCGCAGCTTCCCCACTGGGGGCAGTGGATACTGATTCTGCTGATGTACCTGGGCCGGATTGGCCCGATCACCATGGTCAGTGCTCTGGCTGCGCGGCAGCGCGGCCGCCGGTACGACCTTCCGAAAGAAAGGCCTCTCATTGGCTAGAAGAGCAGCACCCGATGTTGTTGCCGTGCTGGGCCTGGGCCGGTTCGGTAAATCGTTGGCGTTGGAGTTGATGTCGCAGGGGGCGGAAGTTCTGGGCATCGACGCCAGTGACGCGGTGGTGCAGAAGATCGCAAATCGCCTCACCCACGCTGTAGTGGCCGACACCACGGATGAGGAGTCGCTACGTCAGCTGTCGGTCCACGAGTTCGATAAAGCGGTGGTCGGGATCGGTTCGGACCTCGAGGCCAGCTTGCTTACCGCCTCGGCCCTGATCAATCTGGGGGTTCCGAACGTGTGGGCCAAAGCGATCAGTAACTCGCACGCCAAGATCCTCACTCAGATTGGGGTCCACCACGTCGTACGCCCCGAACATGACATGGGGAAGCGGGTTGCCCACCTGGTGCGCGGGCGGATGATCGACTACATCGAGTTCGATGACGGCTTTGCCATGGTCAAGACGACTGCCCCATCGTTTGCGACCGGCCGCACCCTGGGGCAGACGACGATCCGCACGGATTTCGGTGTGACCGTGGTGGCTATCAAGCGACCGGGAGAGGGGTTCACCTACGCCGACGCAGATACGGTCTTGCACGCGGGGGACACCATCATCGTTTCCGGCAAGGTCCGGGACACCGAGCACTTCGCGGAGCTTTCGTAGCCGGGCGATCCCGCTTCCCGGCCAGACGAGTGCCGGCCGTGTGCCACTGTCGGAAACGCCGCGTTTAGCGTCACCTTCGTCATGTTTGAAGGGGTCCAACAGTGATGAGACGTCTGGCGCCTGGCTTAGGATGAGTCCATGTCGGCGGATCGACTGCGGTCTGAGCTCCCCTCGGTAGTGACCGCAGTCGTGGGCATGGTCGTGGCGGTTGTCAGCGGCGTGTTTGGCATCAGTGCTCACGGGCTGGCTGCGCCAGGAGACATGGGCCCGGTTACTGCAGGCCAACTCCTCACTGTTGCTGCTACTAGCGCTGGCGTCGGGGCGGTTACGGCTGCGTTGGCCCGCTACCGCCCCCCGATCTTCACTGCAGCGGTTGGGTTGGTGTGCGGTCAGGGCGCTGTGCATCTCGCCATGTCCTCAGGCCATTCACACTCCACTGGCGCTCCCCATGGTGTCGGCATTCATACTGTCGACCCAGCAGTCGTGCGAACTGCGATGGATGATGCGGCTCTGGACCCCCTTGCGTCCGCGGCAGCCCTGTTGTCCCCGGTGATGGTTGCAGCGCACATCGCCGCCATTGTCTTCGCGCTACTTGTCATTGCTGTGCTGGCCGGGGCTCTTGCTTGGCTTTCCGCACGAGCATTCCCGCCACCGGTAATCGCCCACCTGTCGACGATCCTCATCACTCGAGCGACTGGCCGGTCCGATACCTCGGTAAAGCAGTACTTGCTCTCCCGAGGCGGGACTAGAGCGCCCCCCGTAGCTGTGTGAACCCATCTTCCGCACCCGATAGCGCGCCTGCGCTGCCGGGATACTTCACACACCCATTTTGAGGATTTGCTATGCGCACCTACACCCGTACTGCTCTAGTGGCCGCAGGAGCCTTCGTTCTGGCATTGACCACTGCCTGCAGCACAAACGATCCAGACACCATTACGGGCGCCAACGCGGGCGCCGTCGTCTTGGAAGACGGCTGGGCCAAGGCCACCGACACCGACATGAGCGGTGTGTTCGGCACCATCCGCAACCCCGGGGAGTCAGACCTTCACCTGACTGGCGTCAGCGGTGAGGTCGGCGGGACAACGGAATTGCACGAGACTGTTCCCGGGGGCTCCGGGTCGATGATGCGGGAAAAGGAGGATGGCTTTGTCATCCCTGCCGGCGGGGAGTTGGTGCTGGAGCCGGGCGGAAACCACATCATGTTGATGGATCTTGACCAGCCCATCACTACCGGCCAGCAGATCACCATCACCCTGCTATTCGACGACGCCGTAGAGCAGGACATCACCGTCTCCGCCCGGGACTTCCAAGGCGGCGAAGAGGAGTACATCGGTGGCACCCACGAAGGCACGAACCACGGCGGGTAAACCCATCTCCGCTCCCTGACGCGCGGCTGTGAGGCCGCGCGTCGGGCCGTCGCCGTCGCGTGCAGCGCGCGGACGGTTCCACTTAGACGCCCTTGCTAGGGGCCCATCGGGACACTTCGCATGCCGTAGATACCGACGTCTAGCGGCAGCAGTAGTTCTGAGCCTGCCCGTGCACCCGATCTCGGTGAGCGCCGTCGGTCGACCAGTCGTGGCACTTTCCGGATCACAAGGCCTGGCCTGCACATACGGCCTCGAACGGTGCATCCTGCCCCACCGGGTGGGACGCACCGCTAACGCGCGTCGCCATCTTCTCGAAAGGTCTTTCCCAACTATGACTGTCACGCACCCGACAGCACGTCACATCCACGATCCCGGACGCTCCGATACACCTCAGCCTTCAAGGTCTTTGGCCGCTCAACTTGGCGCGATCCTTACTCGGGTCCACTTCTATGCCGGCTTGTTCGTCGCCCCGTTTCTGATCGTCGCCGCCCTGTCCGGAGCCTTGTATGCGTTCGCTCCGACCTTGGAAAAGATCGTCTACCAGGAGCAAATCACCGCACCCGAGGCGTCAACTGCCCTACCGCTGGAGCAACAAGTCAACGCTGCGCAAGCCCAGTTCCCCGATCTGGACGTGGCTCAAATCTGGCCCACTGACGGATCTGGAACCGCCACCCGCATACTGTTCGCCGACGACTCCCTCGAGGACGGACTCGAACGGGCCGTCTTCGTTGACCCTGCCACCGGCACCATACAAGGCGACCTGACCAGCTACAGCGGTCTAGGCGAACTTCCGGTACGGAGCTGGATCTCAAGCCTGCACAAGGACCTCCACCTCGGCCCGCCCGGAGAGGTATATTCCGAACTCGCCGCTTCCTGGCTGCTCATTCTGGCACTTAGCGGACTGATCATGTGGTGGCGCAAAGTGCGCTCCACACGCCACGGCAAGTCCTCAACCCCGCGGCACTTTCTGCGAGGACTGCCTGCGCGGCCTGGAACACGACAGAAGTCGATGAGCGTGCACGCCACCCTCGGAACGTGGTTCACAATTGCCATCCTGGGGATCGCGATAACCGGCCTAACCTGGTCGACCTACGCCGGCGCCAACATTGACGCCGTGGTCGACAAGATGAACTGGCGCTCCGATCCCTTGCAGACCTCCCTAGTCGCGGAAACACCAGCGGCAGGCGAGACTTCCGGGCACCAAGGGCATAGCTCGACCGATACGGGTTCTCGAATTCCGGTCAATCACGCCTCCGAGGTCTTAGCCGTGGCGCGCCAGGCTGGCTTGGACGGACCTGTGCGGATGTTCCCACCCGCTGATGCCGACACCGCGTGGAAGGTTAGCGAGCTATGGGTTCCCTGGACCTTTAGCTCCGATGCGATCGCCATTGACGGCAGCACAGGTCAGATCATCGACACGCAGAAATTCGATGAGCTCTCGCTCTATTCGAAGTTGTCCTCGTGGGGCATCCATCTGCACATGGGCATCTTGTTCGGCCTGCCCTTGCAGATCGCCCTCGCTGCCACAGCACTGACGATCGTCGCCTTGGCAGTGCTCGGTTACCGGATGTGGTGGAAACGCCGCCCCACCCAGGGCAGTCTGCCCACCGCGTTGGGTGGACTTACGGGCCATCAGCGGCAGGCCTACGTCATCGCCGCAGTCACCGCGCTGGCGATCGGAGCGTTCCTTCCATTGCTGGGCGCCTCGCTCGCAGTGTTTCTCGCTGTCGACCTGGCCTTGACCGCACGTAAGGCATTCATAGCGAGGCGGGCCGCTATAGCAAACGCCTCGTGAGTCGAACCTGCCCCTGCCTGCCGAACTCTTTAGGCAGGCAGGCAGGGGCAGGAGCTCCACAGCACGCCGCGAACAGCGGGCGGTGGCCGGCCGCTGTTCACGCCGCCCTCATCCAGTGACTCCGTCCACTTTGCAACAGCACCGCCCAGGGCGATCCCGCGGAGATGCCCGAGGCGTCCGTTGATGGCCTCGACGGGGCCGTTGAAGGCTCCGGTGTCGAAGTAGGCCAGGATCTCCGCCCGGCGCTTCCACAGCGATCTGCCGAGCTGCGCGAGTTCCGAGAGTAGTCGCGGGTGCGCTTGGCGATGGGGCGGTAATTACGTCTTAGATTTAAGGTTTCGGACGGCGATGCCGAACTCGCGGATCTTTCGGTAGATGGTCGCCCGAGAGATGCCTAGGTAATTCGCGGCGGCGAGCTTGTGTCCGTGATGGATTCGGAGCGCCTCGACAATCGCGTCCCTTTGGATAGCCTCAATCGGAGTAAGCGAGCGTCGGATGGAAGAGTCGCATTCGGCGGGGAGATCTTCTATGCCGATGAGCCCTGACCGCTTGCTCTGGACACAATCCCGTACGACGCCTTGCAACTGCGCCATATTTCCGTACCACGGGAGCCGGGACAGGTGGCGTAGCGCGGCCTCATCGAAGCGGACTCGCCCCTCGCGGTCGAATCGGTGCAGAAGGTGGACGGCGAGTTTGGAGATGTCCTCCGACCGGTGGCGAAGCGGGGGAAGAAAGACAGAGACGTCGAAGTTCGGGAGTACGGCGGAATCGATCCCCGTGTCATCACTCCCGCTCTCGGTCGTGGCCAGGACCCACGACGGGCCGGTCTCGGTAGGTGCGAAGCGGTGCGCGACGAGCAGTTCCGACACTGCGCTGATCGCCCGGCTGTCCAGCTTGTCGATCTTGCGGAGCAGGAGGGAGCCTCGGTCTTTAAGCGCGGCTTCAAGTTTTTCGACGAAGGTATCGACATCGGCCGAGTCGGCGCAGTCGATGATGGCGAGCCGCTCACCCGGGAACACCGTGTCGTGAGCTGCGCGCGTCATCGCCGTCCTGCCGACCCCCGGTTCTCCGGTCACGATTACCGAGGTGCCCCGGCGCGCGTAACTGAGGAGCGAATCGGCCGCGCGGAGCCACTCCGGCGACGTTCCGATCAGCCCGTTGAGTGGTCGGTGGCGAGCTGTCGTTGATGCGCTTGAGCTCCGCTGGCCCAAGCGGACGCGGACGATTCCGCCTACCACTCTGCCGTTCAGCGTGGAGGGACTGTAAGTGAGTCGTGCCGAGAGGCCACTGGGGAGATCCGCAACCGCGGACTCCTGGAGTGAGTCTCCGGTGAAGTCGGCGGAGTGGATTAACAGGGACGCCCGATCCTCAGGTGAGAGCAGCTGCTGAGCGTGCCGGTTAAACATCACAACATCGTCGCTCTGGGCGATCACGGGGTTGGAAGTGCGCCGACATGCACTGAGGTACTCGCGCAGCAGCTGTGTTTCACCGGGGCTGACTGTGTCCAGCAAAGATTGCTCGATTTGGTCGGCGAGCGCTCCTGTAGTGGTCATAAGTAGGCCGGTGGCGTCTTCCGCGTAGCAGGTGATGTCGACAACCCCGACCAGCGATCCGGTAAGTGGATGGAAGATGGGCTGTCCGGCGCAGGTAAAGATCGATAACTTGTCGTTGTAGTGCTCTGGGCCATGGACCAATACCGGGCCCGCGGTCGTCACTGCGGTTCCGATGCCGTTGGTGCCCACCGTCTCCTCGTCGTATCCGCTTCCTGGGGCCAGGTGGACCGAATCCAGCAGGCGAGCCATGCTGGAATCGCCACAGTAACGCTGGACGATCGAACCATCGGCCGCCGCAAAAACGATGGTGACGGGCTCGTTTGCCATGCGTTGGGCGTTGCGGGCGAGAACCGCATTGACACACCGGAGGACGTCGTCGTCGTGGGGGACGATGCCGGATGACCGGGGTTCGATTTCAGTGCGGTCGACGCCCAATAGTTGACTCCTGCGCCAGGAGTCCGCGATGGGTGGCCGCACGAGTGGGAACTGCTCTTCCGGACCGGAGGTCCCGGAACGCAGATCATTCTCTGCACGTCCCAACCACGGATCCTCGGCCTGGCCCCTCAGGGTTCCTGCCATCGATGCTCCTCGCCGACCGCACTCTCACGGCGTCCCTCGCTGCTGCTCGCCGCAACCGGCACGTCGGCCGCTCTGCGGTGTTCGATTCCAACGGGGTGTACGTCGTTGACTTTACCCCGTGCCATGCGTAAGAAGAGCGTCACTTTCCGGAAAAAACTGCAGCTAGAGCCGCTTTCGGGACGCTTTCTCGAAATGAGACACATCTGCCTATGCGCTACGGGGCCGGCACTTGACATTCTCAGTGTGAGACATAAGTCACACAGTCGGGGGGGTCTACTCAGAGCCACGGGCAGCGCTCACGCCCGGAATGGTCGAACCGATTGGACGCCCCGGCCCGGCCGCACCACTCCAGATGCCAACCCACCAGGAGGCGAACGGCAATGAGCAGACAGAGCCTGACCAAGGCGCACAACAAGATCAGTGAGCTGACGTGGGAGCCGACTTTCGCGACTCCGGCGACACGCTTCGGTACGGACTACACCTTCGAGAAGGCACCCAAGAAGGACCCGCTGAAGCAGATCATGCGGTCCTACTTCCCAATGGAGGAAGAGAAGGACAATCGGGTGTACGGCGCGATGGACGGCGCGATCCGCGGCAACATGTTCCGCCAGGTCCAGCCGCGCTGGCTGGAATGGCAGAAGCTGTTCCTGTCGATCATCCCGTTCCCGGAGATCTCCGCAGCACGCGCAATGCCTATGGCCATCGACGCCGTACCGAATCCGGAGATTCATAACGGACTCGCGGTGCAGATGATCGACGAGGTTCGTCACTCGACGATCCAGATGAACCTCAAGAAGCTCTACATGAACCACTATGTCGATCCCGCCGGGTTCGACATCTCGTCGAAGGGATTCGCGAACAACTACGCGGGCACCATCGGCAGGCAGTTCGGCGAGGGCTTCATCACCGGTGACGCGATCACGGCGGCGAACATCTATCTGACTGTCGTCGCGGAAACAGCGTTCACCAACACGCTGTTCGTTGCGATGCCGGACGAAGCTGCCGCCAACGGCGACTACCTCCTACCCACGGTGTTCCACTCGGTCCAGTCCGACGAGTCGCGACACATCTCCAACGGCTACTCGATCCTTCTCATGGCCCTGGCAGACGAGAAGAACCGTCCGCTGCTAGAACGCGACCTGCGCTACGCCTGGTGGAACAACCACTGTGTGGTGGACGCGGCGATCGGCACGTTCATCGAGTACGGCACCAAGGACCGTCGCAAGAACCGTGAGTCCTACGCCGAGATGTGGCGTCGGTGGATCTACGACGACTACTACCGCTCCTACCTCCTCCCCCTCGAGAAGTACGGGCTCACTATCCCGCACGACCTTGTTGAGGAGGCCTGGAACCGGATCACGAATAAGTTCTATCACCATGAGGTGGCGCGCTTCTTCGCCACCGGTTGGCCGGTGAACTACTGGAAGATCGATCCGATGACGGATACAGACTTCGAGTGGTTCGAGGAGAAGTACCCGGGTTGGTACTCGCGGTTCGGCAAGTGGTGGGAGAACTACAACCGGATGAAGTATCCGGGCCGCAACAAGCCCATCGCCTTCGAGGAGGTTGGTTACGAGTATCCGCACCGCTGCTGGACCTGTATGGTCCCGGCCTTGATCCGTGAGGACATGGTCGTAGAGAAGGTCGACGGACAATGGCGGACCTACTGCTCGGAAACCTGCTACTGGACTGACGCGGTGGCATTCCGAGACGAGTACGAGGGGCGGCCCACGCCGAACATGGGCCGGCTGACCGGCGACCGCGAGTGGGAGACCCTTCACCACAACGAGGACCTGGCCGACATCGTCGAGAAGCTCGGTTATATCCGGGATGACGGAAAGACACTCATTCCGCAGCCGCATCTGGATCTGGACGACCCGGCGAAGATGTGGACCACCGACGATCTCCGGGGCATCACGTTCCAGAGTCCGAACGTGCTCCTCAACCAGATGTCCGACGCCGAGCGGGTGGCTCACATAGCCGCGTACCGCGCGAATAAGAACGTCAGCGTCTGATCCCAGAGTGAAGTGAAGGGGTCGCCGGGTGACAGACGGCGGCCCCTGGAGGGGAGTAGCGCTGGCCCACTGAGGAACGGCGCCACTCACCCTGCTTCTCCACTATCGAATCGTCATCAACCAGGAGCGAGACCGTGTCTGAAAAGCACCGCATCTACTTCGAACCTGTCGGCATCGAGATCGAGGTCTCGGAGGACGAACGGATCCTCGACGCGGCCTTCAAGCAGAACGTCCACTTGATGCATGGTTGCCGAGAGGGTCAGTGCTCGGCATGTAAGTCGTTTGTTCTCGACGGCGATATTCAAATGGACAAGTATTCGACGTTTGCTTGTAACGACTCCGAGGTCGAGGACGGATTCGTCCTCCTGTGTCGAGCGCACGCGTTTGAGGACTGCACCATCGAACTGCTCAACTTCGACGAGGACGAGCTGTTCAACGCGACGCCCATCCAGGACGTCGATTGCGAGGTCCTGTCGGTGGTGGAGCTCACCGGCGACATGGTGTCGCTAAAGATGCGCCCGCTGGGCGGGGTCGACTTCGACTTCAAGCCCGGGCAGTACACGGACGTTCTCATTCCGGGAGGAGAGGACGGCGAGAAGCGGTCCTTCTCAATGGCCACCACTCCGATTAGTGCGGACCATCTTGAGTTCATCATCAAGAAATACCCGGGCGGACAGTTCTCCTCGCTTCTTGACGACGGAATCGCGGCCGGCACCCAACTGCACCTCAATGGCCCGTACGGGAACTGCACCATCAAGGAGGGTCGGGTGCTCCCAATCGTCGGTATCGCCGGCGGTGCGGGTATGGCACCAATCCTCTCACTTCTCCGGCACCTCGCCGAGACAAACTCCGACCGCAGCGTTCACTTCTACTACGGCGCGCGGAGAATAGACGACCTTTTCTACATCGACGAGATCCGTGAGATCGGAAAGAAGCTTAAGGACTTTCGATTCGTAGTGGGGCTGTCGGACGAGCTTCCCGCGGAGTGGGGCTACGAGGACGTGGTACTCGAAGAGGGGTTCATTCACATGGTCGCCGAGCGTCATGAGCCAACTCTCCGGTCCACTGAGGTCTACATGTGCGGCCCACCCCCGATGGTCGATGCCGCGACGGAAATGCTCGAAAGCCAAATGGTACCGAGCGACCAAGTCTTTTTCGACAAGTTCACTAGTCCGATGACGCCCGAGAGCGTCTGAGAACAGAAACGGAAGTGACCGACATGACAGAAGCAACGGCCGAAGAAACGGCCGAAGAAAACGGCGAGAAGAAGCAGGACGATAGATTCCCCTCGATCCACTTCACCGACGCCCAGGCGGGTTCTCTGGAGTTCCCTAGTTCGAAGAGTCGTAGCTACAGCTACTTCAAGCCCGCCAAGCTCAGGGCGACGATGTACGAGGACGTCACCGTCGACGTACAGCCAGACCCGGAACGGTATCTATCGCAGGGTTGGATCTACGGCTTCGGTGACGGTCCCGGTGGCTACCCGAAGGAATGGACGGCCGCTAAATCCGAAGTCTGGCACGACTTCCGCGACCCGAACCAGGAGTGGGAACAGACCATCTACCGCAACAACGCGGCGGTCGTCCGGCAGGTGCAGTTGTGCCTCGAAAACGCGAAGCGAGCACACGCCTATGCGGGCTGGAACAGCGCGTGGACGTCCTTCGTCGCACGCAACATCGGTGCGTGGATGCATGCCGAGAACGGCCTGGCCTTGCATGTGTTCACGGCCATCCAGCGCTCAGGGCCGACCAACATGATCAACACCGCGGTCGCGGTCAACGCAGCGCATAAGATGCGTTTCGCCCAGGATCTGGCCCTGTTCAACCTGGATCTATCGGAGGAACTCGAAGAGTTCGACGGTGAGATCCACAAGGAAGTCTGGCAGTCGTCCCCGGAATGGCAGCCGACCCGCAGGCTCGTCGAGGAACTCACGGCGACGGGGGACTGGTGCGAGCTCCTGTTCGCGACGAACGTCGTCTTTGAACAGCTGGTCGGAGCTCTGTTCCGCTCAGAACTGGTCATGCAGATTGCTGCGCAGAATGGCGACTACATCACGCCGACCATCGTCGGCACGGGCGAGAACGATTACGACCGAGACCTCAAGTACACCCGGTCACTGTTTCGCATGCTCGTGCGCGACGAGGTCCACGGTGAAGCCAACAAGGAGTTGTTCGGCCAGTGGTTGGCCAAGTGGATGCCGAAGGCGGTCGCAGCGGCCACTGCTCTGCAGCCCATCTGGTCGCAGCCTGCTGAGAAGCCGGTGACGTTCACGACGTCCTGTGAGTTGGCCAGTCAGAAATTCTCGATTCTGCTCGAAGAGCTCGAGTTGGAAATCCCGAAGGAGCTGCAGTCATGAGCGAGATGATATTCGGTGCGGAAGCGACATTCTCCAACATGTGCGGAGTGACGCTGATGAACACACCGGTCGGCCAGGTGGTCGCCGAGGTGATGAAGGGCAAGCCCGGGGTCGAATTGGTCGAGTATCCGTCAATGATCCGCGTGGACGGCGGCGAGAAGTTGGTGTTCGACTACGACGAGCTCAGCGATGCGCTCGGTGAGGACTTCAACGAGATGACCTTCGAGGAAATCTCATCGACCCACTACGGCCGGATGGTCCACCTGGACGACAAGACGATGATCTTCGCGAGCCCGGAGGCGGCCGCGGAATACATCGGCTTCACCCTCACTGCGACGGAGAGCCCGTGAAGGTCTTGACCTAACTTTTCCGCTCCCGGGCCGCGAGGCGCCTGCGTCGTGGCCCTGGGAGGGCATGCCCCTCCCGGCATTGTTCACCTCGAATTTCCACCACTCATAACAGGAGCTATGGACGCCATGTATACGCACAATGGAGAAAAATACTTCATCGTCGACAGCCATATCCATATCTGGGATGGCCGGCCCGAGAATTATAAGAACATCCACGGCAAGCAGTTCATCGACACGTTCTTCGGGTATCACTCAAATCTCTCCCCAGACGAGGAGAAGTGGGCGTACGACGATTTCCTCTACTACGGCCCAGAGGGCGTGGAACGGGATGTCTTTGAAGAAGGCCAGGTCGATCACGCGATCCTGCAGACGACCATGCTCACGGATTTCTACCACGACACGTTCTCCCCGAACGAGGTCAACTGGAAGTTCGCCCAGGACAATCCTGAGCGTGTGACGTACAACCATGCCTACGATCCGCGTTTTGAGGAGTCGGGACTCACGCAGCTCGAGAAGGACGCTGAGAAGTACAACCTCAAGGGCGTGAAGCTGTACACGGCCGAGTGGCACGGAGACTCCCGCGGATACCGGCTCGACGATCCGTGGTCGCGACGTTACCTGGAGAAGTGCATCGAACTGGGGATCAAGAACATTCATATCCATAAGGGGCCGACGCTCAGGCCGCTGGACATGGATGCGTTCAGCGTGCGCGATGTTGACCCGGTCGCCTCGGACTACACGGAACTTAACTTCATCGTGGAACATTGCGGTCTGCCACGTCTGGACGAGTTCTGCTGGATCGCCACCCAGGAGTCGAACGTGCACGCCGGCCTGTCCGTCGTGATGCCGTTCATCCACACCCGCCCGCGCTACTTCGCGGAGATGATCGGGGAGATGCTGTACTGGATCGGCGACGAGAAAATGCAGTTCTCTTCGGACTACGCGCTGTGGAAGCCGAAGTGGCTGATCGAGGCCTTCCTCGACTTCCAGATCCCGGAGGACATGCAGGAGGAGTACGGCCAGATCACGGTCGAGAACAAGAAGCGGATCCTCGGTCTCAACACTGCGGCAATGTACGACATCGAGGTGCCCGAGGAGTTCCAGGTGCCCGGTGGGTCCGATGCGGACAAGCCGAAGCAGGAAGTCGCCGCAGGGGCGGAGGCCTGATCGCGATGACCGCCACGATCACCTCTCTGCCCGATAAGGTATGGGCAGCGCTGGACACCGTCGTGGACCCCGAGCTGGACGAACCCGTGACCGACCTGGGATTCGTCCGCTCGGTGGACATCGATGACCACGGAGTGTCCGTCCACCTCAGACTCCCGACGTCGTTCTGCGCGCCGAACTTCGCCTACCTCATGGCCTCGGATGCCCAGGACGCGCTGAAGGAGGTCCCAGGGATCGGAAGAGTGGTGGTCGAGCTCGACGACCACCACGATTCGCCCAAGATCAATGCTGGTCTCGCTGCCGAGGCCGGCTATCAGGGCACCTTCGGAACGGAGGCGCGGGAGTCGCTCGACGAACTCCGCGCCACGTTCAAGAAGAAGGCCCATACGGCGGCGATGGAACGAAGCCTGCAGCGGCTCCTTAAGTCGAACCCCGATCTGCGGGTGGAGGACCTGGGTTCTGTTCAGCTCGCAGATCTTCCGCCGACCAAGACCACGGAGGCGCTTCTCCGACGACGGGAGGCGATCGGACTCCCTGCCAGCGATGACGCCCCGGTGATGGTGACCGAAGACGGTACGCCGGTGCCCGACGAACAGATCCCCATCAAGCTCAAGTTCGCCCGAGTGGCACGCGTCTCGATCGATGGCAACTCGCACTACTGCCGCGGTCTGCTCGCCACTCGCTACTCCGACGCCGAGGGCGGGGACATGAGCACGCGCATCACCGATTCAAGGAGCGCACTATGAGGGCCGTCCGGGTGGTCGAATACCACCAGAACATGGAGATGCACGACGTCCCCGAACCCGAGATTTCGGGCCCGCTGGACGTGATCGTGCGAATCGGTGCAGCCGGGGTGTGTCGAACCGACCTGCACGTGATCGAGGAGCAGTGGCGCGAGAAGTCAGGCGTCACGTTGCCTTATACGATCGGTCACGAGAACGCTGGTTGGGTACACGCTGTCGGCGCTGCGGTGACAAACGTCACCGTCGGCGACAAGGTGATCTGCCACCCGCTGATCACCTGTGGACTGTGCGGCCCGTGCCGCGACGGCCAGGACTGCCACTGCGAGGAGCAGACGTTCCCGGGAATCGGCGCTGACGGCGGGTACGCCGAATACCTACTCACCAGTGCTCGGTCATGTGTGAAACTCGACGACTCTCTCGAACCGGCAGATGTCGCCGCGCTAGCTGATGCGGGTCTCACCGCGTATCACGTGGTCGCGAAGGCTGCCGCGAAGCTCCGCGCGGGCGACACCTGCGTCATGATCGGCGCCGGTGGCCTGGGACACATCGGTATCCAGTGCCTCAAGGCGCTCTCCCCGGCCCGGCTGGTGGTGATCGACCGCAACCCGGAGGCACTCCAGCTAGCCGAAGAGATCGGGGCGGACATGACGGTCGTGGCGGACAGCTCGCAGGTTGACAAGGTTCTCGAACTCACCGGCGGGGCCGGAGCAGAGGTCGTGATCGACTTCGTCGGTGAAGGAGGCTCGACTTCACAGGGTCTCGCGATGACCAAGCGCAACGGGGAGTACCACGTGGTCGGCTACGGCGAGGACATCGTCATCCCGACCATCGATCTGGTCTCCTCAGAACGCAACATCATCGGAAACCTGGTCGGCACCTACAACGACCTGAAGGAACTGATGGCGCTCACGGCCCAGGGAAAGGTCACGCTGCACACCCAGAAGTACTCGCTCGACGACTTTCAGAAGGCGATCGACGATCTCGTCGCGGGCCGGGTGCGCGGTAGAGCGATTCTCGTGCCCTGATCCCGTTATTTTCCCTCCTCCGGAGCCGGCTCACGGGCCGACACGGAGCCCCACATGTTCTTTCGCCGGTGTCGTCGGATGACACCGGAACCCAGCACAGGAGAGACAGCCATGGCCAAGGAAATTCGCTTCAACAGTGACGCGCGCTTGAGGTTAAAGGCAGGCGTCGACGGGCTCGCCGATGCGATCAAAGTGACGCTTGGACCGAAGGGGCGCAACGCGGTACTCGAGAAGATGACAGGTCCGCCGACTATCACCAACGACGGTGTCACGATCGCGAGGGATATTCATTTCTCCGAACCGTTCGCAAACATGGGGGCCCAGCTCGTCAAAGAGGCGGCAATGAAGACCAACGGACAGGTGGGCGACGGCACCACCACCGCGACTGTCCTCGCCCAGGCGCTGGTGGCGGCGGGACTCAAGGCCGTCGACAGCGGCGCCAACCCGATGAGGGTGCGCCGCGGGATGGACAAGGCAGTCCCCGTTCTCGTCGAAGCGCTCCGGGAAAAGGCGCGAGAGGTTTCGGGTACCGAGCAGGTCCGACACATAGCTACCCTCGCGGCCGGGGACGATGAAGCAATCGGCGACGCGATCGCCCGGGCGATGGAGTTCGTCGGGCGCAACGGGGTGGTCGATGTCGAGGAGACGGAGACTCCCGGAATCAGCGTCGAAGTAGTCGACGGCATCTCGTTCGATCACGGTTACATCTCGCCGTACATGGTCACCGATCGCGAACGCATGGAGGCGGTCCTCGAGAACCCGGCGATCCTGCTCACCAACCAGAAGATCAGCCAGGTGCAGGAGCTCATGCCCGTCGTGGAAGCCGCGCGTCGATCAGACCGGCCGTTGGTTCTGATTGCGGAGGACGTTGACGGTCCCGCGCTGCAGATGCTTACTTCCGGGAACGTGCACGGAACGTTCCAATCTTGTGTCGTGCGGGCACCGGGCTTCGGGCACCGCCGGATCTCTGAGCTGGAGGACCTCGCCTATGCACTGGGCGGCCGGGTAGTTGCCAAGGACTCCGGTCTGGAACTCGCCGAAATCACCGAGCGGCACTTCGGAGGTTGCGACCGGATCACCATCACGGAGGACATCACCACCATCATCGGAGGTCACGGGGACCCATCTGAGATCGAGGCCCGCATCCAGCAGATCGGATCACAGCTCGAGCGCGCAAAGATCGACCACGATAAGGATTCACTGCAACTCCGGCAGTCGAGGCTTTCTGGGACGGTCGCCTCGATCAAGGTCGGCGGTGCTACATCCGTGGAGCTCAAAGAACGGCTGATGCGGGTGGAGGACGCTCTTTGTGCGGCCAGGGCTGCGCTAGAGGAGGGGGTCGTCGCCGGCGGAGGGGCCGCGCTCGCGCATGCGAGGGAGGCGCTCGGCCTAATTGAACTCACCGGAGACGAAGCCATCGGACGGGAAGTGGTGGCCGTCGCCGTGTCTGAGCCGTTGAGGCTCATCGCCGACAACGCGGGTTACGACGGCGTCGCTGTCGTCAAGGCGGTGACGAAAATGACGGCCGAGGAGGGCTTCGACGCCATGGCGGGAGAGTATGTCGACCTCTTCGAAGCCGGCATCGTGGACCCCTTGAAGGTGACGCGCGCCGCGTTCGAGGCAGCAGCATCCATCGCTGGACTGCTCATCACCACCGAGACAGCGATCGTCGAAGAGGTCGGTCCGAACCCCGGCGCCGTAATGGCCCCCGGTTTCGGAGACCTGGCCGAGGGAATGGTCCGACCGTCGAACATCTACTGACCGCCCCGCTACCGACAAGCTCTCCGCCCCGACCTGCGTCCCGCGGTTCAGGGCGGAGAGTAGGCACGTTGTCGCTGATCCACTACATCCTTCCGGTTACTGGCGTCCTCGGTCGGGTGTAGGGGCACTGAGCGGCCCGGCATTTCTATGCCGGGCCGCTCATGTGTTTTTGTCAGCCGATCTGTATTTCACCCATCTTGTCCCAACCCTCGCCGTCGACCTGGCGGCTGATGATGTCGGGGGTTGTGACGAGCATCGGCTTCATGGCTTCAATGCCCTTGGCGAAGTGGTCGGAGTTGACGTGGGCCTCGGCCCCGTCGTCGGCAAAACCCTCGCACAGGAGAAAGACGTTGCCCTCGTCGACGGACCTGGTCCAGAAGAACCAGAGGTTACCGGGCTCAGCGCGGGTGGCTTCGGTGTACTCGCGTGTCTCGGCGAGCCAGCGGTCGACTGACTCGGGCTTGACGGTGAATTTCACGTTGATCCAAATCATGAGGACTCCTCGCTCGGAACGGGAAAACAAAACGCGGACCGTACGACGTCAGAGCACGGCCTCGGATCTATGTTCCCGTCACCGGCCTCGATGTCGTGTCGCATATCGAGACATCACCGGTCCGCCCGCCCTAACCGCGAAGACTGCCCTCAGGGCGCCTGTCTCATCAGTTCTGGTCACTCGCTGAGCGTGAGGATCAGGTCCCCTGCCTCGACCTGGGTAACTCCGGAGATGGCGATCCGCGCAACGGTGCCGCCGCGGGAGGTGGTCACTGCTGCGTCCATCTTCATCGCCTCGATACTCGCGACCGTTGCACCGGGCTCGAGTCGGTCTCCGACTTCCACCGTGGCAGAGACGACGCCGGCGAACGGGGCGGCGACGTGGAGATGGTTGCCTGATTCGGCCTTCTCTGCGACTGGGACGTCGACGCCGACGGATCGGTCGCGGACTCGCACAGGCCGCAGCTGACCGTTGAGGACGCACATCACCGTCCGGTTTCCCTGCTCGTCCGGCTCGCCGATAGCCTCAAGACCTATGAGGAGTTCCACCCCGGGTTCGAGCTCAACACGGTGCTCGTCGCCTCGGCGTAGTCCGTAGAAGAACTGGTTCGACGAGAGCCGGGACGTGTCACCATAGCAGTCTCGGTGCGTGTCGAAATGCATGGTCGGGTCGGGGAACAGCACGCGGTTCAGAGTCCGCTGCCGGTCTCGCCCAGGTTCGTCCAGAACGGCGTCATCTACGGCAGTGAGCGGCGCACTCGGCCGTGGCATCGGCCGACCCTTCAGTGCGTTGCTGCGTAACGGCTCGGGCCATCCACCGGCGGGGTCGCCTAGGTCTCCGTTGAGGAAGCCAACTACAGAGTCGGGTATGTCGTAGGCCGCCGGGTCTGCTGCGAAGTCGTCGGCAGTGATCCCGCGGCCGACCAGGGTGAGGGCGAGGTCGCCGACCACCTTAGACGACGGGGTGACCTTGATGAGGCGCCCCAGCATCCGGTCAGCGTCGGCATAAGCGTCTTCAATCGCCTCGAATCGCTCGGCCAGTCCCAGCGACTGTGCTTGCTGTCGGAGATTGGACAGCTGTCCGCCGGGAATCTCGTGGGTGTAGACGCGACCGGTTGGCGCCGGGAGCCCGGACTCGAACGGTGCGTACACCTTGCGCACCGCCTCCCAGTACGGTTCCAAGGCGCATACCGAAGCGAGGTCGAGCCCGGTGTCGCGTGTGGTGTGGGCGGTCGCCGCCACGATCGACGACAGCGCGGGCTGGCTCGTTGTCCCCGCGAGGGCGGCACTCGCACCGTCTACTACATCCGCGCCGGCCTCCCACGCAGCCATGTAGGTGGCGAGCTGACCTCCCGGGGTGTCGTGGGTGTGCACATGAATCGGGAGGTCGAATTCCGCACGCAAGGCGCCGATCAGGAGGGTTGCAGCTGGTGCCCGCAGTAGTCCCGCCATGTCCTTGATAGCGATGACGTGCGCTCCGGCTTCGACAATGCTCTCGGCCAGCCGCAGGTAGTAGTCGAGGGTGTAAAGCTCCTCGGCCGGATCGGAGAGGTCGCCGGTGTAGCTCATCGCGACCTCGGCGACGGAGGTTCCGGTCAAGCGGACCGCGTCGATGGCCGGGCGCATCGCCTCGACGTTGTTCAGGGCGTCGAAAATGCGAAAGATGTCGACACCGACGTCGGTGGCCTCCGCGATAAACGCTGACGTGACCTTTTTCGGCTGGGGGGAGTATCCGACCGTGTTGGCCCCTCGGAGCAACATCTGCAGACAGATGTTGGGAATGGACTCGCGCATCTGCCCTAACCGCTCCCAGGGGTCCTCCTTCAGGAAGCGCAGCGCCACGTCGTAGGTCGCCCCACCCCAGCATTCCACCGACAAGAGTTCCGGGGTGAGTGCTGCAATGTGAGGCGCCACGGTGAGAAGGTCGTTGGTGCGAAGACGAGTCGCCAGTAGTGACTGATGGGCATCCCGGAAAGTTGTATCGGTTACGGCGAGTTGCGGTCGTTCCCGTAGATCGGCGGCGAAACCCTGGGGGCCCAGAGCGAGCAGTCGCTGCCGTGACCCGTCCGGCGGGGATGTCCTCGCGTCGCTGTCCAGAGCAGGGAGCTTGTCCCGTGGATACACCGTTGTCGGCCGGTCACCGTGGGGTTTGTTCACTGTGACGTCGGCGAGATAGGTCAGGATGCGGGTGCCCCGATCAGCCGACGGGCGTGCTCTCAACAATTGCGGACGCTCCTCGATGAACGAGGTGGTCACCAAGCCTGCGCGAAAGTCTGGATCGTCCAATACTGCCTGCAGGAACGACACGTTCGTTGCCACACCACGGATCCGGAACTCGGCAAGTGCGCGCCTCGCCCGCGACATCGCGACGCCGAGGTCGTGGCCACGGCAGGTGAGCTTGACCAGCATCGAATCGAAATGAGCGGTCACCTCGGCACCGAGCGTTGTCCCACCGTCGAGCCGGACTCCGGCCCCACCAGGCGTCCGGTAGGCAGTAATCCGGCCGGTGTCGGGCCGGAAGCCATTGCTGGGGTCCTCCGTGGTGATGCGACACTGCAGCGCGGCCCCGCGGATGGTGATCTGTTCCTGACTCAGCCCGAGGTCCGCCAGTGACTCCCCGGCGGCGATCCGCAATTGTGCACCAACCAGGTCGACGTCGGTGATCTCCTCGGTCACCGTGTGCTCGACCTGGATGCGAGGATTCATCTCGATGAACACGTGCTTGCCGAGTTCGTCGAGGAGGAACTCCACGGTTCCGGCGCAGGAATAACCGATGTGACGGGCAAACGCAACGGCGTCGGAGCACATCCGTTCACGCAATTCTGTCGGCAAGTTCGGGGCTGGCGCCAGTTCCACGACCTTCTGGTGTCGGCGCTGCAGGCTGCAGTCTCGCTCGTAGAGGTGGACGACATCGCCGAAGTTGTCGGCGAGGATCTGGACCTCGATGTGTCGGGGATTGATCACCGCCTGCTCGAGGAAGACGGTCGGATCGCCGAAGGCTGACTCCGCCTCTCGAGACGCGGCCTCGAGCGCTTCGGTGAGCTCCTCGATCCGCTCCACGCGGCGCATTCCCCGCCCGCCACCACCAGCAACGGCTTTGACGAACAGCGGGAATGTCATCGCTGCTGCCGCCTCCATCAACTCCTCGGGATGAGCCGACGGCGCCGATGAGCGCAGTACCGGTAGGCCCGCTTCTCGTGCGGCGGTCACTGCCCGGGACTTGTCCCCAACCAACTCGAGGACCCGGGTAGGTGGGCCAACGAAGGTGATCCCCGCGGCCTCACATGCTGCCGAGAGGTCCGGGTTCTCCGATAGGAACCCATAACCGGGGTGCACCGCATCCGCGCCAGCGTGCTGTGCAACGCGGACGATCTCCTCCACCGACAGGTACGCCCGAACTGGGTGCCCGGAGTCACCGATTTGATACGACTCGTCCGCCTTCAATCGATGCACCGAGTTGCGGTCCTCAAAGGGGAACACCGCCACCGTGCTCACGCCCAACTCGTAAGCCGCACGAAACGCTCGAATCGCGATCTCTCCGCGATTGGCGACCAAGACCTTCTTGAACATCCGTCGCTCCTCAGTCGGCCCTGGCGGGCGCTTCAGCAGTGACTCGGAAAACTACCTGGACATACTGATTCGCGCCTGCTCAAATTCGACTTTTGTCAGATGTGAGACGGAGTGGAGCCATTTCGGAACTTAGGGTCGGGAATAAGACCATCCCACTGGACGGGCAAAGAGTGCTGTTGCAAAGTTGACCGGCCGCAACTCGCTGCCGGGCCCCCTGGTGGCAGGTTCGGGGGTATGAGCATCTTCTCCGGTCGTCACTACCCGCGTGAGGTCATCCTCTGGGCGGTGCGTTGGTACTGCCGTTACGGCATCTCTTACAGGGAGCTCGAGGAGATGCTTACTTCAGCGCGGCGTGGCCGTGGACCACACGACGATCTTCCGGTGGGTCCAGAAGTACGGGCCTGAGCTGGATACACAGACCCGCTGGTACCGACGCTTCGCCCCGGTGGGGAGCAGACTCCTGGCGCGTCGACGAAACCTACATCCGCATCGGCGGAAAGTGGTGCTACCTCTACCGCGCTGTCACTAAACGAGGCGACACCCTGGACTTCTACCTGTCCACTCGCCGATCAACGGCCTCCGCGAAACGCTTCTTGGCCAAGACCCTGCGCTCGACACGCCACCATGGGCAACCTCGGGTCATCTGCACGGACAAAAATCCGGCACTGGCAGCAGCGATCACCGCTCTCAAAGCTGAGGGAAAATGCCACCAGAAGTGGAACATCGCAGGTCAAAGTACTGCAACAACGTCATCGGAGGCGACCACGGTCGACTGGAAACGCATCTTAGGACCCAAATCCGGGTTCAAGACCCCGACCAGCGCTTACCGAGCCCTGCAAGGCATGGAAGCCATGCACTCCCTCCGCAAAGGCCAAGGCAGACTATTCGCCTATGACGCTCCCAACCCCGATGCCGTCATCGTCACCAAGGCCTTCCAGCACCTGTAGGAACTACTCCACCGGCTGTGGCCGGCCGCTGTTCACGCCGCCCTCATCCAGTGACTCCGTCCACTTTGCAACAGCACCGCTCGATCGACGGTCACCGCACAAGTATCGGCGACACCCGGGCCGGCAAAACTCTAAGCAGCGCAACAGCACCCCCCGAGGATCCGTTCCCCGTGCCCTCGGAGCCTCACGATGCTTGGCTGAGAGCAGGGTTTAGGCTGGACTTCGCCTGCGTGTGGGCACCGGCGATACCAGGGAGAGCAGACAACCGTGAGCAACAGCGACCAGACCGTCACCGGAGTGCATTCCGACAGCGGTTCGCAGTCCGACACCGGACCGGCCCACCGCTACGGAGCCGCCCTGGCCGGCCAGATCGAGTCGCGCTGGCAGACCGAATGGGCCGCGCGCGGCACGTTCGAGGCCCCGAACCCGGTCGGCCCCCTCGCGGACCCCGACGGAGCTGCACCGCCAGAGAGCAAGTTGTTCGTCCAGGACATGTTCCCGTACCCCTCGGGCGCCGGACTGCACGTCGGGCACCCGCTCGGGTACATCGCCACCGACGTCTTCGCCCGCTTCAACCGGATGCTGGGCACTAACGTCCTCCACACCCTCGGATACGACGCGTTCGGCCTGCCTGCAGAGCAGTACGCGGTGCAGACCGGACAGCACCCGCGGGTGACGACCGAGTCCAACATCGCCAACATGGAGCGTCAGCTCGGTCGCCTCGGATTGGGACACGACCGCCGCCGCGTGTTTGCCACCACCGACACCGATTTCTACCGCTGGACCCAATGGATCTTCCTGCAGATCCATGGATCCTGGTACGACCCCCAGGCCCCTGCCCGCACCACAGACGGACGCGAGCACCCCACACGGACTGGCCGCGCCAGGCCCCTCTCCGAGCTCATCGAACAGTTCGCCTCCGGAACCCGCCCCCTCCCGGGTGAACATGCCGGTCGGGACTGGGCGGAGCTGTCGCGCGCAGAGCAGGAGAAGGTCCTCGACGCCCACCGACTGGTGTACCTCTCCGATTCCACCGTCAACTGGTGCCCGGGACTCGGTACCGTGCTGGCCAACGAGGAGGTCACCGCCGAGGGACGCTCCGAGCGCGGCAACTTCCCCGTCTTCCGCAAGAACTTCTCCCAGTGGATGATGCGGATCACCGCATACGCCGACCGTCTGGTCGATGATCTAGACAGGCTCGATTGGACCGACAAGGTCAAGTCCATGCAGCGCAACTGGATTGGGCGCTCGCAGGGCGCCCGCGTGCGCTTCTCGGTGGCCGACGAGCCCATCGAGGTCTTCACGACCCGCCCGGACACGCTCTTCGGCGCCACCTACATGGTGCTGTCGCCCGAGCACCCGCTGGTCGACGAGCTGGCCGGACCATTCTGGCCTGAGCTTCCCGGCGGCGAGCGTGACGAGCGGTGGACCGGCGGCCACTCCTCTCCCGCCGAGGCCGTGGTGGAGTACCGCCGCCGTGCGGCACGTAAGTCTGACCTGGAGCGACAGGAGAACAAGGAGAAGACCGGCGTTTTTCTCGGCGTCCACGCCGTCAACCCGGTCAACGGCGAGCAGATCCCCGTATTCGTGGCTGACTACGTGCTCATGGGGTACGGCACCGGCGCGATCATGGCCGTGCCGGCCCACGATTCCCGCGACCACGAGTTCGCCACCGCCTTCGGGCTGCCGATCACCCAGGTCGTGGCCCCCGCCGATGGCTCGCAGATCGACGTGCAGTCCGAGGCGTACACCGGTGACGGCGTGGCCGTGAACTCGACCAACTCTGGCGGTCT